>JBIITN010000027.1:0-23005 GCA_044340485.1 Ilumatobacteraceae bacterium | reverse complement strand
CCGTACATCGAAGTGGGCGAGCGCGACGCAGAGATTGGTCACGAAGCAACCGTGTCAAAGATTGCTGATGAGCAGCTCTTTTATTTGATGAGCCGTGGTCTGTCGCAAGAACAAGCAATGAGCATGGTTGTGAACGGCTTCATTGAGCCAGTAACACGCACTCTGCCAATGGAATACGCCGTTGAATGGAGCCGTCTTATTGAGTTGCAGATGGAAGGATCTGTGGGCTGATTAGTCCCTCGGTGTAGCCATGCCTATGCGAACTGAGTGCAAACATTTTGAAAGTCGCACATACGCCAACGGCGATGCAGTGCGCAAGTGCAATCTCGATTTAGCTCCCGAGGCACCGTGGCGTTGTCCTGATGATTGTCCAAAGTACGAACGCCGACTCGCAGATGTCGGGTGGGTGCATGGAGCATCCGTATTGCCACCCACGCCAGACGAAGTTCCCGGTCTAGACGATGGATCTGCCGCAGCGATTCTTGAAGCGGCAGAAGAAATCGTGAATTCCGTAGGGCGAGACATTTTGTTCGAGGACCCCAGTGACAAGAATCGCTGGTGGAAACGCAAGAAAAACAAACGTAAGAAATAATCACCCGATCAAGTGAGTTGAGTAACAAGTGAGTATCACCCCCACACTTCCATCATCAGAAGAAGAAATTTGGCGTTACAGCCGAATTGAAGAACTAGACCTAAGCAAGTATGCAATTGGATCTGTACGTACTGAGACAATCGGTGTTGATGAATACCGAACTGCTTCTCCTGTTACTGGTGTCGCCATCGATACATCTCCCGATGTCTTTGCGGACCTCAATTTGGAACACGGTCGCGATGTTGTGTCACTTCGAATCCCAGCAGGGAAAGCACTTGAAACACCCATTGAGCTTCTGCACACAGTTGATACAGATGGAATAGTTGCATATCCACGTCTTGTCATTGACGCCGAGGAAAATAGCGAAGTAACGGTTATTGAGCGTTTCACCTCTGCGGACTCGATTACATCGCTTGTGTGCCCTGTGCTTGAGGTGCGTGCAGGGAAAAGTGCTCGTGTTACTTATGTAGCGATCAATCAACTGGGTGTTAACACTTGGCAGATTGCTCATCAGCAGGCAGTTGGTTATCGCGATTCCACTACGCGACTATTCACAGTGGCACTCGGCGGAGACTATGCGCGAGTTCGTTCTGAATCTCGGTTGGTAGAACAGGGTGCAAACTCGCACCAGACGGCGTTGTATTTCACGGGTGGCGCTCAGATGCATGACTTCCGCACTCTGCAACATCACATTGCTCCGCGAACATATAGCGATCTGCTTTTCAAGGGTGCTGTCCGTGATGTGGCTCGCAGCGTATACACCGGGCTTATTCGCATTGGTGAGAAGGCTTCTGGTTCGCAGGCATTTCAAACCAATCGCAACCTCACATTGAGTGAAGGTGCATGGGCCGAAAGTGTGCCCAACTTAGAGATTGAAACCAATGACGTGAAGTGCAGCCATGCGAGCACTGTGGGATCAATTGACGCAGATCAGAAGTTTTACTTAGAGAGTCGCGGCATTCCTTCTGACATTGCCGAGCGATTAGTGGTTATCGGATTCTTTGATGAAGTCATTGATCGTTTGCCGAAGATCGCAAACGTTGACGATTTACGTGCCGCTGTATCTAAGAAACTGAATGCTGAGGTTGTGAAATGAGTGCTGTTGCAGTGTGTGCTCTGGCAGATATCGAATCGGGTAGTGCAAGAAAAGTAGTGGTGAATGGCATTGACGTTGCTCTAGTACGCATCGACGACGACGTGTACGCGCTGTATGACAAATGCAGCCATGCGAACGTCTCGCTATCAGACGGGGAAGTGTGGTGCGACACAAAAGAATTGGAGTGTCCGCGTCATAGCAGCAACTTCAGTCTGGAAACAGGCGTACCGTCTACTTTGCCCGCCACACAGCCCGTACCCGTCTACACAGCGTTTGTGAAAGACGGTCAAGTGATGATCGACGTGAAGGCAGTGAAATGAGCACATTAGAAATTCGTAATTTGCGTGCAGGCATTGCCGGCAAAGAGATTCTGAAAGGAATCAATCTCACCATTGAATCTGGTCAGGTACACGCAGTAATGGGTCCTAACGGCGCTGGCAAGTCGACGTTGTCCGCTGTCATCATGGGAAAGCCAGGGTACGAAGTGCTCGAGGGCACTGTGACTTTGGATGGACAAGACATGTTGTCGCTTCCCACATGGCAACGTGCGGTCGCGGGACTTCATCTTGTGATGCAGTACCCGACTGAAGTTCCTGGTGTGCATCTTGATGCCGTTTTGACCGAAGCTTTAACTGCACGTGGCAGGTCGACAGATGACATGGCGTCACGTATTGCCGTTGAGGCAAAGCGCATTTCCTTTGATGACTCGCTTGTGGCACGTGCTGTGAACGTTGACTTGTCAGGTGGCGAAAAAAAGCGTAATGAGACTCTTCAGCTGGCCATGTTGAAGCCCAAGATCGCGATTCTTGATGAGCTCGATTCCGGGCTCGACATTGATGCGTTGCGTGATTGTGCGCGTCGTGTGGAAGACGCCACGAAAGAAGACAACCTTGGCGTATTGGTGATCACGCACTATGTAAGGCTGTTGGAAGAGTTGAAGCCCGATGTAGTGCACATTTTGGTTGACGGCCGCATCGTAAACACGGGTGGGCCCGAGCTTGCAGATGAACTCGAACGAGACGGTTACGCAGCGTTTGTGTGATGAGTGAAGTAGTTGCTCCGCCTGGCTGGGACGTGCGTAACAGCACACTGTTTCGCAAATTCGAATTTGAGAACTTCCGAGAGGCTTTTGCCTTTATGACAGACGTTGCTGATATCGCCGAACAACAAGATCATCATCCGGATTGGTGTAACAGTTGGAACACGGTCAACATCAGTTTGAAGTCACATGATGTGGGTGCGATCACAGAACGTGATATTGATCTTGCGTCTGCGATTAATGCGCTACTTGGCGAGAAGATCTGAACACATGGCAACGGCGCCACTCACCAATTGATGTGGGGCTTCCCATGGCACGAAGTGTCCGCAATCACGTAAGAGAAACGGTCCCACGTGGTGGGTGAATACGGTGGCAGCCATTCGGTCGAAGTCTGGATAGAGCACGTGGTCGCTCATTCCAAACAAAATAAGAGTTGGTGTTTGCGTATTGATCCTTAAGAGCGGTTTTTCCACTCGTTTGTTTTCATGAAACACTGATTCATAGTTTCCAAAACTGGCACGAAGTTTTGTGGCGTCAGAGAATGGCTCAGTATGAAAGTTGACCTCATCTGCGGAGAAGGTTCCGGGATGGGCCCAAAACCGCGACGAATAAAAGGTAGCGATGTAGCGCCGACGTTCATCGTCTGTGCGTAGTTCGCTAGCGAGTGCGTCGGCATCGTTTCCTTGCCGGTAGTAATAATCGGCGGCCTCGCGCGGAGCCCTGGTGTTCATGCCCGCCATACGTTCTTTGTCGTAGGGCAACGGTGAGTTGAACAACACCATTCGGTTGACCCAATCTGGGTGACGCAACGCAAGTTCCTGAATAACAGGACCTCCAAGGTCTCCTCCGACAAGTACAACATTGTCGTATCCGAGGTGGTCATGGACGAGCGCGTAGAGATCGTGAGCATGGGACACAACATCATGAAAGCCATCCGGGCCAACATCGGAGTCTCCAAAACCACGTAGGTCCGGCACGATCACGTCAAAGCCTGCATCTGCTAACGGTTCGATCACTTTCCAAAAGACGCGCTTAGTCTCTGGCCAGCCATGTACACACACCACAGCGGGTGCTGGCGAGCTTTTTTTGCTGCGTTCGTGGATGTATGCCTGGCGAAAACCACGGGGACTTGCCCACTGGGTGGGAAATGCATCAGCGTCGATTGACATGTTGTCACCCTAGTTGTCGCAACTTCTATGAGGCACTGAGAAAACATCTCCTTCAGTAGTGATGTTGCCACCTGGCATTGTCAGACTGGACAACGGGGTAATGGGGTTTTTGTGGCTGGGCACGCACTGTATTTCGTACGCAAGGACAAGTTTCCGGGCTGGTGGATTGTCGCTTCAAGTTTCACTGTGTTGTTTGTCAATGCGGGTCTTGGTTTCTACGGCCTCGCGGTGTATCTGAACGCATTCGTGCGTGAGTTGGACTTCAACGTCACCATGGTGTCGATGGCAGTGACATGGTTCTTTTTGATCACCGGATTATCAAACATATTCATCGCGCGTATGACACAACGTTTTGATGTGCGCAATCTTGTGTACATCGGTGGAGTGGGTGGTGGGATCTCTCTCATTCTGTTTGGCCAAGTCGAAAATGAAGCGCAGATGTTTGCTACCTACACACTCTTTGCCGTTACATGGGGTTTTTCAGGAGTAGTGCCATTAACCACGGTTGTCACTCGTTGGTTTCACAAGAAGAGGTCTGTTGCATTGGCGACGGCCTCAATCGGATTGTCTGCCGGTGGCATTGTGCTTGGACCAATCACCAAACGACTCATTGACGAACTTGGGTTGCGTTCTGGTTCCATTTGGGTGGGTGCCATTTGGATTGTCGCAACCTGTGTTCCGGCTTTCTTATTCTTACGCACAAGTCCAACTGAGCTTGGGTGGTTGCCTGACGGTGAACCAATTGTCGACAATTACGTGCCAACTATTACAGGCACGGATTTAGCTGTCGCCGTGAAGACGCGGTTTTTTTGGTTAGTTACGCTCGGTTTCACTTTTGCTCTTGGCACACAAGTTGGCGCGATCCAGCAACTTGTGAAGTTGGTCGAAGAGAGAACAACACCGCAGACAGCCGCATTTGCGGTGTCAGTTCTCACTGGTTGTGGTGTTGCTGTCCGAATATTGGGAGCGCGCATCTTGCCCCGCTTTAACTTGCGCAAACTGGGTATCGCTGTATGTGCGTCGATGGCGCTCTCTGTGCTTGGAATTGGTTACGCACAATCGACGTTTGGTCTCTTGCTAAGCATTGGTGTCTTTGGCATCATGGTTGGCAACACCTATATCATCCAGTCGCTCATGCTTGCAGAGAAGTTCGGTTCGAAGGACTTTGCTCGAATCACAGCTCGGTGCAATCTCATTTCCATGGTGGGAACCGCTGGAGGACCATTGCTTCTCGGGTGGCTCCGTGACGTCTCCAATGGCTATGAAGTGCCGTACACAATCGCGGCATCGGTGTCATTTCTTGGAGCAATGACCCTGTTCTTTATAAATAAAGATGAAGAACGAAGCTTTGATACCGAGGAACAATTAACCGTTTCGTAGCATGACTAGCGCATGAAATTGATGGCTCGGCGCGACAAAATGCTGTTCGTTCCCAAAAACAAGTTCCCTGGTTGGTGGGTTGTTGGTGCATGTTTCGCGATGATGTTCACCAGCTCGGCACTGGGCTTTTACGGTATGGCCGTCTATCTCAATGCGTTCACAAAAGAACGCGATTGGGAAGTTGGCACAATGTCGCTTGCAACATCGTTCTTTTTCCTGGTTGCAGGTGTGATGAGTGTTGGGGTGGCTCGCCTTATTACAAAATACGATGTGCGACTCGTTGTGTACGGTGGTGCACTTGTTGGCGCAGTCTCGCTTTTATTGCTGGGACAAGTACGTGAGACGTGGCAGTTGTTTGCTGTGTATTTCATTTTTGGTCTTGGATGGTCGGCGGTTGGTCTCACGCCTGCAACAACAGTGGTGACACGTTGGTTTCACGTTCGTCGTTCGGTAGCTCTTGCGGTGTCATCAACCGGTTTGTCAGTGGGAGGCATTGTCCTTACTCCGATTGTCAAAAGTCTTATCGATAATCGTGGTCTGGAATCGGCCGCCCCGTTCCTGGCGTTTTTCTGGGTTATCGGTACGGCGGTACCCGCCTATCTCTTCTTGCGTCCAGATCCCTTCGCATTGTCATGGATGCCAGACGGTGAACCAATGCCCAAAGACCATGTGGTGTCACTGCCTGGAGTCAATTTTTCTGACGCGGTCAAGACGCGGTTTTTTTGGATGGTGACCTTTGGGTACACGCTTGTACTGGGAACTCAAATCGGTGCAATTCAGCAACTTGTGAAGTTGATGGAAGAACGGACCAATGCCGGTACTGCTGCACTCACAACCACCGTCTTGTCCGGTGCAAGCGTGGTGTTTCGTCTGGCGGGAAGCAAAATCATTCCTCGTTTTCGGCTTGTGAATTTCATGTTGGCAATAACCGTTATTCAAGGAGTTGCTGTCATTGTGATTGGTCGACTTGACAATACTGTGTTGTTGTTCATCATGATTGGTGTATTCGGCGCTGTTGTGGGCAATATCTTGATCATGCAATCGCTACTCATTGCGGAGCGATTTGGTGTGAAAGATTACGCCCGCATTTCTGCACGGTCGGGTTTGATTTCTCTCACGGGAAACGCTGGTGGTCCGCTACTGCTTGGCTACATCTATGACCGTTCCGGTGGTTACGCATTGTCCTACACAGTGGCGGGTGTATGTTCGCTTCTTGGAGCGTGTTTCTTCTTCTTTAGTGGTCCGGCCGAAAATGAGGACGCAAATCGCTTCAGTTGAAAGTCATTGCACGTAGACGCGCAATGCGATCTGCGGTGTTGGGGTGTGTAGAGAACAATCGTCCCACGTCAACACCAGTCCTACGCTTGTGATGCATTTCTGCAAGAGGATTGTGAATATATGCCTGTGCTTGAGCGGGTGGAACCATCATTGGTCGTTGAGTGGCGAGTACTTCAATTCGCTCGAGTGCACGAGCAAGTGGTTCGCCATCACCAAGAAGTTCAGCGGCACTGCGGTCAGCTTCAAATTCGCGTGACCGGCTGATGGCCATTTGGATGAGACCGGCAGCGAGCGGAGCCAACATCGACACGAGAAGAATTGCAAGTGGATTGGGTCGATTGTCGTCGTCTCTTCCGCCTGAGAACATCGTGGCAAACATTGCCATCTGTGCAATTGCAGAGATAGCGGTTGCAACTGCTGCAGCAACAGAACCGATGAGAATGTCACGGTTGCGTACGTGCATGAGTTCGTGTGCCATCACACCTTCAAGTTCTTCTTTAGTGAGCGACTCAAGCAAACCAGCAGTTGCACACACCACCGCTTTGTTTGGTCCGCGTCCGGTAGCAAATGCATTTGGTTGGTCAGATGGCGAGATAGCAACAGTTGGCATCGGGAGATTGGCACGAACCGCAAGGTCGCGAACGAGACCGTAGAAACGTGGGTTATCTGCTTCGGTAATGATTTGCGCGTTCGCTGCTTTCAGTGCGAGTCGATCGCTAAACCAATAGGAACCGCCGACCATAACGAGTGCAAGCACCAGGCCGATCATGACGGCGCCCGAGCTGCCGCCACCGAGCAGCGACGCGACTCCGACGATGAGCCCACCGAGTCCGGCGAGCAGGATGGCTGTTTTCATTGTGTTCTTAAACATGTTTTCCTCACCACGAAATGTACTGGCGTGGCGTAACCGTGTCCACGCACGCAATGCTCTTCATTTGTGTGCTTGGTCACCCGCCATCGCACAGACGGTTGAGTTGTGGCTTCACCATAGGATGACACCGTGATCACAGTCTTGGTTTTTGGTGATCAATTAAACACTCGGATTGGGGCACTGGCACAGGCTCAACCCGACACACACCGGGTGTTGTTGGTGGAAGCAGCCGACAAGATCTCCTCGAAACGGTGGCACCCCCAACGTCTTCATTTATATCTCTCGGCGATGCGTCATTTCGCAGAAGAGTTGCGCGCTAGCGGCTTTGAAGTTGACTACCGCCACGCAGTGAGCATGAGAAGTGGTGTGGAAGGACATCGAGCGCAGTGGAAGCCGTCACAGATCGTGGCAACCGAGCCCAATAGTTATCGCGCACGACAGTTGTGTGAGGCACTCGGTATTGAGACAGTGAGAAGCAATCAGTTCTTGTGCCACCCTGATGACTTCGCCACATTTACGCACGGGCGCAAATCATTGAAGATGGAGGACTTCTATCGGTGGCAACGTGTGCGCTTTGGATATCTCATGGATGGTCAACAACCAATTGGTGGGAGATGGAACTATGACGATGAGAACCGGGAACCTGCACCGAAAGATGGCCATGATCGATGGCCAACACCTCCCGTTGGTCAACTTGACCACATCGACAATGAGGTCATTGCGGGTCTGCCCAGTGAGAACCCGGGTGCTGTCCCATTTGGTCAATGGGCAACGACACGATCTGCGGCGCTTGACCGACTTCAATTTTTTATTGATCACGTGTTGCCGGACTTTGGTCCGCATGAAGACGCAATGCTCACCAATAATTGGCATCTTGCGCATTCGCTGCTGTCTCCATATTTGAATCTTGGCTTGCTGCTTCCCGGCGAAGTTGTCGAAGCTGCATTGGCAGCGTTCGAACGAGGCGGAGTTCCGATTAACAGCGTGGAAGGTTTTGTCCGTCAAATAATCGGGTGGCGTGAATTCATCTGGAATATGTACTGGACATTCATGCCTGAGTATCCCGACATGAACGGATTAGATGCACAGATACCTCTTCCGTCATTGTTTGACGGCAACACCGGCACGCACATGAATTGTGTGTCACAGTCGCTTCGCGCCATTCATGATTACGGATGGGCACACCACATTCAACGTCTGATGGTGTTGGGAAATTTTGCGCTCATCTCAGGTATTCGTCCGCGTGAATTCACTGACTGGATGTGGGAATCATTTGTTGATGCCGCTGAATGGGTAATGGTGCCAAACGTGGTGGGAATGTCGTTGTATGCAGATGGGGGTCGATTGGCCACAAAACCGTACGCGAGCGGCGGGGCATACATTGACCGCATGAGTGACTACTGCAACGGCTGTCAATACGATCGCAAGAAACGGGTGGGTGACAATGCATGCCCTTTTACAACCTTGTACTGGGACTTTATGTTGCGACACGACGAACAATTCGTTCGAAACCCGAGGGTGTCGCGTCAGGTGTATGCGGCGCGCAAACTTTCAGACGTCGATGCTGTGCAAGCCCGTGCCCAACAAGTTCTCAATTTATTGAGCGACGGAGACTTGTAGACGCGTTTGTGAGACCTGTTAATCAGAACTCAAAGAAGTATCTGGCTGGTTTGAGATCAATTTTTGAAAACAAAACAGGTTAAAAACGATTCGGGCGGGCTACATGAACTGGTGTGATCCATGCAACAGTCGCGTAGGTGTCGAAGTAATTCTGTGACAGCATTTCAAGAATTTTTTCTGCCACTTTGTCGGTCACAACAGTTTCTAATCTGATGCTTGGGCCGCTGAGGTCGAGAGATCTGTTGCCGGTTATGCCCTCACCACGAACCGAACTCACGGAGTAACCCTTCGCGCCACATTTTTTAATGTCGTCAATGAGTTTGTGTTCGATGACTGGTTCACTGATGATCGTCACCATTTGTCGTATCACTGTGCTCATCTTGTGTCCTTTGTTAACTCAGTGCTTGTGCAAGGGCAATGTAGAACGGAATACCGAGGGTCAGATTCAATGGGAAGGTAATACCCAATGACGTTGTGACGTATAGGCCGGGACTGGCTTTGGGAAGAGCGAGTCGAACCGCTGCTGGGGCAGCGATGTATGACGCACTCCCTGCGAGGGTTGCCATAATTGCGATACCGCCAGTAGAGAGTCCCGCGGCTGCTCCGAGAAGCGCCCCAATTGTGCCGTTCACGAGTGGAACACCAACTCCAATGATCACGATGCGCCAACCAACAGCGCCGATGTCGCGCAATCTTTCTGCCGCTACAACTCCCATTTCAATGAGAAACAAGACAAGAACGCCAGAAAAGAGTCCAACAAAGAGGGTGTCAGTGGGGGCGAGTCGTTCTTCTCCGACAATTGCACCGATCGCAATGCCAGCCACAAGTAGCGCAATGCTTCGTCCGCGCACAACTTCTGACAGCGCAGACTTCCAGCCTTCACCGTCGGTGCTTCCGCGCGCAAGGAACAAGGCAACGACGATGCCAATCACTTCAAGAACGGCGAGCAAGCCGGCCATGAATCCTTCAAAGTCGATGTTGCGCGACTCCAGACTTGCTAGCGCGACGGTAAATGTCACTGCTGACACTGATCCGTAGTGGGCGGCTATTGCAGCGGCATTAACCACATCTAATCGTCCGATGAATTTTGAAAATGCAAAACCCACTAGGGGAGTGATGACACCAATGATCACTGCTGCAATGAGTGGTTTCCCTAGGTCCGACATCGATGCGGCAGCAAGCGACTTTCCACCTTTAATTCCGATTGCCAGCAAAAGATACGTGGACAAGATCGGATACAGCGACTCTGGTAGCCGCAGATCGAAACGAACGAGCGTGGCTACCAGAGCAACAACAAATGCGATAACCGGCGCTGTCAGGAGGTTGTCAAGAACTGTTGACACCTAATAGATGTTATCAAAAACGTGTTTTAAACAGCAGTTATACGCTGTGACATTGGTTGGCTCAGTTGGCTTTTCCCGCGGCGGTGGCCTCAGGGATTTCCACCAGTGCGCCCGATTTCACGTCATAGATGTAGCCATACACGGGGATAGACCCTGGCACCAGTGGGTGACGCTTGATGCGTTGAACATCTTCAACAACACTGTGTGATGCATCGGCGATGGTGAGCCAATTGATGTAACGCCCTTCAGGCGAACCTGGACCCTTACCAACATCGGTAAAACCATTGGCGCCGAGAGCGGCAGTTTCAAGACTTGAGGCAAGCAGTCCGGCCATTACGTCATTTGTGAAAAATTCCATTCCGCAATCGGTGTGATGAATGACGAACCATTCTTTTGTTCCGAGCAGTTTGTATGAAATAACCAGCGATCGAATTGCATCATCACTAGCGCGTCCACCTGCATTTCGTATGACGTGCGCATCGCCTTCTGCGAGTCCGGCATATTTTGCTGGATCAAGACGTGCATCCATGCACGTGAGGATGGCGAACTGACGAGCAGGTGGGAGTGCGAGCTGTGACTTGTCGCCAAAAGAGGCGCTGTATTGCTGATTGGCAGCAAGGACTTCAGGAAGAACGGACATCGTGGGCCTTTCATATGGGATTATTTAAATCTGACAATTATGACTAGTTTAGTCAGGAATAGATCGAGAATCAAACCAGAGTCTTGGAGAGGTCTGGTCGTATAGTCGAGTACCTATGACTGCGTGGACTTTTATCGCTCTTGCACTTGGACTCGTGGCTCTTGTGGGCGGAGCCGAACTTTTGGTGAAGGGCGCTGCGACAGTTGCTACACGTCTTGGTATTGCGCCGGTTGTTATTGGTCTCACGGTAGTTGCATTTGGAACGAGTGCTCCCGAGTTAGCCGTGAGTGTTGGGGCATCGGTGTCGGGTAACACCGACATGAGTTTGGGAAATGTGGTGGGGAGCAACATATTCAACGTTCTTTTCATTCTCGGAGTCTCGGCAACAGTTGGCGGACTTGTTGTCACTCAACGCCTGATTCGCATCGACATCCCCGTCATGATTGTGGTGTCGGGAGCTGTATTCGTACTGGCACTGAACAATTTGATCGGACGTGTGGAAGGAATATTTCTCTTTCTTGCTCTGCTCGTGTACACGGTTTGGCTAATTAGAAACGCACGAAAAGACACCAAAAAGGTGATGGACGAATACAGCGAATCCATCGAAGAATTAGAAGACCAGATCATTGAACGACCATTTTGGGTGCTGATTTTATTGATTATTGGAGGGCTTGCAGCGTTGGTCCTTGGCTCTAATTTGTTAGTGAATTCAGCAACTGATATCGCCGAGTCCCTCGGTGTTAGTGACTTAGTCATTGGCCTCACGGTGGTCGCCGCTGGAACATCATTGCCCGAACTTGCAACCTCGGTGCTCGCTGCCATACGTGGGCAACGAGATATCGCGGTGGGCAACGTCGTAGGTTCAAATATTTTCAACTTGCTTGGTGTGCTTGGCCTATCGGGATTCCTGTCGTCGGGTGGCATCCCTGTTACTGACGAAGCACTTCGTCTCGATTTGCCGGTGATGATCGTGTCTGCGTTTGTGCTCATCCCTATTTGTTGGAACGGTTTCATGATTAAACGCTGGGAAGGCTTTTTGCTGATGGCCTACTACCTTGCGTACGTTGCCTATCTCATCTTTCGTGCCAACGACAGCGATGCCACAGAGTTCATGAGTACCGCTGCTCTCATCGTGGTGCCACTCACGCTGATCACTTTTGGCGTCACGGGGTTTCAGGGCTGGCGTCGACATCGAGCCACCTTGGCCAATGACGGCACTAGAAATCTTGTGTGAACATTGAGAAAATAGCCCCGCCGTTATTTGTCGTGCTGTGGAGCACGGGGTTCATCGTTGCTCGTTACGGAACGCGTGATGCTGGGCCATTTACGTTTCTTGCGATTCGGATGGTTTTGGCGGCGGTGATGCTATTTGTTATCGCCTCGGTACTACGAGAATCGTCGCTTCGTCGTGAACATCTCACACCATTGTTTATCGCTGGCATTTTGATGCATGCGTGTTATCTCGGTGGAGTGTTTTATGCAGCTTCTCGTGATTTATCTCCTGGCGTCGCGGCGCTCCTTGCCGCTTTGCCCCCAGTGGTCACCGCCGTTGTCGGCCATCTTGCGTTGCACGAGCGGATGACGCTTGTGCAGTGGAGTGGACTTGCACTTGGTTTAGCTGGTGTCGTGTGTGTCGTTCTTGCGCGCGGTATCGGAGAGGACACAGGGATCACCGTCATTACTTTGACATCGATGTCCATTGCGATTGTTGGAATGTCAGCGGGGACTCTTCTTCAGCGTGCTCGCGGACAAAACGCTCCACTCGTACGTGGTACCGCCGTGCAATATGTGGGTGCAGCATCTGTGCTGGTGATCGTGGCCGTGTTTAATGAGGGTTGGGACGTCGAGTACACCACCAACACGGTGTTGTCCATGTTGTGGGCAGTCGGCGTGTTGTCGTTAGGTGCCATTTTGTTAATGAATCAGTTGTTGAAGAAACAAGCAGCATCTCAGGTGAACAGTTTGTTCTTTCTCACCCCTGCATTGTCTGTGATTCAGTCCTACTTCTTGTTCGATGAGGAACTCACCACACTTGCGGTCATCGGATTTGTTGTTGCGGTGATCGGAGTTCGACTTGTCACCACAGGCCGTTTATTGCGCCGTGCTCCAACTACCGCGTTGTAGTAGCTATTTCGACTGAATCACGGTGACAACAGTCCCTAACGAGATGTTGTCGAATAACCACTGCGCATCTGCGTCGCGCATGCGAACACAGCCGTGAGAAGACGGCGCGAGCCCAACAGGAGTGGGGAACTTCACTTCGCCCACATCGGTTGTCATGTAGGGAATCGAGTGAAAGCCGATGTTGCCACCATTTGGTCCTTTGGTGAATCGGGTCATCCATCGCATGCGTTCACGTGGATTCGGTGTGTAGAAGGTGTCGGCAGATTTTGAAAATACGGTGTATGAACCAACAGGGGTTGTGTCATCAAGACCAGTGGACACTGGAAATGTTGCGATGAGTCGACGAGATGGCGAGTACACGTACGTGGTTTGTTCATCGAGTACCACGGTGACATAACCGACGTCGGCTGGTCCGCGACGAACGAGAGACAACGGTGCTTGGCGGTTCACGATCGATGCCGCTTTGGACACGTTTGCGATGGCGGTCTCGACGGATGTGGTACGCATCGTGGGGGAGGTTTCCAACGATTGTGCAGGTAGTCCAAATACGGGTACAGATATTGCAACTGCAATCGTTGGGATGATCATCGCGCGACGTTGGAAATTGCGAACGACTTTCACGCGTGTAAGGCTACTGAGAATCAGTGTGCGATGTAGGTGATCGTTGTCAGGCAGCTGCCTGGTCGAGGGCCTGAGTGAGAACATTCCATGCAAGAACCGCACATTTGATGCGCACGGGGAACTTCACCACTCCTTGCAGAGCCTCAAGATCACCCAACGGAACCGAATCATCGATGGGCGAGTCGTTTTCCTCGTCAATAGACATCATGTGACGAAAACGCGCAACAAGTGCGCGAACATCTTCGATCTTTTTGCCTTTGACTGCAGCAGACATCATCGACGCAGAGCTTTGACTAATGGAACAACCTTGTCCGCTGATCTTGACGTCTGAGACAATGCCGTCTTCTACTTGGAGATACACCTGAATCTCGTCACCGCATAACGGATTGTGCCCTTCGGCTCGAATAGCCGGTGGTTCAAGCTCACCACGGTTGCGTGGGCTCTTGTAATGATCCAAGATGATTTCTCGGTAGAGGTCTTCTAATCCGGGCATGGTGTCTCGCTTGTTATGACTTTCGAGGTACGGCTACTTCGAAAGATAGTTGGTCAGATAGATAATTATTTAGATAGCTAGTTAGAACGTAAAGAAATTGCCTGCTTGTTCGAGCGCGTCGCACAAGGCATCAACTTCGGAAGGCGTGTTGTACAGGTAAAAACTGGCACGAACGGTAGCGGCAGCACCGAGTAGTCGCATGAGCGGTTTTGCACAGTGGTGACCGGCGCGGACGCAGACATTTGATTCATCCAGAATTTGACTGACGTCGTGAGGGTGAAGATCTCTGTAGGCAAAACTGATCGTTGCACCACGCACACTGGCGTCACGACTGCCATGGATCACAATGTCGTCTCCAAATCGCTGTGTGAGGGTGTCGATTGCATACGACGTCAGTGCAACTTCGTGTTCACGTATTGCGTCCATCCCAAGATGCGATAGATACTGCAAAGCAGCGCCAAATCCGATCACTTCAGTAACTGGCTGTGTGCCTGCTTCAAATTTGTAGGGAAGTTCGGCACATGTGAATCCGTCAAGTCGGACATCGCTAATCATGTTGCCGCCGCCGATGAATGGATCCATGGCGTCAAGGAGTTCTTCACGCCCGTACAAGATGCCAAGACCAGTGGGGCCACATAGTTTGTGGCTACTGAATGCGAGGAAATCGGCTCCCATGTCGACAACGTCGGTGGGCAAGTGGGGAACGGATTGACATCCATCGACTATTGCAATTGCACCCGCGCGATGAGCCGCATCACACAGCTGTTTTGCGGGCGTAATAGTGCCGAGCACGTTCGACATTGCCGTAAACGACAACACTTTTGCGCCATCAAGCAACGTATCTATGTTCGTGAGATCGAGTTGTCCATCTGCAGTCAGTGGGATCCACCGCAATTGAATGCCAATCTTTTCCACGAGCATGTGCCAGGGCACAATGTTGGCGTGGTGTTCCATGTGGGTGAGGACGACAACATCACCAGCACGGAGAAATTTCTCTCCCCACGCCCGCACGATGAGGTTCAAGGCTTCCGTTGCATTCTTTGTGAATACCAACTCGTGCGGTTTTGACGCTTTGATGAAATGCTGTGCAGTGATCCGTGCGGATTCATACAGGTCTGTGGCATGCGCAGCGATCTGATACGCGCTTCGATTGGTGGGAGCGTAATCATGTTCCAAGAATCGTGTCATTGCATCGATCACGCTCTGCGGCTTCTGCGACGTGTTTGCAGAATCAAGATAAACAAGTGGTTTATCGTTGATGTAGCGCTGCAGGACAGGAAAGTCCTTACGAATCACGGACGCATCAAATGACATGATCAGCTCTTGTACGCCTCGTAGCCGTTGCGCTCAAGTTCTTCGGCAACTTCCATGCCACCTGAGCGCACGATCTTTCCGTCGATCATGATGTGAACAAAATCGGGGTTCAACTCGTCAAGAAGGCGTTGATAGTGCGTGATGAGAAGAATGCCAAGCTGTGGTCGATCTATACGGACTTCGCGAATGCCTTTTGCAACAATGCGTAACGCATCGATGTCGAGACCTGAGTCGGTTTCGTCGAGAATGGCAATCTCGGGCTCTAGCAATGCCATCTGCATAATCTCATTGCGTTTTTTCTCTCCGCCGGAGAATCCTTCATTGAGGTATCGATCAACAAAAGATGAATCCATACCGAGACGCTTCATCCAGTCCATTGCTGCCAAACGCAACTCAAGTACCGATAAGTCGATTCCTTTACGCGCAGACAATGATTGACGTAAGAATTGAATCACTGAGACACCAGCGATTTCTTGTGGGTATTGGAACGCTAAGAACATTCCAGCCTTTGCACGCACATCAGTTGACCAATCGGTGATGTTTTCGCCCTTTAAGAACACATCGCCTTCGGTGACCTCATATTCGGGCGAGGCAAGAAGTGTGCTTGCAAGCGTGGACTTGCCACAGCCATTTGGGCCCATGATGGTGTGGATCTCACCTTCGTTGATGGTGAGATCCAATCCACGAAGGATGTCTTCAGCGACGACGTCGTCATCTGCGACAGGACGGGCGTGGAGGTTGTTGATTTTCAGCAGTTCACTCACGGTCCCTCAGTCTAGAGACGTGGTTCGTATTACCACTACGGCCATAGTGGAAATGAACACAGTGGAAATGAACAGAGTGGAACTCAATACAGTCGAAATCACGCCCCAGCGCACGCACGCCAAATTGCCCTGTAATTGGGGTATTCGATCTCGCGATTGACGTAGCCCGCGTCACGGAGGTGGCGGTGATACGCGGGCAGGTTGCGGAAGGGAACCCCGGCATCAACGTGGTGGGTCAGGTGCCAGCCGATATTGAACGGTACGAGAAAGAATCGCGCGAGGAGACTTTGGTGTACCGAATGGGTGGTGATTCGTCGGTCGCTGTCTGCACGCAACCCACCGTGTTCGGCAATTGATCGAAGACGGTTGATGACTCGCCACACAGTGAGATATGGGAGCACCCACATAAAGAGATATACAAGTGGGTATCCGAGTGCAGTACATGTTGCAAGAATCACTACTTGCAGAAGCAACATCTTGATAAGGGTTCGACGCACACGCGTATCAGGTGATCGGAGCCCACGCATTTGTGAGGAGAGCAATTTCATTCCGGTTTGACCAGTCGCGTCACGGAATAATTTGCGACGAAGGCTTGCTGTGCTAACGGGGTAATTCGCATACAAGGGGATGTCTGGTTCTTCGGGACCGAATTCTTGTCGGTGATGAGCCATGTGCACGCGACGGTATGCGGGGGTACTCGTCAGAGTGGGGTAGCCAAGCAGCCAATTACCAACAAAGTCGTTCAATTTTTTATGAGAGAACAACAAGCGGTGTGCAGCCTCGTGCATAAGGGAGGCAAATTGTGCATGTGCGCGACCCATCAAAATGAATGCAGCAGCCCATGCAATCGGTGAATCAATCCATATCGCTGCAACAACGATGCCGATTGTCTGCACGTACACAGAAACGACACTGATGCCGTTGCGAATGTTTGGTATCCGACGCAGTTTTTCTCTGTATGACGACGTTGGTCGTCCGTCACCTTGAATGAAGTCATCTGGATACGTGACAGGCAATTGTTCTGGCGACAATGCGAGGCCACCGAGACGCAACGATGTTGCGTTACCAGCCACGATCGATCCATTTCTGTAGATGGGGGCGTTCGGTGCCAATTGTTGTGTCGTCACCGTGGCCGGGCAACACGATTGTGTTTGCCGGGAACGTGAATAACTTCGTGTCGATTGACTCGATAATCGTGTTGAAGTCACCACCTTCAAATGTGGCATTGCCTGGACCACCAGGGAACAGAGTGTCCCCGGTAAATAGAAGTGGAGCATTTTCAACTTTGAATGACATTGATCCGGGCGTGTGGCCAGGATTCAAGATGGCATGTAAACGCAGTTTGCCTACTTCGATGACATCACCTTCTTGAATAAACACGTCGTATCCGACATCAACAAGACGTGGTGCATCTTCTGCTGTAACAGCAACTTCATAACCTGCTTCACGCATGGCTGGCACTGCTTGAATGTGGTCCCAATGTCCATGTGTTTCTAGAACACGCTTCACGCCCAGACGTTGGCAGAGTTCAAGAAGCATTTCGTGTTCGTTAGCGGCGTCAATAAGAACAGCATCGCCAGTGGATGTGCAGCGGACAATGAAAACGTTGTTGTCGTACGGGCCAACAACCACTTTGTGCACTTCCAGATTTTCATCGTGGTAATGGACAGTGTCTGCGTGTGCCATGACACAAGCGTACTTATTCAGAGATGATGTCGATACCGAGTGAAAGTGCAACCGTGATTTGATTGGGGTCAAATGTCACGAATTTCAATGGATTTCCGAGGCGCTGTGCAGTAGCGAGGTGAATTGCTGTAGAGACACCGACTGGCTGTTGGGCAGTAAAAATATTCGCGTCATCGAGAATGCGTTGGTCAACTGGAACAACGTGCAGAAAATCCCATGTGTGGCGGATGGAATCTTCCAGCTCTCTGCGCAGGACTTCGTCATCTGTGATGCGGTGCACTGCTGCGAGGGACTCTGTGAGAGATAGTGCACTGGCCACCCAATCGGTGTCTGCATTCATCGCATCGACAACCGTTTGGCGTTGCGAGCATTCGATGTGAAGCGCCACCAATGCAGTTGCGTCGAGAAGAGTTGTCATGCTCGGATCTCGTTGACGGCTTTTTCAACTCGCACTCCGCTGTAGAGCGCAATGGGGGATGGGGGCAGAAAATCACCTTTACGTCGCGGGCCGACGATGAGGTTGCGCGAAATGAGATCTGGCAATTGGCTCACGAACCCCTCGCTGTCGATCGGACCAACCTGGGCAATGGGTCGACCGTCGACGGTGACCACAATGCGCTCGCCGGCCCCCGCGCGCCGAACAATGGTTGCAAGGTGTGCTCTCAGGTCCCGGACCCCGATGTCGCTCATAGAGGTCAGTGTAATCACTGACATCACAAAGTGTGTACACAGATGTACACAGATGAATTGGCGGTGAGGGCGACGAGATCTTCAGAATGGGGGCATGAATTTTGCATTTAGTGAAGACCAAGACACCCTCCGCGAGACCGTTCGCAAATTCCTCGAATCCAAGTCATCGGAAGAGGCAGTGCGCGAGCAGATGGAAACAGATAACGGCTTTGATGCCAACGTGTGGTCACAGATGGCCAACGAAATGGGTCTGCAAGGACTCGCAATTCCTGAAGAGTACGGCGGCCAAGGCTTCTCATTTGTCGAGCTTGGCGTTGTGCTTGAAGAAATGGGTCGTGCATTGTTGTGCGCACCGTATTTCTCATCTGCAGTTCTTGCTGCATACACACTGATTCATTCAGGTGATGAAAATGCAAAGAAGGCATACCTTCCAGGTATCGCATCAGGTGAAACAATCGCAACGCTTGCAACCACCGAGCCATCTGGCAAGTGGGATCAGGCAGGCATCACTGCAGAAGCAAAGGGATCAGGAAGCGACTTCACGATCACTGGAACCAAGATGTTTGTTCTTGATGGACACACTGCAAACCTCATCCTTGTAGCCGCAAAGACTGGTAAGGGCGTCAGCTTGTTCGCAGTTGAAGGCAACGCGTCGGGTCTTACTCGTACCGCATTGTCGACAATGGACCAGACACGCAAGCAAGCCAAGCTTGAATTCAACAACACACCAGCAAAATTGGTGGGAACAGAAGGCAAGGGCTGGGACGTATTGTCCACCGTGTTCGACATTGCTGCAGTTGCTCTTGCAGCTGAGCAGGTTGGTGGAGCACAGAAGGTTCTCGAGATGGCTGTGCAGTACGCAAAAGATCGCGTGCAGTTTGGCCGTCCCATCGGTTCATTCCAGGCAATCAAGCACAAGTGTGCAGACATGTTGCTTGAAGTGGAATCAGCAAAGTCAGCTGCGTACTACGGCATGTGGTGTGTTGCAGAAATGAACGAGGAATTGCCATCAGTAGCGTCACTCGCTAAGGCGTACTGCAGCGAGGCATACTTCCATGCGACAGCTGAGAACATCCAGATCCATGGTGGTATCGGATTCACATGGGAGCACCCAGCACACTTGTACTTCAAGCGCGCAAAGTCGAGCGAACTGCTCTTTGGTGATCCCACCTATCACCGCGAACTTCTCGCACAGCGCATCGGCATCTGATTCGATCCAAATAGCGTGAGAACGCAAAAGAGCCCCGGGCGTTTGCCTGGGGCTCTTTTCTTATTCCCGTTTTCGCTCTCTAGGCTTTGGTTGCATGTCGGCAATCACCGTGGTCTTTCTTATTCTGTCGGTGGTAAGCGTGTTCATGATCGCTGCGATCACTATTGGTCGCGAAGCGCGCCGACTCGATGCGGTGGCACCACGTGCGGTGTATGAAATTGACATCGCGGTGGATTGGGTTGCTGATCAATTGCCTGACACAACACAAGCACGTTTAACCGAAGATGAATTGCGGGCTCTACTAATTGCGCACTTGAACTGGATGCACGCGCGTGGACTACTTCCTGAAAAAGTGACGGATCGTCCACAAGACATTGAAACACCGGTGGTGGTTGATGAGACAACAGTTGCTGCGTATCTGCTGGGTGAAGCTGAAAGATTAGGAGTGGCAATTCTCGACGATGTTGATGTCGTCAAGGTTGTCGATGTGCATCTTTTGTATTTTGATGCCATTGGTGCCGTTGGCCCGGAAACAACACCCGATCAGATTTAGATCATCATGTTGAAATTGTTCAGTATTCGCTGAGCAAGGTCTTTGTCTCCGGTGATTGTGCAAGACGGTGTAGCCGTAGCGCCGTCGACTCGACCAGTGGCAAGTTGAACAAACATTGGGCTCTCGATCGATATTGAACATGCAAATGTCGATGCCGGTGAGGTGTCGATGCGCGCGCGTCCTTCGGCCACAGTTACTGAAATATCTCGCGACACAGGACCCGTGATGTGAATTGCCACGCTGTGACCCTCTGGTGTTGCTGCACGTTTTCCGACAACAATTGGGATGGTACGAATAAGTCGATCGATGGTGTGCTCAGCGCCATCACCACCGGTATTGCCAATGATGTTGAGCGCAATACGCATGTCTTGTTCGTGGAGCCAACAATCAAGAATGCGTACGTGCAAAAAGTCGGCCATGGTGCCGGGACCAGTGGGGGTCATCATCTCGCGCGCAAAGTACGCCTCGTCGGCACTGTTCAATGTGGATACACGCAGTTGTACTAAGTCGTTCCACTCCGATAACACTTGAGCCCCTGGCAATGGTCGTCGCGCATCCACTTCATGTTCATTGAATTCACCGATTGGATTTTTCACAAATGACATGTCGGCAGCACGATGTTCTGCCGCGGGCAACCCTTGCAACATTCGCTCGGTGCCAATCATGTGAGAGAGATTGTCTTGCACCGACCAACCAGGTAGCTGCGTTGACGTTTTCCATTGTTGTTCGGTTAACGATTCACACAACGAAGAGATCGAATTCCACGTGTGTTCGAGTGTGTTGATGATGTGAGTGGGAATCATGGTGCTGGCTTTTGGATGGTGGGCCATTCTCGATTTTCCAAGTAGGGGCGAAAGAGAGTGCCGATAGCGGAAAGGTCTTTGTTGGTTTTTGGAGTCTTTATTTCGTAGAGATCAGGGAATCGTGCGTAACCTGTGACGATATTCCACAATTCCACTGCGCGTTCGCGTGGAGGTGCCGGTGCAACAACTGGTCCAAACACCGCACGCGCTGGTGGGTCGACTGCATCTTGAAAAATGATGATGGGAACACCAAAGCCTCCATGTGCAGACACTGCTTCATCATGATCATGTTTCACATCTTCATGAGTGGAGTCATCTTGTAGCGCCTCATCCCATGCGGATTCGGGAAGACCCGCACCACGGAGCAGTTCTAGTGCCACATCACGGTCATAAAACCGACGACCGTCGACGTGGAGCGCCTTACCGCACGCTTCATAAAACGCGTCGCACCAGTCCATGCTGTGTCGACGCAACCACGCTGCAACACGCATTGGAGTCCAGCCGTAGCTCAACTCTCGCTCCCACGGATGTTTCTTTCCTTCAGGTCGGTTCACTTCTTCGAGACTGAAAAAGCGCCATGTGATGTCGAGACCAATCTCTGAACGAACATCGCGAATCCACACCGAAGTTTGATAAGCGAATGGACACATAGGGTCAAAGAAGAACTCAATCCGTGTCGGTGCTGGGGCATCAGGCATGTACTGCAACTTACTGCTTGCCACCTCGTGCTATCACCGTAACGGCTAGATCATGGCGATTGGATCATGACGGCGGGATCCTGACGGCGGGATCCTGACGATGAGGTCGTGAACGGCTACCGTTGACTGGCATGAAGCGGCCAGGGAAGTTCGAACACACTCGCTATCTCGGTGACAAGCGCACCCAGTTGGTGTATGACCTCGACGAGTGGAATGACGAAACGATCGTCGATGAGATCGTCGACGCCGGAGTTGGATTGTGCTTTGGTCCAGACACTTTGGCCGAAGCGCGCAACCGTGGTTACACCTTGGCAACGCCAGGTAAGCGTCGCGTTTTGCGCAAGCCACGTGCATGAACGGAACATTTCTTTCTGGCTCTCTAACTCTTGGTCGTTACTTGGTGCGTCCAGTAGGCGCGACAGGTCCGATGCCCGGGGTCATCGTGTGTCATGGTTTCCCCATCGGTCCACTTGATGCGCGGCAATCAGCGATCACGTTTCCACAATTGATGGACCGTGTTGCCAATGATCTCGGTTGGGCCGCACTCACATTTACTTTTCGAGGGTGCGGTGAAAGTGAAGGAGATTTTTCACTTCAGGGCTGGGTAGACGATTTGCGTGCGGCCATCGACCACCTGCACAGCGAAGTAGAAGTAAATGGCACATGGTTGGTTGGCACAAACACTGGTGGTTCGTTGGCGTTATGTGTTGCTGCAAGTGATCCGCGTATTAGAGGATGTGCGCTACTTGGAGCGCGCGCAGATTTTGATGATTGGGCCGCACAACCGCGTCGTTTTTTAGAGCATGCTCGCGAAATCGGAGCGATTCGACGTGCCAATTTTCCGCCAGCGTTTGACGAATGGAGCAGGGAATTCCGTCGCTTTCGTCCTGTTGACGCCGCCGCGCGTTTTGCGCCTCGTCCGCTACTTGTCATGCATGGTGAGGATGATGAAAGTGTCCCCGTTGCAGACTCACGCATGTTGGCTGAAGCTCATGGGAGTGCAGAACTTCGCGTCATCCAA
>JBIITN010000043.1:0-7430 GCA_044340485.1 Ilumatobacteraceae bacterium | reverse complement strand
CACAATGTGCTGCGTATTTGCGCAAAACATTGCCAAAGGCCGACATCATTACTGCAAACAGCACCGCTGATGCCGCACGTCAAGTAGGTGAGCGAAGCGCAAATGGTGAAAAGGGACTCGCAGCACTTGCACCTCGCACCGCAGCAGAGCTGTACAACCTCGACGTCATCGCAGAAAACATTGCAGACCACGAAGGAAACCAAACGCGTTTCGTGTTAATCGGTCGAGAGGGAATCCCTGCTGCAACAGGACATGATCGCACTGGCATTGTTGTGTTTCAACGTGCAGACGAACCAGGCAGTCTCATTTCAATCTTGCAAGAGTTTGCTGCGCGACGCATCAACATCACGCATTTGTCATCGCGTCCCACAAAAGCTGGTGGTCTTGGTGATTATTGCTTCATCATGTACGTGGATGGGCATGTTGATGATGAACTGCTAGCGGATGCACTTCGTGATTTGCGCGCCAAACAAGGTGGCGTGAAATTTCTTGGGTCGTACCCAGCAGCGGGAGAACAGTCACATTCGGCTCGCGAACATGCCGATGCCCGCTGGAAAGAGGCAGATGATTGGGTCACTGCGTTGCGTTCGCGTATCCAGCGATAACGTGTCGGACGGAACGGTGGCAGAGCGGACAAATGCACCCGCCTTGAAAGCGGGAGGCTCACAAGGCCCGGGGGTTCGAATCCCTCCCGTTCCGCCAGTAGTCTCATAGCCATTCCCCCTCGTGTAGCGGAAGGCAGGATCACATGTCCACCACACAAGCAGTCACCCACGACGCAAACCGTCAGGTCAGCAAAGAAGAACTTGAAGAGTTCCGCGCAAAAGTTGTTGCGTTCCTCGACAAGCACGCCACAGGTATTAAGCCCGGTGATCCCACAGACCGCGGTAAGACCGCGATGGACGGTGCAAAGAAGTTTCAAAAGGCACTCGCAGAGGCAGGACTCGCGGGCATTGTGTATCCGAAGGAATACGGCGGTGCGGGACTGACTCGTGCACACGATCGCGTATGGCGTGAGGAATACGCGAAGTATCCCGATATGACAAACGAACTCACCATCAGCCACGGCATGTGCTTGCCAATGCTGAATGACTTTGGAACACCAGAGCAGCGCGCGCAGTTCCAAGGTGGCAATATTTCTGCCGAGACGGTGTGGTGTCAGATGTTTTCTGAGCCAGGTGCAGGTTCCGACGTTGCAAGTTTGCAAACCAAAGCAGAGCTTGACGGTGATGAGTGGGTCTTGAATGGTCAAAAAGTGTGGACCACACTCGCGCACTTAAGTGATTACGGAATTGTTATCGCTCGTACCAATCCTGATGCACCCAAGCACGCCGGTATTTCGATGTTCATCATGGACATGAACGCACCGGGTGTTGAGATTCGCCCCATTCACCAGATTGACGGCAGCAAGCACTTCAACGAAATCTTCCTCACCGATATGCGTATTCCCAAGTCATGGTTGCTTGGCGAATTGAACAACGGATGGAACCAAGCAACAGCAATGCTCATGTACGAGCGTGTTGCAATTGGTACCGGTTCATCAAGTGGTGTAAAGACTGACAACGCCGATCGTCTCATCGAACAGGCTCGTCGTCGTGGTGTATTGAACGATCCCGTTCTTCGTCAAAACATCATGAAGGTGTACAGCGAAGAGTTCACCAAGTCACTCGTGTCGCTGCGTACGCGTGCCGAGATGAAATCTGGTCGTGCGCCAGGCCCTGGTGGATCACTTGGCAAATTGCACTCAGCCCGCATTGCCCGCATGATGCGTCAGTTGATTAGTGATGTGCAGGGTCCTGCAGTTGTTGCTCACGAAAAGGGCGACCACATGGAGAACTGGTCACGTAACTTGCTCGCAAGTTTTGCCGCCAACATTGCTGGTGGTACCGACGAGATTCAAAAGAACATCATCGGTGACCGCGTGCTCGGACTCCCACGTGAGCCTGCCGTCGACCGCGATGTTGCGTTCAAAGACCTGAAAGTCGGCACGCAGCGTTAATAACGCTTAACGTTCGTCTCCGACCTTGCTAATGCGAGACTCTCGAAAGTCGCTTGCGACTTATCGTTCGTCTCTGACGAATGGAATACCGAGTGCCTTCGGTGCGCCCAGTGCCTGTCTGCTCTTTGGTGTTGACAGTGCAACTAGCGCAATCAACGTGGCCAAATATGGCACCATTTGTGTAAACGCTGTTGGTATAAACGTGATGCGCTCTGCTTGCAAGGTAAATGGCAGCTGCAATGTGAAACCAAACAACACCGCACCAAAGATGATGCGAATGGGTCGCCATCCGGCAAACACCACCAGCGCGAGTGCGATCCAGCCAATGCCATTTGTGGTGCCTTCACGGTTCCACGCTGACGCGCGAGCCAACATCAACCAACTACCACCAAGGCCAATCAGCATGCCGCCAAGAATGGTGTAGCTAAAGCGAATAGTGGCGACCGACAAACCTTGTGCATCAACTGTTGCGGGATCATCACCCGTCGCGCGAAGTGTGAGACCCGAGCGTGTGCGGAAGATGTACCAACTCGCGGCAATTGTGAGTGCAATAGCGAAATACGTGACGATGTCTTGTTCGAACACGATTGGTCCAATAACAGGAATGTCGGTGAGAGGACCAAAGTCAAGGGGAACAATCTTTTCTGAGATGATCCGACCTTCTGCGGGTTTCCCGAGGAAGTTCGCAAGCCCGGTACAGAAAATGACCAACGCTAAACCAGCAACTATTTGATTGGCGCGAAACACCACCGACAACGTCGCATGAATCATTGCGGTGAGCCCACCAACAAGTGTTCCCACGACAAGCCCTACCCAGATACTTCCACTTGAGTCAGTTGCAAGGAATGAACTGACGGTGCCCATCAACAAAACGCCTTCAACTCCAAGGTTTAAGACACCGGAACGTTCGTTAAACAATGCACCAAGCGATGCAAGCATCAACGTGGTGGCAATGGCGATGGAATCAGCAAAGGTGAGGATCCAGATGTTGTCGTTCATGATGCCACCGCCTGCTGTTGTTGACGCACCACTCGCAGTCTGTAGCGACGGAAGATCTCGCCACCTAGGGCGAACAACAACACAGCACCTTGCAAAATCACGCCGATATGTACAGGCGTATCGCTTGTGATCTGTAGTTTGTCGCCACCAGTACGAAGACCTGCAAATAAGATTGCGCTAATGATGATGGCAACAAAGTTGTAGCGGGCGAGTGCTGCAACAACAATTCCGGCGTATCCGTATCCCATCGTGGTGATCGAGATGTCGAGCTTTTCAAACGGTCCCACAATGAGTGCAGACCCAGCAAGACCAGCAAGCGCTCCCGAAATCATCATCACCGACAATGTCGTGCGCTGTGCACTAATGCCTGCATATTGAGCAGCACGTGGTGAATCAGCAATTACCTGAATGCGATAGCCATACTCGGTGCGTTTGACAATCCAGAACAGAACTAGTGCCACCACTACAGCGAGAAAGAACGTCGGGTACACACGAGTTGAACCAAAGGCTTCAATGGTCGCTGACTCCGGTAAGGGTCGACCCTGTGGGAAACCGGTCGTGCTCTCATCACGGAAGAATGAGGAACTCGTATAGATGAAGTAGTTCATCAAGTTCAGTGCGACGTAGGTGAGAAGCAATGTGGTGACGATCTCGCTTGTTCCAAGCTTTGATCGCACAATTGCGGGCACAACAATCCACAGCGCACCAAAGAGTGCACCCATTAGCAGCACAACAGGAATTGCGATGGCCGATGGAAGGCTGTCGCCAAAGGCAAGACCTGCCCATGCACCACCAATCATTCCCAAATACAACTGGCCTTCTCC
Organism: Ilumatobacteraceae bacterium; assembly: GCA_044340485.1. Lineage (GTDB taxonomy): Bacteria > Actinomycetota > Acidimicrobiia > Acidimicrobiales > Ilumatobacteraceae > UBA2093. Next base: position 3,608 of record JBIITN010000043.1, on the reverse strand, counting down.
ACCAATGTTGTAGAGGTTCATCTGGAACGCAAATGCCGCTGCCACGCCCGTAAAGATGAGAACCGTCGATAACCCAAGTGTGTCGGTAATGCCATAAAAAGTGGTGAAGCCACCCTTCAACATCTCTTGGTATGTCTCAATAGGCGCATAGCCGGTGGCGAGCAAGAAGACGGCACCAACAACAAGTGCCGCGATAATTGAGATAACCGGTACTGCAGCACTGAGATACTTGGGAGAGTCAGTGCGTGCTTCAAAGCGAAGTGGAAATCGCATTACATCACACCCTTACTTCGACAGTCCGGCCATTGCGGCGCCAACAGTTTCAATGTGTGCAGATTCACCGGGTGTCTCGTGAACTATCGCACCGCGATACAGCACCAAAATGCGGTCAGACAACGACAAGATTTCATCAAGGTCTTCCGAAATCAACAAGACTGCCTGACCTGCACTACGCGCGTCATCAATAAGACGTCGTACTGTTTCAATTGCGCCTACGTCTAATCCGCGCGTTGGTGAGCATACAACAAGCAATGCTGTTGGTGTTCGTCCACCCGACAACTCACGCGCAAGCAACACCTTCTGGGCATTACCACCGGAGAGTTTGCGTGCAACATGTTCGGGGCCATTTGCTTTGATCTCAAATTGTTCAATTAGTCGCGCGGCTTCCGGACGAACAGATCCGCGATCGACTATCACGTCGCGTTTGCGTGTGAGTAGCAAGTTGTCGAGAATGCTCATCGATGGAACAAGACCCATTCCGAGGCGATCTTCCGGCACGTACGCAAGTCCAGCTTCGCGCGCTTTGATCGGGCCAAGGTCGGTGGTGAACACTCCTTGAATGGCAATGGTTCCAGACGTTGGTGATGTCAGACCAGCGATCACATCAGCGAGTTCTTTTTGACCATTGCCCGCAACACCAGCGATACCAACCATCTCTCCTTCATGCACATTGAACGTGATGTTGTCGAGACGCTTCACTCCGTTCACCGTGAGTGACAAGTTGCGAACTTGCAGAACTTCGTGACCAATGGGATGTTCAGCGCGTTGCACCGACAAGTCAACGTGACGACCCACCATCAAGTTCGCAAGATCAGCGGTGCTAGCTGAACCACGACCTTCGACGGAACCCGTTACTTCACCGTTACGAAGCACTGTGACGCGGTCTGAAATCTCTACTACTTCACCAAGTTTGTGGCTAATAAACACGATCGATTTTCCACTCGCGGTCATCGCGCGCACGTTGTCAAACAACTTTTCAACTTCGGCGGGAACAAGAACAGCTGTTGGCTCGTCGAGCAGCAAGATTTCTGCGCCTTGGTACAACGCTTTGACAATCTCCACGCGTTGACGCTGTCCCACCGACAGGTCTCCGATGACTGCAGTGGGGTCAATGGGCAGGCCGTAACTATCCGCAACGGCTGCCACTTTGTCGTTGAGATCTTTTGTCTTTAGTCGAAATGACAGATCACTACTGCCGAGGACAACGTTTTCTGCAACGGTGAATCGCTCTACTAAACGAAAATGTTGATGCACCATTGCGATGCCGTGCGCAAGACCCGCACGGGGAGAAGGAAGTGAAATCACGCTGCCATTGCGCGTGAGGTATCCCTCATCTGGTTGATACAAGCCACAGAGAATCGCAGCCAGGGTGCTTTTACCGGCGCCGTTTTCTCCAAGCAGGGTGTGTACTTCTCCGCGACGAATGTCAAAGTCAACGTTGCAATTTGCAACAACTCCGGGGAAGCGTTTGGTGATGTGATGAGCTGAGAGTGCGACAGAGGCCGCACCACTTTCGTGATGCGGCCCCTGCACAACCTCATGTGAGGTGTTCGACATGAGTCGTTGTTCGGTTAGGAAGCGTTACCAATAACGCCTTCAACGAAGTAGCTCATTCCAAGCAATGCAAACAGGTTGTCGCCGTCAATGACCTTGTGGTCAAGAACTGAACCTGCAGGAACTGCCTCAGAACCATCTTGCTTGTTGATAGGACCTGTGAACGGAACAGCTGATTCAGAAGCGAATTCTTCCGCCTTTGCCAAGATCTGCTCTTGGATGTCGTCGGATACCGATGAACCAAATGAACCAAGTGTCACCATGCCTGTTGCCATGGTGCCGTAGTACTCATCGGTACGACATTCGCCTGCGGCCCACTTTTCAGCGGTCTCGATGTAGTACGGGCCCCAGTTCCATACAGGAGCTGTCAACCATGCACCGGGTGCACTTTCTGCCATGTCACTGTTGTAGCCAACCCACTTTGCACCTGCTGCGTCTGCTGCAAGACCAGTTGCTGTGGTGTCTTGGTGCATACCAAGAACGTCGGCGCCAGCTGCGAGCAATGACTCAGCTGCTTCTTTTTCTTTCGCTGGATCAAACCATGTCTCGGTCCATACAACCTGAACAGTTGCATCTGGGTTCACAGACTGTGCACCAAGAGTGAATGCGTTGATACCGCGAATAACTTCTGGAATTGGGAACGCTGCAACGTAACCGAGCTTGCCGGTTGGTGATGCTGCACCTGCTGCCATACCAGAGAGGTAACGAGCTTCTTCAGCAGAACCGAAGTAAGTACCGAGGTTCGGTGCAACTTCCTGGTTGTCTGCTTCGATCAAGAACTTTGCACCGGTTGCCCACTGGAAGCACTTGTCTGGATTAGCAAGAGCAACCTTGTTCATTGGCAAGCCGTAACCGAATGATGTTGCAAACACAAGGTCGTAACCGTCACGTGCAAGCTGTGCCATCACTTCTTCAGACTCTGGGCCTTCTGGCACATTCTCAACACGCTTCACTTCAATGCCGAGTGCTTCTTCAAGCTGAACGATGCCATCTTCGTGCTGGTAGGTCCAGCCCTTGTCATCGGGTACACCGATGTAAACAACGGCAACCTTGATGTCGGCTGCTACCGCGGGAACGCTGTCACCGCCGGCTGCTGTTGTGTCGCTGCTGCTTCCGCCGTCGTCGTCACCACATGCTGATGCGATCAGCGCTGTAGTTGCCACGACTGCAGCAAATTTCCACAGTTTCTTCATGGATTTTGGTCTCCTCATAATTGGTCCAGGGGTGGTACCAAACAGTAAGTAGAGATTAGTCCGCTGCCACAGGGACCCGACCAATGTGGGGGTCAAATACCTGTTAAGTCTGTGTAACAGATGAGACCGATACACTGCGAAACTTCATTGGAGAGGTGCCAGAGTGGCCGAATGGGGCGCCCTGCTAAGGCGTTGTCCGTTTACGCGGACCGTGGGTTCAAATCCCACCCTCTCCGCCACATGGGTCTTTTTTTGCGTGCTCGGCGCGCCGTGATGGCCGGTTTTTCCCTTATTTTGCTGGGGTTTTCGGGGGTTTTCGTCTTTTCGGCGACGGGAGTCGAGGCAAAGACATTTGCCTGCCCGTCGGGCCGGGCCACCTATACGACGGTACGAAACGACTCGTGGAGCCGTGTCGCCGACAAGGTCGGGATCTCGATGAAGTCATTGCTCAGGGCAAATAAGGCATCGACTAGCTCGATGTTGCTGATTGGTGATGTGGTGTGTTTGCCAAAGAGTATTCGCGCAGATGCAAGCAACAGAGCGGGGCAACAGACGTCTGGCCGCCAGGAACTTCGCCTTGAT
>JBIITN010000042.1:0-7538 GCA_044340485.1 Ilumatobacteraceae bacterium | reverse complement strand
ATGGCTGTGATCTTTAATGTGATCCATCCGCTTGATGCTGTCGATAATCGCATCGCATTTGGACTTAGTTCGTGAAGCAATGCAAATTTCGCCTAGTACATCGTTGTGCATCGCTGCTTTATGAGCAGCAACGTGTGCAACGCCTCCCGCTCCAATGATCAGAAGATTCTTTTTCATGTACGCACCTCCCCGGTTCGTGTTGGCCGACTAAGTCGGGTTGTTTTTGTCTTACGACAAATTGTGTTTGTAATCGTCGTATCCGAATTCTCGGACGACGTCGAGTGAACCGTCGAGACGGCGCACTGCGATTGATGGCATCGGAACGCCGTTGAACCATGATTTCTTCACCATGGTGTAACCAGCGGCGTCAGCGATACGAACTTCGTCTCCCACTGAAAGTGGGCCTGCAATGCGATGCTCTCCAAATGAATCGCCCGCTAGACACGTACGTCCCGCAATGATCACACGGTGATCACCGGGACCAGGACGACTGAGACGAGGCATGGTGCCGTACAGAAGATGATCAGGCATGTGCGCCTCGATAGATGCGTTCACAATGGCGATGTCTGCCTCGTTGTGCACCACGTCTAACACCTCGGTAACTAACTCGGCTGTTTGCGTGACCACAGCCTCGCCGGGCTCGAGATACACCTGAACACCAAATCGTTCTGAAAAATCACGTAACGCGATACTGAAACGGTTGAGGTCGTAGTCATCATTTGTGAAAGCGACACCCCCGCCAAGGCTTACCCACTCGAGCTGATGCAGTACCTCTGCGTATCGCTCAGAAATGATGTCTAATGATTTTTCGAAGCTAGCAACGTCGTCATTTTCGCAGTTGTAGTGAAACATCACACCGGATACCAATGGCAGGCACTCACGTAATTGAGCGAGATCAGTAACGCCCAAACGCGAGAAGCGTCGTGCGGGATCAGCGAGGTCAAAGTGCGAATGACTAATACCGGGGTTCACTCGCACACCAACAACACAGTTATTTGCGAGTTGATAAAGCGATTGCAGTTGTGAAGCCGAATTAAAGATCACTTTGTTTGCAAAAGTTGCTACTTCTGCCACTTCATCGGCGCGCCATGCAACGGCGTACGCATGAGTTTCTTTTCCAAATGTCTCGTGCCCGAGTCGCGCTTCGTTCAACGAACTACTTGTTGTGCCATCGAGATACTGACTAACAAGATCGAATACTCCCCACGTGGCAAAACATTTGAGAGCTAAAACAGACTTTGCTCCGGAAGTCTCACGAACCTGTTGGACCAGTTCGAGATTGTGCAAGAGCCTGCGTTCGTCAATGATGTAATACGGCGCACGAATCTTGGACAATCTGGGGGTTCCTCCTGCAAAGATGCTGATGGATAAAACGACAAGTTGCTTTATGAGCGGAAGTCAATGCTAACTGCCTACTCGCCGGTACACACACCGGTGTTCATTGCGCTCGACGGACGGCTGTCGGTCAGCCAAAGCGACCAGTGATGTAGTTCTCCGTGCGCTCGTCTTTGGGCTCAGAGAACATCCGGGCGGTCTGGTCGTACTCCACAAGCACGCCCGTGCGACGGTCACTCTCCAAATTGACTTCGGTGGTGAAAAAGGCGGTGCGGTCGCTCACACGAGCAGCCTGTTGCATGTTGTGAGTGACGATGACGATCGTGAAATCTTTCTTGATTTCTTGCATGAGATCTTCAATACGCGCCGTGGCGATGGGGTCAAGCGCCGAACAGGGTTCGTCCATCAAGATGACGTCGGGCTCTACCGCAATACATCGCGCGATGCATAAACGTTGCTGCTGACCTCCAGAGAGGCCCATGGCAGAGGCAGAGAGACGACTCTTTACCTCATCCCAAAGAGCAGCGCGTTGAAGCGATGACTCGACGATGTCATCAAGTTCGGCTTTCTTCTTCACGCCATTGAGACGCGCGCCGAAGGCAAGATTCTCGTAGATGCTTTTTGGAAAAGGATTAGGTTTTTGAAACACCATCCCCACGCGACGACGAACTTCCACCGCATCGACGCGAGAGTCATACAGATCGAGTCCATGGTAGGTGATGGTGCCATTCACTTTTGCAGTGGGGATGAGATCGTTCATTCGGTTAAGACAACGCAAAACAGTTGACTTGCCACATCCCGAAGGCCCGATGAAAGCCGTGATCTCTTGACTATTCACCGTGAGGCTCACATCGCGGACTGCGCGAAACTCTCCGTACCACACTTCTAGCGCTTCAAGTTGAAAGGGCATGGTTCACCATTTCTTTTCAAACCGGTTACGAAGCCAAATGGCCAGGCCGTTGATCACGATCACGATAAACAGCAACACCAACGACGCAGCAGCAGTAACTTCACGGAACTCTTCTCCTGTTTGGCGTGCGTAGGAAAAAATAGCCACTGGCATAGAAGTAAAACCACCCTCGGTGATCTGCTCCCACAAACTCAAGTTGCCAGTACGCAACAGACCAGTGATACCGCCCACCAACAACAAGGGCGCAGCCTCGCCAGCGGCACGAGAAAGCGCAAGAACAGTTCCTGTGAAAATGCCCGGTGCAGCCGACGGTAAAACATGCGATCGAATTGTCTCCCACTGTGTTGCACCGACGCCAAAGGCGCCCTCACGAATCGACTGTGGAACAGCACGAATTGCTTCTGACGCCGTGATGATGACAACTGGCAACACCAAGATTGCGAGTGTGAGACCACCGGCAATAACGGTACGACCACCGGTGAAACCGCCGGCAAATTTCACCCACAAACTCAAACCAAGAATGCCATACACAATGGAAGGAACACCCGCGAGGTTTCGCACGTTCACGCGGATGATGCGAGTGACGAGCGAATTCCCTGCAAATTCTTCCAAGTAAATAGCAGATGCGATTCCCAACGGAAACGCAACTATGGCCACGATGATTGCAAGGGTGAGAGTTCCGCGAATCGCTTGCCACACACCTGCTTCCTTTGCATTCGAAGCGTCAAGACCCGACGACAGAAATGAGCCCAATCGTTCGCTGAGCACTGGCCAACCAGTTGTGGTGAGGTTGACGATGAGTGTCACGAGGGTGATCAGCGTCAGAAGAAGTGCGCTGAGCAGAACGATTTCAATAATACGTTCGCGGAAACGGTGCTTGCTCTGTGATAACTGCGCGGTCAACGACGCTGCCGTCGCGCCACCGGTGGAAGAAGGAGTACTCAGTTTCATCTCAGTATTCCTCGCGAATCTTGCGCACAAATCGATCTCCAGCGAGATTCAAGAGCAACGTCAGCACGAACAATAAGAATCCAATAAAGAACAGACTTTGGAAGGCAAGGCCCGAACCTGCCACCTGGTCGCTACCAAATCCGAGTGCAGCCATGGCAGCGGTCATTGTTTGACCAGGCTGCAGTGGATCGGTGGAAAACAGACCGCCGCCAACGGCGCCCGCGGCGATCGCAACAACCATTGTTTCGCCAATCGCGCGCGATACGCCAAGAATGAGCGCCGCGATAACGCCAGAAATTGCAGCAGGTAGAACTACACGAAACGTTGTGTCGACCCGCTGAGCACCAAGTCCATACGACGCTTCGCGTAAGGCCACAGGAACTGCTCTCATGGCATCTTCGGCAACCGATGCAATGATGGGAACGGTCAAAATACCCACCGCAACACCAGCAGAAGCAATGTTGAACGCTTTGTTTGCGCCATCAAAAATATTGGTAATGATGTTTGGATTAATAAAAGAGATCGCAAAATATCCAATCACCACACTCGGAATACCCGCGAGCAATTCGACAATGGGCTTCAATACTTTTCGAATCTTTGGGCGCGCAAACTCAGACAAATAAATTGCGACACCTAAACCAATCGGTACGGCAACAAGCATCGCTATGCCAGTGACCATTAAAGATCCAACTAATAGCGTTTTAATGTCGAAATACCCGCGCCGAGGGAACCAACCGATGTTCCACAAATCGCCTTTCGGAACGTCAACGAAAAATGACCACGCGTCGCGAAACAGAATAAACATGATCAGTACCGTCACAGCGAGTGTCAGAAAAGATGACGCTGCAAGCGACGACTTCATGACGGAATTGCTTCGTCGCCGACGAGGCGACAATGTCAGGTCTTCAAAACTCCATTGCCCTTTTTGTGATGGCTCGTTTTGTGTTGTTGAATTCACCCAAACACCCTCGGTCAATGGCCTCTTTGTACTTTATGTGCTTGGCCACGTTTGCTCATAAGAGAACGGGCTGCCGCCGGAAATCACTCCGGAAACAGCCCGTTCCAAGTATGTGATGTGCCTAAAGGGGCCGATTATCCCTCGACACGCGTTCCGGTGGTACGCGCTGTCCAGATTGATCGAGATTCCTCGAGGTCAGCTGTTGCCAACGGTACGTAAGGAACCTGACCTTCGCCAGTTCCAATTACTGCCATGCCTTCGTCGCTCAAGTACAGGTCGATGAATGATGCAAGTGCGGCATTGCCTTCCAACTTATTCACGCTCACGTAGATGTACAACGGGCGCGCAATCGGATATTCGCCCGATGCAATTGTGTCTGCAGACGGTGTGACGCAACCGCTTCCAGCATCAACCTGCAGAGGCTTCACTTTGTCGAGGTTTTCCTCTACGAAAGCAAACCCCACCCAGCCAAGTGACGTTGCATTGGCCGAGATGCCTTCAATGATCACGTTGTCGTTCGGGCTCGCTGTGTAATCAGGACGAGGCACATCATCTTCGGCACCCAAGAGTTCGGCTACTGGTGCCAATGCGTACTCAATGAATGAGTCAAATGTTCCCGACTCTTCACCGGGGGCAACAATTGACAATGACGCATCGGGATACGGAGCGTTGATGGTTCCAGCCTGGGCTCCAATTGATGCTTTCAATTCTTCTGCTGCATCATTTGCGTCACTCCAATTGTTGCGACCGGTCGCATCTGGTCCGAGAAGTACCCATAGATCAGCAAAACTGACACAGTCAATTGCGCTGTTTTCGCTTGAAGTAATAACTGAAAGTCCATCCACTGCAACTTTTAGTTCGATGAACTCCACACCATTATTGGTGCATGTTTCAATTTCTTCAGCTTTGATAGGGCGAGAAGCGTTCGACACATCGGTTTCACCATTACAGAACTTTGCAAAACCGTCACCAGTACCAGGTCCTTCAACCTGTACGGCCACACCAGGGTTTGCGTCACTGAATAATTTTGCAACAGCAGCGGTAATGGGCTCCACAGTGGAGGAACCAGAGATAAACAGCGACCCAGATTCTGAACCACCGTTAGCGGCGGTCGTGTCGGAACTTGTGTCATCATCGCCGCAAGCGGCAAGTGGAATGGTAAGTGTCATTGCAGCTATCGCTGCCCACATCGTGTTCTTACGAGTGCGTTTCACAGTTAGATTTCTCCCTGAGTTACAGCCTGCAGAGGGTCAACAGGCTGAAATCACCGTAGAAAACTTAGGTTGCGCCTAGCCAAGATTTGGGTGAACAAAAGGTGAACAGGCCAGTAACAGTGAGTGGACTGAATGACCAACCCACCACATCTTGTGTGAACCGTCTATTGCGCGCTGACGTTGACGTGGAGCCCACACTCAGTCTTGTCTTGACCGGGCCACCGACCATCGCGGCGGTTTTCCCCTGGCAATGTCGGACGTGTGCATGGCCAACAACCAATCGACGCATATCCCTGCTCCGTTAAAGGATTGCGGGGCAGAGCATGTTCATTGATGTATTGCTGCATGTCATCATCTATCCACGCAGCAAGTGGATTGATCTTTACGATGTTGCGGATCAAATCATGAGCCACTATCGGAGCATTGGCACGCTCAAATCCATCTGACCGACGAAGCCCCGTTATCCACGCTGTCTTGCCAGACAAGACACGCTCTAATGGCTGCACCTTTCGCACGTCACAACATTTGTCGACATCTGTGCGCCATAACTCGTCGGGCACTATTTCTGTGGCTGGCGTCTCCACATGCAACGCCAGTCCCAACTGCGCGCACACCGAGTGAGCAAATTCAATGGTCTCGGGAAACAAGTATTGAGTATCGAGCAATACCACTGTTGTGCTCGGTGCATGATGTGCAACGAGATGAGGCATCACCGCTGTTTCAAATGAACACGTCAGCACAAGTCCGGACCCGAATTGCTCTTGCGCCCACGACAAAATTGATGCGGCATTTCTTTCGTCTTCAAATGTCTTCATCGGACTTGCCACTTTGGTCACGTTAGCAATCACGCCTATGTAACGAGTGTTACATCTTGCGGATGACACCGTCTTTCACTGCAGCTTCAGACACCGCGGGTGCCACGCGGGCAACAACTGAGCGGTCAAACACAGACGGAACAACAAAGCTCGGTGACAGTTGGTCGTCGGTGACGGATTCTGCAATGGCGATGGCTGCTGCCAGCTTCATGTTCTCGGTGATGTCTGTTGCATTCACGTCGAGAGCGCCACGGAAAATACCAGGGAACGCAAGCACATTATTGATTTGGTTCGGATAGTCACTTCGGCCTGTCGCCATGACAGCGGCTAATCCATCGGCCGCCTCAGGGCGAATCTCTGGATTGGGGTTTGCCATCGCAAACACGATGGGATCTTTTGCCATGTTGCGAAGGTCGGCTGCTGTAATGAGATCTGGACCACTCACCCCGACAAACACATCAGCACCATGCATGACGTCTGAAATAGTGCCCATCTTGCGTGATGGATTGGTGTTGTTGGCAAACCACTCTTTTGCGGAGTTCAGATCACTACGACCTGAATAGATCGAACCACTGCGATCAACTCCAACAATTTCGCCAACACCTGCGTTAATAAGAATCTTTCCGATTGCGACTCCCGCGGCTCCAATACCAGCGATCACAACTGAAAGATCTTCTATCTTTTTGCCAGTGATCTTTAACGAGTTCCACAACGCAGCAAGTGTTACCACTGCAGTGCCGTGTTGATCGTCGTGAAACACTGGAATGTCGAGACTCTTTGACAGACGCTCTTCAATTTCGAAACATTCAGGAGCTGCGATGTCTTCTAAGTTGATGCCACCAAAAGTGGGGGCGATTCGCTGAACAAAATCAACGACTTCATCAACCGTGCGTGCATTGATACACACTGGAAATCCGTCTACCCCGCCGAATTCTTTAAAAAGAAGAGCTTTGCCTTCCATTACCGGCATTGCTGCTTCTGGTCCAATATCTCCTAGACCGAGCACTGCAGTACCGTTGCTCACGATTGCCACCGTGTTTTTACGAATGGTGTATTGATGCGACAAATTAGGATCTTTTTCAATTGCTGTACATACACGCGCAACACCAGGTGTGTACGCCATTGACAAATCGTCACGATCATTTACCGGCGCAGTAGAGAGCACATGAATTTTCCCTGATTCATGCATGTGAAATGTGCGGTCCCACCACGCAACAAGTTTCACCGCAGACAATTTGTTCACAGCATCGACAACTTGTTGCTGATGCGCCTCATCACGACAATGCACCACTAAGTTGCGTCGCAAACTGCTACCGCGTACATCAAACCCATCGAGCGCGCCAATGTTGCCACCG
>JBIITN010000007.1:0-82852 GCA_044340485.1 Ilumatobacteraceae bacterium | reverse complement strand
ACAGTCATAGATGACACCGGGTTCGAGCCCACCACGAGGAAACAATGGCTGAAGAGATGGCACCACAGGACGACCATGTAAGGCTGTTGTGCGCTGCAGTAACTGTTGAGCAGTGCTGACAGTTCCTGGCATCTGTGCCAGTACTGATTGAACCGATGTGCTGCGGGTCTCCATACCCGGCTACTGTACCGAACACATGTTCGATACTTAAAAAGTCAGCTGGATTTTTCTGCCCAACGAGCTCGTGCTGCGGCAGAACGTTCCAACAAATGGGCTGGAACACGTGAGTCCACAACTGGCCCACTTCCTGCATCGCTACTTGCTGATTCTGTTGCAGCAGCTGGCGCTTCCACCTGTGCCATCAATTCTTCTGCTGACGGTGGCGCCATACCTGGCTTCCAGTATTGATACAGATCACGCACAATTTCAGTGAGACCTTGTGCAGTTGCACCAGGTGCAAGAGTGCACGTGACGATGTTGCCAAACACATGAACGCCAGACACTTGACCTGTTTCAAAAAGACGTCGCGCCACAACCGCAGCAGGTCGCGTTCCTTTTGTATCAACTTCGCCTGCGAAACGTTCGTGCCCCATTCCGGTGAGTGAACGATTTGTCTCAAACCGCACGGTGGCGGCAACAACACTGCGTTTTTCTTCGACTGCAACTGGCTGACCCATGACTCTCACGCTAGCCGCGACACAGGTCTCCCTGCCGATTCCATCAACACAAGTTCCAGGAGTGTCGGTGAAATTCACAGGCGCCCATTGATCTGATCGCCTCACGATGTTGGGCTGATCCGTACCCCTTATTCGATGCCCAGCCATATGCGGGAAATTGTTCGTGGAGGTCCACCATTAGGTGGTCACGTTGCACCTTCGACACAATGCTGGCCGCTGCCACACTTGCACACACCTGGTCTGCTTTCACTTGTGTCACAACTCGCATGCGGTTCGCATCACTCAGGTCGCTGTCATGTCGAGCAGAAAGCCATATTCCTGATGACGTTGTTACTGATGATGACGTTGTCGATAACCAATCGAAAGGACCATCCAAAATCACCACGTCTGGTTGTATGGCAAGCCCAGCTAGTGCGCGATGCCCCGCCAGCTGCAATGCAGCCATAATGCCGTGTGTGTCAATTTCTGATGCGTGTGCAATCCCTACCGCTGACGACACACACCACCCGCGCACTGGCTCCACAAGCGCCTCACGACGTTTTTCCGACAACAACTTGCTATCGGCTAATCCTTTGGGGATCTCTGCACGCAGCACGATGTCGCGATGAACAACAACAACTCCCACCATTACCGGACCAGCAATCGCGCCACGACCAACTTCATCCATGCCAGCAACAAATGTTGCACCGTTATCGACAAGTGCGCGTTCTGTTTGAAAGTCTGGAACAGGTCGTGGCATAACGATGACGAAATTAACTCTTGTGAAGACGAACTCAAGCAGTTGGGCGGGGCGCAGCGAGCAGCGTCTCACCCGACATGTCAGTGCTGTGCCATTGCTCGTTCATTAACCCACCCGCAATGACAATGCCTGGTTCTCCAGACATCTCCCACAACAATGCGGGTCGCTCTCCATGCCATCGAATGGCATATGACAACTGGTGTCGAGGGTCTGCAACAATTCCATGACACTCAAAATGTGCACCCCACCATGGTTCTGGAATGCCGTGTGGCAACACCGTGCACAACCCTCCAGATGGATGCGCTCCCACAAGAAGTGATTCCACCCACGCAATCATTCCAAGACCAGTTGGCGATATCGCAGGCAATGGAGCCACAGGGGTGTCTGCCATGCGCAACCACGTACGACCGATATCGGCTGCAGCAAGGTCGTCTCCGAGTTTTTCGCACACCCACGCAGCGGTTGCCATCAGATGAGGCGTGTCCCATGCCAGCAACGACGCACGTCGTTCTTTTTTGATGCGTCGTTGCACCGCATCGACAACATGAACGATGGTGTCATCGTCTGTTTCACCAAGTCGTGCAAGCTCAATCGCTCGATGGTCATCATGTTCTTTGTCAGAGACATATGACAACAACTGAAGATCGTCCAGCAGTAAAGCGCAGCGAATAGCCGATACTCCAGCGGTCAATGTGTGATCAGGCACCGAGATTCGTGACGCTACATTGCACGCTGATTCCCACCCCCGAACAACGTCTTGATAGCCAGGGATGTCATCGGGCAGTCGACCGGAGTGTGGGCGATCATGCAACAGACCAATACGTGTTGTTGCTGAATGTGCAAGCGGTAACACAATTGAATCGGTGGGTACATCAATTCCCTGTGGTGGATTATCAATCGTGGGTCGCGTCGTCAGTACATCTGAGCGTGTCACCGCAATTGCCACTGGCAAGGTGGATTCGTTTTCAAACTCAACAACAACCATGCCACCAAGATCAGCAATGCAATACGTGCGCTGCACAATGTCACCACTGGGGACTTTCATACGTGTTTCCACAACGGGATATCCTGCAAACCACTTCTGGCGAACCGACGGCTCTTTCGAAGGTGAATACCAGCGATCATCTGCTGCGACATGCCACGAAAGCGGTGCGGTGCCATCATCTGGCACCACAGTTCCTTCGTGGGTCACCCGTGCGCGCCACGGACGTGACCGAATGCCTACATAACGTTGAGGGGAATCCGTCATCAGTCGTTTTCTTGTTTGAGGGCTCGGGTCATCAGTGCTCGTGTGGCATCGCCAGCATGAACTCCGTGGTGACATACCGCAACAACTTGTTCGGTAATGGGCATCTCCACGTTGTACGCGCGTGCGAGATCCAAAACAGCGGCAGAACTTTTCACACCTTCAGCAACCATCGAGGTTGACTCGATAATTGAAGACAACGATTCACCTTGACCAAGTCGTCGACCAACAGTGTTGTTTCGACTCATTGATGATGCGCACGTGGCTATTAAGTCACCCATCCCCGCTAATCCAGCGAAGGTCTCAGGTCGAGCACCCATCGCAACGGCCAGACGTGTTATTTCAGCCAAACCACGTGTAATGAGCGCTGCACGTGTGTTGTCTCCGAACCCAAGACCAAATGCCATACCTGCACCGATTGCAATGACGTTTTTTACAACTCCAGCAATTTCACATCCGACCACATCGTTGTTGGTGTACATACGCCACGTGGGTCGATTAAACACATGTTGCAAATTTCGTGCAAGCGCAGCATCACTTGTTGCAATCACGCTTGCCGCTGGTTGGCCCTGGGCAATTTCACGGGCCAAATTGGGACCAGTCAGTACCGCCACGGGGCTCTGTGGCAATACCTCACTGATCACTTCAGACATCCGCAAACCTCTTGCGGGCTCAAGACCCTTCGTCAAACTGACGATGGGAACACCTAGCGCAAGGTGTGGAGCTAGTGACACGAGAATGTCGCGAAACCCATGTGATGGCACCGCCATCACAATCACGTCACTACCAGCAACAGCCTGTGTAAGAGAGTGGGTGGCATGCAATGACGGCGACAGCTCGACTTCTGGCAGATACGTGGGATTGCGACGTGTTGTCAAAATAGTCTGAACGACATCAGTGCGTCGCGCCCACAACACAGTCTCGGTGTTTAATGAGACAAGTGAGGCAACCGTTGTGCCCCATGAACCAGCGCCAATGACTGCGACACGTTGCGGCATCGATGCTGACATGTCACGAGCGTAGGCTGACTGGGTGCGCGTGGCACTTATTGTCCCAGTGAAATCTTTTGCAATCGCCAAAGGGCGATTGGCCGCTGCGTTATCTGACGATGAACGTGCGCACGTTGCAGAAGAATGCGCGACCCGTGTCATTGCTGCTGGTGGGGACTGGCCAACCTATGTGGTGTGCGATGACGACGCGGTTGCACAATGGGCGACGGATCATGGAGCAACTGTTGTGCGTTGCAGCGACAGTGGCATCGACGCAGCGGTACGTGCAGGACGTCGACAGGCACTACGCGACGGAATCGATCACGTGGTCATCGCCCATGGTGATTTACCACTGGCGCATCACTTTGATCACGTGGTGATAGCCGACACCATCACATTTGTCCCCGATCGCCACCGCGATGGCACAAATGTGATCGCGATGCCCGCCACGTCGCCTTTTGAAACAGCGTACGGACCCGGAAGCTATGCACGCCATGTGGAGCGTGCCAATGCCGACAAACTCACTCACCTCACCGTGGAAGACAATGACCTTGCACTTGACCTCGACACTGCAGATGATCTTGCTGAGTTACAAACGCGCGGTGAGATAACGAAAGGACCACCCTCATGAGCGCCAATGACCCCGGTCAACCTCCGGTTCCTGGCCTGAATCAGTCATCGATGAGTTATTCCGCATGGACACATAATCGCCAGGCGCCAGCCATTGCGCTATCGATTGGCGCACACCCAGATGATGTCGAGTTTGGAAGCGGAGGCACTTTGGCCAAATGGGCCGCAACAGGAACCGTTGTGCATCATCTCGTAATGACCGACGGGTCAAAGGGAACGTGGGACGTCAACGCTGACACATCTTCTCTGGTCTCTCTCCGCCAAGAAGAACAGCGCAATGCAGCTACTCGACTTGGCGCAACTGGCACAGTTACTTTTCTTGGTTATGTCGATGGCGAACTTCGCCACACCGACGAAACAGTCGACCACGTTGCTCGGGTCATCCGCACACTGCAACCAAACGTGGTGCTCACCCATGATCCATGGAAGCGATATCGGCTACACCCAGATCATCGGAATACGGGATTCATCGTGTGCGACGCGATTGTCGCAGCACGTGATCCACATTTTTTAAAACATCATTTTTCTGATGGCCTCGCACATCACCGACCCGATGCACTGTTGCTATGGGAAGCAGATGAGCCAAATCACGTTGAAGACATCACATCCGTGTGCGCCACTAAATTGGCAGCGCTCGAAGAGCACCGTTCACAATTTGAATCAACAATGAAGGCCGTTGATGATCAGACAATGGCGGCGTTTCACGATCGCATCACAAAGCGAATGTTAGAACTTGGAACACCTCACGGCTACGAGGCCGCCGAGGTGTTTCACCTCATGTCGCAGTTGTGAACTGCCCCGCCGTTCGCCCCTTGCCCGGCGGACCAGCAAAAGCTTGAGCGATCTTCACCCATGCAACCGCACCATCTCCGGTTGCAACAACGTCAGTGTCGTCCAGATGACGGCGTTGTGTAACGAGTTGACAAAACCCAAGTGCAGATCCGCGCACAACATCGCTGGCAGCAGGCTCTCCCCATGTCCACCGATCCCCACTTGGCGTATGCAATTCGACAAATGGTTCTTCTAGCGGCGCCACGCGTGAGTTAGCCACAAATGCGAACTTGCGTGATCTCACCCCGATGTGGGCAACGTGACGTAGCCGTGAAGAGGCCGTGACATCTACACCCACAGTGTCGGCAACATCATGAGCATGAGCCCACGTTTCCATAATGCGTGCGGTCATCTTTGAGGTGATCGACATCGCAGGTCCGTACCACTCACAGCGCGTCGAGGGATCAGCACCCATCGCCACCTCGTTCAATGTCATTGCCCCGTTATGCCATTGCTCAAATAACTGTGTCGGTGCCTGTGATGCCCACTGTGTATGAATCGCTGCATATTGGCCACCTGTTGTGATCTTTGTGCGATCGGCCATAAATCTCTCAGGATCACTCATTGCCCACAATGCCCGCTCATCAAACATTGCCAAATGGGCCACCTGGTCAGCTATTGCCCAACCTGGCGCCGGTGTCGCCAAGCGCCATGTGCGCTCAGAGAGGACCTTCAACATTTCTGCGAAAGATGAAATCTCGTCGCGATGATCACCACATACATCAGTTAATGACGTTGACATGTCTCTAGTGTGCCTCCCTCATCATGAAACAGGCTCGTGAATAAAAAATAGAGGGAGGGACTGTGCTGAACTGCACTCTCCCTCATCATGAAACAGGCTCTTGGATAAAAAATAGAGGGAGGGACTGTGCTGAACTGCACCCTCCCTCATCATGAAACAGGCTCTTGGATAAAAAATAGAGGGAGGGTCTTACGACCCTCCCTCTTAACACTCCGAACCGGTTGGTTCTGATTTTGTCGCTAAAACAGTTGAGTAGGGGATCCCTACTTAGCTGCTGCTTTCTTACGGCGCTTACGGCGTGCAGGAGCCTTTTTGGCAACTGCTTTCTTCTTGCGACGTGCAGGAGCCTTCTTAGCTGCTGCTTTCTTCTTGCGACGTGCAGGAGCCTTCTTAGCTGCTGCTTTCTTCTTACGGCGTGCAGGAGCCTTCTTGGCAGCTGCTTTCTTCTTGCGACGTGCAGGAGCTTTTTTAGCTGCTGCTTTCTTCTTACGGCGTGCAGGAGCCTTCTTGGCTACTGCTTTCTTCTTGCGGCGTGCAGGAGCTTTTTTAGCTGCTGCTTTTTTCTTTGCTGCCACTTGAGTTTCCTCTCGTTGGGTAAGTGTTATTACTTACGGTTTGGGTTCAGTTCAGCTTTGAGCGTTGAGCTCGAAGTGAACTTCATCGCAGTCGACGCAGGAACGTTCACTGTCTGACCCGTTTGTGGGTTACGGCCAGTGCGTGCCTTGCGCTGAGTGGTGCTGAACGAGCCGAAGCCCGGCCAAGCAACCTTCTCACCTTGCTTTGTAGATGTGACTACGAGTTCAAAGAAAGCGGCGATTGTTCGCTCGGCATCTGCCTTGCTGCAATCAGCTCTCTTTGCAACTTCTTCGATGAGTTCTGCTTTGGTCATTGTTATTTGTCCCTCCTCGGAACGGAGTGATGGACATATCTGAATTGCATTTTCAGACAAATGCAAGCATTTCCGACGTGAGTCGACGTGAGCAGGTCGAAAAAACACAACAGTTGCACTCTGCAGAAACAACAAAGACGTGCCGTGCACGTCGTGTCACTTGATCGAAAGAACCATCACCGAAAACGGTTGCGCTGATCCCCTACGTCTCGAATATCTGCACAAGATACTTTCATCTCATATTCACCAAAGCCAATAACCACAAGGGTTTTATAGGATTATTGTGCTCACATTGTTGCGTTCAGACAGCAGAAATTTTTTGTCATCACGCGATGCACAATGAGTTCTATGCATCCGCTAACACGCCTCCATCAGTGGTGTGACTCACGTCCAAAACGGAGGATATGGCACCCGAAAAATTTCTCAAAAAAATTTCAAAAAAATTTCCGAAATTGCCCCGAAAATCACCGTCGTCACCAAAACGGAACATCATCGACACAAAAAAAGATCCACCACTTCGATGCTCGCATGCACCAGTATGTAGATCGTTGATCGAGCAGCGGAGTGCTTCGAGCGCAGAACATGTGCCAATGTCTCGTACTCAACTGCGCACTCGAATCGTTCTCGACACATCTGTTCTTGTTGCAGACCCTGGGTCGCTTCATTCTTTTCCTGGATGCGAAGTTGTTATTCCACTCACTGTCGTTGAAGAACTTGATGGCTTAAAGACGCGTATGGATGACGTGGGACGTGCAGCTCGCACCGCACTTCGCACAATCGAAGATCTACGTCGTCGCGCAGGTGGCTCGATACATCAGCCGGTTCCGCTGACGTCTGACCCCGATTCAGGAACCGTTCACATTGAGGTGAACGGCATTCAGCGTGACCGCCTCATCGAAAATGGCCTAGACCCGCAAGTGCCCGACAATCGGATTATCGGCGCAGCCCTTGGCCAAGCAGATCGTGGCCCAACCCAGATCATCTCTAATGACGCAGGCCTGCGCATAAAGGCTGCGCACCTCGGATTAGTAGCTGCCGAACACCAACCTGTGGGACGATCCAGCCGCACACGCCCGATGGGCTGGGTCACAGTTGACACAGACGCCAAGGTCATTGATCAGCTCTACTGCGACGGAAGTATCGAAACAGATAACGACGACACTTTGACAGATCTTCATGAAAATGGTTTCGCGGTGATGCGTTGTGGCTCTCAGTCGGCTCTCGTACGTAAACAAGATGGAGACGTACACCTACTTCCACCGACATCGCCTGAAGCGTGGGGACTACGTGCCCGTTCTAAGGAACAACGCTTCGCACTTGAATTGCTCCTGGATCCAGACGTCACCGTTGTTGCACTTGATGGTCAAGCTGGCACCGGGAAAACCGTGATGGCGGTTGCCGCCGGACTGGAACAAGTAGTCGAACGGCGTGCGTACGAGCGTCTTGCCATTTATCGTCCGCTCGTGCCAGTGGGTCGCGCCGATGTGGGTTTCCTGCCAGGAGGGTTGGAAGAAAAACTTGACCCGTGGATGTCGGCGATTCATGATGCGATCGTTGCGCTCACCGACCAACGCTCGAACCATGATGCACGTCGCATGATCGACGATCTCATCAGTCGCGGACAATTGTCGCTTGAATCGGTCACCTTCTTACGGGGGCGTTCTTTACACAAACAATTCGTCGTTGTCGATGAAGCACAGAATCTCGAACCGACGACGTTGAAAACTATTCTCACCCGTATTGGTGAAGGCACCAAAGTGGTCTTTACTGGTGACACCAGCCAAATTGATGCTCCGTACATGGGTGAATCAAATAATGCTCTTGCGGTACTAATCCAAGCGTTCAATAATCAAGAATGTTTTGGACACGTGACTCTTGCATCGTGTGAGCGCAGCGAGGTTGCAAGTCTTGCTGCTGAATTGCTCTAGCAACTGCTGTACACATAGACGCCATGACATCTCACACGCCCGACTCTTGTATTCGAGAGTTCACTTCTCTTCTCGCGGCAAAAGATATTGATACCGCTTGCTCCATGATTAGCGAGAACTGCGAATACGACAACGTCCCCATCGGTAAAGCTTTTGGACCACAAGGTCTCCGAGACACACTCACTGGATTCTTCGCAATGTGCGAGTCCCTTGACTGGGAAATAGTTCGCCAAAGTGCAACTGGCGACATGACCAATGCAATTGTCTTGAATGAGCGAATTGATCGTTTTGTAATTAAAGGCACCATATATGCGTTGCCAGTGGCTGGCGTGTATGAAATTTGCGATGGGCGTATCACTTTATGGCGTGACTACTTTGACCAATCATTGCTGATGCAGGCATTTGCGGCTGGCGCATCTTGACAGTTGCATTTATCTTCTGACACACCGCATCAGTACGGTTACAGCAATGACTCGTGAGCCGCCCCATACGAACTTTTCCGACATCAACACATCAGAAATGAGCGCGCCCAGTATCCCCCTGTCCGATGTGTTGTTCACCGTCGTCGATACCGAGACCACCGGGTTTTATGCCGACAGCAACCGTGTGTTGCAATTGGGCGCGGTCATTGTGTCTGGCGATGGCATCATTCACTCACAATTTGAGACCATCGTGAAACCCGAATGTCCAGAGCAATACGAGCACGATGCAGAACACATTCATGGCATATCCGCCGCACAAGTTCGCGATGGCACACCATTACGGGTAGCACTCGAGCAACTTCTTGAGTTTGGTGCACACCATATTTTTGTTGCGCACAATGCCCCGTTCGATATCGGTTTTCTCATGGCAGAGGCACAGCGGGTAGGGCTAGTTGAACCGTATTCTCAATGGTTATCGCGATCACTTGACACCGTCAGGCTGTCGCGACTCATCGACCACGACAGCGAGAGATCCCACAAACTCGGCACTCTCTGTGAGCACTATGGGGTTGACCCCGGACGTTCACACGATGCACTGTCCGATGCAATAGCTGCTGCTCTCTTATTGCCCAAAATCTTGGGCGATCTTCACATCGAAAACGTCGATCAGCTCGACGCTGTTTTGCTCTCGTAGCGCGTGAGTACCTGACTAGCAGCTCTTTGAGCAACATCTACGAGATGTGAAGGTGACGTAACTGAAATTCCATCTCCAGCACGCAACACCATGCGGCTTAACCAATGTTCGCTACTAACCACCATTTCAATGTCGAGAGACCCATCTGGGTTTTCCGAGATTGACCGACACGGATATGACTCGACAATCCACGCCGCGTGAGGCAGTACATGTGCCACCACTGTGTCCGTGTGTGGGGCGTCTGAGAACCACTGTGGGATGTCGACGGGTTCACGTGTGACGGCAGAGAATTGACCTGTTGGCTCAAGAGCACGTATACGGTCGATACGAAAATGTCGACGTTCGCCCGATGCGCTGTCATCAGCACTCATGTACCAATTCCCTTTGTCAGAAAATACTGAGCGCACCACCACCATGCGTTGTGATTCTTCGTTGCGTGCCGGTGTCCAGTACACGATATTGAGCAATTCACCACTTCCCGCGGCGTCTGTCACCGCGTCAAGAAACTCAGGTGATTGCGTCTCGACATCAACCATGTTGTCACCCAATACGCGTTGCAGCTTGATCAATGCCGACTGCAAGTGATCACCTTGGGCAAAACCAGGGATGTCATCAGCTGCGGATGCAAGAACACTCAACGTAAATGCTTCATGTGCGCTGAGACGAAGTCGTTGTTCAAATTGCTTATTTGGACCCACGTTGATGTATTCGTCGTCGATCCACAAATCCGCTAGGTCAAATGGCGTGTAGGGCGGCACTCCACACATGGACGCCAATTCAAGGTCTTCCACCAAGTCGGCTTCAGACATGTTGAATTGTCGGGCCATGTCAGAGATGCGCACACTTTGTCGCTGCATTAACCACGGCAACATCACGAGAAGTCCGCGAAGCCGCTCTGCAGCACCACGTGGTCCACGACGAGCCATCAGTGCACCTCCACCATCTCACGCAACCATGACACCACCATCTCGCGAATCTCTGGTGGCGAAATAACTTCCGCCCGGTCAACCATTGCAAACAGCCATGTGCGAAAGGCGATCAGATTGGCACACGGAACCTGCACGTCGACGGATCCATCATCATGACGTATAACAACGGCTTCATCACCAAGTTCACGAATGACTGCGGGCGCTACTCCACCATCGATACGAACAAGTGCTCGCTCGGATGACTCGACAAAATCTTTTGGATCGCGAGCAAACGCACTAGTGATCTCAAAGTCTTGTGGACGCACAAATGTTGAGTCGTTGTCTATCGTGACATTTCCATCGATACGGTCTACGCGAAATACAATTTGAGAATCACGCACACTGTCTTTGCCCGCGAGATACCAAAAACCATTTCGGCTTACTAGCCCGTAGGGATGGACATTTCTTGATTTCCCGTGATATGTAAATGCGACGGGTCGTGACGAAGCAATGGCCTGCCACAAAACCGGGAGGGTGTCTCCGTCAGCAGGGACATGCGACGCGGTGAGAGCACCAGAGTCGACCACATCACCACCAAGCCACAGCACAGCTTGCTTACCCCATGTCGTTCCTGTTTGCACTAACGCAGCTGCTTCCTGCAAAGCAGACATTTCCTCAGCAGTTAATCCGAAATCAACGAGACCGTAGCCACTTTTATCAATTGCGTATGCGGTTTTTCCGGCGTCGGCACCGCCCAGAGTTTTCATGGTGAATGGAACACCCAATTCACGAAGTACTTTTTTGTCGCGCTCAAATGCAGTGCGTCGTGCCTCATGTCCGTCTGGATACTGCGAACCCATGCGATTCATAATCTCGTCAAAAGTCAATGGACGCAATGAGTTAGTAATTAATGCCAACAAATTCAGCATTCGTTCCGTTGCACGTTTTGGATCTGCGGTTGCCACCTCGCGAAGGATAGACCACAAAAGTGTTGACGCCTACTAGTCAGAGTGTTATCAACACGTCTTTCTCAACTAATCGCGATGGGTGAGGTACCAATGCAAGAGTTCATTTGTTGATGAATCAAACTCTGACACACCCCCACCGTGACCCAATGAATTCAAGACATCTTTGGCGATTGTCTTACCAAGTTCCACACCCCACTGGTCGAAACTATTCACCCCCATCATCCATCCTTGGACGACGGTTGAATGTTCATATAAAGCAATGATCTCGCCAAGAACTTCAGGGGTGAGTGACGACGCAAACACTGTTGTGCTGGGTCGATTTCCTGATGAGACTCGGTGAGGCGCGAGTTGCGCAGATGACCGTGCGTCTTCTATTTCTTCGCGTGAACGACCAAATGCAAGTGCGCGTGATTGAGCAACCATGTTTGCAATCAATTCTTGATGTGCGTTGCTATCACTTCCCGTGGATGATGCGACGCCAATGAAGTCAACGGGAATAACGTGCATTCCTTGGTGAAGCAATTGAAAGAACGCATGCTGTCCATTCGTGCCCGCTTCTCCCCACACGATCGGTGAAGTAGCAAACACCACCGGCTTCCCATTTGCTTTTACGGACTTACCGTTACTTTCCATAATGAGTTGTTGCAAAAATGCGGGCAAGCGCGCAAGATCATGACTGTAAGGAACCACTGCCACTGAGTTCCAACCCGCGATAGATGCGTTCATGAATGCAATAAGCCCATGCAACACTGCAGCATTTTGTTCAAATGGCGCTGAAGCAAAGTGCTCGTCCATTGTGTGCATGCCATGCAACATGCGTCGGAAATTGTCTACTCCGATACCAAGCAACAGTGAAAATCCCGCCACCGAACTCAGCGAAAATCTGCCACCTACCCATGGCCAAAATTCCAAGATGTGTGTCTCGTCGATCCCCCATCGGCTGGCAACGTCTGGAGCGGATGTGCAAGCAACAAAATGCCGTGAAGTGTCTGACACCCCTGCATCTGACAACCACTGACGCGCGCGATTCGCATTACGCATTGTCTCAGCCGTGGTGAAAGTCTTAGAGACCAAGACAAATAGTGTTTTGTTCGCCTCACAGGACGACAACACCGAATCAAGATCAGCTGGATCAATGTTTGACACAAAATGGACTCGCGAACCTTCTCGAAATCTCCGAAGCGCCGTATAGGCCATCGCGGGACCGAGATCACTACCCCCGATTCCGATATTCACAACATCGGTGAATCCGCCAGCATAAATCTTGTCTGCGAGGGCGGCGGCTTTCTCGAGTTCTTTCTGTGCGATCTGCGCTTCTTGCGTTGACAATTTCTCGTCACGCAATGCCGTATGCAACGCAGGACGTTGTTCGGTTGCATTGACCACCGCTCCGGCGAGCATCATGTTTCGAAGTTCATCAACTCCACAGTGTCGTGCAAAATCGCATAACTTCTGAATGAGATCGACAGTGACAAACTGTTTTGAAAAATCGACATACAGATGCCCACACTGAAGGGAAAGGTTCTGCGCACGCCATTCGTCGGATGCAAAAAGTGATGCCAGCCCCGCGAGTCGTAGGGATTCAAACCGAGAACGCACCGCCGCGAGATCAGCAAAAAACTGTGGCGACTCGCCAGACATGATTGGCACGTACAGAAACTACATAAGTTGCGTCAGCGACGTGATGCAAATGCCCACACAGTGGGGGCAATCGCTCCAGCCAGCGCCATCTTCACGACATCACCAACCAAAAATGGAGTAACTCCGAGCGAAATTGCATTGGTTTCACCGGCAGCAAACGGAATGTTCAACTTGATGGCCAACCATGTGGCACCACACGCATAGATCGCAACGGTTGCCATTGCCATTGCGGACATTGAAGACACGAAATTACGGTCGTTACGGCGTTCTGCGAGATATCCAACAATTGCTGCGGCGACCATGAAGCCCACAAAGTATCCGAGAGTGGTTCCCGTACCGTTTGACCAGCCGCCTTCTCCACCGGCATAAAACGGCAAGCCAATGAGCCCCATGACCCAATAGAGGCCCTGACTCGCCACACCGCGACGAACGCCAAGGACACTGCCAGCTAGAAGAACCGCGAATGTCTGACCAGTCAATGGAACTGGGGTGAATCCCAGCGGGATAGAAATTTGGGCCGCAATTGCGGTGACAAGAGCAAAGCCGACAATAAGCACGGCATCACGTGCGATCGTGCCGCGACGGGCAAAACGCAACGGAACAAGGTCAGAGAGAACAGTGGCTGTAGCTGGGTTCATAGGAGCAAAACACTACTACCGTGGGTTATATGGCAGAAATTACCGAAGACATGAAACTTGGCACCTCCGACAATTTGGGGTCCGGTTCAACCGATGTTCGAGTTCTGCCTTTGTGGAAGAATCCCATCAATATCGTGCTACTTGCAGTGGCGGGCTTACTTGGGTCTTTCGGGATTGGTTACCTCCTTGGCAGCCAGTCGTCTGATCTCAGCCATAACTCAGTTGACGTGGGCTTCCTCCAAGACATGCGCATCCACCATGAACAAGCGTCGATCATGGCAATGACCTACCTTGAAGCTTCACCGAACGGTAACACCGTACAAAGAATGATCGCCCGTGAAATCTTGTTAACCCAGTCAATGGAAACGGGACGAATGATTCAGTTGCTTCGCATGTTTAAAGAGTCTGAAACCAACCTCACTGACCAAGTAATGGGGTGGATGAATGAACCAACGCCAATCGACCGAATGCCCGGCTATGCAACCGATGAACAAATGGAGCAACTACAGAAATCTCGAGATGCAGAAGCCGATGCACTGTTCCGTGATCTCATGATTGCCCATCACTTGGGTGGTGTACACATGGTCGAGTACGCCATGGAAAATGCCAAACATCCCGAGGTGCGAAAAATGGCAGAGTCAATGCTTCGTGAACAAACTGGCGAAATCAACGAGCTTCGGTCACTTGCAGACAGCGCATGAGTTACCCGACTATCGCTGCACTAGATGTTGGGACGAATAGTTTTCATTTAGTTATCGCCCGCGACACTCCTAACGGATTCCAAGTACTGACACGTGAGAAGCGCAACGTCCGTCTCGGCGAAGGCGGTGGCGACATGAAGATGCTCAGCAAAGATGCGATGAATCGCGGTATCGACGCATTGCACCACATGAAAAAGGTCGCCGACGCCCATAAAGCGTCGATCGTCGCTGTTGCCACTAGTGCAGTACGTGAGGCAACAAACAGTGCTGAGTTTGTTGCTCGCGCACTCACAGAGACCGGTATTCACATTGAAGTGATCTCTGGAGTAGAAGAAGCGCGCCTCATTCACGCTGGAGTGCAACAATCCCTCCCCTTGTCAGACTCGACAGCGCTACTCATCGACATCGGCGGTGGCTCAACCGAAGTCACCGTTGCCGATCATGGCATCGAAACGTTTGTACGAAGTTTCAAGCTTGGAGCAGTGCGCCTCACGAACAGATTCTTCTCGGGCACTGCTGTTCATCCTGCTGCGCCATTGGCTTGTCAAGCATTTATTCAATCCCTCATTGAACCAGTTGCCCGCGACATCAGAGAAGCACAGCACGACATTGCAGTTATCACCTCAGGCACTGCAGAAACTCTGGCCAAGATGTGCTGGGTGGCAGAACGTGGCGAATTGCCACGCATCATGAACGGCGCAACATTTAGTGCAACAGAACTTCATCGAATAACCGGACAGCTCATTAGCGCACCAAATCCACAATCGCGCCTGAACATCGTTGGGCTCGACAGCAATCGCGCAGACATCATCGTGGCGGGTGCGATCATTCTCAACACAATGGCTCAGTCATTTGGAATCACAACGTTCACGTTTTGCGACTACGCATTACGCGAGGGAGTGTTGCTAGAAGCATCCCGTCGTGCACACCCCCAATTCCATGGCGACCTACGAGATATCGCCATCGAGAGCGCAATGCGCTTAGCAAAACGTTGTTCGCCCGACATGACACACAACATTCACGTTGCCCAACTCGCCACCAAGATCTTTGACGAACTCGATGAGATGCAACCACTCGAAGCTCGCCACCGCGTGTTCCTGGAAGCGGCAGCGTTAATGGCTAACTGCGGTCTGGTTATTTCGCACAGCAAGCATCACCTTCACTCGTACTACATCATCCGCAATGCTGATCTCATTGGCTTTAATGAACGAGAACTAGAAATTGTGGCACAAGTAGCGCGTTACCACAGAAAGAGTGAACCAAAGATCTCACACGAACAATTTGCTGCGCTCAGTAGTGACGACCGCGAGACAGTGTCATTACTCGCAGGAATATTACGCGTAGCGATTGGGCTTGATCGCACACACGATGGCCGCTGCACAGACATAAAGATGAAAAAGAAGGGAGAATCTCTTCGACTTCATCTCTATGGCGACAACGACATTGATCTGTCCCTCAACACTTATGCCACCCAGGAACGTATTGACTTACTCGAACGTGTGTTGAATTACCCGATAGAGATCCGTCACAACATCGCGACGTAAGCAACAATCAGAATCTGCCCCGTTGCAAAGCAACACATATCATTCACCTGCTGGCGCAGCGGGCACAGTAGTTGTAGTTGTAGTGGGTGTAGGACGCGTTGTAGTCGTGCGCGGCAACGTTGTCGTCGTTGTTGACGTCGACGTGGTCGTTGTGTAGTTCGGATCGTCCTTATTAAAGATTGGCGGAGGTGAACCATAATCTTCTGGTTCTTTCACACCATCAAACACATACACGCGGTCGCCGTAGTCCACCATCACAGGGAAATACTCCGAAATGAAAATAGGGATACGAATACACCCATGAGACGCTGGGCCTTCGGGAACTTGCATGGCGCCGTGCACTGCAATCCCGTAGTTGAAATACACAGGATTCCACATCGAACCAAGCTGGCTTTCGCGCAAGCCAGAAACACGTCGATAGAAATAATAAATGCCGCCCGGTGTCCAAGACACACCACACACACCCTTCGTGATCGGCTCTTTCCCGTTTCGGTTTCCATCTTCACCAGGGTCAATTGTCACTTCTTCACACCATTCCTGACCATCGCCAGAAGAAATATGTGTCATGAGAATGGGCACCCGGTCTTTAAATACAACCATTGCTTGTTCGGGAAGATAAATCTCTACGTGGGTTGCGGTTTGAGCTCCTGGTCGACGCGGAAGAACTTCAATGTCTTGACGCATGACATCCCACATTTCAGGCGTCACTAAATCAACAATTTCATCACGTTGATATTTCAACACCAGTTTTTGAAACGCCCACACTGCCATCGCGGTGTCTCCACCAAACACGCCATCAATCGGGCCCGGATCAAAACGCAAATCTTTCAAACGTTGCTGGATGCGACGCACATCTTCGCCACGATCACCACGCTTCACAATTTGGGTGATCGGAGCAAGCGACACATCCCCTTGCGGTACTGTCGTGACGCTTGCGGTAGTAGTTGTAGTACCTGCGTCGGTGACACTGTCGCCGTCGCGAGTAAGGACAATTGCCGCGACCACAGTGGCAAAAACCGCCGCGGACACAAGAGCTGGGCGCCAACGCACATACCAATGCGCGACGGGATGTACCTCATCTGCACCTACGCCGTTATCGCGCTCGGGCGGGAACGGCGGAAGCATGGGGGTGTCGCTCACAGAACCAAGACGCTACCAACTGCCATCTCGTCACTGTCAGCGGCCCGCTAATAGAAAAGGCCGAATACTGTTCGGGCTAGCAACAAGATGCCTGGACTAACGCTCGGATCTCGACCCAGCATGGTTGATTGGCGTGATACGGCGCAGTTCTTTGCGAAGTGACCATGCCTCCCGCAAGATTTTCACGATGACGCGAGGCGAACTAAGCGTTGACACTCCGCGGGTGCGGGGGAAATAATCAGTTCCAAATTGGATCACGGTGTATCCAAGCTTTTTAGCTCGAACCATTAACTCGGCATCAATAAAAGAACCCTCACTCTTCAGTGTGACATGTTCAAAGATTCGGGTTCGGCAAATCTTGAATGCAAAGTTGATGTCTCTCATACGGACACCAAACAACACCCGCACAAGCATGTTGTAGAAGAACGAATAGACGGTGCGTACATAGCCCTCGCCGGTTCGATCAAATCGATACGCACTCACGATGTCGGCGTCGTAATAGCGCAACAACCTAATGGCCCGATGTACATCATGCATATCGAAGGGCAAGTCCGCATCGGTATACAACACAAGATCACCATCTGCCGCGGCAAAACCCGACTTCATTGAGCCACCAAGTTTGCGATTGGAATCGTGATGAATCACACGTACCCGTGGATCATTCGCCGCAAGCTTGTTTGCGATCTTTCCCGTGTCATCGGTTGACGCGTCGTTCACAATGATCAACTCATAATCAGCAATCTCGCGAGAATTGATTAACTCTTGGCATTCTTCACGCGCAGCATCGATCGCGCGCTCGATGTAATTCTCTTCGTTCCACATCGGAAAAAAGACAGAGAGTTTGCGGAAACTCGAGTGGTCCATGCACGCCACAGGCTAGTCGTGACTTTCTGATAGCAACATCGGGCACTACCGTGTACCAAATGGCGTCTTCTACGGGACCAGGCTTAACTCAGAGTTGGCGATATATCGCCTTGACGACGTGGGCGGCGGTGCTGTTTTGCATGATCTCAGTAGGAGTCACTGGTCGGACCGTTGGCAAACCGCCATGGTGGCTTGGACCCTCAGTCGACCCTGCTCCGCTGTTGTATGTCCTCATTGTTGCGGTGATCGTTGCCGCTCCAATAGTGACGGCATTGTGGTGGTCTCAATGGACTCCTCTTGTTGGCATCTGTGCATCAGTTGGTATTGCACTATGCGCTCTGCCCGATGTCGCTGACACGCCAGGCGTCGCCGTGGTTGAAATAGCGATTGCGGTCGCTGCAGCGATGGGATCTGTGTCTTTGTACGCCGGCAGACGGTAAATACACCTTGTCTTCAATGGTGTCATTAAAGACGAGGTTCTTACAGGCCAAGTTCAGTACCGTGGAGACATGTCAAAAGTCCTGACCTCCCTTCCAACAGGTGAAAAAGTTGGCATCGCATTCTCTGGTGGTCTTGACACGTCCGCAGCTGTTGCCTGGATGAGAGAAAAAGGTGCCATCCCATGCGCCTACACCGCAGACCTAGGTCAACCCGACGAGCCAGAACTGCACACGGTGTCAGATCGCGCAAAGGTATACGGCGCAGAAATTGCACGCCTCATTGACTGTCGTGAAGAACTCGTACATGAGGGCCTCATTGCACTGCAATGCGGAGCATTCCACATCACGACTGCAGGCAAGACGTACTTCAACACGACTCCGCTTGGTCGCGCCGTCACGGGCACCCTACTTGTGCGCGCAATGCAAGAAGACTCTGTTGATATCTGGGGTGATGGAAGCACATACAAAGGCAACGACATCGAACGCTTTTATCGCTATGGCCTCATGGTGAACCCAGCACTGCGCATTTACAAACCTTGGCTTGACCCCACATTTGTCGACGAAATGGGCGGACGCACCGAAATGAGCGACTTCTTGCAGGCGCGCAATTTGCCGTATCGCGCTAGCAAAGAAAAGGCCTACAGCACCGACGCAAACATTTGGGGTGCGACACATGAAGCAAAAGCACTCGAGGAATTATCAGCAAGCATGGAGCTTGTTGAACCGCTCATGGGCGTCGCACATTGGCGTAACGATGTTGCGATCGAGACAGAAACCGTCACCATCACATTCAATGAGGGTTTCCCTGTTGCAATCAACGGCAAAGAATTTGCCTCTCGAGTTGATCTTGTCCATGAAGCCAACACAATTGGTGGGCGACATGGCCTTGGAATGAGTGACCAAATCGAAAACCGCATCATTGAAGCAAAGAGTCGTGGAATCTATGAATCACCTGGCCTCGCACTGTTTCACATTGCATACGAACGATTGGTGTCCGCGATCCACAATGAGGCAACCATCGAGAATTACCGGACGATGGGACGGCGCCTCGGTCGCCTTCTGTACGAGGGTCGATGGTTTGACCCGCAGTCCCTGATGCTGCGTGAACCACTCATCCGCTGGGTGGGAACAGCAGTAACTGGCGAGGTGACATTACGTCTACGTCGTGGCGACGACTACACAGTCCTCGACACCACGGGACCGCATCTCACCTACGAGCCTGATCGCCTCAGCATGGAGCGTGTTGAAGATGGCGCATTTGGTCCACTTGATCGCATCGGTCAATTGACAATGCGCAATCTCGACATTGACGACAGTCGCGCCAAACTCGAGATTTATCGGTCGGCAGGAACCTTAGATAGCGGTGGCATTTTGTCCATCGAACAAAGTCGCTGACACACACCAGCGATAAGTGCTGCGCGGATGGTCAAAGATGAGATATCAATGAACTCTGTCAACGTGTGAGCACCGGCACCTACTGCACCTAAACCGTCCAATGTTTGCACTCCGCATGCCGCGGTGAAATTACCATCGGAGCCGCCTCCCACTTCAACACCGCGCATATCGACAATGCCAATATCGCTTGCCGCTTCATGGGCAATCTTCATCAGGGTTGTCGACGCACTTGCGTGCATCGGTGGACGCGTTACTGCTCCACGTACTTCCACACGGGCATGAGGGTGGACACAATGCAATGCTGCGAGAGCCGATTCGATACGCATCTTTTCATCCATGTTTTGAACGCGCACATCAACGGCACACGTTGCAAGCGCGGGCACGACGTTGTCTGCTGTGCCAGCCGATGCAAGTGTCGGGGTCACAGTAGTGCCCTGCGATGGATCTGCAAGTGCAACAATCTGCGGCAAGAGCGCGGCCAGTTCTGTGAGCGCGTTGATGCCTTTTTCAGGTTCGAGTCCGGCGTGTGAGGCGCGTCCGTGTACTTCAATTGTGAACGTACCCGTTCCTTTACGACCCGTCTTCAACGCGCCACCATCAGCAGATGGTTCTAACACCAAAGCAGAACCTGCTGCTTGCGCGCGTTCTTCCAGAAGTGCACGTGATGCATGAGAGCCGATTTCTTCATCGGCTGTCAACAAAATTTCAATTCCACTCACCAGCTCAGGTGCAACACTGCGTAGCGCCCCAATTGCATGAATCGCCTGCACGATGCCCGTCTTCATGTCAAAAATTCCTGGTCCACGTGCATGATTGCCATCTATGACAAAGGGAAATTGTGCGAGCGTCCCCATGGGATGCACGGTGTCGTGGTGACCAAGGATGAGAACTCGTGGCGACCCTCCCCCGCGCCAGTGGATGTGTGGTCCTACTGGCGAATCAATGACATCCGGCGCAGAACCCAGATGCTTCTCCATGAGTTGCGATATCGCCATGGCGTGGACCGACAATTGACCGACATCGCGAGATGGTGACTCGATTGATACAAGTGTGCGGATATCAGCCAGCATGTCGTCTGCAGAAAACATTGCCGGAGGACACAATGCTGGCGAACTATCCATGATCGTTATCGTGTCACGTGAGCCAGCTGTGTTGCTGTCTCAATTTCCTCTTTCCATGGAATAACGCCAATTCCAAGGCCCTGAGGAACGCGCAAGTGACCTTCTTCAATCTCAAATGGACTGGTGACGTCGTATTGAAAGTAGCGATGTGAAGCAGAAATATCGTGGGTGATGGTGAACTGCGGTAGTGCAGCAAATGCCAGAAGCGCGGCGCGCCCAACTCCCGACTCGAGCATTCCTCCACACCATGGCGTGAGCCCGGCCTCCACAGAGCGCTCATACATCTGCACTGCGGTAAACAGACTGCCAACGCGTGCAGGCTTGAGATTTACAAACGAACATGCCTTCGCAGAGATAGCTGCATCGAGATCAGCCATGGTGATAATCGACTCATCAAGGCACACCGGCGTGGAAATAGAAGATGCCAATTGCGCATGGTCAGAAATTGCATCCGCTGCAAATGGTTGCTCGATGAACTGCAATCCAAATTCATCAAGTTGGCTCAAGTGAGAGATATCACTGGGACTGTACGCCCCATTTGCATCTACTTGCAGCGTGAAATCTTTACCCACTTTGTTGCGAACCGCACGCACGACATCAATGTCGCGACCCGGGGCGATTTTCACTTTGATACGCGTGTATCCAAGTGACATGAAATATTCCGTCATCCGCTCGAGATCTGCTTGTGAGTCATACAAACCCATCACTACACCCGCTTGGATACGAGTACGGATTGCGCCGATGTATGCAGCGAGAGATCGAAATTGATGACGCAACCACAAGTCGGTAACCGCCATTTCAACGGCGTACTTTGCCATGTTGTGTCCGTCAATATCTGCCAAAAGTAACGACACTTGTTCTGGCGTGATGTCATCGCTAGCGAGCACCCGCGGAAGCATCTGGTCGATCATCACCGGAATCGATGCAGCGGCGCTCTCGCCAACATAAAAATCGCCCACTGGCGCAACGTTTTCGCCCCATCCAGATTTTCCTTCACTTTGGGCGCGAACTAGGACCGCATTCCGTGTGTCGTGAGCCCCAGTAGCCGTGCGTAATGGTTCAGTTAACGCAAGTGGAATAGAAAAAACCGATAGCGACTCGATGAGCATGCGACACATTCCCCTTATGCGACGTGTCGCCGTGATGGCGACGTGGCTTGCCACCCTAATGGTGAAGTGACCAGCCCCCACAATGACAAATAGCGTGCCCGGAGCGGGAGTCGAACCCGCAAGGTGTTGCCACCCGGGGGGTTTAAGCCCCCTGCGTCTGCCAATTCCGCCATCCGGGCTGGAGATTGTCAGGCTACGCGAGCAATGACCATCTCGGACGCATCGGTGCGAGAACCTTGACCACCCTGAGGTGACGACGTGCGAGCGTGGCTTGTTGATTGCATCTTGCTGGATTGGTACATGGTGAATTGCAACATGACAGGCCACAACGCATTGCGTATGCGATCGGCATCGGGGGGTTGCAATCTGTTAATTGCAATAACCCCTTCAATCATGTCCGACACGACTGCGGTGAAAGGGCGATCACGTAAACGCACTGCGACTACTCCACCAACACCATCGGACGAACGACGAATGGTTCGATCCATGCCAACTATTCGTGGCGGTGTACGAAATCCTGGCACCACAAGTTGAAGTGAGTGAGCTGCGTCGGCGAGCACGCGTGCGGCATCAGCAAAGGTGGTGGTGAGAGATGTTGCCGTTGCCCGCATGTCCCACACTGTGTCAGAGGGGTGTGGCAAGGTGGCACCTGTGACGAACAGTGACCCCAATCCTCTTCAGTCCCTCAATCCACTTCAGACTGACGTTCTCGATGCACTTGGTTTGCCAGAGGGCTGGCAACCACTCCCAAGCGAAGTTGTCACCACTGTCGAAAGTCATCTCACAGCAGCTCTCTCAGATCTCGCGGACATGTTTGATCCCGAGACTCCGCTGCGAGTGAACAAGCACTATCTCGCAACTGTTCACGGTTGCGAAAGCCACCACATGGCAATTCGTGCAGAACCTTTTGCATGGAATATCAACACGGTGCGCGGCACCATCGTGCACAAGGCTATTGAATTGCTTCTTAACTGGCGCACCGCCGTTATCCCCGGTGACGTTGTCGATGCTGCCATCACAAGCGTGGCCGATAACCCTCGTGAAAGTGCATCAGAATTTCTCTCCCAGTTATCTGCACATGAAATGGCAGAACTTCGTGGTGCAGTTGTTGGTGCAGTTGCAAATTTTGTTGAGTGTTTTCCACCCATTAAGACAACATGGCGTCCGCTGGTTGAGTACACAGCGCGATACGAACTGTTTCAGCGTTCAATCATTCTCACAGCACGCATGGATTTAGTGCTCGGAGCAGTGGGACGCAAAGTAATCATCGACTTAAAGACTGGGCGCATCACCTCAACTCATCGAGATGATCTTCGTTTTTATGCACTTGTAGAAACATTGCGTTCGCGCCAGCCGCCACGCCAGCTCGGTACATATTCTCTTGATGCCGCGCGACTAGATCATGAAGAAGTCAGTGAGTCTTTGTTGATGGCTTCTGTACGGCGAACCGCAGACGGCATTCGCACCATGGCCGAACTTGTCACCGCCGCACGCCCGCCCACCCGGCGCTCAGGAACTCAGTGTTATTGGTGCCCACTCAACGAAACGTGCGAAGAAGGTCAACGATTTTTGCGTCAACGCGACGAGGGATCCACCGACGATGAGTACGACTCTAACTAACCACTGTTCCAACAAATGACGAGCAGTCTCTAACTTGCGCGTACGTGTGGCGACATCACAGCGACCGGCACGCCCAAACCCACCTCGGGTCGGATTGTTGATATACGACGACCCGGTTGCACTGCGTCGCGAGGTGCCGACGCAACACTGTTGCCCACATCAGACCACCAGCTATCAATATCATCAATTGTTAATACAAATCCCCACCACTTTGCACCAGCATGTTTGACGTGTAAGCCGGTCACTAGTTCCAAAATGGTGTTATCTAATTTGTGAAATGCCTGCGTCACGGAATGCCCAGCATCGCGTATACGCGCACAGGCAACACCAAGCACCCGCTCAATTTCTGCACTCGTGCGACCTAGATCATCGGTGGTAATCACAACATGGTCAATGCCGGTGAATTGAATATCTTGGGTCATCTGTCGTGAAGTAAATGGAGAACTTGGCGCAGATGTGAGAAGTCGAATTGGTAACCCATCAATGGATCTATGCCTCGAGTTACCGCCGACTGATGAACCTGCTATGAAACTGCAAGAAGAGACCACAGTGTTCGATCCGTCAATTCGAATGAGCACATCTGCCACTTGGGCCACATTTTCATGCACACTCAGTCCGATTTGGGACCACGTATCAGAGGTTCCGCCAACCGTGATCTCTGCAAGTTGCACGATTAGATACCGACACCTGGATGTAGCAGGTTCAAAAAGAGATGAGGAGAACGGACTTAACCGCGACCGAGGTTCGGGCGCTTGCCGTGATTGGCTTTTGAGCGGCGAAGCCGTGCTTTGCGCTTCTTGGTCTTCTTCGACATAGGGCTGTCACGCTATCGGGGCTGGAGCCCATTTAGCCACTCGCAACCCTCGACATTCCTCATTCAGCATCGATCGAATCATGCCAGCCTCACTTGGATCCACTGTCAGAACCCACCTGGCCTTGACGGCCAACCAGATGGAGATATAGGTGCAGCGATAATCGCGTCGTGGCGGCAACCATTGAGACGGGTCCCGATCGCCTTTGCTCTGGTTGACCGAATCTGTCACAGCCATGAGCGATCGTGAATCAGAAAGATCATTGGCAAACGCACGACGGTGTTCACTGCTCCATTTCCATGCACCCGAATCCCATGCTTCTTTCAATGCAACAAC
The DNA here is from genome assembly GCA_044340485.1 of Ilumatobacteraceae bacterium. Classification (GTDB taxonomy): domain Bacteria; phylum Actinomycetota; class Acidimicrobiia; order Acidimicrobiales; family Ilumatobacteraceae; genus UBA2093. Next base: position 57,828 of record JBIITN010000007.1, on the reverse strand, counting down.
ATGGTCGATGTCGACGTCACTTGGGTTCTCCCACATAGCGCCGTCATACGGTGAATACCAATCACCAGCAATCACCTTGCATCGATACGGATCGATCTGAGGAAATGTTCGACTATCACGAATGAGAACCTCTTGTCTCGTATCGCATCCATCGCCGTCGACATCTACCCAATGCCGAAACAAATCTCGATCATATCCAGAGCCCACTTCATTGGTAACTACCAATTGTGCCAACACTTCTGTTGCAGCTAACGATGTGTCCCCAGAATTGTCCGTAGATTTCACCAATGTTGTCGTGGTGTTTACTTGCGCAGGGACTGTGGTTGTCTCGCCCGGCCGTGCCACTGTTGAACTTGACGACGATGCTGAATCGGCCAACTGCGATGCGTCGTTATCGAGATCTGCACATGCAATAAAGGCAAATTGTGCAGTGATCAGCAATGCCGTGATTGAAACTGCAACGGCGCGATGCGATGATGTTGAACCGCGACGAGACATGTGACCCACAAGATAGTGCGATTGCCCGCTAAATTTAAAGTAATAAACAGTTTGTTAGTTACAAAATCTGATCTGCGACTGACGACGCTTCGCCGAGAGCATATTCATCGTGATTGACCATTTTTTGGCACCGCTCGCACCACACCATGGGAGTCACAGTTGTACCACATGCAGCGTGATTGACCGACTCAGTCACGGCGTCACCAGACAACCACCTGTCGCCCCACGACTTCAACATCACTAACGTACCGAAAAGATCGCGACCCATTTCTGTGAGCTGATATTCGAATCGTTGCGGACGTTCGGAATACTGCACACGCACCAAGACACCCGCACCAACTAGAGAGCTCAAACGATCGGATAGAACATTTCGCGCAATACCGAGTTGTCCCTGTATCTCGTCATACCGAGTATGGCCCAAGAACACTTCGCGAATGATCAACGGTGTCCACCATTCACCAACCACCTCCAAGGCACGCGCAATACCGGAGTTGAGATGGGACACACTTGAACGTTTCATGATTATTAATAATGTTATGACATGCATGTGTCGCTGATTTGCAACTGATTTGCGAGTACAAATTTCTCACGATAAAACAAACTGCATCACGTAACACCGTAAGCGTCACCTCACTTCATCAGACCGGCATCTCTCATTCATTCCGACAACAAAGTGTTTATCGTTACCGAAACATTTCGTTAGCACTCTGCAAACAACTGTCAACGACAGCTCACGTGTCTCGAGTGAAACATCATGTTTCTGAAGAAGTTGCTATTTGCAATGGATATCAGTCCTTAAAAACTACTCAGTTGTGAGTTCCTGAAACCCTGCGCGATGCCATGTCGATTTGGCCACCGCACCACAATGTTAAGAAAACCTTCGGAGGTTTATGCAGCAGTTTGTGGTGTGCCAAAAGTTACATCAACAATCGGTTCATCGATTTCAATGAATATGCATTCCCCCGGACAAACGTCGGCAGCTTGTACGACAGCATCGAGATAACGAGCGGGCACTTCTGCCAGTGAACCGGATCCACCAGGGTCGTTTAACGGAGTTCCCTTTTCAATGACGTATGCGATGCCGTCTTCTAATTGACCGAACACATCGGGACAGTGATCGACACATAAACCATCGCCGGTACACAAATCTTGATCGATCCATACGCGCACACTGACACGGTACATGGCACTGCGCCATAACCTCAACCGTGATGTCTGATTCAACCCCACAAGCCCCACAACGCAGTCACGAATGGATTCGGCCAACCGGCACAGTCACAGATCCATTTGCGTGGCTTGCCGACAAAGATGACCCCGACACCCTCAGATATCTCAATACAGAGAATACATATGCAGATGACTGGTTCGCGCCGCACTCCGAGCGCATCGAGGAGCTATTTACCGAAATCAAATCTCGGATCAAAGAAGACGACGTTGCACCGCCAGTACAAAAGGGCAACTACTGGCACACCACCAAGACACAAACAGGCCAGAGCTATGCCATACATACCCGTGGCACAACCGCAGATTCAGCAACTGACAGCATCGTTCTTGACGAAAATGTTGAAGCGCACAGTCATGATTACTTTGCAATTAGTGCATTCGACATCAGCACGAACGAACAACTACTCGCATGGTCATCAGACACTGACGGGAGCGAGTTATACGACTTGCGAATCCGCGACATCTCAACTGGCATTGATCTCGATGATCTTGTTCCAGAGACATCATGGGGTGGCACCGCATGGTCGCTTGATGATCAATGGATTTTTTATGTACGCCCGGACGAGGCAATGCGCCCGTGGCAGGTGTGGCGCCATCGCATCGGAACTAGCGCATCTGAAGATGTCAAGGTCTTCGAAGAACCAGATGAAAGATTCTTCGTTGGCGTTGACCGCACCCGGTCAGACAAATGGATTGTGATCGAGTCTTCAAGTCGCACATCCAGTGAAGCGTGGATTATCCCCGCACACGATCCTGCTGCACAACCAACATGTTTCAGTTCTCGACAAGACAACATCGAGTACTCAATCGACCATTGGGGCGACCAATTCGTCGTCCTCACAAATAAAGAAGGACTCGACTTCTCGGTGATGATCACCAATGAAGTCGATACGGCAACATGGCAAAGATTTGTGCCCCATGTTCCCGGCAACCGAATTGTCCAGTTTGATTGCTTTGCAGATCATGCTGTGATGCAGCGCTGGAGCAAAGGGCAACAAGTAATTTCTGTGGTCTCGCGCGATGGCGTGATATCTCCACTCTCGATCAGCGATGAACCACACGAAGCAGAGCTTGATGCAAATCCCAACTTTGCGACTACCGGAGTTCGTTTCACGCATCAGTCGTTAACTACCCCAGCAACAATTGCGTGGTACTCCATTCCCGATCAAACGACAACTGTCTTGAAACAAATTGAAGTACCGAATGCGGATCTGTCTCAGTACATCTCCTCACGCATCTGGGCCACGGCTGAAGACGGAGAGTCGGTACCTATTGACATCGTCCATCATCGTGCAACATCGCTTGACGGCACTGCACCCACATTGATCTATGGATATGGTTCATATGAAGTATCGCTACCACCGTGGTTTTCAGCAGCGCGCCTCTCGCTTCTTGACCGCGGTTGGGTGTGGGCTCTCGTGCATCCTCGAGGTGGCGGAGAGATGGGGCGCGGCTGGTACGAAAACGGCAAGTTGCTACACAAGCGCAACACATTTACCGACACCATTGCGTGTGCGCGGCATTTGGTGTCTGTCAAAGTGTCAGCCGCGGACAAGTTGGTGGTTCGTGGTGGAAGCGCCGGTGGATTGCTCGTCGGTGCGTGCATCACCATTGCCCCCGACGTCTTTACTGGCGCGATCGCAGAAGTTCCATTCGTAGATGTGGTCAACACCATGAGCGATCCTTCTCTTCCGCTCACTGTCACCGAATGGGAAGAGTGGGGCGATCCACGAAATGAACCATTTGCTTCGTACATCGCAAGCTACTCACCATATGACAACACACGCGCGGTGACATACCCATCGCTGTATGTCACCGCAGGTATTAATGACCCTCGAGTGAGTTATCACGAACCCGCAAAATGGGTGGCCAAACTTCGATCAGTGTCGCCACAAACAACTGTGGTTTTTCGTTGCGAAATGGGTGCCGGCCATGGTGGTCCATCGGGCCGTTACGACAGATGGCGAGACGAGGCACGTACTTTGTCGTTTGCAATATCGTGCGTCAGCTAAGCAAGCGCTGCAGACACAAATAACAGCGCTATCAGTGCAAGGTTTCGCAACACATCTTTGAGTGATGGTGGCCGACGCAAAAAAGATCCAAAACACGCACATGGCACATCACTAGAAACACGAATTTGCGCAATAAGAAACGCGGTAAATACCAATAAAAGCGCCGTTGAGAGACCAAGTATCAATGGCGACACCGGCAGCCCCACAAGACAACCACCTAAAACCAGTTCGATAATTGGGACAGCTACGGCAACTGGTTTCCACACAGACTGTGAACGCGCATCACGCAACCACTGGGACATGTTGACTGCTTTGGAAGCTCCAGCGAGCAAGAACACTGCTCCCACCACAATTGCTGCAATCCGACTCACCATCTGCAATCCCAGTGCCTTGTGCGTGTGTTTCTAGTGGGTCGCAATACCGGCACTAGACACTTTGCCACGATAGAAAATCATCGCATCTGCAGACTGAGTGTCATTAACAGAATGAGCGGCATCATCATGGTGTGCCATGTGCACAACATCACCGACAACAAAGTAATGATCGCCCACCTCAGTCACTGAGTGAACGGTGCAGTCAATCCACGCAATACAACCCTCAAGAATCGGTGATCCGTTTGGCGAAGGCGCCCATGCCACTCCTTGGAAACGGTGATCGGCCTCTTTTGCAAACTGCCAACAGAGATCGGCTTGGTCGGCACGCAAGACATTCACACAGAACGTTCCACTTGGCTCAATCGCTGCCCATGTGACCGAATCAAGCGCGGGGAAAAATCCCACCAACGGTGGCTGCAGCGACACTGATACAAACGAGCCGATTGTGATTCCGTGTGGCTCTCCTGCTGCATCAAATCCGGTGACAACAACAACCGACGTCGGCACCTGCCCCATCACAGAGCGAAAATGTGCTGAATCAACAGAAAGAGACATGGCGCAACAATAAACCAGAGACGCTCACAAAGAGAGCGTCATCCCTTCGCGCGCAACGTACACCTGCAATCCATGATCATGGGTGACATACGGCGAATGATCTAGATCGTGATCGGTTCGTGACGGATCATGATGGAACAGGGCCAACGACTTCACCCCACACTTTTGTGCAGTTGTAATAGCGAAATCGGCTGTGCAGTGACCCCAATTCGCGCGTTGAGAAAATTCATCTGGCGTGTACTGCGAATCATGAATTAATAAATCGGCATCAGCAGCCAGTTCAAGTATCGCTTCATCGACAACGTGTGATCCGTCGACAGGTTGTTGTACGTCGGGCAAGTACGCCACGACAAGATCGTTGTGTCGAATGCGGTAGCCCAGCGTTTCGCCAATGTGTGGAATCAACCGAGCAGTAACGTGAAAATCACCGAGATCCAGTTCGCCTTCACCAATGGAATGAAACCGAAACTCTCCAGGGAAGTCAGACAAATGAACTGGGAACATCGGCGGTTTGATCATCTCACGCATAGCAGTGTCAAACGATGTGCCATCTTCTTGTACTGGGCCATACACGTCGAGGGTGGCCCCGGGATTCAGCATTGGTGAAAAAAATGGCAACCCCATGACATGATCCCAATGCAAGTGAGTGAGTAAGGCTCTTGCATGTAAAGGCGTACCAGAATTTTCAAACGATGAACGATGGGAGTTACCAAACGTGCGCAATCCGGTTCCGAGATCAAGGATCAATGGCTGGTCTTTGTCGACACGCAAAACCACGCACGAGGTGTTGCCCCCGTACCGCGCGGTGTCTGGACCTGGGCACGGAGTTGACCCCCGTACTCCATGGAACGACACATGAACCTGCGTATTCCCCCGAATACGACTTACGTTACGTCCACGAGAGCATGGGTGTAAACCAGAGGTCACGGTGACCTGTGTCGCAGTGAACAGGTACCGTGATTGTATGGAACCGAAGATTTCAGTCTCAACCGCCACTGTGAACGACATGACGATGACGTACCTCGAATGCGGCAGTGGACCCTTGGCTCTGTGCCTTCATGGATTTCCCGATAGCGCCCACACCTGGAGACATCTTTTGCCAGCACTAGCGAATGGCGGATTTCGGGCAGTTGCCCCATTTACACGCGGGTATGCCCCCACCACCGTTGCTCCCGATGGCCTGTATCAAACTGGCGCGTTGTCACACGATGCAAATGTTTTGCACGAAGTTCTTGGGGCCGACAACAACGCTGTGATCATCGGCCATGACTGGGGAGCGCCGAGTGCATACGGTGCCGCGGTCGATCAACCACAACGCTGGAAGAAAGTTGTGGGCATGGCAGTTCCACCAGGAGCTGCCATGGGAATGGCATTTATGACCAACCTCGAGCAATTAAAGCGCAGTTGGTACATGTTCTTTTTCCAGCATCCACTTGCCGATATTGTCGTGCCCGCAAATGATCTTGCGTTTGTCGACATGATTTGGCGCGACTGGTCGCCGCATTACCGAAACAAAGAAGACGTCCAACACGCTAAAGATTGCATGTCGTCGCCTGAACATGTAGAAGCAGCACTCGGTTACTACCGTGCCACGTTAGGAGCGGGCAAAAAAGATCCGCGCTATGACGCGATTCAAGCGGCAGCTGCAGCACACCCACCGACACAGCCGACGCTGTACCTTCATGGCGAAGATGACGGATGTATCGGAGTGGAAGTTGCACGCATGGCACATGAAATGTACCCAGCGCTCAAAATGCAGATCGTGAAAGACGCCGGACATTTCCTGCAATTAGAACAACCAGCTGTTGTTAACCGACTGATCGTCGACTGGTTAACTACGGCGCGCTAATTTTTTGCCCGCGACGTACAAGCAACCCTTCATCTACTAAATCAATCATTATCTTTTCCACTCGGATTCGTTGCTCGGAGTCTGGAAAGTGCAACAAAATGTCGTCCATTGTGTGGCTTCTGTTCTTGTGCGATGTATCGAGCACAATACGTAACACTGCACCGCGAAGTTGACGATCCGATCCTTCGAAACGTGGTTGTGGCTTACTAGCCCCAGCCGACAAAGATGCAGGATCAATATCGTTTTTTGATTTCATAAAAGTGCACCACTTGCGAATTGGACACTCCGTGCAACGAGGTGAACGCGCGGTGCATACCCTGCCACCGAGTTCCATCAATACCTGATTCCATTCCCACGACAGCCCCAGCGGAACCAAAGCATCTGCCATGTCTTGCAATTGCTTTGCTGTCATTGGTTCACCACGCAGGCGCGAAAACACGCGCGACACATTGACATCCACAACCGCGACATCGCGCCGGTATGCAAACGCAAGTACAGCACGCGCTGTGTATGGTCCGACACCGGGCAATGCCAGCAACGCCTCAAGTTGGTCGGGCACATCACCATCGTGAGTATCCGCAATCACGATGGCGGCATCTCGAAGATTTCGACAACGCCGCGGATAACCGAGGCCTTGCCACAGACTCAACGCTTCGCCAAGCGATGAGGTGGCGAGAGCGTGCGGGGTTGGGTAGGCCTCAATGAAGAATTCGAACTTTGGTAGAACTCGTGCGACAGATGTCTGCTGCAACATCACCTCAGACACCAGCACATGCCATGGGTCGCTCGCACGACGCCACGGGAGATCGCGCAACTCACTACTTCCCCACTGCAATAGCGCAGCGGTGATGCGATCTGAGTTTTTTATTCGGCCCACACGTCCTGGCCGTCGTACGGACGACGACGTTGTGGGGCAAACTCGCGCTTCCACACCATTACACGGCGCTTGAAATAACACACTTCCTTGCCGTCTTGGTTGAATCCTTTGGTCTCAACTGTGACGATCCCTCGATCGTTTTTTGATTTGCTCTCTTGCACATCAAGCACATGTGTTTCAGCATGAATCGTGTCGCCGTGAAAGGTGGGAAATTTGTGTTGGAGTGTTTCCACTTCAAGGTTTGCGATAGCGGCACCACTGACATCTGGCACGCTCATACCAAGAACGAGCGAGTACACCAGGTTGCCAACGACAACATTGCGACCTTGCACGCTTTCTTTTGCGAACCAATCATTTGTATGAAGCGGGTGATGGTTCATTGTGATCATGCAAAAGAGATGATCGTCGTACTCTGTGATGGTCTTTCCTGGCCAGTGACGATAGATGTCGCCAATTGTGAAATCTTCCAGATACCGACCAAAGGGGCGTTCGTGACTTGTCATGGCTCACACGCTACTCACGGTGTTGGCGTACCACCGGTGTCGTCTTCTGTGAACTCGAGATCGTCTGGCCGCAGTGTGGGCATGGTGAATTGCCCCGTGCGATCACGAGGCGCAAATTGTTCAACCCATTCAGCGCGCGACAAACCTCGCTCGGCCTGTAAGACAGCGACAGACGGCAATGGCTTCAGTCGCTTGCGTCGGTCAATCGAGAACGGGCCGACACGAAGCGACAAGTAACACACCCAACCCACGATGATTGGCAACCAATACTGTGCGACACGGTATGACAACACCGCCACGGTTGCAGTGGAGCGCGTCAATCCAAATCCCACCAGCATTGGGATGTAGACACCTTCGACAATCCCAAGGCCACCAGGGGTAATAGGAATAAACGACAAGATATTTGCGATGCCGAATGCAACAATCAGCGCATCTGCTTGCAGTGTTCCACCAAATGCTCTAATGAAAACCCACAGAGACAATGCATCAAACACCCAGTTCAACGTCGCCCAGAGAATGACACGACGAAGCAGCGCTCGTTCTTTCAACAAACTTTCGATGCGCACTGCGAGATGCTCCAAGGTCTGCACTGCGTTGTCACCATTGAATCGAAAACGTTTTGCGATGCGATACACCACTCGCTTTGAGCGACCTTGACCTTCCATCAACCCGAATGCGATGAATCCTGCAAACGCCATCAAGATGACGCCAACGACTGCGGCGGCTCCATAAATCGGGTTCACACCTCGGTTCGGAATAGAGATGATCAGCCCGATCCACAAAATGAAATTTAGAATCACCGCTGATCCGATTCCGGCAGTTGCAAGAGCAAACGCCGCGTCAGGACGCGACACTCCACTCATGGTGAGGAGTCGAAATCCGAGCGCCGAGCTTGCCGCACTGCCCGCGGGCATGATGTTGCCAAGAGCTCGGGTGGACAACTGAATGCGCCACATGCGCATCACAGAGACATGTTGGCCCATTTCTTCGAGTGTGCCGTGTGTCAACAGTGAGTACGACAGCAGTGCAGCCGCCTGAAGAGCCAGACCCACCACCAGCAGCCCGGGCTGTACTTGGCTTAAATCTTTGAGGGCGCGGTTGAAACCGGGGATGAGTGGAAAGACGAAGAAGTAGATGGCCCCCAAGGCCAACATGACCTTGAGTCCCCGCTTGAGAAAGGGACTTCGTTTCTTCACCCCAATAGAGTAGGACACCATGACGACCACGTTCTCTTCCGAGTTGCAGACCGCAGCCACAGTCATCAGCACCACCCGCGACATGGTGAATACCGCAGTTGCGACGTTGAAAGCCAATGGTGGCCCCGATGTGCAGCAAGTACTTGCATACGACATCGCACACGTGTCAGCAGCTGTTGAAACCGCTGCATCACTTCTTGACTACGGTGCAAAAGGCGATCAAGAAGCACAAATCACATGTGCTTTCACCGCCGACATGGTCCATGACTTTGTAACACGTCTTGTTGGCCGCGAAAAATTGTGGGGCCTAAAAGCATCGCAGTTATCAATGGCAGATGAGTTTGTCGAAAGATTCCGCGCACCCGAGTTCTTGGCATCGCTTGCTGATATGGCAGGACCACGCCACCTCGATGATGACTTCGAAATGGTGCAGGACACATTCCGTTCATTTGCAAACAAAGTTGTTGCACCCAAAGCAGAACATGTTCACCGTTACAACGAAGATGTCCCAGAAGAAATCATCAGCGGACTTGCTGAAATTGGTGCATTCGGACTGAGTGTTCCGTCTGAATACGGCGGATTTAGCGAAGGTGGCGAAGGCGAGTATCTCGCATCAGTTGTGGCAACCGAGGAATTGTCTCGTGCATCGCTTGGTATTGGTGGATCACTGATCACACGTCCCGAAATTCTCACACGCGCACTCGTCAAGGGTGGAACAGAAGAACAAAAACACGAGTGGCTTCCAAAGTTGGCAACCACAGAAGTAATGGCAGCTGTTGCAGTCACCGAACCCGACTACGGAAGTGACGTCGCAAACTTAAAGACAACCGCAGTAGAAGGAAAAGGTCCAAACGGCGAAGAGGGCTGGGTCATTAACGGTGTAAAGACATGGTGCACATTCGGTGCCCGTGCCAACGTTCTCATGTTGCTCGCACGCACCGATCCCGACCGTTCAAAGACTCACCGTGGTCTTAGTTTGTTCATCGTGCCGAAGCCAATTGCAGATGGACACGGTTTTGTCTTTACCCAAGACAACGGCGGAAAGATGGAAGGTCGTCCAATCGACACCATTGGTTACCGAGGCATGCACTCGTACGAAATCGCCATCGAAAACTGGTGGGTACCAGAAACACACCTCATTGGCGGACGTGATGGTCTCGGCAAAGGTTTCTACTTGCAGATGGAAGGATTCGAAAACGGTCGTTTACAGACTGCTGCGCGTGCAGTAGGAGTAATGCAAGCCGCGTACGAATCTGCTGTCGACTACGCCAACAACCGCGCTGCGTTTGGCAAGAACATTGCCGAATACGAACTCACACGCGTGAAGCTCGGACGCATGGCAGTGTTGATTCAGGCATCACGCCAATTCGCATACCAAGTTGCTCGTCTGATGGGTAAAGGCGAAGGTGCGATGGAAGCCAGCATGGTGAAGGCATACGTGTGTAAAGCAGCCGAGTGGGTCACCCGCGAGGCACTCCAAATCCACGGCGGCTACGGCTACGCAGAGGAATACAGCGTGAGTCGCCTCTATGTAGATGCGCGAGTCTTGTCGATCTTTGAAGGCGCAGACGAAACGCTGTGTCTCAAAGTCATTGCGCGCAAACTGGTTGACCAGTCCGCGTAATTACAGCAATTGCTCTAAAGACGCAATGCGCTCTACATCATGATGTGATGCGTCATTAAAGGGATCAAGAAGAATTGGGCGTAGGCCTGCGGCTCGTGATCCCCCAACATCCATCACCAACGAGTCACCAACGTATGCAATGCGTTGTCTATCGATTCCTTCAAAGTGAGGCAGTGCGTAATCAAAGATCCGTGGGTCTGGCTTTGCGACACCCACAATGTGGCTGTCGACAATGCAACGCACTGGTGCGTGATCTCCAGGGCCAACTTGACACACGCCAGCGTGCCCAAGAATTTGTTCAATTTGTCCCGTGGCGTTGCTCACGATCCCAATAGGAACGCCGACGTCATGCAACGCCTGCAAGGTCTCACGCGAGCCGGGCAATCGATAACGCCACAAATGCGCAGAACGTGTGCGGTTGAGAACGTATGAAGCTTCTTGCCGGTGATGTTGAGCAACTCCAACAACCTCAACATATGCATCGTTGTATTTCGACCAGTCGCTTTCATCTGATTGATGCTCTGACTTCGCCGCCATGGCGCGGTAGTGCGCACGGATATACGTAGAGAGATCAGTCGTGGCTCCGTAAAAAGACAAAAGTGGAGCCAAAACGGTTGGGTCTGGCACCACCAATACTCCCCCTGCATCAAATAGCACTGCGTCAAAATCTCTTGTCATTGCTGGCAAGGCTACGGGGATCCCCATTGCGGTTCGTGCCGCAGTTCGTGCGGCTTTTCTCACAATGCGTTGTTGCCCCTACGCTAAGAGCCGTGCGTTCAGCCCGTGATTTCTTCAAGCCCCTCGCTGCCGGTGCTCCCGAGCCAGTGCGTGAGATTCCCTTCCGCCCAAGTCGTGTGATCCACTTCTTCCCACCACAGATTGAAAAGATGGTGGCGAAGTTGCCCGAGACCATTCCAAACGTCGACATTTTGCTCGGGAACTTGGAAGACGCGATCCCAATGAGCGAAAAAGAAAACGCTCGCGCCGGATTCATCAAGGTCGCCACCACTCTCGACATGGGAACAACCCAGTTGTGGACCCGTGTGAACAGCCTTGACTCCCCGTGGTTCCTCGACGATGTCACAGAAATCGTCACCAAAGCTGGTGAAAAAGTTGACGTGATCATGGTGCCAAAAGTGGAAGGCCCTGAAGATATCCACTACGTCGATCGACTGCTTGCCCAACTTGAAGCACGCGCAAAATTGTCGCGCCCGATCTTGGTGCATGCCATTTTGGAAACTGCTCGTGGTGTTGCAAACGTTGAAGAGATCTGCGGTGCATCACCGCGCATGCAGGGCCTGTCTCTTGGCCCAGCTGACCTCGCAGCCAACCGACGCATGAAGACCACCCGCGTTGGTGGCGGCCACCCTGACTACATCGTTCGCCGCGATCCAGACGGCGACGACATCGAAGCGCCACGCGACACATTCCAACAAGACCTGTGGCACTACACCATCGCCCGCATGGTGGATGCCTGTGTCACTCACGGCATCTTTCCGTTCTACGGGCCGTTTGGCGACATCAAAGACACTGTTGCCTGTGAAGATCAGTTCCGCAACGCGTACTTGCTCGGATGCGTTGGTGCATGGAGCCTTCATCCCGTGCAGATCGAAATCGCCAAGCGTGTCTTTAGCCCACGTCCAGAAGATGTACGCCAAGCACAACGCGTTATCGAAGCAATGGGAGACGGCACTGGCGCCATCATGCTCGACGGCAAGATGGAAGATGACGCGTCGGTAAAGCAATGCAAAGTTGTTGTTGAACTTGCACGTCAACTTTCGGCTCGCGACCCACACCTTGCGCAGGCCTACGGTTTCTAACACCACTTGCGTAAATTATTGAACTGCATCGACATTATTGACATGCATCAACAAAGGAATACACAATGACTGAACTTCGCCCACGCCGCTCTGTTCTTTATATGCCAGCGGCAAACGAGCGCGCACTTGAAAAAGCAAAGAGCATTTCGTCTGATGCTTTGATCTTTGACCTTGAAGATGCTGTATCTCCCGATGCAAAAGATCAGGCGCGTGAAAACGCTGTGGCTGCTGCTAATTCGGGCGCCTACGGCCGACGCGAAGTAACCATTCGTTGCAATGGCCTCGATACGCCGTGGGGTCAACACGACATCGCAGCCGCTGCCACAGCCAGTATCTCTGCTGTTGTTATTCCAAAAGTAAATGACGTCGCCACTTTGAACGAAGTATCGCGACAACTGGATGCTGCTGGTGCACCGTCATCGGTGGGAATTTGGGCAATGGTGGAAACACCAGCTGCAATTTTTGATGTGCGCGCTATTGCCGGCCATCCGCGCGTTGCAGTGTTAGTGATGGGCACAAATGACCTCGCCAAAGAATTACGCGCCGCTCAATTACCCGGCCGCCATCCGCTCGTGCCGCATCTTGCCACCGCACTTCTTGCAGCACGCGAGGCTGGAAAACCAATTCTTGATGGCGTGTACAACGACATCAAGAACGCTGACGGGTTTCGCGCAGAATGCGAACAAGGTGCACAGATGGGATTTGACGGCAAGACTCTGATTCACCCCGACCAGGTTGCTATCGCAAATGATGTGTGGGCACCATCTGAAGCCGAAGTGGAACACGCTCGCCGAGTGATCGCTGCTTTTGACGAAGCACTCGCACTTGGAAAAGGTGTCGTACAACTTGATGGACGGATGATCGAGAACCTGCACGTGGACAATGCACGTAGAGCCTTAGCAATTGCTGATTCGATCGCGTCAATGCAATAGCGACTCTGTAGCTACAGATTCGCCGCAAACAATGCGAGTGTGCGCTCCCACGCCGTCTGTGCAGCAGCTGCATCAAACACATCAGACCGTGTGTCATTGAAAAACGCATGATGCGTTGTGGGATACACGTGAATCTTTGCGTTCTTTCCTCGCGAGACAAGGTCAGCTTCTAGCGCTCGTGACATCTCTGGCGATGCAAAATCATCATGTTCGGCATAATGGCCCTCAACAACTGCTGTCAACTTGTCCCAGTCAGGCTGTGCGCTGGGCCATGGAACGACGCCATAAAACGGCGCGGCCGCCGCAACAGCATCGGGGCGTTGACACGCAAGCGCGAGCGTTAAACCGCCGCCCATACAAAATCCAACAACACCTACTTTGTTGCGTCCAGAGCGCCGAATAAGTTCATCGACGGCACCACTCATGTCTTTTGCAGCCTGGGTGAGATTGAGCCCCATCATCAATTTTCCTGCACCGTCTGGTTCCGTGCTTGATTCACCGCGATACAAATCGGGAGCAAGCGCAACGTAGCCAGCAGCAGCAAAACGATCTGCCACTTCTTTAATGTGTGGCACTAGACCCCACCATTCTTGAATCACAATCACACCGGGGCCCGATGTGCCAGCAACATAACCAGTTGCTTTGCCGCCGTTGCTTGCGAATTCGATCATCTCGCCCATTAGTACTTTCCTCCTAATTTGGTGTGGTCCCAACTGACAATGTTTTCTACATCAATCATGACACCCACTCGTTTCTCGGCTTGTTTGCGAATAAATGCCATACCTTGCTCGCTTGCTGCAGCTGGCCCGTTGTAACGAACCGCAACCTTTGCAGCGATGTCGACAATCTCGTCAATGTCGGTGACGATGCGCGTCGTGCCTTGAAGCTCAACGCCCCGAAGTTCGTTGTATTGGTCTCCATCTTCGACTAGTGCAGTAATGCGATGGTCACGTGCCAAGTTCGCCATTTTTTGAGATTTCCCGAAAGTCCAAAATGCGGGAGAGCTTCCAATCATCGCGTACCACATTGCAACAACATGTGGGTATCCGTTGTGGCCGTTGGTGGCGATGTTCATTACATGTCGCCCATCGAGGAACGTTGCGATTTCTTCCGGTGTCATCTCGATCTGAGAGCGCTTACTTGCCATTGAAACAACCTAGATCGTGTGGGCATTCTTCAGTAAGTGCACAGCGTCGGGATACTGCTTTTGTAATTGCGTCAGAGAAACATTCCACGGGGTGACACCACCGTTATCGGCATCATGGATCATCTCCATGCACTCACGCAGGCTTCGGCGAGGCTCTAATGCGGTCACCGCCTGCGCGCAGACCCACCACAACGCCACATTGTCGGGGTGGTATTCAATGACGAGACGACAGCCCACCAACAGGCCATTTGCGTCATTTGCGAGGGCAAGCAGCGCATAGGCGACTTCCTCTGCCACCGCTAGGGGGTCTGAATGGCCTGCTCGTGCCACATATCGCAGATGCTCAATGGGATGCACCTTCAAAACGCTACTGCCGCTGCACTAGCGTTTCATCCGTGACCATGACCCAACTTTCGCCCCCCAGCCAGGATTTCGTTCTCACACCGCTTGGCAAAAAGGGACGACCTCTGCGCGAATGGCTCACCACCTTTCATCTCGCATCAGTAGTCCTCGATCCCTACACGAATGAAAGTTCGTGGGTACTGAACTCTGCAGTTCGCATTATGCGCCACTTCTCTGGCGCCGCAGTTCGTGTGAACTTCATCATCACTTGCAGCGAAAATGAGGCCAAAACTTTCCTTGGGCCTGTGGCAGACGAGTTTTTGGTGTTTTCGGATCCAGAACGTGTCGCAGTGAAAGCACTTGGACTCAGTGAACTTCCAGCGTTTGTCGTGCTACAGATGAACGGTGAAATTCCTGCGGCCGCTCAAGGATGGTCTGGACAAGAGTGGGACAAAGTCTGCGTGAAGATTGCAGAACTCACCAGTTGGTCAAAACCAATGGTCCCCGGACCACAAGATCCTGGTCCGTTCCACGGCACGCCAGCAATTGGCTGATGACCTACCCATTGGCGAGGTCATTGAACCTCTGTCGCTTGCTTTAGCAACTCATCACAACGCTGTTCTTGTTGCACCTCCAGGAGCGGGAAAGACAACATCCGTGCCATTGCGTTTGCTCGATGAACCATGGCTTGAAGGTCGTCGCATCATCATGCTTGAACCACGTCGTCTCGCGGCTCGTGCGGCAGCGCGTCGCATGGCACACGTCTTGGGTGAAGACGTTGGAGAGACCGTTGGTTTTGTCACTCGTGACGAAAGAAAAGTTGGGCCACACACTCGCATTGAAGTGGTAACCGAGGGCGTACTGACGCGTCGCCTGCAAAACGATCAATCACTCGACGGCATCGGTCTCGTAATTTTTGATGAGATCCACGAACGCAATGTGCCGACAGACCTTGGACTTGCATTTCTCCTCGACGCGCGCGCGCAGTTATCGCTCGATGTACGAATTCTTGCGATGTCCGCGACACCAGAAGCAGACGTCTTTGCTCGTGTGCTCACATCGCCCGATGATCCTGCACCAATCATCACATCTCAAGGACGAATGTTTGATGTTGAGATTCGTTACGTGCCCCGGCAGCGAAATGATCGACTTGAAAACATCGTGGCTGCAACTGTCATGCGGGCACTACGAGATGACGAGGGTGACGTGCTTGTTTTTCTCCCGGGAATTGGCGAGATCAACCGAGCAAAAACTGCGCTAGATACACAAATTTCAGATGATGTTGTGATCCATCGATTGGCGGGAGCACTTCCGTTCAACGAACAAGACACCGCATTGGCACCGTCCCCACCGGGGCAACGCAGGGTTGTGTTGAGCACAGACATTGCCGAGACATCCCTCACGGTTGACGGTATCCACATCGTGATAGATGCCGGTCTCTCGCGTGTGCCACGAGTGGACGTGCGCACCGGGCTCACTGAGTTAACAACCGTGACGTCTTCGCGGGCCTCTAGTGAACAGCGATCTGGCCGTGCAGGACGAGTACGAGAAGGAGTCGCATACAGACTCTGGGGAAAGATTGACGACGCCACACGTCTTGCCCACCTTCCCGCCGAGATCACCCAAACTGATCTCACAGGTGTTGCACTTGAACTATGTGCCTGGGGCACTGCGCCGGATCGGCTGCAATTTCTCGACGCGCCACCAGCAAAGGCTCTCGTACGCGCAATCGACCTGCTTCACACGCTCCACCTGGTTGACAACACTTCGCGCACTAGCGACTCCCTTCCATCTGTCACTGAACTTGGGCGTAATGCTCTGACACTTCCTGTACATCCGCGACTGGCAGTCATGGTGCTACGCGTTCGTGAACACCCCGAACAGGCGTGGCTTGCGTGCGTCATTGCGGCTCTGCTTGAAGAACGCGACATTCTTCGCAGCGACAAATCCACACCGATTGACCTCGCGTTGCGATCACGCATTGTCTTAGGACTCGACTCTCATGACAGTGCTGACCGCGGCGGAGTATCACGAGTACGCGAACGCGCGAAAGATCTCGCGCGCCGAGCACGAATCTCGTCCGACGTATTTGTGAACGCTGATCTCATCGATCACTACTGCGGAGCGCTGTTACTGCGTGCATATCCCGATCGACTATCAATGCGTCGGTCAACTCCCGGACAATTCATCACATACGACGGAAGCGGCGCATGGTGCGACACAAAAGATGTACTTGCGCAGGAGAAATTTCTTGTGGCTGCTGATCTTGACGCAGATCGAAAATCATCTCGTATTCGTCGTGGTGCAGCATTAGACGCCGACCAGGTAGCAGCTACTTTGGGAGAAGATCTCATTATTGAACGAGACATTATGTGGGACAAATCTCGCAACGATCTCGTACAACGTGAAGTGCGACGTGTTGGCTCACTCAGGCTCGGTGAATACATCTCGGAACCACTTCCCTGTGATGACACCGTTGACGCCTTGGTTGATCGTATTCGCGTCACGCAATTAGACATTCTGAATTGGTCTGATGATGCTGAATCACTTCGGCAACGAATGTTGTTTCTCCGACAGCACCTCGGCGATGAATGGCCTGACGTTTCGCGCAAAACCCTTCTTGCCTCTACGGAGACGTGGCTACGACCATTCCTGGCTGGTGCAACGTCTCGCAACGACCTTGAACGACTCGATATGACAATGTTGCTCCGGGCAATGTTGACGTGGGATAAGAGTGAACAACTCGACGCGCAGGCTCCCGCGAAATATCAGCCGCCGACGGGTAAGGCAATCGACATTGACTACACCGATTGTGCAGCACCATCGATCGATGTTCACGTGCAAAAAATGTTCGGAGTGACAACGCATCCGCACATCCTTAATGGCGCACTACCTCTCAAGGTGGTGCTGCTTTCCCCCGCTGACTACCCAATTCAAGTCACATCAAATCTTCCCGAGTTCTGGAATGGCTCGTGGCGAGATGTGCGACGCGAGATGGCAGGCCGGTATCCAAAACATTCGTGGCCCGAGGACCCGCGCACGCCATCGACCTTCTAGCCTCGGAGTATGGCCGATTTCGTTTTCACAGAACTGCTTCCCCTCGGACCCGACGAGACTCCATATCGACTCATCACGACGGAAGGCGTCTCCACCATCGACACAAGTGCTGGTCGCTTTCTCAAGGTTGACCCGGCTGCGCTCACGTTGCTCACCGAGGAAGCGATGCGCGATATCGCCCACCTGTTACGCCCGGAACACCTTCAGCAACTCGCAAACATATTGAAAGACCCCGAGGCAAGTGCAAACGACCGCTTTGTCGCTCTTGACTTGCTGCAGAACGCAAACATCGCAGCTGGCGGAATCTTGCCGATGTGTCAAGACACTGGCACCGCAATTATCAAAGGAAAAAAGGGCCAGTTTGTACTCACCGGCGGCGGTGATGAAGAAGCTATTGCTCGAGGCGTCTTCAATACGTACCAAAAGAGCAATCTTCGCTACAGCCAAATGGCTCCTGTATCGATGTACGAAGAGGTAAACACCGGCAACAACCTTCCGGCCGAAATCAAGATCTCTGCAGTCGATGGTGATGCGTACAAGTTCTTGTTCATGGCGAAAGGTGGTGGCTCTGCTAACAAGAGTTATTTGTTTCAAGAAACCAAAGCATTGCTCAATGAGAAATCCCTGTTGCCATGGGTATTTGAAAAAATGCAGACGCTTGGCACAGCTGCATGTCCGCCATATCACTTAGCGGTTGTCATTGGCGGCACATCTGCTGAGCACTGTGTGGAAACAGCAAAGCTTGCAAGTGCTCGCTATCTCGACTCGTTGCCAACACAAGGCAGCAAACTTGGCCATGCATTCCGAGATGTTGATCTTGAACAAAAGCTTCTTGTATTAGCTCAAAAGACTGGTATCGGCGCACAGTTTGGTGGAAAGTATTTCTGTCATGACGTTCGAGTTATTCGTCTCCCGCGACACGGTGCAAGTTGTCCGGTGTCGTTTGCAGTGTCATGCTCGGCAGACCGTCAAGCACTCGGCAAGATCACAGTCGAAGGTGTCTTCTTAGAACAACTCGAGACCGAGCCCGCACATTTTCTTCCCGACGTCACAGAAGATGATTTAAGTAACGAAGTAGTTCACATTGATCTCAATCAACCGATGGACGTTATTCGTGCAACTCTCAGCAAGTACCCAGTCAAGACACGCGTGATGTTGTCAGGACCAATGGTTGTCGCACGCGATATTGCACATGCAAAGCTGAAAGAACGTCTTGATGCCGGACAAGGCCTACCGCAGTACATGAAAGATCACTGTGTGTATTACGCAGGTCCAGCGAAAACTCCCGACGGTTATGCATCGGGATCATTTGGACCAACCACCGCAGGACGCATGGATAGTTATGTCAATGAGTTCCAAGCCGCTGGCGGAAGTTTTGTGATGCTTGCCAAGGGGAACCGTTCACGACAAGTCACCGATGCGTGCAAAACATACGGTGGTTTTTACCTTGGATCAATTGGTGGTCCAGCCGCCCGACTCGCCAAAGACTGCATTACCAAAGTCGAAGTGCTCGAATATCCAGAACTTGGCATGGAAGCAGTCTGGAAAATTGAAGTCCACGACTTCCCTGCCTTCATCATTGTTGACGACAAAGGAAATGATTTCTTTGATCTCGTCGCCGCAAGCGCGGGTACTCCTGTCGCACTGCAAAAATAGATTCCAGCGAATAAATTCAACAACTGGACGCACAGAAGAAATCAGTTACGCGAGACTCACTACGCAAGACTCACTATGCAACACTCACTATGCAAGACTAACGAGGTCGAGCCACTCTTCGCTGAAGTAATCCACTTGACCGTCTGGCATTAACAGCACTTTGGTGGGCTCGAGGGCACGAACAAAGTCGGTGTCGTGGCTGACGAAAATAATTGACCCCTTCCACGACATCAGAGCCCCAGCCACAGCATCACGACTTGGTGGATCAAGATTGTTGGTTGGTTCGTCAAGCAAGAGCACATTGTGGCGTCCCACCATCAGCATGGCTAACGCCAATTTTGTTTTCTCACCGCCAGATAGTGAGCCGGCTTCTTGAAATACTTTGTCGCCGCGCAAACCAAACATGCCAAGTAGCCCTCGAAGTTGTGTTTCGGTGAGCGCTGTTCCGTGCAGCAATTCACTACGCATGTGCTCAATCAGGTTGTCGTAGGGACGAATGTTGTCGTGCTCTTGTGCGTAATACCCAGCAGATACGTTGTATCCCCATTCAAAGTTGCCAATGTTGGCTGTTGTTTCGCCAGCTAAAACACGTAGTAAAGATGTCTTTCCTGCACCGTTTAGTCCGAGCACGAGAAGTCGCTCACCTCGTCCCAGATCAAACGAAACGTCTTCAAATACGGGTGGCCCTCCATAACCCTTTGACAACGACGTGGCAATGACCACTGTTTCGCCACTTGTTGGAGGATCAGGAAATTTCACGGTGAATTGGCGATCACGGCCGCGAGAAGATGTCATGCCATCTTGCATTCGTGAAATGCGTTTCTCAATGCTGTGCGCCATCGATGCCTTCGATGCTTTTGCACCAAAGCGATCAACAACCTCTTGCAGTCTCGCTATTTCTTTTGACTGCAACAATGCTTTCTTTGCATTCCGCTCTTCATCTTCTGCGCGAGAACGCTTGTATTGACTATAGGTGCCACGATATTCAACAACCTCGCCAACACCGTCTTCATCGGGACGGTCAAGATGAAGAACTCGCGTAATAGCTTCATCAAGTAACTCGAGGTCGTGACTAATCACCACCAAAGCACCCTTGTAATTACGCAAGAAATTCAATAACCACGTTTTTGCATCAATGTCTAAATGGTTCGTTGGCTCGTCAAGCAACAGCATGTCGCTACCGGCAAACAAGATTCGTGCAAGTTCTACTCGTCTACGTTCCCCGCCTGACAATACGTGAAGAGGAAAATTCAATCGATCTGGCTTCAGACCAAGCCCGGCGGCAATAGTGCGAGCATCACTATCAGCTGCGTATCCACCCTTTAAGCGAAATTCCTCTTCGGCACGTGAGAATTTCTGCACTACTCGGTCGTCTGGATTTTCTTCCATTGCGATACGCAATTTCTCAAGGTGCTCTAAGTCGGCATCGATGTTTCGACCGGACAATATGTGAGACACCGCGGTACGACCTTCATCGATGTGTGTCGCCTTAGGGTCTTGAGACAGATAGCCACACTGACCACTTCGCCGCACCGTGCCACCAGACGCAATATTCTCTCCACCCAGCACTTTCATCATGCTCGTTTTGCCAGCACCGTTGCGGCCCACGATGCCCACCTTGTCGCGTGCCATCACAGTGAAGGTGGCGCCATGCACAACGTTGCGTCCACCCACCTCGACGGTGAGTTGTTGAACCTGCAGCACTCTTCTAGTTTGCCGTAGGAGTTGCTGGAACTGACGAAACTGGCGCAGTTGTTGTTGGCACAACCGTTGGAGACGTTGTGGGAACAGACGGCGCGGTTGTTGAAGACGTATTTTTTGGAGGTGTTTCTGGATCGAGGTCAGTTTCCGGTGCTGTCGTATCTTGCGGTGATACTTCTTCAAGTTGATCTCTCGTGAAGCGAGACGCCAGACAGTCACCAGGCGACGAAGGAGCAACGCCAGCGGCTTGTGAGATTGCCTGGGCCAAGATGGCGCGACCTTCCACAGATGGATGCACACGATCGGGGGACAACACGCCGTCGTATGCGGAAATTGTTGTCCAATCGAGAATGCGAACGTGCGGGTGATTATCGGCAACGCTTTGAATGGTGCTGTTTATTTGTTGCTGTACTTCACGAAACAACGACGTGGTCAGGACCAGAGTGGGCCGTGGTGCAAGTGATGTCAGAATGCGATCAAGATCAGACCTGTAGTTCTCAAAATTTCCATTGAAGTTAGTCCCCAAGAAAACAACGGCCGCATCCCATCGGTCGTTTAAACGCGCTTCCAACACTTCCCGTCCGAATTGAATTTGCTGATTTGCTTCAGCTTCCACTGCTACCTGCCACCCCAGCGGAACCAACGCACGACACATGTCGTTGCCGTAACGTGGTGCAGCACCTGCAAAAATAGAATCGCCGATCAACAAAAGACGATTACCTTTGGCGTCAGAACCCAGCACTTTCCCGTCGAATTCTGGAAATGGCACGTTAATGCTGCCGTCTTCACTCACTAACTCAGCACTTCCCGGTAAGCGCCCAACACCATCCAGAAAATTGGTCAGTCCATCTTGTTGAGAAGTACTGCAGCCCGCTAGTCCAACAATGAAAGCGGCAGACAACGCTGTGGCAAGGACGCGGACTTTGGACTTCATGCGAAACGCCACGTTAGGTGTTTTTCGCGCCGATGTGTCGTCAGTCGTCTTTGACGGATATCTCTTCGATGGTGAGGTCCTCGAAGTGTTTGACCCGCCGCAATGACGGGAACGCAAACCACCAAGTACCCACCACAAAAAAGGTCGCGATACCGCCACCGACGACGGTGGCTGGTGTCCCGATGACGCTTGACACGGCTCCAGATTCAAACGCCCCAAGTTCGTTGGACGCACCGATAAACACGTTCTCAGCTGCCGATACCCGACCCCTCTTTACATCTGGGGTCACCATCGGCACGATTGACGCGCGAATGAACACACTGATCATGTCGGAAGCGTTTAACACCAACACAGCGATGAAGGCCACCGCATACGACCGAGTAACGCCAAGGACAATCGTTGCAGCACCAAAGACCAGGATGGACAGATACAGATTGCGCGCAACGTTGTTATAAATCGGTCGTATCGCGAGCCAAATAGCCATCAAGGCCGCTCCGATGCCACCAGCAGCACGTAGCCATCCGTACGCAACGTCTCCGACTCCAAGTCTTTCTTCTGCGATAACAGGAAGTAGTGCTACAGCACCACCAAATAACACCGCAAATAGATCTATCGAGATCACCGCCAACAGGATCGGCGTACGTCGAATGAAAGCCAAACCCTCAAGAGCAGACCGCAGTGTGATCGCCTCTTTTTGCACGGGTGCATCTTCTTCAAGTTGGCCATCTCCAACAGCACTCGTCTGCGTGTTCGCAATGGTGATCTTTACTCGCGCCAGTGATGCCATCCCCGCAATCATGAGAGCGCCCGCGGCTGCATACGCAAACGCCGGATCTACCGCATATAAGAAACCACTGATGGCTGGTCCGATAATGACTGCGCCTGTCCACGTCGCACTGTAAAACGCAATGACCCGTGTTAAGCCACCATCAGGTGCAATCATCGGTGCGATCGGACGTAACGCCGGGGTGAGGAAAGCACGCGCAGCACCAAAAAAGAACGTGATTATAAAAATAGGAAAAGCACTCGTGGGATCGCTGAGTGCGTACCACATCAACAACAAAGAACATGCTGCTTCGCCCACCACTGCTGACATCGCAATCCGCTTTCGGTTGAAACGATCAGCCACAGAACCCGTCACAAGTACAAGCAGAATGACCGGCAAAAATTCCGCGAGCCCCAACCACCCGATGTCTAATTCTCGGCCAGTGATGTCAAAGACGTGTTTGCCTAAAGCCGTTGCCTGCAACATGACGCCGGTGTACAACGTCAATGCAGCGAAAAGTAACGGAGTAACGCCAGGAGACCGCAGGGCCTCGAGAGCGCTTAGTCGATGAAACTGTTCATCGTCTGATGTGTCAGCGGGCGGTCCAGCCACCGTCAACAACCATCTGCTGACCCGTCATAAAAGTGGAGGCAGGACTTGCGAGATACAAAAGTGCTCCGTCGAGCTCGTGTTCAAAACCCATGCGAGGGATAGGTGAATTCTGCATGATGAATTTCATCGGGCCTTCTTCACTCATTGGCTCAGTCATCTCTGAGGGAAACCAGCCCGGGCACAATGCGTTAACGCGCACGCCTTTACGCGCCCACTGAAGCGCCATCTCACGTGTCATGTTGATCAGCGCACCTTTGCTGGTGCAGTAACTGGTCTGTTTGATTGGTGTTGAACCCACTAGCCCCAACATTGACGACACGTTGATGATTGATCCATATCCCTGCGTCACCATTTGAATTCCCGCGAGTTTTGCCAAATGCCATACAGCAATCGTGTTCACTTCCATGACTTCACGAAAACGATCGAGTGATTCTTTTTCGATGGGCGCGGCATCACCGATACCCGCATTGTTCACGAGCACATCGATGCGCCCACACTGTGCGATGGTTTCTGCTACCAAATGCTCACGCTCTGCTTCCTTCGAGACGTCACACTGAATAACAACTGAGCCCGGCAACTCTGCAGCCAACGACTCAAGACGCTCCTTGCGACGAGCAGAGATGACGACCTTGGCGCCGGCAGCGTGCATCACACGCGCAAATCGAGCCCCAAGACCCGATGATGCGCCCGTGATCAAGGCAACTTGGCCATCCATGCGAAATAGATTGAGTGGTGCAACAGGTGAAGCGGTGTCAGTCATGCATGCGAGGCTAGGCGTTCACAGCGCCTGTGACAGCATGGAGGCACAGTTGCGCGACACGGAGGATGCATGAAGATTCGAATTGGGCTGGGGCTCGGAGTTCGGTCCACATTGAATGATGCTGGATTTCTTGACGTGGTCGATGCAATGGAAGACCTGAAATTTGACAGCGTGTGGTTCAGTGAGCGCATAGGTGGTCAAGCACCTGATCCGGTTATCGCGATGGCCATGGCGGCAGCACGAACAAAGAAGTTAAAAATCGGCACTTCTGTCATGGTGTTACCGGGACGTAACCCCGTCTTGCTCGCCAAGGAATTAGCCACTCTCGATCGCATGTCAAATGGTCGAATGCTCCCTGCCTTTGGACTCGGCGCCGTCGACCCGCACGAGCAACAGGCATTTGGTGTGGAGCGCTCAGAACGTGCTTCCATCTTTAATGAAGCACTTGCCGTTATCCGTTCGTGTTGGCGAGATGAGACCATCACTTTTCACGGCAAGCACTTTCACTACGACAACATCACCGTGGAACCAAAGCCAATCCAACAACTACCCGAAGTATGGCTCGGCGGCATCGCAGATTCAGAACTACGACGCGTGGGTCGCCTTGCCGAGGGATGGTTACCATCGTTTCTCACACCCGACGATGCTGAGCGCGGTTGGCAAACGGTGAACGACATCGCGTCTGAAAATGGCAGGGAGTTCGATGAAGAACACTTCGGTGTTCTCATTCCATACTCGCTTGCACCTATTCCCGACACATTTGCAAAAGCCTTGGCCGCGCGGCGACCAGACCTCGACGATGCAACCTGTCTTGTCCCCCAAGGTTGGGGCCAATTGGTTGATCTTCTTCAACAATTCATTGCAGTGGGCGCATCAAAGTTTGTGATCTTGCCAGTGAATGAACCAGCAACTCCTAGCGCGTGGATATCGCTCTTAGAAGAATGCGCTGGCGTTGTGCTTCCTCTTCAGACGTAAACGCCCGAGCAAACACGTTGTATTTATCGCCGCGTTGGCTTTTTGAAGTTAGTCACCACGTCAATAAGAAGACGTGTTCCGTATGCAGTGGCGCCACGTTGCAACCAACTCTCATCGGCATCAGCTTCCATAGGACCTGCGATGTCAAGGTGGGCCCATGGCACATCCGACACGAATTCGTTCAAGAACAATGCGGCGGTGGTAGCGCCAGCAACTGGGCCGCCGATGTTGCGCATGTCGGCAACGTTTGAATCAAGCATCTTTCGATACTCTCCAAACAATGGCATTTGCCATACCAATTCATCGGTGCGATCACTTGCTGCCTTCACTTGATCTGCAAACGACTGGTTATTACTAAACAGTCCCGCCATCTTCTTGCCGAGAGCGACCATGCAGGCACCGGTAAGTGTTGCGATGTCGATCATCGCATCAGGCTTCTGTTCAACACCTAGTGACAATCCGTCGGCCAAAATCAGTCGACCTTCAGCGTCTGTGTTGTGTATCTCCACAGTCTTGCCATTGCGCATGGTGAGAACATCTCCCAATTTGAGAGCACTACCCGATGGCATGTTGTCGGTGCACATCAGATATGCGGTCACCGCTGTGGTGCACTTCAGTTCTTTCAGAGTGCTCATTGTGGCCAACACAGCTGCGGCACCACTCATGTCCATTTTCATTGATGCGTGTGATGCATCACTTGGCTTCAAACTGATACCGCCTGAGTCATACATCACGCCCTTGCCTACGAGGACAACTTTGTTACGTGCATTGCGGGGCGCGTACACCAACTTCACAACTCGTGGTGGTTCAACACTTCCTTTGTTGACGCCGATCATGCCACCACAACCCATTGCGTTCAACTGGTCGCGGTTATACACCGTGGCGCGCAATCCATTTGCTTTTGCAATTTCGACGGCATGGTCAGCAAACATGCGCGCGGTGAGATGTGCTGGCGGAGTATTTGCAAAGTCGCGCGCACGTGTGACTGCAGTTGCAATTGCTATTCCACGTGCTACTCCTGCTTTCACTGCCGTGGCAGATGCAGTAGGGACAACCAAAACAAGATTTGCTAACGGTGATGCACTCTTTTTGTCGTTTTTCAATTCGACATATCGATGGGTCGCAAGTGCGACTCCTTCAACAATGATTTGTGCGGCACGCTTGCGATCTACACGACCGACCATTGGCAACGACGTGGCGAGTGAGTTGTGTTTTCCTGCGGTACGTGCAAGCGCAGCAGCAATCTTTCGCAATACTGCGTCGTTCAAATCTTTTGGTACACCGATGCCGATAAGAACCCGTACCGAATTTGAACCATTCGGTGGAAGCACCAATGTTTCACAACACTTACCTTCAAATCCCATGGCCGCGAGATCTTTTCGCGAGAGCCCAAGATCTTTTGGTAAGACGCCTTCTGATGCAATGGGGATACCGATGGCACCGATAGAGGCAGGAACAGATGAAGAGACAGATACATCACGTAACACGTGGTCAGTCTAGGGACACGCGACGTGCGACTGCCCCGGCGGTCACACAGACCGTACGGGCCGTGATTTTCCTTCTTGCCAGCGAGCCATTGTCCACAAGAGGTCAGACAGCCGATTCAAATACGGCACCACATAGGACGGCGGTGGTGCGCCAGAAAATGCGTGGCGTTCGGCGCGACGAACGGTAGTGCGCGCAAGATCGAGCCATGCTGCAACGGGGTGTTCTCCTGGAACAACAAACTCAGTGGGTCGCTCAAAGCGAGAGTCGAGCTCATCGATGACTTCCTCGAGGTGATCAACCATTTCAGAGGTAACAAGTGACTGGCCAGGGGCCAGTTTGTGGCGATTTTCAGGCAACGTGGCAAGTTCTGCCATGAGCACCCACATGTCGCGCATGATTTTTATGCAATAGGTCTCAACTTCTGAACCATGCCCAGCCGCAATGCGCACCATGCCCATCACTGCTTGTGCTTCGTCAACGGCCCCGTAGGCGCGAGGTAACGCGCTGTCTTTCGGGACTCGACTTCCATACAGCAATCCAGTCGTGCCGTCATCACCTTCACGTGTGTAGATCTTTTCGCGTCCCATAGCTCCTGTGACGTTAGTGGCGTCAACCACGATTTCAGTGCTAATCAGACAAATACGACCTTCCACAAGTAGCGTTATTGCGGTATGCCACGCCAGCACTACCTAGATGCCGTTCGCGAACGCATCATTGTGTTCGATGGTGCCTTTGGCACCTTTGTTCAAGGCCTCGACCTCGGCCCAGATGATTTTGGTGGTGCCGCACTTGAGGGTTGCAATGAGATGCTCTGCGACACGCGCCCCGACATCATTGCGTCGATGCACGAAGCATTTCTGAATGTCGGTGTCGACGCAGTAGAGACGGCGAGCTTTGGCAGTTTCTCCACCGTCCTTGCCGAATACAACATCCCCGAGCTCGCATATGACTTGAACGTGAAAGCAGCCTCTATTGCACGGTCAGTCGCAAATGATTTCGAATCAGACGGTCGGTCCCGTTACGTCGCGGGCTCGATTGGACCCGGTACGAAACTTCCGAGCCTTGGACACATTGGGTTTACCGAATTGCGCGAGGCCTATGTTGAACAGGCACGAGGCCTCCTTGATGGTGGCTCTGATCTGTTTCTCGTCGAAACATGCATGGATCTGTTGCAGATCAAAGCAGCGATGCAGGCATGTCGACAAGCAATGGTTTTGTGTAAACGCGAAGTTCCTATCCAAGTGCAAGTCACCATGGAAACCACCGGACGCATGCTGGTTGGCACCGAAATTGGTGCTGCACTCGCGGCGCTCCATTCAATGAAGCCAGATGTTCTTGGCATTAACTGTGCAACTGGTCCAGCAGAGATGCAAGAACATTTGCGACATCTGTCAGAACACTGCCCGATTCCAATCAGCGTGTTGCCGAATGCTGGTTTACCAAGTGTGGTCGACGGGAAGACTCACTACGACCTCACCCCCGAGCAACTTGCCGAGTTTCATCGTCATCACGTAAAAGATCTTGGAATTGGCATTGTTGGTGGCTGTTGTGGCACAACGCCTGAACATCTCCGACAAGTTGTTGAAGCAGTGCGTGATCTGTCACCGGTACAACGCAAGGTCACATTCGAACCAAGCGTGACTTCTTTGTATTCGCCGGTCACGATCGAACAAGACAACAGTTTCCTCATCATCGGAGAACGCACAAATGCAAATGGTTCGAAAGTTTTCCGCGATGCGATGCTGCAAGAAGATTGGGACGCCTGCGTAAAGATCGCTACCGATCAAATTCGTGAGGGTTCACACGTCCTCGACGTGTGCGTTGACTATGTCGGCCATGACGGCACGATTGATATGGATGCAATTGCTTCGCGTTTTGCAACTCAGGCGAGCGTTCCTCTCGTTCTCGACAGCACCGAACCTCAAGTGATGGAGGCGGGTCTCAAACATGTTGGTGGCCGCGCCATTTTGAACTCGGCAAACTTGGAAGACGGAGAAGAAGTAGGCAGTCGCCTTGATCGAGTGTTTTCCCTAGCACGTGACTACGGGGCCGCTGTTATCTGTTTGCTCATCGACGAGCGCGGACAAGCACGTGATGTGGATTGGAAGATGGAAGTTGCACATCGTTTGCACAACATTGCCAGCCAACGTTACGGACTCTCTGCAAGCGATCTGATTTTTGACCCACTCACGTTCCCGCTTGGTACCGGCGACGAAGATCTTCGTAAAGATGCAATGGCAAGCCTTGATGCGATCCGTCGCATCAAAGAAGAAATTCCGGGTGCATTCACCACTCTTGGTCTCAGCAACATCAGCTTTGGCTTATCCCCTGGAACGCGACAGGTCTTGAACAGCGTGTTTCTACATGAAGCGCGTCAAGTCGGTTTAGACAGCGCAATTGTTCATGCGTCCAAGATCTTGCCGCTGGCACGCATTCCCGAAGAACAGATCAAAGTCTGCCAAGACCTTATTTACGATCGTCGCGAAAGTGGTTACGACCCACTCACCACCATGCTTGAAATGTTCGCAGGCGTGAGTTCAGTCACTGCAGAAAAAGAAGACCGATCCGATTGGCCAATTGAAAAGATCCTGCGTCAACGCATCATTGATGGCGATCGTGAAGGCCTCACCAATGATCTCGATCGTGCTCTCGACGAAGGTTTCATCGCGCTTGACATCATTAACAACGTTCTACTCGACGGCATGCGTGAGGTTGGCGAGTTGTTCGGAGATGGACGGATGCAACTTCCATTCGTATTGCAGAGCGCTGAAACCATGAAAATGGCAGTCGGACATTTGGAACCACATTTGGAAAAAGTTGGCAGCTCCAGCACCAAAGGACGCCTTGTTATCGCAACTGTCAAAGGCGACGTGCACGACATCGGTAAAAACTTAGTTGACATTATTTGCACTAATAACGGCTATGAAGTGCACAACATCGGCATCAAGGTCGGCATTAACGAAATGGTCGACAAGGTTGTTGAAGTAAATGCCGACGCGCTTGGGATGAGCGGTCTTTTGGTGAAGAGCACCATCATCATGCGAGAAAATCTTGAAGAACTAAACCGCCTCGACCTGTCCCATATCCCTGTCATCTTGGGTGGAGCAGCTCTCACACGCAGTTACGTCGAAAAAGACATGCGCAAGGTGTATGAAGGTCGCGTGTTCTACGGCAAAGACGCATTCGAAGGTCTGTCCACTCTCGACAAATTGATGGACATGAAAAAAACTGGTGTCGAAGATCCCGACTTTGGTCGCGTTGCAACCGGTCGCGTGTTACCAGAGCGAACCAAAGAAGATATTGATCCTGCCGACCTACCTGTGCGCTCACCTGAAGCCGTTATCGATAATCCCGTATTTGCACCACCATTTCTTGGTTCGAAAGTCATTAAGGGTATTGGCATTGACGAAATTGCTGAGTTCATCAACGAGACCGCGTTGTTTCGCAACCAGTGGCAATACCGACCCGAACAAGGCGAAACGGACGAGCAATTCAAAGATCGTATTCGTCCACTACTTCGTGCCCAATTATCTGACGCAAAAGCAACTGGCATTCTGATTCCGCAAGTGGTGTACGGGTACTTCCCCGCGAATGCAGACGGCAATGACCTAGTTATTTGGACAGACGAGACACGCACAACAGAACGCATGCGCTTCTCATACCCACGCCAAAAAGTAGAGCCATACCTGTGTATTTCCGACTTCTTCCGCCCCGTTGACTCTGGCGAAATTGATTATGCAGCGTTCCACATCGTCACCATGGGTGAAGCAGTAAGTGAACGCGCAGCAGAATTATTTGCCGCGAACGAATACCAGAAGTATCTCGAATTACACGGCATCGGTGTGGAAATGGCCGAGGCACTCGCAGAGTATTGGCACAAACGCATTCGCACCGAGTGGGGCTTTGTGAACGAAGATGGCCCGTCACTTGCGGGGCTTTTCCGTCAGCAATATCGTGGTGGTCGGTATTCCTGGGGCTATCCGGCATGTCCTGATCTCGAAGACAATGCAAAAGTTGCAGAGCTTCTGGAAGCAGGGCGTATTGGTATCGAAGTGGGTGAGGAAACTGGTTGGCAGTATCAGCCAGAGCAAACAACCTCAGCCATTATTTGCCATCATCCCCGTGCAAAATATTTTGTGGCTCGCGACTAACAGCAGTCGTTGTTATCGACTGCTGCCAATTGGTCACTAATTCGAAATAGTGCCCACCTTGAGCAACCAGTTCGTCGTGTGCACCCAGCTCAACAATCTTGCCGTCATCAACCACAGCGATACGGTCTGCGCGACGAACAGTGCTCAATCGGTGCGCAACCACAACTACCGATCGTCCGCGCATCAATACGTCGAGTGCTGCTTCAACTTCACGCTCTGTCCCCGGGTCAAGATTTGACGTGGCTTCATCCAATACCAATACCGCCGGATCCACCAGCGCCGCGCGTGATAACGCAACCAATTGTCGCTCGCCGGCAGACAGGCGAGAACCGCGTTCTCGCACTTGCATGTGAAGACCATCAGGAAACGCCATAAAACGATCCCACACACCTAGTTGCTGCAGGGCAGCACGAATGTCGTCATCTGCTGCATCAGGTTGTGCAATGCGAATGTTGTCGGCAATCGTGCCGTCGAATAAGAAACCTTCTTGAGGCACCACAACGATCTGGCGACGCAATGACGACATGGTTGCCTGCCGGAGATCGACTCCACCAAAAAAGACGCTTCCATCAGTGGGGTCATACAACCGGGCCATCAACTTGGCTAAGGTTGATTTACCCGCTCCTGTGGGTCCCACCAACGCCAAGCGTTCACCGTGGTGCACAACCACCGACACATGGTCTAAGGCCAAACGATCAGCACCGACATAGGAGAAACTGACATCCCGAACTTCAAGTTCGCCTACATGGGGAAGCGATTGGGCCTCTGGCACTTCGTGTATTTCGGGTTCGGAATCCAAGATGCCGTACAACTTAAGAAGCGCGGCGCCTGCTGATTGCAGTGTGTTGTACAACTGAGACAACTGCTGGACGGGGTCAAATAGGTTCGCTAGAAGCAATACAAAAGCGACCACTGTTCCAAGAGATACGACGTCTCGATGCACTAGCCAACCGCCAACTCCCACAATGAGTGCAGCTGCAGCAATGCCGGCAAATTCGACAAGTCCGAAATACCACGTACTCACTCTCACGCTCTTCATATGACTGCGATACAACGCTCTATTTGATTCACTAAAGCGCCGAATTTGTTCCTCTTCGCGTGCGTATGCCTGAATAACTCGTACGCCAGTGATGCCCTCTTGCAGCGACGACATATTGACTCCCACTCTTTCGCGCACGTCAAGGTAGGCACGATTTGAGTCGCGTTGAAATTTCACCGATGCCACAACAAGAATCGGCAACACAATCAATGCCACCAATGTGAGTTGCCATGACAAGACGGCGAGAACCACCATCGCAAGTGCCAACAGAAAAAAAGAACCCACGAATTGCAGTAGCCCCCACTGGACTAGTTCAGCCATCGCTTCTATGTCGGCGGTCATACGAGCAACAAGTACTCCTGCTTTCTCGCGATCGTAGTAACTCATTGACTGATGAATGAGGCGATCGAACACGCGAATACGAAGAACTCTAAGGAAGCTCTCTCCCGCTTTGTTCAGATACATGTACTGCGCGCGTCCGGCACCGTAAGCGATGATCGTTACTACCACGTAGCAAACAACAGCAAAATTCAACGCTGACGTGTTCCCGGGTTCTATCCCTTTATCAATCCCCACACGCACAAGAATTGGACCCGCCAATACGCAAAGAACCGAGATAATCACAAAAAATATGGCGGTGTTGATTGTCTTTTTGAAAGGTCGCGCCATTGACCAACTACGACGAAGAACCGAACGTACTTGAGTGCGATTGAGTTTTTCTTCCTCCGAAACACCCCCACCAAGAGACCACATGACTACTGTCCAACCTCTTCGAATGTCGCCAGAACCTTGCGATATTCAGCGTTGTCTCGAATGAGTTCGTCGTGCTGGCCCGACAGTACCTGTCCGTTGTCTGTGAGAAAAACCACGCGGTCTGCCAGTTGAATTGTTGCCGGACGATGTGCGATCACGATGGTGGTACGCCCTTGCATCACAGTGGTTAAGGCGCCACGTATTTCCTGTTCTTTGCTGGGATCCACGGCTGAAGTTGCATCATCAAGAACAAGAATTCGCGGGTCCGCAACGATGGCGCGTGCGATGGCAATACGTTGACGTTGCCCACCAGACAATGAGTATCCACGCTCTCCCAACAGTGTGTCGTACCCCTCTGGCAATTGACAGATGAATTCGTGAGCACCCGCTAATTTCGCCGCGCGTTCAATGTCTTCCATCGACGTATCAGGACGCGCAAAAGAGATATTTGCGGCCACAGAATCAGAAAACAGCAAAGTGTCTTCAAACACCACGCCTACGGCACTCCTCACTTCGCGAACAGGAAGATCGCGCACGTCAATCCCGTCAATACGCACAACACCACTTTGTGGATCATAAAAACGCACCAACAATCGCGCAATGGTGGACTTGCCTGAACCGGTTCCCCCCACGATTGCCACCGACTCTCCCGCTGCGATTGACAATGAAAGATCGCAAAATATGGGCGCGTCATTGGTGCCGTAGGAAAATGTCACCCGATCGCATTCAACAGATCCCACTTGTTCAACACCATGTCGCTGAGGA
Organism: Ilumatobacteraceae bacterium; assembly: GCA_044340485.1. Lineage (GTDB taxonomy): Bacteria > Actinomycetota > Acidimicrobiia > Acidimicrobiales > Ilumatobacteraceae > UBA2093. The sequence continues at coordinate 24,218 of JBIITN010000007.1, read as the reverse complement.
AGATGCTGTGGCACCGCCGGATCAACAATGACAGATGGCTCCGAGAGCACTTCATTCACTCGAATAAGAGCAGTTGATGCGCGTTGAGCTAACGCGACAGTCATACCAATCGTGCGCAACGGCCAAATAAGAAGAGTGAGATAGGTATTGAACGCGACGAGACCACCAAGTGTCATGTCTCCGTTCATTACACGATGACCACCAATGCCAAGCACCGCTACTAAACCGATTGACGGCAAAAGATCGATTGCCGGTAAAAAAGCGCTACGGATACGAGCCGCGTCCATAGATACTTTTTGAATGTCGTTTGCTTCAGTTTCCAGTTTGCGGGCCTGAACATCTTCGGCACCAAATCCTTTTACCACTCGTACGCCGGACACGGTTTCTTCCACGACACCAGCCAATTGCGCCTGTTCCTGCTGTACAGCCATTACCGCCGGATGTATGCGCAACGAGAACTGTCTCGCGGCGACATTAATAAGAGGCAACGGTGCGAGTGCTATCACAGCAAGAAACGGATCCGAGATCAGCAAGATGATCACCACTGCTACTACCATCGCCACATTCGACAGAGTTAATGGGATCATCACCACGAAGGCCTGTACAAGTGATAGATCACTTGAGGCGCGGCTCATCAACTGTCCAGTTTGCGCACGATCGTGATAACCAATGTGCAGGCGCTGGATGTGCTCAAACAAACGCTCGCGCAACACAGTTTCGGTTAATCGACTTTCTCGAAATGCGTAAAAGCGACGCATTCCCGCAAATATCCCAGCAATAGTCGCCGCCGAAAGAATGAGCAGAGTCCATAAGGTCAGAGATCCGTTACCGACGATGCCTTTATCGATCGCCAATCGCGTCAATTGAGGAACTGCGATTTTGCCAACGCTCCAAGCGAGGCCGATGGCAACGCCGATGAGAAGTCCCTTTTTCTGACGACGTAATTCGGTCAGTAGCACGCGCCAATTTGCGCGCAGTTCTTCACCGGACACGTTTACCTCGTCAATGCAGTCGGAGTGACAGGATTAGTGCGCCGCTGGCGATACAGATTTCACTGCTTGCCAATAATCCAGTGCGGGATCAAACGGCATGATCGCAAGTGTGGACGTAGTAACTCCGTTGTCAAAGTACTGACGAATACGATCGCGGCAATAATCAGCAGGTCCGTGAATAATCAGTTCGTCAACAATGCTGTCGGGGATAGCTGCCAATGCCGCTTTTCGATCGCCTGCTTTCCAGTTGTCCCACATTGGCTTTAGTTCATCGCCACGCCCGAGCCATGCATGAAACGCTGCATACACCGGGACATTGAGATACGCCGCAATGGCAAAACGTGCGGCATTGCGCACTTGTTCAGCATTCTCACTTGGACACACAAAGATGCGGCACACAATTTCTTTCGGAATTCCGCCTGCCGCTCCACGCACAACTTCTGCAACTTTTGTGACGTCTTCTGCCGACAACCAGTTGATGATGGTGCCATCTGCTTCACGTGCCGCCAAGCGCAACATTCCCTCGCGCAGTGCCGCCACCAAGATTGGTGGTTTTTGTTCCATGCGAACGCCAAGACGAAAACCATCAACCTTGAAAGTGTCGTATTGCTTTGACACCTTTTCCCCCGTGAATGCATCTTGGAGAAAACGCACAATGTCACGAGTCTTTTTGTACGGCTCCTCAAAAGGAACGCCGTTCCATTTCTCGACAATGATGTTGCTGGATGAACCGATGCCCACAGCAAAACGGCCCGGCGCAGCGTCAGCAAGTGACGCCACCGATTGAGCAAAACATGCCGGACTACGGGTGTATGCGGGCAGGATTGCTGTCCCCAATCGAAGTCGTGGCTCCCAAGCTGCGGCAAGGATGAGCGGCGTCAAACCATCTGCACCATCTGCTTCACCAGACCAAATATCGGTGTATCCCATGTCGGCTAGTTCGATGAGTTTGTCACGGTGCGAATGTAGATGCCCTGGAAGTGGCACCGTCATTCCTGGACGCACGGGCATCCCATCGTGTGACTTTGCACCGTATGCGTTCATGACTTTTCCCCCTGTGTGCTCTCTTGCGTGATCGAATCATGATTGAGCGGACCATGTTTTACTGGATCGTATTTTCTCACGATGCAACTTTGACTAGCGATAGCCATCAGTGTTCCATCTTCAGCGAACATATGCACAGTTCCATGCCCAAAACCGTTCTGCACTGTGTGAACGTGGATGTCGAGCAACACATACTCAGTTGGCACCAAATGGGCCACACGCAAGGTGTTGTCGAGTGAATTACCACCACCGATGATGCCGAGGGCCTCTCCCACTGCCATTGGGACAAAATCTCCCAAAACAGCTAGCACCGCAGCGTCGACACCATCAATCACTGATGGAATTCGAGCCCACATGATTGACCGGCCATCACCCAATGTCTCATCGCGATCGCGTTCGGAGCGAATCTTCACGTTGCGCTCCTCGAGAGATTCGTGAAAAGTGCCTCGGTGGCGTGCGAGAGTCTCTCGGCGTTTGCAATTTTCGGGTCGTGGCACCTCAGGCATGGTCACAAACTGTGCTGCATGCGGAAAATCTCGGCTACCCAATGCGGCATTCACCGTGATGATCTCGCGTTCACCAACATGACCGATTGCACGCGCTTGCGTGATCTGGTTGCCTTCGACGGCGACGATGACGTCGATGTCCATCACTTCTCCTGGGCGCGCGTAACTGAGATACTGCGCGGTTGTCCACACACACGTACGGCCCGTCGTTTGTTCAATTGCCGACACCGCTGCGCCTAATGCACACCCACCAAATAAGAAATTGCCACTGGTTGAAATACGTCGCTCAACCGGCAAAGACCACCGGTATGGGTTGTGTGTTGCGGTGAGACCAAGAAAGGCGCGAGTGTCCATTCGTTATCGAGTGAGGCTGCGCCCAACGATTTCTTTCATGATCTCGCTTGTGCCACCGTAAATAGTTTGAATTCGACTGTCAGCCCAGGCACGCGCAATCGGATACTCCATCATGTAGCCGTATCCACCGTGCAATTGCAGACAGCGATCTACTACTCGATTTTGTAGTTCGGTTGCCCAGAACTTTGCAGCCGCTGCTTGTTCTGCCGTCAATTTTTGTTCGGCATGCAATTCGATGCAACGATCAATGTAAGTCTTGCTCGCTTGAATCTCGGTTGCCAACTCTGCCAACAAGAACTTCGAGTTTTGGAACTGTGCAATTGATTGGCCAAAGGCCTTGCGTTCCTTGGTGTACTCAAGCGTCCATCGCAGCGCTGCTGCGGCAACAGACACGCCACCTACTGCAATGCTGAGACGCTCTTGTGCCAGGTTCTGCATGAGGTAGGTAAATCCCGCACCTTCATGACCCAACATGTTTTCCATCGGCACTTCAACGTCGGTGAAAGACAACTCTGCGGTGTCTTGAGCGTGCATGCCCAATTTGTCGAGATTACGTCCGCGCTCGAAGCCCTTCATTCCTCGCTCAAGAATGAGCAAAGTGAAGCCACGATGGCCAGCCTCGGGGTCAGTACGACATACCGTGATAACAAGGTCTGAGTTAATGCCATTAGAGATGAATGTCTTGGCACCGTTTACTACCCACACGTCGCCCTTGCGAACCGCTGTAGTACGAACACCCGCCACGTCACTACCCGTATTTGGCTCGGTGATCGCAAGTGCGCCAATGAGCTCGCCCGTCACCATCTTCGGTAACCAGCGCTGCTTCTGTTCATCGTTTGCTAACTCGAGGTAATACGGCAAGACAATGTCATTGTGCAAGGTCATGCCATTTAGGCTTCCAATCGCCCCAGTATCTGACACCTCTTCTTGCATGATGGCGCCGAAACGAAAATCATCGCTTCCACCGCCGCCATAATTTTCGGGAACGTTGTAGCCAAGAAAGCCGTGCTTGCCTGCCTCAATCCAAATATCTCTCGGGGTGATGCCATTTTTTTCCCACTCAAGGTGGTTGGGCATTACCTCTTTGTCAACCCACTGACGAAAGGACCGACGAAACTGCTCGTGATCGTCGCTGTATACGGTGCGTTCAAAAAAATCCACGCATGAGAATCTAGGCGAGAACCGCTCGTGCGACGAGATCGGTGCCAAATGCCGTGAGGATCGCCAAATACATCAGCCCGGTCGCAGCCATCACCGCTGCATAACTGCGCTCTTTCAGCGCAGCCTTTGTCACAAATCCAAGTGCGCCCGTTGTCACAACGCAAGCAATCCAGAACCAACCAAGCGTGCCATTCCATCCATCGTCCACGGAGCCATTGAAAACACTGATCATGCCGGTGGGCAATAGAAGCGCCACTGTCTCAAACGGCAAGATCCACAAAGTTGCGTTCACCATCTCATTCAACAACTTGCGCGGCAGTCCTGGTTGAACGAGATACCAATGTCCAAGCAGCATCGTGTCACTGACTGCACCAAGAAAAGCAGCACCAATCACTATCCGCAACAAAGACACGATCGTGTCCGATGTTCCAGAAGTTGAATCAAATGCTGCCGCAATGATTCCGACAAGTCCAATCAATGGTGCGGGCAGATCCCACACAGGGTTTTTACGACGCAATGTTGCGAGCGCCACCACAACAAGCGTGACTGCTGCAATGTCGCGCACAGGAACAAAATCAACGGCAATGGCGGCTGCGACACCTCCAACTGCGATCACCGCATACGAACCACGCAAGAGCCATCCATATCCAGCGCCAATCTCGTGACGGCGCGTGGTGAACCATAAGAAAAACAAGCCGCCCGTTGCCCACTGCAACAAGACGGTTGCCGCGTCGAGGCGGATCACTGGGCAGTCACTGTTGATGTATCTCGGCCCGAACGCAACAATGTGCCAGGGCGAACATCAAGAGCGGTGTTGTCATGTACGCATGGAACACCATTAACAATGACATGTTCAACTCCAATGGATTCGCCGTACACACGTCCGGCGCCACCGGGCAAATCAAATCGCATCTGTGCAGGACCAGGACCGACAGTCTTTGGATCAAAGATTGTGATGTCGGCCGCAAAACCGTTTTCTACACGACCACGATTGTTCAATCCGTACAAACGTGCCGGACGATCAGTGAGGTGATACACGGCTTCTTCCAAAGGCATTAACTCATGCTCACGAACAGCACGAGCCAACATCGTGGTGGAGAACGCATAACTGTCAATCATGTCGAGGTGCGCGCCAGCATCACTGGCACCAACAACTGCGCGATGGTCACGCCACACTTCCACACGCTTTTTCCATGTGTTTTCACTTTGCCCACGGTCTTGATTTGCAATCACTGTATTCAAATTGTCATCAATCACGATGTCGCACAAAAGATCCCACGGATTAGCACCCAACTCTTTTGCAACTTCGCCAACGATGCGTCCTTCGTATTTTTTCCACTTGTCTGTGAACGTTTCGAGAATGATGTACGAGGCCCAATTACCGATCGCTCGAACCGCATCGGGGGCAGTTTGTGCAAGATCATTCATGCGCTGACGTTCCTGTGGATCTCGCAACATCGCCAACTTCTGCTCGTCGGGCAACGCCATAAGCTCGTCCCAACCAGGAAGAATGTCGAGAATAAAACCGCTCTTGAAATTCAGGCGCAAACGGAACGTATCTGGCAATGTCAATGCAAGTACGTGTCCACCGCGTTTTGCCGCGATGTCAAAACCTGCAAGTTGATGTTGCACCAAGTCCCAGTTCTGCTCATACACCTGCAATAGATTCCAATTCAATGGGCGATTAGCAGCAGCGCTCATGTCTCCCATTAATTCAAATACTTCTTCAGAAAATTTGCCAACAGCAGGGATGAACTCAAGTGTTGTTCCCTCGTGATTGCGCACTTCTGCACACAGAGCTAACAGTTCTTCTCGTGAACCAACACGAGATGGAACAGGGCGACCGGTGTGATCGTTGTGACTTGGCGACCACGTTGATGAAAAACCGAGTCCACCTGCACGCAGCCCTTCGCGCAAAAGTGCGACCATCTTGTCGACTTCTTCTGGCGTTGCTTCGCGTTGGTTGGCATCGTCATGCATCACGACACGGCGTAACGCACTGTGTCCCACCAAGAATCCGGCGTTTGGCATCAACGTTCCATCAAGAGTGTCGAGATATTCCTTTGTGCTCGACCAATTCCATGGAACACCTTTTTCCAGCGACTCAAGTGGCATGCCTTCAACGCGGGCCAGCATGCGCATGAGATATTCACCATCTTCTGGTGTCAGTGGTGCAATCGTAAAGCCGCAGTTACCACCGATCACGGTGGTCACTCCATGCATCGGCGACGGACTAAGCGTGGGATCCCAAAAAGCTTGCGCGTCGTAGTGAGTGTGTAGGTCAATGAAGCCGGGGCTCACCACTAGATCAGTTGCGTCAATTGTCTGAGCAGCTGTGTCAGATAAGGTGCCGATTTCGACAACCTTTCCGTTTGCGACACCGACATCAGCACGCCGTGGCGCGCTGCCGGTTCCGTCGACAACTGTGCCACCTGTGATTGCAAGATCAAGCGCCATCACGCCCTCCTTCGTTGAATGACAGATTAGGCGTGAATCGCAACAAGGTCATGATTGACCTTGTTCATGGGCAACGGACCGGCATCTGTGGCCACCACGATGTCTTCAAGACGCATACCCCACTTGCCAGGGATGTAGATGCCCGGTTCCACGCTAAAAGCATGACCCGCAGCAATGATCTCGGTATTGCCCGAGACCATGTAGGGGTCCTCGTGCTCTTCCATGCCGATTCCGTGACCAGTGCGGTGCACGAAATAGTCGCCGTACCCGGCCTGTTCAATGACAGCCCGAGTTCGTGCATCGACAGACTCGCAGGTCTGACCAACCACAGCCGATGAAACTCCCGTGGCTTGTGCCGTTTTGAGTACCGCGTACGCATCAGCCACATCAGTGGGGATGTCCCCGAGATATACGCATCGCGTGATGTCGCTGCAATAGCCGTTCATGGTGCCACCAAAGTCGCATAACACGATCTCATCTCGTTGAATGATTCGTGACCCAGGATGGTGATGCGGGCTAGCAGCATTTTCTCCTGCAGCCACAATTGCAAAGTTCACTTTGTCGTGTCCTTCAGCAATGAGACGCGCGGAAATGTCGGCAGAGACCTGTGCTTCAGTTCGTCCAAGAAGTGGGATGTCACCGGATTGCAACTGCATTGCGACGCGATCTGCTGCAGCACCAACTGCAATTAGTGCATCTATTTCGGCCTGATCTTTTGTGGCGCGCAGTGCGCTCATTACTTGTTGTGCACGCACGTAAGTTGCGCCAGGGCGTACAGCTAATAACTCCACGAGGAATCGCGCCCACATCTGATCACCGACTGCAATTTTCTGCGCGGCACCCAAACATTTATGTGTGAGCGCAACAGGATCTTCGGTTTCGCCCCACGGCAACAATGAAAAAACACTGGGCATCTCCACAACGCGAGGTGCCTCAAGTTTTGGGATGATGAGCGACGCGTGTCCATCGCGCGGCAATACAAACATTGTGAGACGTTCCAGTGGCATGGCGTGGTAGCCAGCAAGATACGGAAGGTCATGTCCCACCGATAAGAGCAGCGCATCGATACCGCGCGCAGCCATGACCGATCTCACCCGATCAATGCGGGCTTCATAGACGTGGTGGGAAACTGTGGCGGTCATTTCGCTCCTATTGTTACCGCGACTGGGGAGACTTTCATCTGTGTCCCTGTCGCACTGTGGGCGGCGTCTTTGGCGTGATAGCTCGAACGAGTGAGTGGACTTGATTCCACATGGCCAATTCCATACTGCTCACCCACTGATTTATACATCTCAAACAGCTGGGGCTCAACCCATCGCGACACCGGCAGATGATGTGACGTCGGGCGCAAATACTGACCGATGGTGACGATGTCGACACCTACCGCTGCAAGGTCGTGCAACGTTGCGAGAATTTCGTCATCGGTTTCACCCATGCCCACGATGAGTCCGGACTTTGTAGTGAGCCCCGCCTTTTTTGAGCGTGCAAGGACCGACAAACTACGCGCATACCCCGCTGATGGGCGCACCGCCTTTTGTAATCGCGCGACCGTTTCGATGTTGTGATTCAACACATCCGGCCGGGCGTGTAGGACCACATCAAGCGCGTCGCTGCCTTTTGCGTCGGAGATAAGTGTCTCTACTTGAATGTGCGGCGCTACATCACGGATGGCCGCGATGCATTCCGCAACATGTGACATTCCGTGATCGGAAAGATCATCACGGGCAACCATTGTCAATACGACAAATGCCAGCCCCATCCGTCGCACAGCCTCGGCAACACGAGCAGGCTCGTCGCTATCTGGTGCTAATGGCTTTTGCGTATCGACGAGACAAAAACCACACGCTCTCGTACAACGTTCCCCAAGCACCATGAATGTTGCAGTTCCATCACTCCAGCACTCAGACAAGTTCGGACAACCCGCTTCTTCACACACGGTCACGAGAGAGAGATCTCGCAACGTTTTCTTGAGCGACAAAACCTCAGAGCCATGTGTGACGTGTGGACGAATCCAATCGGGCTTGCGTGCAGACAATTCGATTGCTTCTGTCACACCCGCACGTGCCAAGCGAGACATCAATCTCACCGGCTCACCAGGACCATGACCGCGCGTGAACAATGACATGTCATCTACACGTTGCGTCCATGCGACATCTTGTCGAATGCACTCACCGTTACCCCACACGTCTGTAGCGCGGCGCACTAGAACATCGACAACATCAGACATTGATGCGTTAATGCCTTCTTCTTGTAGCGAGGTGACTGGATAATCGGGAATACCGCACGGAACAATGTGTTCGCGCATGTATGTGAGATCTGTTGCAACGTTTAATGCAAAGCCATGCATCGTGCGGTGACGTCCCACTCGGACTCCAATTGCACAAATTTTGCGTGGCAACCCTGCATCACATCCGACCCATACACCGGGATAACCATCGAACCGCCCCACATCGTGAAGTCCGAGATCACTCAACGTGTCAATGATGAGTTGTTCCACCGACCATACGTAGGCAACAGGGTCGGCAGGCCCTTTCTCACCGCGCTTGGGCGGCAATGTGACAATCGGATATCCGACTAGTTGGCCAGGCCCGTGATAGGTGATGTCGCCACCACGTTTTACTGCAACAAAATCAGCACCGACCGCAGCGGGCTCGCACTTCAGGTTGTTTTGTAAATCAGCCGACGGACCGTACGTGAACACATGGTCGTGTTCCATCAACAGCAAATACTGTCCGCGCTGCGCGGCATACATTGCCTCTTGTACTGCAAGGGCGTCGGAGTATGGAACTCGACTAAGCCACCGGGCATGTAGTGGCTCGTTCATCTTCACGCCATCCGCACAAATCAGAGTTCTGAGGACCAGTCCCGAGTTTCGAGAATGTCTTTCACGCGCACCAAGAAGTTTGCAGCGTATGCACCATCAAATGCACGATGATCCCAACTCATTGCCAAATTGCCCACAGGGTGAATTGCAATACTGTCATCTCCGGTAGCCGATTCGATAATCACCGGACGCTTTCGCACCGCATCGGTTGACAAAATTGCAACTTGCGGTTGATTGATGGTGGCCATAGTTAACACCGAACCAGCTGAGCCATTATTTGTCAACGTGAACGTGCCACCTTGAATCTCGCCAGGCATTAGGCGATTGTCGCGAGCACGTGTCGCTAGATCGTTGATCTCACGTGCGATCCCACGAAGACGTTTCGTGTCTGCATCACGAACAACTGGAGCAATGAGGCCTTCGTAATCGAGATCAACAGAAACATTTAAGTTGACGTAACGATGCACAATGAGTTCATTTTCTCCCATCGAAGCATTCAAGTGTGGGAAATCTGTAATGGCATCGATTACTGCACGTGCAATAAACGGAAGATAGGTGAGGCTAAAGCCTTCGGTCGCTTTGAATTCATCTTTTGCGTGGCGTCGAACTTTGTCGACACTTGCAAAATCGACTTCGACAACACTCAGCACATGAGCACTCACTGCATGACTCATCACCATATGAGCGCCAGTTGCTTTGCGAATTCGCGATAGTGGAACAATGTGATCCCGTTCACCGGCGACCACTTTCGGTGTCGCTTGTACTTGTGGTGCCCTTGCAGGTTGTGCAGGCGCTGGCGCGGAGGGCACAGGACTAGGGGCAGGTGTTGATTGTGGAACTCGAACACCGTGGTCGATTACAGACATGACATCGTCACGAGTGATGCGTCCACCAGGTCCTGTGCCTGCAACTTGTGAAACATCGAGGTTGTTGTCAGAGATCAAGCGACGCACTACCGGAGATAACACCATTCCTTGTGTTGCGATCGCCGTTGGTGAAGTTGTTGGTGAAGTTGTTGGTGAAGCCACCGGGGCAGATTGAGCAACCGGCGTTGGCGCTGGCGCAGGTTGAGGCGCAGGTGCAGCTTGAGGCGCAGGTGCAGGCGCAGGTTGAGGCGCGGGTGCAGCCTCTACAACTGGCGCTGCAACAGGTTCTGGCTCTGTTGCCGGAGCGGGAGCCGGAGCAGACCCAGCATCACCAACAATTGCAAGCACAGCACCAACTGGAACTGTTTCTCCCTCTTTCACGCGGATCTCAGTAATGACACCAGCAACGGGAGATGGAAGTTCTGTATCGACTTTGTCAGTGGAAATCTCGAGCAACATTTCATCTGCTGCGACCTGGTCACCAACCTGTTTGAACCATCGAGTGACGGTTCCCTCGGTCACGGTCTCTCCAAGTTGCGGCAGTATCAGTTCGGCCATCAGCGTATTCCTTGCGATCTATTCGTTCTTTAGCGTACTCACGAATTGAAGCTTCGGCCGGTAAGTGACATCACCGTCTCGCCAAACAATTCAGACAAACTTGGATGTGGCTGAATAAACGCCGCGATTTCTTCCACTGTTGCTTCCCAGTTCACTGCGAGGTATCCACCGGACAATTGCTCAGTCACCCACGGACCCACCATGTGCACACCTATTACTTGGCCCGCTGTGCCGTCAGCATTTTTCTTTGCGATGACTTTCACTAATCCATCTGTCTCACCGATGATCTGAGCGCGACTGTTTGAACGGAACTGATGTTTTGCCACAAGTACATCTAGACCAGCGGCCTTTGCTGCGTCTTCACCCAGCCCTGCCCATGCCACTTCAGGCTGGCAATAAATGGCCCAGGGAACACGGTCGTAATTGACAGGCAATACGCGCTCTCCCAAAATCTGCTTCACAACAAGCACCGCTTCTGCATACGCAACGTGTGCAAGTTGTGGAGTGTTAATAAGGTCACCAATTGCATACACACCAGCGACAGATGTTCGGCAGTATTCGTCGACGTCAACAAAGCCCCTATCGCTCACCACCACGCCCGTTGAACCCAGTTTCAAATCATCTGCAAACGGGCGACGGCCAACCGACACCACAACCGCATCAACTTCAAGTGACTCGCCCTCACCAAAGGCCACAACTGTTCCGCCAGAGGCAGTTGGAGTGTGTCCATTAACAGTGACACCCGTACGAATGTCGATCTTCTTTTTCTGAAATGAGCGCACAACGACATTTGCAACATCGGTGTCAAGTCCGGGAAGAATCTTTGGTAAGCCTTCGAGGATTGTCACCTGAGCACCAAGGTCAGCGAACGTTGATGCGAATTCACATCCAATTGCGCCGCCACCGATCACCGCGATACGCGACGGAATGCGATCAAGCATCAACACTTCGTCCGATGTCATGATCGGCCCGCCAACCTCGAAACCAGGAATTGTGCGCGGCACACTGCCCGCCGCAAGAACCACACTTTTGCCTTGTACTTGCGACGTGGAGCCGTCAGCTGCGGTGATTGTAACAATGTTGTTTGCGCCCAGTGATCCAACGCCGACGCGGTAGTCGACTTTCTTCACTTTGGTGAGACCTGTCAGTCCTTTTACTAAACCATCAACAATCTTTTGCTTACGGGCTTGTGCGACGGCGAAATCAATCGCACCGAGAGTTGCACCAATCCCGAAATCGGAAGCATGTTGAACATGGCGAGCAACCGCGGCGGTTTCGAGAAATGCTTTCGCCGGAATACATCCGCGATTAAGGCATGTTCCACCGATGGTGTCTTTTTCGACAAGAGCGACAGATAGCCCTGTCGAACCTGCATAGAACGCAGAGGCGTAACCACCAGGTCCACCACCAATAATCACAATGTCGAACTGGTCAGCCATGGGATTCTCTTTCGATCGAAATCACGCGCAAGTGCCGTATGGGCCGTTCTCCACCGTAGTCGTTAGACCTTCGCAGGGCACTGTGGGGCTTACTTTGACCACTGCGATTGGGCGCCACCTCGGATGTAGGCGACTGTTACTGAACCGTCCGAGGGTTCGAATGCCACAACACACGTGATCGTGGTTTCCGCATTGGTGACAGTGCATACTTCGTTCACATCTGCAACATCTGGCTCTGTCAATGTGATCGGAGCACGAACCGCTCCGCCAGACAGCAAACGCCACCCCTCAGTGGCATCGGCACCGTCGACACCGACCATAGTGACGGTGGCCAAAGTTGCCTCTGGTGTCTGGTTAATACCAGTCACGCTCACGGTCATGTCAGCCAACTTTGTAATTGTGCCAAGAGCAAGTACTTCAACTTCTTTGGTGTCAGACGCCACCTGAAACAACTTGATTCCACCTGCAACGATGATTGCTAAACCGCACAGAAGCGCCGTGAGTATGAGTTTGCGGGTGCTCATTGCACGTAAGGCTACGACTGAGTTCACAGTCTCAGACGGTCAAGGTTCGCTGTTTATCGGGCGTAGCCTCAAAGCATATGAAGGTTCTCATTACCGGCGCTTCCGGCCTCATTGGTTCTGCGCTTATCCCCCGACTTACTGACGCTGGTCATACCGTAATCAAGGCAGTACGCCGTCCGTCCACGTCCCCCACTGTGTTGTCGTGGGACCCTGTTGCAGGGACCATCGATTCACGCAAACTTGAAGGCGTCGACGCTGTCATCCACCTCGCCGGTGCAGGAATCGGCGACAAGCGCTGGACACCGGAATACAAAAAAGAAATTCTCGATAGCCGCGTGTTAGGCACACGTCTCATTGCCGAATCAATTGCGTCAATGTCAACGCGCCCTTCGGTATTTCTCTCAGGATCAGCTATCGGTATTTACGGCTCACGTGGTGACGAAGTTCTCGATGAATCAAGTTCTGTTACCGACGATTTTCTCGCACAAGTCTGTGTGGACTGGGAAGCAGCTGCGACACCAGCCGTTGATGCAGGCATCCGCACAGTGTTTCTTCGCACCGGCATCGTCTTGTCGCCTAACGGAGGCGCACTGAAAAAACAGCTTCCTGTTTTCAAGATGGGTCTTGGCGGCACATTTGGCTCGGGACGTCAATGGCAAAGTTGGATCTCCATTGAAGACGAGGTGGGCGCCATCGTGCATCTACTCACATCATCTGTGTCTGGCCCGGTGAATCTCACCGCGCCAAACCCTGTCACTGGCAAGGACTTTGCTCGCACACTCGGCAAAGTTCTCAAGCGACCCGCGTTTGCCAAGATCCCATCATTTGGACCAAAGGCACTCCTTGGATCAGAGCTTGTGCAGAATCTTTTGTTGAACGGCCAGCGAGTCACACCTGGTGTGCTGCAAAAAGATGGCTACACATTTACTCATCCTGAACTTGAAACCGCTTTACGCGCCCTACTATCACGACCATGAGCAAAACATTTCCTGAACTCTTCGTCTCGGTTGAAAAGGTTGTCCCAACATCTGCCGATCGGATTTTCGAACTACTCGCTGACCCAGCACGCCATAGTGAGATCGACGGCTCGGGATCTGTGAAAAAGTCACTTGTTGAAACACCACAGCGCCTCACTATGGGAGCGAAGTTCGGCATGTCAATGAAGCTTGGTGTGCCATACAAAATCACAAACACTGTGATCGAGTTTGAAGAGGATCGACGTATTGCGTGGCGCCACTTCGGTGGTCACACATGGCGATACATCTTGGAACCCATCGGTGATGGAACACAAACAAAAGTGACGGAACAGTTCGACGGGAATACGAGCAAGTTGCCATTTGCTCTCAAGTTGCAGAAGGCGCACATCCGCAACAAGAAATCAATCGAGAAAACTCTCGACAACTTGGCCGCACTCTTTAGCTAAATCAATTAGCTGAACTGTTCCGCCACTTCAATGATTTAGGCCCAGCCATCAGGCCTTTACGGCCTGAATACTGTGCTCAACTTTCAGGCCTTTACGGCCTGAATACCGTGCCTAACCATCAGGCCTTTACGGCCTGAATACCGTGCCTAACCATCAGGCCTTTACGGCCTGAATACCGTGCCTAACCATCAGGCCTTTACGGCCTGAATATCTAGCTCAAGCTTGACTTTTTCGCCGATGAGAACGCCGCCGGTTTCAAGCACTGCGTTGTACTCAAGACCAAAGTCCTTGCGATTGATTTCCGTTTCTGCCGAAAATCCTGCTTTGACATTGCCCCATGGATCTTTGCCAACACCTTCAAACTCAAGATCAAAAGCGACATTCCTCGTTACGTTCTTAATGGTGAGGTCTGCGTGCAGAACGTAGTCACTGCCCTTTTTCTCGATCTTTGTTGAACGAAGTTCGATTGTGGGGTACTTCTCAGCATCGAAAAAATCGCCCGTGCGCAAGTGTTCATCACGTGAGTTGTCGTTGGTGTCAATCGAGGTGACCTGTGCAGTCGCTGTGACACTGCTCTTCAACTGATCCTCGTCGATAACGATGGTTCCAGAAAACGACTGAAAGCGTCCACGTACCTTTGACACCATCAGGTGCTTCACGGTGAAATTAAGACCTGAGTGGGCGGGGTCGACGTTCCATACTCCGGGGGTGAGGTCTGATAACTGTGACATGTTGTGTCCTTTCTCGTCCGTGGGTGTGGGGGAACCACGGTGATTTATTTGCGTACGCAAACATTATCAGGAAATACTTGCGATCGCAACTTTTCCTCTGGCGCCTGCGTATTCTGTTCCCATGGAACGATCAAAGACGGCAACCAAATGGCTGAATGCAACTGAAATGCGTGCGTGGCGTGGGTACGTCGAGACGATCGATGAAGTGAACATTCGTCTTGAATCTGCTCTCGTGCCCCACCATCTCACTCTTGGCGATTACCAAGTTCTCGTGTTTTTGTCAGAACAAGACGACCATCGCATGCGCATGTGCGACCTTGCCACCATGTTGCACCTCTCGCCAAGCGGACTCACCCGTCGACTTGATGGACTGGTGAAAACGGGATTCATCGCGCGCGAACCAAATCCGCGTGACCGTCGCGAAATGTTGGCAGTTCTCACATCACCAGGTTTCAACAAATTAAAAAGTGCAGCGCCTGATCACGTTGACAGTGTTCGTTCATTCATGCTTGAACACCTCACAGCAAAACAGATTGAACAACTCGGTGACATCTTTGAATCTTTAAAAAAGGGTCTTGATTTGCCAGATACAACCACAACAAAATAATTACTCCCGTAGCGACTTCCAGGAGATCTGTTATTTCAAAACAGCGGGAATATCGCGTCGGACGTATTTGCCACGTCCAGATGTGCCCACAAACTTTGCATCTTTCACTATTACTTCTCCACGTGAAATCACAGTATGAACACCACCTTGAATCACCATTCCCTCAAACGCTGAATAGTCAAGATTCATGTGATGCGACTGTGCACTAATAGTTGTTGTGGCATTGGGGTCATACAACACGATGTCAGCGTCGTATCCGGGCGCTATGTCGCCTTTACGGGAAAGACCAAATAAACGTGCTGGCGCTGTCGCACACACTTCTACCCAACGTTCACGGGTGAGTTCTCCAGTGACAACTCCCTGATACATCAGATCCATTCGGTGCTCCACGCCTCCGATGCCGTTGGGTACCACCTGAAAAGACTCACCATTCATCAGTTTTTGTTCTCGCAAACAGAACGGACAATGGTCGGTGCTGACAACTGCAAGCTCGTCGTTGCGTAATCCTTGCCACAAATCGGCGTGATGTGATTCGTTTCGCGAGCGCAGTGGTGTCGAACAGATGTATCCGGCACCCTCTGGCCATCCTTTTCCGAGATGTTCCTCAAGTGACAAGTACAGATACTGCGGACACGTCTCGGCGAAAATGTTTGCGCCACGACTTCGTGCAATACCAACTTCAGCCAAGGCATGAGAACTTGAGAGATGCACGATGTACAGAGGCGCACCGCCAGCAACCTGCGACAACACCGCTGCACGATGCACTGCTTCTGCTTCTAGTTCTGGTGGACGGGTACGACTATGAAAATCAGGTGTGATATTGCCCGCTGCAACCGCTTGCTCTACGAGCACATCGATAGCTAATCCGTTTTCGGCATGCACCATTGCCATCATTCCGGTGTCTGCGCACATTTGCAATGCGCGTAACAGTTGCCCGTCGTCACTGTACAAACGCCCAGGATATGCCATGAATAACTTGATTGATGACACACCTTCACGTTCAATAAGTGATCGCACATCAATCAATGCTTGTGCGTCAACCCCACCCAACACTTGGTGAAGTCCCCAGTCGATCACACACTGTGATTCGGCTTCTGCTAGTCGTTGTTCAAATGATGCCAGCACATTTCCGCCGGCTCGCTGCTCGGAAAAATCCACAATCGTCGTGGTGCCACCAATTGCAGCAGCGATCGAACCGGACTCAAATGTGTCAGAAGATGACGTGAAACCCACATCTAACTGCATGTGCACGTGGGCGTCGACACCCCCTGGCACGAGCAACAAGCCTGAGGCATTAATCACCGTGTCGGCATCGTGCACCACGGCCCCCGGCGGGCGCGCGATGACGTCAGCGATAGATCCATCAACCACCACCACATCGGCATCAACTGCCCCAGATGCACGCACCACGGTGGCGTTGGTGATCACTGTGCGCATACGCCACAGCGTAAACGGAAAACTTGAGTCAAGAAGTGCTAAACACAATCACCGTGGCTGTTTCTTTACCCCGAGGGTTTACCTCATTCGTCACCAACGTCGGCATCAAAGACGCCACCGACGATTTCACAGTGGTGGCAACTAATACTCCTGTGTCGGCGTCTGGCGTATTCACACAAAGTCGCTTTGCCGGCCCCAGTGTTCTTGTTTCGCGAGAACACGTGTCGTCTGGTCATGCGCAAGCGGTGGTTGTCATCTCAAAAAATGCAAACGTGGCGACCGGGCCAATCGGATTGCAACATGCCCGTGAGATCACCGAATCGGTAGCAGCGCGGCTTAGCTGCCAACCGCGCGACGTACTTATTGCATCAACCGGCGTCATTGGCCGCACATATCCCATCGACAACATTCGTCGTGGCATCGCGGGCTTACCCATTCCTCTCCCAGACAATGTTGCCGACAGAGTTGCTCAGGGCATCATGACTACCGACACCGTTCCAAAAATATCTACTGCAGCAGTTGCTGGTTCGGAAGCGACAATTGTTGGTGTCGCTAAAGGTGTGGGAATGATCGAACCGAACATGGCGACACTTATCGCCTTGGTTTTTACCGATGCAGACATTGATAGCACCACACTTGATGCAACATTTCGTCGAGTGGTGAACCGCACGTTGAATTGTGTGTCGGTTGATTCCGACACGTCCACCAGCGACACGGCCATCATCATGGCAAGTGGTGTTGCAGGTGCGGTAGAGAATGAATCTTTTGAAAACGCTTTACACGAGGTGTTGTTATCACTCACCCACCAGATCGCACGAGATGGTGAGGGTGCGGAAAAACTGATCGAAGTTCACGTAGATGGCGCTCGTGATGACGACCAAGCCAAACGCGTCGCAAAGTCAATCGTCAATTCTCCACTCGTAAAAACTGCGATACATGGTGCTGACCCAAACTGGGGACGAGTGGCAATGGCAGTTGGCAAATGTGAAACAGATACCGACATTGATCAGACAAAAGTAGTGATTCGCTTTGGTTCACAGGAACTATTTCCGAACCAAGTAAGCGATAAAGATCTCGAACAGTTATCGAGTTACATGCGCGGAGACACCGTGCGCATTCACGTGAGCCTCGGAGTCGCTAAGGGAATTTCTGGGGGAACTTCTGGGGGAACTGCAACAGTGTGGGGATGTGATCTCACTGATGGCTACGTGCGCATCAATGCTGATTACACCACATAACCCCACACTGTTATTTGCTAGTTCACTATTTGCTAACTCACTATTTGCTAGTTCACTTAGGTTGCATACGAATGCCACCGTCAACACGAATTGTTTCGGCGTTCATGTAGCTGTTGAGCACGCATTCAAGCACCATCGAAGCAAGTTGTTCTGGCTTGCCCAAACGCTGCGGGAACAACACGCCCTTTTGGAGATTTGCTTTGAACGCTTCACTTGCATCACCAGATCCGTAAATCGGAGTGTCGATAAGACCAGGAGCAACGGTATTTACGCGAACACCAACTGCTGCAAGATCACGAGCAACTGGAAGTGTCATACCGACAACGCCACCCTTGGATGCTGAATACGCGTTCTGACCAATCTGGCCGTCGAATGCTGCAACAGATGCGATGTTCACGATTGCGCCGCGCTCTCCGTCTTCAAGTGGTTCAGTTTGGCTCATTGCGGTTGCAGCAATACGAATTGCATCAAATGTGCCAATCAAGTTCACCGCAATAACTTTCTTGAATGCATCAAGGTTGGCTGCTGACTCGTATGAGCCATCTTTACCAATGGTGCGTTGTGCCCAACCGATACCGGCGGAGTTCACCAACACTCGTAGTGGTCCCATTGATTTCGCCATTTCGACAGCATTGATGATGTCGTCGGTGTTGGTGACGTCCACCGGACAGAATGCACCGCCGACTTCTTTTGCCAATGCATTTCCCACGTCTGCTTGACGCTCAAGGTCGGCGATGACGACCTTGGCTCCAGCTTTAGCGAGAAGACGAACGGATGCTTCACCGATTCCGGATGCACCACCTGTAACTATTGCGCTTGCGCCTTTGATATCCATGCCAAGAGGCTAGGCACCTTGATGGCGTTCCCCTCAATTCACGAGGTTTCCCCAAATGTAGAGCGCGATGTATCTACTGCGGCGTTAACGGGCCTGGGCGTGGGCAACAGCCATGCGGTCAACAAGGTCATTCATTGGGTCGCCGCTATGACCCTTGACCCAAACAAATTCAACCTGCCCGCGCGAGCGCACCAGATCAATGAGCGGTTCCCACAAATCACGATTTGCAACTGGTTGGCGTTGGGAGTTTTTCCAACCCCGCTTCAACCAACCTTCCCACCATTGATCGTTAAAACACTTCACCACATAGTTGCTATCTGAGACAATACGAATTACTCGTGGGTCAGTCTCGTAGGTGCGCAGCGCATCGAGCGTTGCATAAATCTCCATGCGTTGATTTGTAGTGTGCGCTTCCCTGCCACTGTTATGTGGCTCACCGTCTGGTGCAACGGCCCACGCCCATCCACCGGGCCCTGGATTTCCGGAACATGCACCGTCTGTGTAGATGACAAGTGTTTCTGGCACGTCATTGATTGTTCACCATTCCACGCAACAAATCGTGCATAGTCAGAGACAAATAGAGCACAGTCGGAGACAAATAGAGCACAGTCGAAGAAAAACACTGCGAGAATGACCACGTGCTATTTGACGGTTCCATTCATCAACTCCCCGACACGGATCCCGGCGAGACCGAAGAATGGCTTGACTCTCTTGACGCAGTTATCGATACTCACGGAAAGACAAGAGCACGCTATTTGTTGTCTCGCCTACTGGAACGCGCCCAACAATCGCAGGTGAGTTTTCCGGCCACAGTGTCCACTCCGTATGTCAACACGATTCCCCGCGAGAAAGAACCTTGGTTTCCCGGCGATGAGCACATCGAGCGACGCATTCGTGCGTACGTGAGATGGAACGCCGCGGTGATGGTGTCACGCGCGAATCACATGGCCGATGGCATTGGTGGGCATTTGTCGACGTTTGCAAGCTCGGCAAGCCTCACCGAGATTGGCTTCAATCACTTCTTCCACGGAAAAGACAACGGGCTTCCTGGCGACCACATTTATTTTCAGGGGCACGCAGCGCCAGGAATATACGCACGCGCATTTCTTGAACGTCGATTAGACGAAGATGACCTCGATCATTTTCGTCGTGAGATTGGTCGCGGCGGACGCGGATTATCCAGCTATCCGCATCCGCGCCTCATGCCAGATTTTTGGGAATACCCCACGGTCTCTATGGGACTCGGTCCGCTTACTGCGCTCTATCAGGCGCGGTTCAATCGCTATTTGTCGAATCGCGAAATAGACGACACCGCAGAGAGCAGAGTGTGGTGCTACATCGGCGATGGCGAAACAGATGAGCCAGAAACACTTGGGGCATTGTCGCTTGCATCGCGTGAGCATCTCGACAACTTGGTTTTTGTTGTGAACTGCAACCTGCAACGCCTCGACGGACCAGTGCGCGGCAATGGGAAAATCATTCAAGAGCTTGAAGCCGTCTTTCGAGGTGCGGGTTGGAATGTCATCAAAGTGATCTGGGGATCCAAGTGGGATGACCTCCTCATGCGTGACGTGGATGGGGTGTTGCTCAACAAGATGAATTCCACTGTTGACGGCGAATACCAGCGCTACACGGTGGAAGACGGCTCATACATTCGTGACAACTTCTTTGGGCCCGACCCCCGACTACGCCAGATGGTCGCTCATTTGTCTGACGAGGATTTACGCACACTGCCCCGCGGCGGACACGACTACCACAAGTTGTATGCCGCGTTTAAAGCAGCAAGCGACAATTTGGGTTCAGGTCGTCCCACTGCGATTTTGTGCAAGACCATCAAGGGCTGGACCTTGGGCGCCGATATTGAAGCGCGCAATGCGACTCACCAAATCAAAAAATTACATCTCGAACAACTGCGGGTGTTGCGTGAGCGTTTGCACCTTGAAGAAGAAATCCCAGACTCACTACTTGACGAAGACGACCCACCGTATTACCGCCCGCCGGACGACTCAATTGAATATCAATACATGATGGAGCGTCGTCGTGCATTAGACGGTCCAATTCCTCAACGTGTTGTTCGAAATCGTCGTCCGTTAGCCCAGCCTGCCTTAACAGTTTTTAGTGAGTTCGATTCGGGTTCTGGCACTCAATCAGTAAGTACAACCATGGCGTTCACTCGACTGCTGCGAAACATTTGCCGTGACGACAATATGGGACAACGTGTCGTGCCAATTGTTCCTGATGAAGCGCGAACATTTGGAATGGATTCGCTGTTTCGCGAGCAAATGATTTACGCCGCGCACGGACAAAAATACGACCCCGTCGATCAAGGACTCTTGTTGACATACACAGAGTCATCAAAGGGACAAATACTTGAGGAAGGAATCACCGAAGCGGGTTCCATGTCAAGTTGGATTGCTGCAGCAACAAGTTATGCAACACGTGGCGTGCCAATGTTGCCGTTTTTTATCTTTTACTCAATGTTTGGTTTCCAACGAGTAGGAGATCTCATTTGGCAAGCCGCCGATAGTCGCGCCCGGGGATTCTTGTTAGGCGCAACGGCAGGGCGCACCACGTTGGCAGGTGAAGGTCTGCAACACCAAGATGGACACAGCTTGGTTCTCGCATCGACTGTTCCGGTATGCAATGCCTATGACCCGGCGTTTGCCTACGAACTGGCAACCATCATTCGTGCTGGTACGGAACGTATGTATGGATCACACCCAGAAGATGTTTTTTATTACATCACGCTATACAACGAAAACCAGTTGATGCCCGTACGCCAAGATCACGTCAGTGACAACGAAATTATGCGGGGCTTGTATTTATTCGCGGCTGCGCAATCCGAGACCGCACACGCGAGCATTCTGTTTTCTGGTTCGGCAAATCTTGCGGCCCGTGAGGCCGCAGAGATTTTGCGCAATGAGTACAACATTGATGTTGAGTTGTGGTCGGCACCCTCATACAAAACGCTTCGCGAAGACGCACTCGAGGTCGAGCGCTGGAACCGCCTACACCCGACAGATCAGCCGCGGACGTCGGTGGTAGATGATCTTCTCGGTTCATCTTCTGCCCCAGTTATTGCCGTGACAGACTTCATGCGCATTGTGCCTGAACAAATTGCTCGATTCCTGCCAAGCCGTGACTTCATCCCAGTCGGTACTGACGGTTTCGGTCGCAGCGATACGCGTGAATCACTGCGAGCATTTTTTGAAAATAATGCAGCTCACGTGGTGATCAGTGTGTTGTCCTCACTCATTGGATCTCACGACATCACCGATCAGACAGTCAGTGACGCGCTTGCCAAATACAATGTCGATACCGAATCACCTCACCCCCTAAGGAGAGACTGATGGGCACCCTCTACATCACTGGTATCGATAAAGCCGACAAGTTGCTGAATAGCAACGGCAATGCTTTGCTCATTGGAATGCTGCTTGACCAACAAGTCCCCATGGAGTGGGCCTTTGCCGGACCACACACATTAAAGACTCGTCTCGGCCACCTTGATCCCAAAAAGATTGCCGACATGAACCCAGAGCAATTCCTGGCGGTGTGCTTAGAGAAACCAGCAATTCATCGTTTTCCAAAAGCAATGGCCGAACGCATCCAAGGTGTATGTCGCATCCTTGCTGACAAATACAAAGGGAAAGCCGAAAACATCTGGCGTGGTGTCGACGATGCCCACGAAGTGTTCCGTCGCCTGCGCGAACTGCCCGGCTACGGCGAGGAAAAAGCACAAATCTTTGTCGCCCTACTCGCGAAGCGATTTGAAGTTGCGCCGAAGGGCTGGAAGAAAGCTGCCGGAGTGTTCAGCGATAGCAAACCTCGCACAGTTGCCGACATCACCTCTCCAGAAACTTTGCTCAAAGTACGAGCGTGGAAAAAAGCTGAAAAGGCCGCTGATCGCGACAAGCAATCACGTCCGGTGAAGCAACAGCACCGCTGAAAGAACAACACCGTGAAGCTCTGCCACGACGGTATAAAGCGTTAGCGTTATCACAATGTCTGTACTCGTCACCGGTGGCGCCGGATACATCGGATCAATCACTACTCGCGCTCTCAAAAGATCAGGGCGCCATGTTGTTGTTCTTGACACATTGGAAAACGGACATCAAAAGGCAGTTGAAGACACAGACCTTGTTGTTGGCGACATCGCTGATCAGCGACTGATCGGCCAAATTGTTGCGAAATACGGAATTGAAGAAGTGGTTCATTTTGCTGCGTACAAGGCAGTGGGTGAATCAATGTCAAACCCAAATAAATACTTTGCAAACAACGTCACAGGATCACAACGTCTTATTGAAGCGTTGTCGAGTGCCAGCGTGCAACGCATGGTGTTTTCATCTAGTGCGGCGGTGTACGGAACTCCTGATCGCGCACCAGTGAGTGAAACCGCACCGGTGCGCTGCGAAAGCGTCTACGCAGAAACAAAACACATGATTGAACGTGTGCTGCATTGGTACTCCATTACTCACAACTTGCGAAGTGTGTGTTTGCGTTATTTCAATGCCGCTGGCGCAAGTAACGACGCCACACTCGGTGAAGATTGGCGCTACTCACAAAATCTCATTCCACACGTCATGAAAGCGGCACTTGGTCATTCAGATGGAGTTCACGTGTTTGGCACCGACTACCCCACTCGCGATGGAACGGGCGTGCGTGACTACATCCACGTAGAAGATCTCGCAAGTGCCCACGTGGCGGCACTTGACTACCTCGCACCTGGTGGTGACACGCTCATCTGCAACGTGGGCACAGGCACTGGAACATCAGTAATGGAAATACTTGCCGCCACCGAACGTGTCACTGGCTCGCCCGTGCCTCATGTGCTCACAGACCGACGACCCGGTGATCCGTCAGAGTGCTATGCCGACGCATCGTTGATAACAAAAAAACTGAATTGGCAACCAACACATTCGTTAGATGACATCATCGCCACCGCGCACGCGTGGCATGTGTCGCACCCAATGGGTCACGACACGCCAACACGTTGACGATCTAGCCATCCCATCAAAATGGCGATCGCACGGGGGTCATGTCGCAATCGATGACCAGCTCCTTGGATGACGCGAAGTTCTGCACTTCCGTGTGCTTCTGCCAACATGCGTGAGTCTGCAACGGGGACACTTTCATCATCCTCACCATGCATGACAAGTAGCGGACGAGGCGCAAAACGCGCGGCGGCGTCAACAGGACGAAAGCGACGGAATTCCCTGCTCCAT
>JBIITN010000026.1:0-27098 GCA_044340485.1 Ilumatobacteraceae bacterium | reverse complement strand
TCAGTTTCAGTGACCCAGTCAACGAGTCGGTCATAGCGCTGGTCATAGCCTTGCAACACACGTCGCATCGACGGCACTGGCAAACGATCATGGAAATTCACATGGAGCAACGTGATGCCCGTGGTGGTGGATCCTTTTGTTTCGGGAACAAGAATCACCGTGCGACCATCGGACCGTCCGCGCGCCACCAACACTTGTTGATCATTTGCGACGCGCCTCTTGGTTCCCACCAATACGTTGCTGGAATCAACACGTGACGACAAATCACGCGACAACCCGCCGCGCTCCACAATAAATATGGACGCTCCTCCGGTGGCTGGTTCACCTTCGATGCGATAACGCGTAAAACCATTCACCGATGCAACCGCAACATCAAGATCTGCGAGCACTTTCAGCGTGGCATACGACAAGCGGTCGCGCGCAACACCTGCTTCGATCACTGCTTTCACCAACTCGCGATCAAGCAAACCTTCTTCACTGCGCGAGATACCAACGGTGACGGTCTTTGCCTGGTGCTTGATGGCATCAATGGGTCGAGTCAGTTCGTCGATGCCTTTTGTTAACGCCGCAAGGAGATCGTCGAGCAAACTCGCCGGGCTCGACACACGACCCGTAAGGCGTTGATAGTCACCCAGTGGGTTCGCACCTGTCACCACATTCAAGATGTTCACCATTTTTACTGCAGTCGATGCTTCTAAGTTGCCGTTGTATTCACCGGTGTGAAGAGCGGTCATAAAGTGCTGAGCGGGCACCACAATTTCGCGTGCCACACGCGCCAACGCATCATCACCGTCGCCACCGCGTTCCACCACATGTTCGATAGCTTCACGTGCTTGACGTAACGGACGCGCCAACGCATCAATTGCTAACGCGGCCTCATAGCCAAACAGATGTCCCACCATTGCCGACAAGATGAACGCAAGACTTGGTTCCACGCGTGGCACCGACACCACCGCAGAGGCTGCATCGAAACGCGACTCGCCTTCTGTTGCAATCACAATAGGAATTGCTTTATGGGCGCGATAAATGGCGACTTCTTTTGCCACGTCGGTGGCGGTGCCGTCGCCAAGACCCGCAGCACACACCATGATCATTGGCTCACACGACAAGTCGATGTGTTTTTTGTCTTCGGTGACATCACACGAGATCGACTTGTAACACAGCTCTGACAACTTGATGCGTACTTCGTTTGCCGCTACCGCATTGGGGCCATTCCCCACCACGGCCCAATAGCGGCGCGATGGTGCAAATTGCTGTGCAATACGTGCGATATCGGCACGACTCTTTAACACCTCGTCCATCGCATGGGGCATGTCACGCAGTGATTCCAAAATGCGATCCACTTTTTCACCAACGGGCATTCCCATTTCGCGCGCGATCGCACACGACAACACAATGCCCGCTGCGACCTGGGCATAAAACGCTTTGGTGCTGGCAACACTCATCTCAATGTCGCGACCATCAGAGGTGTAATACACACCGTGGGCTTTGTTTGCGAGCTCACTGCCGCGACGATTCACAATGGCAAGTACCGATGCACCACGTGTTGCCACAAGATCAACGGTGCGGTTGGTATCTGTGGTGGTGCCACTTTGGCTGACGGCCACCACCAACATGTCGCTCATGTCGGCGTGCATCGCAAAACCCGACAACTCGGTAGCGGTCATTCCATCTACCTGCAGCCGACCATCGGTGAGCGAATCAAGCACCGCCACCATCGCACGGCCTGCAATGGCCGCTGTGCCTTGGCCAATGACGCGCACCCGCGTAATAGACCCATCACGTAACTTTGCAATCACCGCTGCTGGCAAGGTGGACTCATCAAGCTCTGGCACCAACATGCCATCGTGTTCACCAATACGACCACGCAATGTTTTCCGGAAACTGTTGGGTGCTTCGCCGATTTCTTTCAGCAAAAAGTGCGGCGCATCACCACGATCAATGTCGCGCGTGGTGACGTCGGCGGTGTGCACATCGGCGGACGTGAGCGGCAGCGTTGCGCCTTCATACGACACCATGTCGACACCGTCAAGATGTCCGGCATGTCCAGCACGAAGCACCATGATTTGTCCGCGACTCGAGAGTCGAGTGGGATCAGCCAACGCTTCACCGTCCATACGGATGAAGTGCTGTGTTTCTTCCACCACTCCATATGGTTCACTCGCCACCACAAAACGATCTTCGGCCATACCCACACACATGCCCTGGCCACTGCCGTGTAACGCTAGATACATGGTGTCGGGCTCATCAGCTGCGCAATAGGCAATAGCAACAGAGCCTTCAAATTGGTTCACCGCTTCGCGAAACGCGTCAACGGTGGTGGGTGCCGTGTCGCGATAACGATCCACCAATGCGGGAATCACTTTGGCATCGGTGGTGATGGGATCAGCAAACGACAAATTAAATCGTGCGCGCAAATCACCGTGGTTATCAACATCACCGTTTAACGCCGCCACCGACATGTGCCCCGAAGCGCGAGCAACTTCTTCGCCCGTCACCGGGTGAGCATTGGGTTCAGAGATAATGCCCACACTCGCCCATCGCGTGTGTCCAAGCACCGTCACGCGTGCACCAGGCAAGGCAAGTGCAACACGCAAAATGTCGTCGGCGTGAACAGCAGCACGCATCGCACGCGTGTTGTCTCCTAATTCGCCAATTTCTGCTGCTGCTTTATACACAAACACCACGCAGTTGCCCGCCAACCGCACACTGTTGTTCGTAAACAGCGGATCGTTTCCGCGCTCACGCACCGCGCGCTCTAACGCGGTATTTCCTGCAATGGCATCGGTAAACACCAACACGCTGATACCAGCAGAGTCGCGACCCCGCACTTCCATGCGGTCAATGGCAGACAGTGCTTGTTGAATCGACAAATACCCACACAACGCACCAACACTCGCCGACCGCCCTGCCAACGCGTGCACTTCTTGAGCGGTGCGAATGCGATCGCGACGAATGGCCCACAGACCATCGCGAAGCCGCGACAACTGTTCCACTTGGTCATCGAGTGAGGCAGAGTCGGTGTGCAGGGAATCGATGCGGCGTTCTTCATCGTTTGCGAACCCATCGAGAACATCAAGGCGCGATGTGATTGCTGCGATCAATTCGAGATTGCCCGCCAGACACTGAATACCGGCATCGCCACGCAGCAACAGGTCGGCCTCGATCACATGAACAGCCGCCTCTGACACATCGGGAATGGCAGCAACGGCGCGATCAAGCAGTGCAAGAACATGATCGTTGGTGGGAACGGCGCGACCAGATGGTCGAGAGACGATGCCGATAATGCCGCACATATGTATAAGGCTACTGAACTACGTTCAGCGCTAATGGCCGCCGTCTATTTCGCCGCCACAGGTGGCAATCACCGCATCTGCAAGAGATTTTGCAACATCTCGCGCACGATCAGGTGATGTGGCTTCCACCATCACACGCACTAATGGTTCGGTGCCAGACGCACGCACCAACACTCGACCATCATCTCCCACGGTGGCCTCGGCAGCAGAAATGGCGTGTGCCAAC
Organism: Ilumatobacteraceae bacterium; assembly: GCA_044340485.1. Classification (GTDB taxonomy): domain Bacteria; phylum Actinomycetota; class Acidimicrobiia; order Acidimicrobiales; family Ilumatobacteraceae; genus UBA2093. The sequence goes on along the minus strand of JBIITN010000026.1, from coordinate 23,576 downwards.
ACATCAGCAGGGTTATCGATCTTTGTCACCGTGCGCACATTGATGAGTACTTGCGGGAAACGTGTCATCGCAGCGCGTGCTTCGTCTTCCAACGCAACATCTCCTGATGCAACACCGCGCCGCACAAGGTATTCACACAAAAACAACGCCGCTAACAATCCGTCACCTGTTGTTGCGTGCGCGCGATAAATAATGTGTCCGCTTTGTTCACCGCCCAGAACAAGATCATGTTCTTCCATAGCGACTAACACGTTGCGGTCACCAACAGGTGTCACCACAACATCAATACCGGCGTCGCCCATGGCACGATGAAACCCCACGTTGGTCATCACCGTCACCGCAACACTGCGATTGCGCAACAAACCACGTTCTGCCAAATCACGCGCGGCAAGTGCCAACACATGATCACCATCTACTTCAAACCCACTCGCACACACAGCAATGAGGCGATCACCATCGCCATCAAACGCCACACCAAAATGCGCACCATGTTCGCGCACCAACGACACCAGCGCATGTGGATGCATCGCCCCGCACCCATCGTTAATGTTTCGTCCATTCGGTGACGCATTTACCACCACTGCATCAGCACCCGCTGCGGCAAATGCGGCCGGTGCCACATTTGACATTGCACCGTTGGCACAATCCACCACAATGCGAAGCCCGGTTAATGCACCGCGACCCACCACTTCTACACAGTGCGCCACATACTCATTTAATAACGATGATTCAACATGGGTGGTGCCACCACGGGGGTCACCAGCACCATTTGCCATCGCGTGCCACACACGTTCGATCTCTATTTGCTGGGCATCAGACAACTTCGTGCCACCAGGGGCAAACACCTTGATGCCATTATCTGACCACGGATTATGTGATGCGGTAATAGCCACACCTGCCATGTGATGACGTTCGCTCACAAACGCAACAGCGGGGGTTGGCGCAACACCAAGCACCGACACAGTGATGCCTTCAGCAGTAATGCCCGCAATTAACGCACGTTCAAAGTCTTCACCACTTTCGCGCGTGTCACGTCCAATACATATGGCATCAGGTGTTAAGACGCGCGCGACGGCACGACCAAGATCGCGGACCATGTCGGTGGTGAGTTCGTCGTGGGCAACGCCACGCACACCATCTGTTCCAAAACGCAACATAGACAATTGCTGACACCAGCAGATCTGCTGCACACAAGGCACGCGAGGTGCCGTGCGAATCAGCGCTTGGTGTACTGAGGAGCCTTACGGGCTTTCTTCAATCCGTACTTCTTGCTTTCCTTGCGACGTGAATCGCGGGTGAGCAAGCCGGCCTTTTTCAAAGCGGGACGGGTTTCAGGATCGAGATCAATCAGTGCGCGTGCAATTGCCATGCGCAATGCACCGGCCTGACCATTGACGCCACCACCAAAGATGTTTGCGGTGATGTCGAAGCTTGTTTCGGTGTTCGTGACGCGAAGAGCTTCGGTCACAACCATGCGCTGCGTTGCGGTGGTGAAATAGGCCTCGATGGGCTTGTTGTTCACAACAATGGTGCCGCTACCTGAGCGAATGTTCGCGCGAGCAACTGCTTCTTTGCGACGACCGGTTGTTTGTGACAATGGAACAGTAGACATGAAGGACTCCTTGTATTAGCGCTTGGCGCCAGGGATAGAAAGAACAACAGGTGATTGTGCTGAGTGTGGATGCTCGGGACCGGCATACACCTTCAACTTCTTCACCATCTGACGACCAAGTGGTCCTTTTGGCAACATGCCAGCAACCGAACGACGAATAGCGTCGTCTGGCTTACGGCTGAGCAACTCACCATATGTTTCAGACTTCAAACCACCGGGGTAACCCGAGTAGGTGTACACCATATTCTTGTCTGCTTTTCCAGAGGTGAGAACCACCTTGGATGCATTAATAACAATGACGTGATCGCCGGTGTCCATGTGGGGAGCAAATGTTGGCTTGTGCTTGCCGCGCAAGATGCGCGCAACTTCGGTGCACAGGCGACCAAGCACCATGCCTTCGGCGTCGACAACATGCCACTGACGCTCAATCTCGCTGGCCTTTGGTGAGTATGTACGCATGAAACTTTCCTTCACAAGTGGCACCACCCCATGGCGGCACCCCGGCAAACCCGGAACCGTTAAATGATACGGGTCTCTGGGAAAAATCGGCAACCCCTTGTGGGGCTTGGGGATGGGCTCCACCGGTGTGATCCCGAGTTCGATATCCGCTGGTCGTCACCTACAACATTTCACCCTTTCCTAGTGAGGGAGACGATCTAGCCAATCAAATGGCGCACAGACAAGCTTTGTCTCGATTGGTTCTCATGTGAGTCAAATCAGATGTATGAGTATCAGGGGCTAATCCATGCGTTCGGAAAACGCACCCAGGGGGAACAACTACAGCGCGAATTAGATCGTATACACAGGCAGACACAATCGGGCTGCTTCCCTTAGTTCATTTGGGACTCCTGTTCAACAGGGCGAGGCATCTCAAAGTTATGTCAGTGGCTGCGCAGTCAATAAGGAAGAATTACTGAATGGAAACATGTCCCCATGGTGAGAAAGTTGAGAGATGGCGGCGGCGAACTGACGCTCCGTTGACAATTCTTGCAATCGGAAGCCTTCCAATCATCGCTCTTCACTTTGTTTCTAGCCGACTTTCTTCCGTAGACAAGACTTTCTTATTTATCGTTGATGCAATCGTATTCGGTGCATTCTTTATTGATTACGTCGTGGAATACGTATTGGCCGCATCCAAAGCTAAATACATCAAAACTGAATGGCTCAACGCAATAGTCACCCTCGCCCAAGGCGTGGCGCTTCTCCCAGCTCTTGGAATTGCAGGAATAATGCGCGCGACTCGTGGATTTCGTGTTGTATTAACTCTGGCACGAATACTTGGTATCGGAACCTCAGCATCACGAAATAATGGTCGCAAACTTTTACAAGAGAAAGCCGCATCTCTCGCATTTGGACTTGCTGGATTTACGTGCATCTCATCTGCAGTTGCGTTCACCATCGCAGAAGATGTCGGAGAAGGAAAGATAAATGAATCCTTTTTCGACGCTGTGTGGTGGTCGGCCTCCACAATTACCACCGTCGGATATGGCGATGTGTACCCTGTTACGGCCATTGGTCGCATCATTGGAATATTCACAATGCTTGTCGGAATAAGCACACTTGCTGTTGTGACTGCACGTATAGCGAAATTCTTGATCAGAGATTCCTAATCACAAACATCTTTTCTAATTGAAATTTTTGAAAAGAATTCCTGTTAGATAGCCGTTAGAGGGTTCTCCAAACATTGAAGATTCGAAGACTACTTACGGTCAAGAATTGACTGAATAGCTGCTTTTAATTCTTTTGGATCAACATTATGTTTTGTCTTTCTTTTTACCTCCCTGCGTACAGCATCAACAATCACATTCGATGTAAGGATCGGTACCAATGTCTTCTCAGAAACTGCATCCTGTGCTGACATGAAGTCATCTAACTTGTGCCTTGACAAGCCTTCACGACTGAAAAGAAACATCATATCAATTTTGGCTGAGGGTTTAAATTCGTCCGAGAGCAAATCAACCTCCAGCACACAGGTCGAATGGAACCAGCTGGACTGCTTCGCTGGCGGTTGGATTCCATGTGATTATCGACTGCAATTCACTGTTTATACAAATGAAGATTTTTGGGAATAAGTACAAAGGTTAAGTCAACGCTGCGCGCGAATACTTCTCTCTACTACCGCAGATCGTGTCAGAGCACATGATCTTGACCGTTCAGATCTTCGGGTAGGTGTCGGTCATCAGGAAGACATAGGAACTCAGTCGCATCATAAATTGATGGACCTTATTAAGGAAGTTGAATAATCCGCGAGGTTGCTTCCCGCTGATAATGATTGCGAACCAACAGAGAACAGTCATGATCAGTGCACCAATCATGATGATGAAAGACAGAATGATGGCGGGAATGACCCAGATGATTCGAAAGAAATTACTCAGTCGACTCGCTTTTGATTCATAGGCGAACGAGTAGCTGGTGGGTTCGCCATTTGGTTCCGCGCCAATGTTGGGCCATTTGTCAAACATGAGGCCCCAATAGGCGTTCACACGAACGGCATACCCCAGCCACGCGTTCTGCAGATTCCAAATACTTTGATTGCGTTTACCGGTGAACAAAATGATCCACCACTGAAAGAAAGTAAGGATCTGAGCTAGGTATTGCCACACGTTCATGATGATGACGTGAGGAATAACCGTGATCGCCCGGAATAAAGTGGTCAACCTACTTCGTGGCTCGGTGTACTCGACAGAAAATTGTGCTGCAGCCATGCGGGAACAGTATCCAATAAGAAGATCGCTAGCGAGAACCCAACGCAGACTGGTCTCACACAGTGTTCAGTACCCAACTTCCCACAGGAAAATCTCAAGAACGCCCTATCCGTTAGCCGATTTCTTACGGATGAAGGTAAAAGGTACGTACACGAAGTTCAGTGACTGATTCTCAATCCAAGATATTGCTGGCGTGGCAGAACTGCCGCTAAAGGTGCCGATCATATGTCTTCCATCTGAAATGCGAATTCCTTGAATGTATGAAGCATCGTCAGTTACAGAAGAACTAATACTCAGCACTCCGACAGGATTTGTAGAATCTTGTAATTCCATCACTTGGTTTGTGGTCACATTAATCGCATGTATGAAATGCTGATCTGCTACGCAGGGTATGCCGTTGTTTGCAATTTGTTGCGGCAGACACCAAAAGTAATTAGGACCAGCAGTCAAGAACCAACTTTTGGTCTTTGCCAATATCCCTGATACTTGCAGAGTCTCGCGCGTTCCAACAGCTACCGGTCTGTTCCAGATCTTCCCCGTTCTAGCAATAACTTCAACCTGTGGATATAACTGGAAAATATGATGCGTTCGGCTTGCAGTTTGTTTGTGGAAGATATCTCCCGTCCCATACAAATCAGAGTCAATGCGAATCAAGTTTGTAATCAGTGGAAGCTGCGCATCGCAATTGCAATGTTGATCGGCAACAGATTCTGACGAAAATTGGGGATTCTGATCGGCATAGTGCCACCACGCATCGAGGCCCTCGATTGACCGATATCTATACGTTGCGCCCTGCACATTTCCATGACGACTAGGTTGTCCGGGGAGTACATAATTGTGAAGTGAAATTAGTGTGTCACCGTTGGGAAATGACTGCAGTCCGTTGGGCGCGACATCGGCACCCTCGAGCAATGTTGACTCTGTTGTTCCATCCCATTTCATCACCTTGACGTCAGGCCAAGTCCAAGCACCCCACGGACGAATGTTGTACAACACTCCGCCGGTACTCATGGCTGACCAAGTCGTCAATGTCGCGCACGCCGTCAGTGGATAGCCTGCCAATTTTCCATCGCTCAAAACGAAAAGTGAATACGAATAAACAACGGCGCTCGGTGCCCGTGGTGAGCACGTGTAATCGCGTTTGCCGGAAACAAAATAGATGCCACCGGATTCGTCAAACTGGATAGGTGACGCTTCATTTCCAAAGTATCCGGAGCTCTCGCTCCGGATACCCTCGTAAAGACCGAGCTGCTCACGAAAAAGTTGGCACTCCTCCAATCCACCAAGTGGTGAAATTTTGCCCAGCAGACATTTATCAGGATGCTCTGCATACTGAGTAATGACAGAACCGTCCGGCGCTCCGTAAGTTCTTACAACTGAGAGGTTCTCCGATAAGCCTTGCACTCTGGCATCAATTGGCTGAATAATCGTTTTTGCTTTTCCATCACTAGTGATTCCAACTAACCCCGATTTGGTATTCACGTTCGCGCTACTAACAGACTTTTTTGAGACTGAGCCTCGATCACTTGACGGCGCCACAACCGCCAGAGCGATGACGTCTTTAGTGTCATAACGTAAGGACGTCAATTGTGCACACTCGGATTTTTCGCTTGAAGATTGTGAACGTAGCCGACTAAGTCGCAGACGCGTCTCTGCAAGCACCTTTGTCAGACTTACCACTTGTCGACGTTTGTTCCGGGATTTTGCTTTCTTGAGTGATTTGTTTTGTGTCGCTAACAATTGATTAAGGAAGGAAATCTCGCTTGCGTAAGGACGGAACTTCTTTGCCGATACACGAGTACCTGCTTGCCAGGTCAACTTCTTTTGCTTGCCTGTCTTCACATACCCGCAGGTGATTGACCCACGAGCCACCATTTGCGTTGGTTTCACGGTGATCGCGGGCGCGTTCTTTGATGCCGCCGACACGTCACGCGTCGCGGAGAAAGTCACCAGCAACAGACCCGCGGAAATGAGACACGCTGTTCGGGAGACGTTTCGGAAACGAGGCACGAATGTCACTGTAATCCAGCGAGCTAGTACCCGACCTCCCACAAGAACAGCCCTTGTGGTGGGGCCAGTCGTGGGGTGAGCGAACGATCCTTTGCTAGTAACACTTGTCGCGTCTCTGATGGTTTGCGTTTGTGCGCACCTACTTCCACCATGAACGCCACAATCGAGCGCACCATTTGGTGACAGAACGCATTCGCGCGAATGTCGAATACCAGTTGTCCGTTACCTATGTCGTGCCAGTCGGCCAACATCACATTGCGGGTCATCGACTTTGGTCGTTGTCCTTCAACCTCAATGGGTTTTTTGCAAAACGACGTGAAGTCGTTGCTGCCCAATACGCCGTCGCATGCGAGTTGCATCATCGGTATTGACAATGGTTCGCGCACATGCCATGTGCGATCTAACAACATAGGGTCTGACGTGGGCGTGTTTAACACGAAGTATTTGTAGTGGCGCCACTTGGCCGAATAGCGCGCGTGAAAATCATCTGCCACCCACACCAGTTCGCGCACCGAAATATGTGGTCCACACAATGCATTCACACCTATTTGCAAACGCTCTAGGTCGACATCTTCAGGTAAATCACAGCTCACCACTTGTGCGCGTGCATGCACGCCTGTATCTGTGCGTCCCGCAACCACGATCTCTGTGCTGCACCTGGCAACAGTGTTGATTGCATCTAACAACAACCCGCCAACTGTCTCGATACCGTCGTTTGCTGCAAAGCCGTGAAACGGTGCGCCGTTGTAGGCAACAATGAAACGAGCCCGCCTAGTGGCGGGCTCATTCGTAGAAGTGTCCGGCGTTGTCACCGGTGAAGTCTTTCAGACCAGTTCGATGCGCGCCATCGGCGCTGCGTCACCCTGGCGAGTTCCAAGTTTCAAGATGCGGATGTAGCCACCATTGCGCTCGGTGTAACGAGGGGCAACCTCTTTCACCAACTTGGCGGTCATTTCCTTATCTCCCAAGTAGCCCTGGATTTGGCGAAGGCGGTGAACGCTCATTGCCGATCCGTCTTGGGCTTTCTTTGCCTTGGTGATCAGTTTTTCTGCAATCGGACGCAATGCCTTTGCTTTTGCTTCAGTGGTGACAATGCCTTCTGCTGCAAAAAGTGATGCGGCGAGGTTTGCCATGAGCAAACGCTGGTGTGCAGCACTGCCGCCGAAATTACGGGCGCGACGTGGTGTTGCTGGCATGGTGGGCTCCTAAATTCCTCGTTACGAACGCAGCGTGAGGCCGCGCTCGTCAAGCTTCTGAATAATTTCGTCAAGGCTTTTTTGACCAAAGTTGGTGATGTTCAAGAGGTCTTCTTCAGACTTCAACAACAACTCGCCAATGGTGTTGACCTGTGCGCGCTTCAAGCAGTTGCGTGGACGCTCGCTGAGATCAAGATCCTCAATGGCATGATCAAGGTCTGGCATACCAACGTTTGCACCTACTGGCTCTGACAACTCAAGACCCTGCTGCTCTTCTGACAAGTTGGCAATGAGGTCAACAAGTGAACGCAGTGTTGCAGCTGCCGATGCAAGTGCATCACGCGGTGTGATGGAACCATCTGTTTCGATGTCGAGAACAACGCGGTCATAGTTGGTGCTTTGACCAACACGTGCAGGTTCAATGTCGAACATCACACGACGAACAGGCGAAAAGATTGCATCAACAGTGATGACGCCAATGATGCGATCATCGGCATCGCGCTCTGATGACAAGTATCCGCGACCCTGCTCAACAGTGATGTCGAGTGCAAGTTGTGCACCAGCATTCAGTGTTGCCAAGTAGAGATCTTTGTTGAGCACTTCAACATCTGATGGACACGGAAGGTCGCCAGCGGTGAGAGTCATGGGACCCTTCACGTCGAGACGCAACACGACGGGCTCGTCGTTGGTGCTTGTGAAGACAATGTCTTTGAGGTTCAACACGAACTCGGTGATGTCTTCTGACATACCGGGGACCGTGGTGAATTCGTGCTGGGCGGTGTCGAACTTGACCGTGGTGATTGCTGCACCAGGAATAGATGACAACAATGTGCGGCGCAATGAGTTGCCAATGGTGTGTCCAAAGCCAGGCTCAAGTGGGCCAATCGCAAAGCGTTGACGAATCGGATCGTCGTCGCCAATTGCTTCGACAGAGGGACGTTGGATAACAAGCATGTTGGTCTCCTAAAAAGGGCGGGTGGGGACTACTTGGAGTACAACTCAACGATGAGTTGCTCGCGGACGGGAACATCGATGTGATCGCGCTGTGGCAGATCACGCACGGTGACTTGCTTGTCGCCTCCCTCTAACCAACCAACAAGTGGGCGATCGAGAGTGTCGATGTTGTGTTGAATTTGAATCATCTTTGTTGCCTTTGGTGACAACGAAATGACTTGACCTTTTTTCACGCGGTATGACGCAATGTCGACGCGCTTGCCATCAACCAAGATGAGGCCATGGTTCACAAACTGGCGAGCCTGCGGACGGGTTGCTCCCCATCCGGCGCGGAACACCACGTTGTCGAGGCGCTGTTCCAAAAGTCGCAACAGGTTTTCACCGGTTGGGCCCTGGAGACGGTTTGCCTCTTCATAGGTGCGGCGGAACTGACGCTCGAGAACGCCATAGATGTACTTGGCTTTTTGCTTTTCCTGCATCTGAGCGAGGTACTCGCTACCAGCAGTGCGACGACGGGTACGACCGTGTGCACCTGGTGGGAACGGACGACGATCGAGTGCACGACTGCCTTTGGCGTTTTCGAAAATGTTCGTGTTGAGACGACGTGAAATACGAACTTTGGGTCCGGTGTAACGGGCCATGACTAGCTCCTCCGACGCTTTGCTTGACGACACCCGTTGTGTGGAACGGGAGTGACATCTTTGATGCCAGTGACTTCGATACCAACGTTTTGCACCGAACGAAGAGCAGTGTCACGTCCAGAACCTGGACCCTTTACATGCACTTCGGCGCGGCGAAGACCGTGTTCCATTGCAGCGCGTGCAGCTTTTTCGGCTGCCATCTGTGCGGCAAATGGAGTGGACTTGCGTGAACCTTTGAAACCAACTCCACCCGAAGACGCCCATGCAATGACGTTTCCTTCTGTGTCGGTGATGGACACGATGGTGTTGTTGAACGAACTCTTGATGTGAACGACACCCGTGGTGACGTTTTTGCGCTCGCGCTTGCGTGGACGACGACCGCCCGCTGCTGGCTTTGCCATGTCGTAACTACCTCACTGCCTTTTTCTTGTTGGCAACAGTCTTTTTTGGACCTTTGCGTGTGCGCGCATTGGTGTGCGTGCGCTGACCACGCACAGGAAGTCCTTTGCGATGACGAATGCCTTGCAAGCAACCGATTTCCATTTTGCGTTTGATGTCTTGTTGTACGTCGCGGCGAAGATCGCCTTCAACGTTTGCGTTTTGATCGACCCATGCGCGGATGCGATTGATTTCTTCTTCGGTGAGATCGCGTACGCGTGTGCTGGGGCTTAAACCAGTTGCCTCGCAAATGCGCTGTGCAGTGGTGTCGCCAATGCCAAAAATATAGGTAAGTGAAATCACCAGACGCTTTTCGCGTGGGATGTCAACGCCAGAAATACGTGCCATGAATAAATCGATCCTTCTTCTCTTTAACCCTGGCGCTGCTTATGGCGCGGGTTTTCGCAGATCACTTGCACACGCCCATGACGGCGAATGACCTTGCACTTCTCACAAATTTTTTTGACGCTTGGGCGTACTTTCATGTCGATCTCACTTGAAGCGATATGTAATGCGACCTCGGGTGAGGTCATATGGTGTGAGTTCCACCTGGACTTTGTCACCGGGAAGAATACGGATGTAGTGCATGCGCATTTTTCCGGAGATGTGCGCTAACACTTTGTGACCGTTCTCAAGCTCCACACGAAACATTGCGTTTGGGAGAGACTCAAGAATCGTGCCCTCGAGCACGATTGCATCTTCTTTGGGGTTAGCCAGGACGGACTCCTTTGATGGAACTGACGGTTGACCCCAAGGCGGCGCGACGTTGTCGAACCTGTCTTAGGGACAAGTGATAATGCTATCGGCGGATAAGACCTGCGCCAATAGGGGCTTTTAGCATCTTCAGGAACCCTGATCGATGGTTTTCCTCAGACGGGCAAATACCTCGTCTGGGTGTCCCACTCCATCGACCGAGGCCAACTTGCCGGCATTGCCGTAGTAGTCAATGAGGGGCTGGGTCTGGGTTTCGTAGAGATCAAGGCGCTTGTTGATGGCCTCTGGGGTGTCATCGTCTCGCTGCACAACGTCGCCACCGCAGTTGTCGCAGGTCCAAGGGCTCGGTTCGTTGCCGGTGGCGGTGAAGTTGGCACCGCAGTCGCGACACACGCGCCGGGCCGATAGGCGTGACAACACAAGTTCGCGTGGCACCACGAGATCGATTGCCATCTCAAGAGGCAGCTCAGTGGTGATCTCATCGAGGGCGATCGCCTGAGCGACGGTGCGGGGAAAACCATCAAGGATGTATCCGCGACCAGCAGCGTCTTTTTCTTTGAGGCGTTCGTTGATGATGCCAATGACGATCTCATCGCTGACAAGACCGCCAGCATCGATGATGGCTTTTGCTTTTTTGCCAAGTTCTGTTCCCTCACGAACAGCGGCACGCAAAATATCGCCTGTTGAAATATGTGGGACCACATAGTGATGCGACAAACGGATGCACTGTGTGCCTTTGCCGGCACCTTGGCGCCCAAATAAAACAAGACGTGTCATGGTCTACCTAAAAACATCACCGTTTGGGTGATGTCACTTAAGGAATCCTTCATAGTTACGCAACATGAGTTGGCTATCAATTTGACGCATCAACTCAAGCGCAACACCCACGGCAATAAGAACTGTTGTTCCTGCAAACGGGAACGATTGCACATCGCCCACCCACAAAATGATGTAGGGCAAGATGGCAATAGATGCCACAAACAATGCACCAGGCAACGTAATGCGGTTCACCACTTTTGCAAGGAAGCGTTCTGTTTGTGGACCAGGGCGAATACCGGGGATGAATCCACCTTGCTTACGCAACTGATCTGCTTGACGAATGGGGTCAAATGCAATGGAGTTGTAGAAGTACGCGAACGCAACGATAAGACCAAAGAACAGCGTGATGTACACAATGTTTTGGCTGTTCACCAAGTAGTCGTTCACAAACGATGCGACGCTTCCGCGCCAACCCTCACCACTACCAAGAACGTTTGAGAGCAACACGGGCAGAAGCAACACCGACGACGCAAAGATGATCGGCACGATGCCAGCTTGGTTGACCTTTAACGGAATGTAGGTGCTTTGGCCACCGGTCATACGACGACCTACCACGCGCTTTGCAAAGTTCACCGGAATACGACGCTGGGCAAGTTCGACACGCACAACTGCCACCAAGATGCCAATTGATACTGCGAGCAAGATTGCAAACACGACGAATTTCTTGCTTTGCAAAATTGAGTAGTAGCTGTACGGCAGACCTGCGATGACCGACGCAAAGATAATGAGCGACATACCGTTGCTGATGCCACGCTGGCTAATGAGCTCGCCCATCCACATAAGTAGTGCGGTTCCGGCAACAAGCGATGGAATCACGAGCAATGCACGTGGCATGAACGGATCGAGAAGAACAACGTCGGGGGCTTGTGCCGCTGCACCAAAGAACGCCGACCCATTTCCTTGACCAAAGATGAAGGTGAGTCCAGCTGCTTGCAACAATGCAATAGCAATGGCTACGTATCGAGTGGTCTGAGTGATCTTTCGTTGACCAACAGCACCCATTTCTTGCCATTCCTGCAATTTGGGAATGACCACGTTCAACACCTGCATGATGATGCTGGCGGTGATATAGGGCATGATGCCGAGAGCAAAGATCGAGAACGATCCAAACGCTCCACCAGAGAACAAGTTCAAAAATCCAAGTGCGCCTTGTGACTCGGCTGCTTCGCTTAACTGATTCACTGCTTGCGGATCAACACCAGGAACACGAATAGCGGTACCGAAGCGATATAAGAGGATAATCAAGAGCGTGAAAATCAGCTTCTTGCGTAGATCCTCCACCTTGAAGATGTTCTTCAGGTTAGAGAGCACGTCGGTCTCCTTGTTCCAAGTAGTGGATTCGAGCGTAAACGATCAAACCGCTGGTTAGCGATTGGTGAACTGGTTGCCCTTGGCCGGAGGACGAACTTTGTGCGGCAAAGGCAACTTCGTGACACTGCCACCGGCGGCCACGATTGCTGCTTCTGCTGCTTTAGATACGGCATGAGCCGAGACATTGACCGGGCGGGAAATGGTGCCACGGGCAAGGATCTTGACGAGGGTTCCCTTGTGGGCGATGCCTTTTGCCACCATCACCTCGGGGGTGACGTCAGTTGCATCGATGGAATCAAGAGCATCCAAGTTGACCGCGTAGTACTCAACGCGGAAGGGGTTATTGAAGCCCTTCAACTTTGGAACGCGCTGCTTGAGGGGCATTTGGCCACCTTCAAAACCGCGCGCCACGGTGTTACGGGCGTACTGACCTTTGGTACCACGACCTGCGGTCTTTCCGCCCTTACCACCGATACCGCGACCAACGCGCTTGCGACGCTTGGTGCTACCTGGTGCTGGTGCAAGTTCATCTACACGCATGGTTACTTGTTCTCCTGTACATCGATGAGATGAGGAACGCGAGCGATCATGCCGCGAATCTCTGGGCGATCAGGCAACGTGTTGGTGTCGCCGATCTTTCGTAGTCCGAGTGCGCGAAGCGTTCCACGAGTTTTTGGCTTCGTGGAAATTGATGAACGCTTCAACGTCACAGTGATTGTGTCAGCCATGATCAGTGAACCTCGCCTGCTGCGATTGCCTTCTTGCGATCTTCGTATGCCTTCAACATGCCTTTTGGCACGAATGAATCGGCAGGAATACCGCGGCGCTTTGCGACTGCATCGGGGCGCTGCAGATCGCGCAAACCTTGAATGGTTGCGCGTGCAACGTTGATTGCATTTGCTGAGCCAAGTGACTTTGCAAGTACGTCGTGAATGCCGGCTTCTTCCAAGATGATGCGTGCTGCACCACCGGCGATAACACCGGTACCAGGAGCAGCAGGCTTCAATAGAACGCGACCAGCACCGCTCACTCCAAGAATGGGGTGAGTGATGGTGCTACCGGCAAGTGCAACATCAAACATGTTGCGCTTTGCTTCTTCGGTTCCTTTTTGAATTGCCAATGGCACTTCTTTTGCTTTGCCGTAGCCAAGGCCAACGCGACCATTGCCATCACCGACAACAACAAGTGCGGTGAATGAAAAGCGACGTCCACCTTTCACCACTTTTGCAACGCGGTTGATGTGAATGACGCGCGACTCGCGTACGCCACCTTGTTCGGCACCCGGTACGGGATTCGTTACGTTGCTCATCAGAACTCCAGTCCTGCTTCACGGGCAGCTTCCGCTACCGCTTTCACACGACCATGGAACGGGTAGCCACCGCGGTCGAAGACCACCTGTGACACACCAGCAGACTTGGCGCGCTGTGCGACTAATTGTCCGACCTTTGTTGCCGCTGCAACAGTTGCACCACTGTCACTACGGAACTCAGATTCGGTTGTTGACGCAGCTGCGACGGTGCGACCAAGGTCGTCGTCGATCAACTGCACGTTGATGTGCTTATTGGTGCGATGCACTGCCAAGCGCGGACGCTCGGTGGTGCCATGAATTTTTTTGCGAACGCGACGGTGACGACGAAGACGTCCCTCGCGGCGAATACCAGCGATGTTTGACATAACTTCCCTACTCCCGCACTATTTCTTTCCGGCTTTGCCGGCCTTACGGATGATGCGCTCGTCGAGATACCGCACGCCCTTGCCCTTGTATGGCTCTGGCTTACGGATGGAACGAATGTTTGCAGCAACTTGGCCAACTAATTCTTTGTCGATGCCCTTGACGATGACGCGTGTTTGTACTGGCACTTCGAAGGAGATTCCTTCTGGTGCGTCCACCATGACGGGGTGTGAAAACCCAAGTGCAAGACGAAGGTTTTGACCTTGTGCTTCGGCGCGATAACCAACGCCAACAATTTCGAGCTCTTTGGCGAAACCGTCGGTGACACCAACAACCATGTTGTTGACAAGTGAACGAACAAGACCGTGCTTTGCGCGGTTGTCGCGTTCGTCGTTTGGACGCTCAACAAAAAGAGTTGACTCTTCTTGACGAACAGTGATCTCACCAGGAATCTCACGTGAGAGTGTGCCCTTCGGGCCCTTCACGGTGATGGTGCGGCCAGAGACCGACACGTCGACTCCTGATGGAACAGTGATGGGTGCTTTACCAATTCGAGACATGTTGTGTTCCTTCCTTGGTCACCACACGAAGCACAGGACTTCGCCGCCGACTTTGCGCTTGCGCGCTTCGCGGTCGGTCATAAGACCTTGACTGGTGGATAACACTGCAACGCCCAAACCACCGAGCACGCGAGGTACCGACTTTGAGTTGCGGTACACGCGAAGTCCGGGAGTCGACACGCGCGTCACACCAGAGATGGTGCGAGCACGATTGTCGGCGTACTTCATTTCGATAGTGAGGGCGTTACCTGGACCCTTAGTGGACGGTGCCACTGAGAAGTCAGCGATGTAACCCTCGCTCTTTAGGATTTGCGCCAAAGCAACTTTTTGCTTTGACGATGGCATGACCACGGTGTCGTGCATCGCAACGTTTGCGTTGCGGATGCGTGTGAGCATGTCGGCGATGGGATCTGTCATCATTTGCTGTACCTCACCAACTTGCCTTTGTCACACCAGGAATTTCACCTGCGTGAGCCATTTCACGGAAACAAACGCGACAGAGTCCAAACTTGCGGAACACTGCACGTGCGCGACCACACCGACTGCAGCGCGTGTAACCACGCACCTTGTACTTGGGCTTTGCGTTTGCCTTATTAATCAGAGATTTCTTAGCCATTGCTCTTTACCTGCCTACTTCTTCCTGCCGCCACGATTTGCTGGTCCCCGTTTTTTCGCCACAGCTGGGGGGCCGCCTTCGTTGCCACGCTTGAAGGGAAATCCGTATGCATCGAGCAATGCTTTGCCGTGCTCGTTTGTCGTTGCTGTGGTGACGATGGTGATATCCATGCCACGTTGTGCATCGATCCTGTCGTAGTTGATCTCGGGGAACACTGTTTGTTCGCTGAGACCAAATGTGTAGTTGCCACGACCATCCCATGAATGTGCGGGAAGACCACGGAAGTCACGAATACGAGGAATCGCAACAGACAACAAGCGGTCGAAGAATTCCCACATGCGGTCGCCGCGCAAAGTGACTTTGCAACCAATTGCTTGGCCTTCGCGCAACTTGAAACTTGCGATGGAATCGCGTGACTTTGTCACGATGGGCTTTTGACCAGAGATCAACGTGAGATCTGCAACTGCGCCTTCGAGCAGCGATGGCTGCTGTGTTGCGCGTCCGACACCCATGTTGATGACGATCTTTTCCATCGTTGGCACTTGCATGACATTGCTGAGGCCGAGCTGGCTCAAGAGAGCCTGCTTGATTTCTGCGTCATAGCGCTGCTTTAAACGAGGAGCGGTAGCGGTAGCCATCAGATTTCCTCTCCGGTCTTTTTCGCCACGCGGGACTTAGCGCCATCTTTGGCAACCGTGTACCCGACGCGTGAGGTTTTGCCTTTGCTCACGAGCATCACGTTTGATGCGTCCATTGGCATTTCTTTGTCGATAATTCCGCCGGCCTGTGTCTGGCTGCGCGCTTTGGTGTGGCGCTTTGACACATTACGACCGGTCACAATGACCTTGTTTTTCTTGGGGAATACAGCGGCGATTTCGCCCTGCTTGCCCTTGTCTTTTCCGGCGATGATCTCGACGGTGTCACCTTTGCGCAACTTCATGTCACAACACCTCCGGTGCAAGCGAAACAATACGCATGAACTTTTTGTCGCGAAGCTCACGACCAACGGGTCCGAAAATACGGGTACCACGTGGTGTGAGATCTTCTTTGATGAGAACTGCAGCGTTTTCGTCGAAGCGAATGTATGAACCGTCGGGACGACGCTTTTCTTTCTTCACTCGCACAACAACACAGCGCACTACTTCACCTTTTTTCACGGCGGCGCCTGGGATGGCGTCTTTCACCGTGCCGATGAACACGTCACCGATAGATGCGTAGCGACGACGTGTACCGCCGAGCACTTTGATAACGAGAACTTCACGTGCACCGCTGTTGTCGGCAACGCGAAGACGAGACTCTTGCTGAATCACTTTGCACGCTCCAAAACTTCAATAACACGCCATACCTTTGTCTTTGACAACGGACGTGTCTCCATAACGCGAACGCGGTCGCCCACGTTGACATCGTTTGTTTCGTCGTGCGCGTACAACTTCTTGGTGCGCATTACGAACTTTGCGTATTTGGGGTGACGCACGCGCTCGACAACTGCGACAACGGCGGTCTTGTCCATTTTGTTGGACACGACGATGCCTTCGCGCACTTTGCGGGCACTGCGTTCTGTGGTTTCTTCTGCCATGTGACTACTCACTTCCCTGCAGCCTCAGCAGCAGCGATTTCGCGCTGGCGGATGAGTGTATTGATACGAGCGATGTGGCGACGAACCTTGTGTAACTCTGAGTGATCCTCGAGCTGTCCAGTTGCGTTGCGGAATCGCAGGTTGAGAGCCTCTTGCTTTGATGCGCGCAACTCTGAAACGAGTTCCGCAAGACTCATGTCTTGAATATCTGCTTTTGTACGAGCCATCTCTTTGGTCCTCAGATCGGTTCGTCACGCGTAATAACGCGTGCCTTGATAGGCAATTTTTGAATCGCACGCTCCAGCGCTGCGCGAGCAGTTTCTTCGTTGGGGTATGAGAGTTCGAACAACACGCGACCAGGCTTTACCACTGCAACCCAAAACTCTGGGTTGCCCTTGCCAGAACCCATACGAGTTTCAGCAGGCTTTTTGGTCACTGGCTTGTCGGGAAAAACGTTGATCCACACTTTTCCACCGCGCTTAATGTGACGGGTCATCGCAATACGAGCAGCTTCAATCTGACGCGCGCTGATCCAGCCTGGCTCGAGAGCCTGAATGCCGTATTCACCAAACGCCAAGCTTGTTGCGCCCTTGGAATCACCCTTCATGCGACCGCGCTGTTGCTTGCGGTGCTTTGTCTTACGAGGCATCAACATGGTCAGTCCTCCCCACGCAACTTCGGCGTTTCGTGCGAGTCATGAAGACGACGCTCGATTGCCTCTTCCTCTTCAAGCAAGCGCTCGAATTCGGGATCTGCTTCTTTCACAAGTGGTGTGATCTCAGGTTCAACGTCTGTACCGCGTGGTCCACCAGATGACACGACACGACGTGGCTCTTGCTGTGACTGGCCAGATGTCTCACCAACAGCCATTGCAGCTTCACGTGTGATCTTGTCTTGACCTTGTGCTTTGTACGGCAAGATGTCGCCCTTGTACAACCACACCTTCACGCCAACACGACCAGAGCTGGTGCGTGCTTCGCGGAAGCCGTAGTCGATGTCTGCACGAAGTGTGTGCAACGGCACGCGACCTTCGCGGTACCACTCGGTGCGGCTCATTTCAGCACCACCAAGGCGGCCTGAACACTGAACGCGAATACCAAGTGCGCCGTACTTCTGTGCATTTTGCACAGCGCGCTTCATTGCACGACGGAACGCGATGCGGTTGACCAACTGGTCGGCAACGCCCTGTGCGATGAGTGCAGCGTCGAGTTCGGCTTGCTTGATTTCGACAATGTTTAACTGCAAGCGATTGTTACCGGTGATCTGAGCAAGACCAGTACGTAACTCGTCTGCCTTTGCACCTTTACGACCAATAACGATTCCAGGACGTGCAGTGTGCACGTCGATACGCAATTTGTCACGTGTGCGCTCTATTTCAACGCGGCTTACTGCTGCGTCTTCAAGAGTGGTCATGAGATAGTCGCGAATTTTCCAGTCTTCGGTGAGATAGGCCTTGTATTCACGTGTGCTAAACCAGCGACTCTTCCAGTCGGTGGTGATACCAAGGCGGAAGCCGTATGGGTTGATTTTCTGACCCATCAGTTGCCTGCCTCTTCGTTATTTTCTGTATCCACTGCGTCCGTTTCGGTTGCTTCGATTACTTCTGGTTCGGTTACCTGCGCGTCAGTTGTCTCTTCAACTTCTGTTGCAGGTGTCTCGTCGACTGCTTTGCGACTTGAAGCAACACGTGCACGACGATTGCTAGACGCTGTTGCGCGACCCTTTGAGGTGGTCTTTACTTCGCGTACTGCGAGCATCTCGTCGGTCATTGCTCCGACAACAACGGTGATGTGAGAGGTGCGCTTGTTGATGCGACCGGCACGTCCACGAGCACGCGGAGTGAAACGCTTCAGCGTTGGGCCTTCATCTGCAAAACATGCCTTCACATACAGATCGTCTGGATCGAGCTCATCGTTGTTCACTGCATTTGCAACAGCAGATGCAAGCACTTTGCGAACAAGGCGTGCTGCTTCACGATCGGTGAACTGCAGAATCTCGTCTGCTGAGCGCACGTCTTTTCCGCGGATGAGGTTGAGAACTACGCGTACTTTCGATGCCGATGAACGAACGTACAACGCCTTTGCGACGCTGCCACTCTTTGTACCGGCTTCGCGGTTTGCTTCGTTGAGTTTTGGACCAGTCATGACTTATCGCTTCGCATTCTTTTCTTGACCAGCGTGGTAACGGAAGGTGCGAGTTGGTGAGAACTCACCCAACTTGTGGCCAACCATCGACTCGGTCACATACACGGGTACGTGCTTACGACCGTCGTGTACCGCAATTGTGTGACCGACCATGTCGGGAACAATGGTGGAACGACGTGACCAGGTCTTGATGACTTTGCGATCGCCGGCAGCGTTTGCTGCATCGACTTTCTTCATCAAGTGATCGTCGACGAATGGACCTTTTTTCATGCTGCGAGACATTGATTACCTCCGTCCCTTGCCGGAACGACGCCGGCGGACAATGAGCGCACTGGATGCTTTTTTCTTACGACGGGTACGGCCTTCTGGCTTACCCCAAGGAGATACAGGAGGACGACCACCAGAGGTCTTACCTTCACCACCACCAAGTGGGTGATCAACTGGGTTCATTGCAACACCACGTGTTTGTGGGCGCACACCCTTCCAACGGTTACGACCGGCTTTACCGATCTTGATCAATTCGTGTTCGCTGTTACCTACTTCGCCAACGGTTGCACGACAGTCGAGCAACACGCGACGCATTTCGGTGGATGGCATACGCAATGTTGCGAAGTCGCCATCTTTTGCAACGAGCTGTACTGCGGTGCCAGCAGAACGCGCCATCTTGCCACCTTGGCCAGGACGCAATTCAACGTTGTGCACGGTTGTACCAACTGGCACGTAACGAAGTGGAAGAGCGTTGCCGGGCTTGATGTCGGCGCCGTGTCCGCTTTCTACACGCATACCCACTTCGAGACCCTTTGGCGCAAGGATGTATGCCTTGGTGCCGTCTTCGTAGTGAAGCAATGCGATGCGACAGGTGCGGTTCGGGTCGTATTCAATTGCAGCAACTTTTGCTGATACGCCGTCTTTCACGCGCTTGAAGTCGATGATGCGGTACTGACGCTTGTGTGCTCCACCTTTGTGGCGAGCAGTTTTACGACCGTATGAGTTACGACCACCGGTGTTTTTCTTTGGTGCAAGAAGAGTCTTTTCTGGTGTCGACTTTGTGATTTCACTGAAGTCAGACACAGTCTGGAAACGACGACCTGCACTGGTGGGCTTGCGCTTACGAATAGCCATGATGTGCTCAGCTTTCAAACAACGGGATTTTGCTTCCCGCTGCGAGGGTGACGATGGCGCGCTTGGTGGAAGCACGCTGACCAACACGATTGGTGCCGCGGGTGCGCTGCACTTTGCCCTTGCGGTTCAACGTGTTGACTTTCAACACCTTGACGCCCCAAATGGATTCAATTGCATCGTGGATTTCGGGCTTGGTTGCATCGGGGTGAACGCGGAACGTGTACACGTCTTGTTCCATGAGCGCGTAGCTCTTTTCCGATACGACCGGTTCGATGATGACGTCGCGTGGATCTTTCATCACTCACCGTCCTTTTGCGAGGGGAGACATTCGCGAGTGAAGACGATCCACTCGTGACACAACACGTCGTATGCGTTGAGCTCTGCTGCTTCGATGACATGCACCCAAGGAACATTGCGGAAGCTCTTGGCTGCGACTTCGTCGTTGCGAGAAACAACTAGAAGTGCTTTGCTTTCAACACCAATTGCTTTGAGTGCAGCAAGTGCGCTCTTTGTGCTTGGTGTTGAGAGATCCCAACTTTCAACAACAAGAATGCGTCCTTCGTTGTTGCGGTCTGACAATGCAGAGTTCAGTGCAAGACGAATCATCTTGCGTGGTGTGCGCTCGGAATACTTACGAGGCTTTGGTCCAAGTGCAATACCGCCACCTGAGTAATGCGGTGCAACGATTGAACCCTGACGTGCGCCACCAGTTCCCTTTTGACGGAATGGCTTCTTGCCACCACCAGAAACTTCTGCGCGAGTCTTTGTGCTTTGTGTACCAGCACGACGATGTGCAAGTTGTGCTGTAACAACTTGGTGCATGACAGGAACGTTTGGCTGAATGCCAAACACTTCATCTGACAATTCGACGGTGCCGTTTTCTTTGCCTGCTGCGGTTTTTACTTTTACTTTTGCCATGATCGTCACTTCGCCTTCACTGCATTGCGCACAATGACAACGCCGCCGTTTGGACCAGGAATTGAACCCTTTACCAACAACAAACCGCGTTCTGTGTCTGCTTGAACAACTTCAAGATTCAAGGTGGTGACTTGCTCGTTACCCATGTGACCGGCCATTTTCAGACCTTTGAACACACGACCAGGGAATGAACATGAACCAATCGAACCTGGTGCACGGTGGTGCTTGTGGTTACCGTGGCTTGCGCCTTGACCACTGAAGTTGTGACGCTTCATGCCACCGGCGAAACCTTTGCCTCGGCTCACTGCGGTGACGTCAATCTTTTCGCCAGCTTCAAGTGTGTCGACGCCAATTTCTTGTCCGACTTCAAATCCGTCCACCGAATCGAGACGAAGCTCAACAAGACGACGACCGGGTTCGACGCTTGCCTTTTCAAAGTGACCAGCTTCTGCTTTGGTCAACTTGTTTGCTTTCTTATGTCCGTAGGTGACTTGGACTGCTGTGTATCCGTCATGTTCAGCTGTTTTCACCTGAACAATGCGTGCCGGTTCAACACGAAGCACAGTGACGGGAATGACGCGTTGGTCATCTCCCCACACTTGTGTCATGCCGACCTTTTCGCCGACGATCGCTTTTTGTGCCATGGCCGTAGCCCTTTGCTCGTTGCAGTTGTACTGATGTATGTCTTCGGTTTTCACGCAAATGCTCCGACAACGCATACGTTGACGGAGCACCTGTCTGGGTTTTGCCGTGTGGTTCCACTTTCGTGGCCTTCACAGACGTCGATTGTGTTTCGACGATCGAACCTTTGGAATTAGGCCGAAGCCCTTTTCGCAAGAGGTCAAACACTATCGGCGCAAGCCCCCACTCACTCCCCAACCCCTGGAAAATCAGGGTGTCGGAGCGGGTCGTCCTAGTTGGGACGGGCGGCCAAAGTGGCGGTAAGGGTGAGGCGCTCGTCGCCTCGCTCGACCACTATTTCCACCTCATCCCCTGGGGCGCTATCGCGGATAACCGCAATCAGGGCACCTTGGCCACTGATCGACTGGTCGTTGACTTCCAAAATGATGTCGCCTTCTTGGATCCCGGCCTCGCTGGCGGGGGAATTGGGCTCGACCTCGGTGACAACAGCCCCACTTCCACCATCTTGACGGACCCCAAGGGATACCCCGAGGAAGCCCTCTTCGCGAGTGGCGCCGTCTGCCACTTCACGCAAAATGTCGAGAACACGCAGAACTTCGCCCGCTGAGATCGCAAAACCGATGTTGTTGGCCGCGGTACCAAAGTCGCTGCGGGCCACGGCGGTGTTGATTCCCACCACTTGGCCGGCCAGATTGATGAGCGGACCACCTGAGTTGCCTGAAGAAATGGCCGCATCGGTCTGAATAAGCGAGTTGAGAACGCCCGATTCCATCACCAAGGTGCGATCGAGGGCCGAAATGATGCCGGCGGTGATCGACGGAGCACCGTCGAGGTCGAGGGCGTAGCCGGCTGCCACCACGGGATCTCCCACAGCAAAGCTGTTGGGGTCGGCAAAAGTGGCGGCGGTGAGGCCGGTGATCGATTCGGTGAGCTGCAACAGAGCAAGGTCGTTGGCAGCGTCAGAGGCCAGCACCTTGGCGTCGCGGGGGTTGGTCTCGCCGTTCAACAACACCTTGACAGTGTCGGAACCTGAGATGACATGTTCGTTGGTGAGAATTTGGCCATCGCTCGTGATGATGACTCCGGTGCCGACCCCGCCACCCATGTTGCCGCGAGCGGTCACTGTGACGATGCTCGGTGCAATGGTTGCTGCTGCCTTAGCCACATTGGAATCGCCGAATGCACCCACTTCAACAGGTGGTGCGGTGACAACTGTTTGTGACACCGAGCCGGAATTTGTGGAGTCGGTGATTTGTGCACCAATGACTCCGCCGACCACACCAGCAACGATGCCGATAGCGAGAATGGTCGCAACGGCGCGTCCACGACGGCCACCGTTGGAAGAAGATGAATTGACTGTGGGAGGGGTGTACAACCACGAAGGTTCGTTACTCATGACTTTGTATTTATCGCAGTTTTTCGATCGGTATGGGAAAAAATCCTAAAAATTGGGCAAGAAAAATGGGGCGGATTACTCCGCCCCATTTTTTCATGTTCTTATGGGTTGTATTAACCCTGAATCTTGATTTCGATGTCGACACCGGCAGGCAGCTCGATGCGCTGCAGTGAATCAATCGTTTTTGAATTGGGTTCCACAATGTCGATGAGACGCTTATGAATACGCATTTCAAAATGCTCACGTGAGTCTTTGTCGACGTGTGGCCCACGAATCACGGTGAAGCGATGCTTGTCAGTGGGTAGTGGAATTGGTCCACGCACTTTGGCGTTTGTACGAGTGACGGTTTCAACAATTTTGCGTGTTGATTGGTCGATGATCTCGTGATCAAACGCCTTCAGGCGAATGCGGATGCTGCTCTTTGCCATTATCTCAACCAATCACTTCAAGATCTTGGTGACGCGTCCTGCACCAACAGTACGACCACCCTCACGAATAGCAAAACGCAAACCCTCATCCATCGCAATTGG
>JBIITN010000025.1:0-27839 GCA_044340485.1 Ilumatobacteraceae bacterium | reverse complement strand
GAATAAAGTTTGCATGTTTTTCTGTTACGACGGCAGAACGAAGACGAGTCCCGCGCAATCTGGATGCATCAATTAACGCGCCCGCGCTCTTTGCATCACTACCAGGGTTCACAAATACTGATCCCGCGTTTTGTCCGCCCGGTTGATGCTCACGCCGCCAACGAACAATCTCTGCCAACTCTTCTGTACATGTGCGACCGTGATGAGCATGGCGACCCTCGTCTACCCCGCACTCGGTGGTCGCACACCGAACCGACACAACCACGTGGTGTCCCTGTAATGCGGAAGCGCGAAATCGAAGTCCAAGGTCACCGACGGGCACGCGCGCAAAACGGCCCGCCAACACATCGACAACTGACACTTCAGTGATTGACGCGGCCATGTCTGATCCATGACCACCTGCATTCATCCGGACTGCGCCCCCCGCAGTTCCAGGAACACCCACTGCCCATTCCAAGCCACATCGTTTCATCGACACGCTTTGACGTGCTAATTGCGGAAGCGACGCATGTCCACTAACGACCAAAGCGCCGCCATCCTCAAGACGAACTTCATTGGGGCCAACAGACTGAAGAACAATTGCGAGCCCGTCAAAACCCGAATCAGAGACCAACATGTTGCTGCCATTTCCCACAACAAGAACATCACTCAGGGAATGAGAACGCACAATGCGTGACACCAATACAAGATCCTCAAATGACCGTACTTCAGCCACGACAGCTCCCGTACCGCCAACGCGATACGTCGTGCGCGCACCCAAGGGTGCATCTAATACCGCGTGAACTCCGGCGTGTACAAGGTCTGCATGAATCGTTTGCCAGAGAGACGACGTTGCACCATGTGCGTGAGGTGTCATAGCTTGACCTGTGCTGTGATTTCCAAAGGCAATTGACCGATGTCGCCACAACCCATACTGATGCACACATCGCCAGCGGATAGGACCTGCAACACTGCTCCGATCACATCTGCTCGAGTGGGCGCCCAGATCACGTGTGCGTCCGGATGTTGCGTCGTTATTGCATCTGCCACGAGCTTGCCCGTGACACCTTCAATGGGGGTCGTGCCAGATGCATAGATATCGGTAATGACCACCACATCTGCAAGCTGAAAGCAATCGGCATAGTCATCAGCCATCTGTGCGATGCGATGAAAACGATTCGGTTGAAAAACAGCGATCACTTTTCCTTGTCGGCGCGGGTGACCGTGTGCGGCGTGAACAACCGCCGCAATCTCTGCGGGAAGGTGCGCGTAATCGTCAATCAGTAGTGCTTCGCGCACTGTTGCGCATTCTTCAAAGCGGCGTGCAACACCACCGAACGAGGCTGCACAAACAATAGAAATATCAACATCCACTCCGTAGGCATGCGCCATTGCTATTGCCGCTGTGCAATTCAATGCGTTGTGCCATCCCCGCAAGGGAAGCATCACATGATAGTCCTGCCCCAAAACTGACACCACAAACTTGGTACCGATAGCGGTCTCGGTAAATCCCGAAATACGCACGTCGGCATCTGCAGTGCTGCCATACGTGACCACCGTTGTAGACGTACCACGTTGCAGGAAGTCATCACGTAATCGCGGAAGCAAGCGCGCGCCTCCGATGTCATCGACACACAACACAACATGATGTGTGACTAGAGAAGCGATATCAAAAAAAGCTGTATCAATGTTCTCAGGGGTAATGAAGTAGTCAAGGTGATCTATATCGATGTTTGTGATGATCACGCTCTCGACGGGTACCACTTCTGCCGTGCCGTCACTCTCGTCAAGTTCCACCACCATCACGTTGTCGCGACCATTTCCGGCACCACGACCAAGATCGCGCACTTCTGCACCGATCACATACGAAGGATCCTGTCCTGCACCACGCAACATCGACAACAGCAGTGCAGAAGTAGTTGTTTTTCCATGAGTACCCGCCACCGCGATGACTCGATCGTCAAGCGATAGCGATCCCAGCACATCGCCTCGATGCAAAACAGTGATGCCCTTTTCTCGGGCTGTCACTAATTCCACATTGTCGTCTGGAATTGCAGTGGAATACGCAACGACATCAACATCAGTGACGTTGTCGGCTTTCTGCCCCATGATCACCGACACACCTACTGATCGCAACGTGTCGAGCACGTCGGACTCGCGAATCTCAGACCCCGACACCACATGTCCTCGTTCGGCAAGCATGATCGCTAATGCACTCATACCTGGACCACCGACACCAACCACGTGTATGCGCCGGGGAGATGACAGATTTAACCGTGGTTGTGGTGTGCGCGGATAATGACGCGGTCTTGTCATCAGCGTCAGCGCTCTTTTGATTTGCGGTCATATGACACGCGTTTAATGAGATCTACCAGCGATGATCCGCGGTGGATCTCTCCTAGCTCGTATGCGCGCTGAGCCATGTCGTGTCGAAGTGAGTCATTGATTAACAAAGAGCACACCTCTTTGCCCAGAAAACCGTCTTTGCACTCGCGTTCCGACATCATGACTGCCGCACTTGGGTCAGCCAACCATCGTGCATTCAGCTCTTGATGATTATCTGCCGCTGCTTTCCACGGAACGACGATTGCAGCAACACCGACCGCTGCTATCTCGGCAATGGTGCTGGCTCCCGCGCGGCTGACCAATACATCTGTCATCGCATATACGTCGGCCATGCGATCGGTGTACGCAAGACGGCGATACGTGACTCCATCTGGCACCTGAGGTTCTGGTTGAGACGCAAAACGTTCGCCACAAATGTGCACAACCGCGACGTCACGTATCTGTTGTGTGTCGAGTTCGTGAAGGATGGACGAAACAGAATCATTCAACAATGCCGATCCAAGTGATCCGCCCACCACAGTGACAACACGACTTCCTGCAGGAATACCGAACTGCTGATACGCAATAGGCCGTTGTGCAACGCGGTCTAGTTGGCGAATAGCTCGTCGAATAGGCGCACCAGTATGGCGAGCGTTGCGAAGCTTTGAATCTTCAAATGCGACAGCACAACTCACTGCGTAGTACTGCTGTTTCTTAGTCGCAAGACCTGGCACACGGTCATAACTCACGCACATGACCGGAATACGGGCCTTGCGTGCAGCGCGAGCCATCGGTTCACTTCCGTATCCCCCCACTGAGATCACAATGTTCGGATTCCATTTGCGAACAAGTTCACCAGCGAGCGAGGTGGAATTAGACAAACGGAACGGCAGTAACACATTTTGAATCAACTTCGACGGACGCCACGATCGTTGCAAACCAGAAATGGGTAAGAAGGCTGACTCCACGTGACTTGATTTCATGAGTGTGTTTTCGATACCACGTTTGGTGCCGACGTATCTCAACATGTCGGTTGGATACCCGGCGTCCTCAAGTGCTTCGAGAATTGCCATAGCCGGCACTACATGGCCCGACGTGCCACCACCTGTTACTACAGCGAAAACCATCGCACCACTATTTCATGTTGCGGGCGACGTTCAACAGCAGACCTGCGGCCACCAGTGATGTCATAAGCGACGAGCCGCCATACGACAGGAACGGCAAAGTGAGCCCAGTCAACGGCAGCGAGCCAACGACACCACCAATGTTCACGATCGCCTGAATGGAAAACCACGCGGTAATTCCACTCGCTAACAATGTTCCAAACATGTCGCGTGCGCCAATGGCAACTTGCACGCCAAAGAACGCAAGCAATGCAAAGCCACCGATAACTGCAAGTGCTCCAACTAGTCCCAGCTCTTCGGCGATCACCGCGAAGATGAAGTCGCTGTATGACAACGGCAGATATCCCCATTTGCTGGTGCCGGTTCCGACGCCCACTCCGGTGGGTCCGCCATTTGCGATACTCAAGAGAGATTGATACACCTGATACCCAGTATGACTTTTGGTGCTTTCGATATCGAGAAACGCCATCCATCTCTGACGAGCATTGTCTCGCACTGCCAACACCAGCACACCGACAAAGCCGAACATTGCGCCCACGCCAAGCACGTATCGCATTGGCATCGCTGCAACGAAACACATCGTCAACACGATGCCCGCAAAGATGACAGCAGCGCCCATGTCTTCCTGGGCAAAGCACAACAACACGGCAACGCCCATGACTGAGAGCATCGGCCATAGTGTTCGCCGCGGCACTGCCACGTATCGATGTCGTTTAGAGATCAAATCAGCACAAAACAAGATGACAGCAAGTTTGAGAAATTCAGACGGCTGGAAACTCAAAAACCCAACATTGACCCACGCGCGCGAACCATTTACTTCAAGTCCCACACCAGGAATCAGTGGCAAGAAGTTGAGAATGACAGCACCGGCAAGGATGTAAAACACATGTCGGCGAATTTCGTTGTACGGACGCCCGTAGGAAAACACGAGGAGTCCGAGTCCAAACACTGCGAACACTGCTTGACGTTGGAACAATTTCCACGCCGACTCGCCACCCATAAACATCGACACCGACGACGATGACAACACCATGATGAGACCAAGCAAGGTCAATGTGGACACGACAATCATGATTCCGTAGAACGTAGAATTAGGAGCCTGTACAGCGATCTTTCGCTGCTTTGCAATGCCAGTGCGTTGCAATGTGGCGAGACGACGCTCGCGCACACTCATCGGAATGGGACGACTTGTGTCCATACTCATTGAGTCACCCCTGGACTTGCTTGCACCGCGTCAGAGAAAAACATCCGCACGATGCGCTGAAAATCATCACCACGTTCGTTGTAATTGTTGTACCAATCAAAACTTGTGCAACCAGGCGAAAGAAGAACGTCAACACCTGGCGATGACATCGCAGCGGCTTCTCGCACCGCGTCACTCATTGATTGTGCGATCACGACGCGACACAAGGGCGCAAAAGCGTCACGAATACGTTCTGCATCATCACCAATGGCAACAACTCCAGCCATACGCTGTGGCTCGGTCGCCATCGCGGTGAGATCTAGTCCTTTGTTACGTCCCCCAGCTATGAGTACCAGTCTTTCAAAAGCGCGGATTGCTGTGAGGGATGCGTGCGGACTTGTTGCCTTTGAATCGTCGTACCAGCGTGAACCCGCGAATTCACCTACTAACTCGATCCGATGGTGTGCAGGTTCAAACGCGGCAAGACTCGACGCAATGGTGTCAAGCGTGATTAACCCTGTCTCAAGCACCAATGCGCTGGCAGCAAGAGCATTGGTGATGTCGTGTGGCATTGAGCGCCATAAGGAATCAACAGCGCCAATCGATCCGTGAGGAGACTCTAAATTGCCATCAGCAACGTGGTAATCGCCACTCTCGAGACCGAAAGAAACCACCCGTGCACTCGATTCATGAGCAACGTGTGAGATCTCAGCGTGTCCAATCGGCACTACTGCCACATCTGTTGGACGAACATGTGACCACAAACGAGACTTTGCTTGGAGATAATGGTTGCGGTCGGGATGCCAATCGAGATGGTCGGGTGCGAAGTTGAGCCATGTTGACGCTTCGCATCGAAATTGTGAAATGTACTGCAAGCGAAAGCTGGAACACTCCACAACAAAAACATCATGATTTTCGTGAAGAGCCGCGATCAATGGAACATCGGTATTGCCCACTTCTGCTGCACGAAGACCACCACCTCGCAATAATGCAGCGGTGATCATCGTTGTGGTTGTCTTACCATCGGTACCGGTGACACCAAGCATCGGACGTGGACCGCCCGCGCGTTGTTGTTCCCATTCGTATGCAACATCGATTTCTGTACGGATAGCGATCTTTGCTTTTGTTGCCGCGTCGATAACCCGATGACGTGGCGGCACTCCGGGCGCCGGAATCAATGTGTCGACATTGCGCAACAATTGGCGAATCTGATCATCGCTAGGCGAGTACAAAGGTGCGTCGATGTGATCTGCAAAAGCGGCCATTTCATCTGTGATGACGTCGTCGGCAAGACGAACTCCATACCCGCGATCAGCCAAAGCTTGTGCGGTGGCTCGACCCGTAATGCCCAAGCCAAACACCGCGACCCGGCGCATCAGCGACCTGCCCGCCCCATGTCAACGACATTTGTGAAGTCCGCAAGAAACAGCGCAAGTGCAGCAGCAACGCACAAACCAGAGATGATCCAAAAACGAATAATGACAGTGGTTTCAGGCCAACCAAGAAGTTCAAAGTGGTGATGGATTGGCGACATACGAAACAAACGCTTCTTGCGGCCTGACGCTTTGAACACTCCCATCTGAACAGCAACTGAACCAGCTTCCATTACGTTCAGTGCGCAAATGAGTGGCAACAACAGATGAGTATTAGTGGTGACGGCAAGTAATCCAAGTGCAGCACCTATCCCGAGGGCACCAACGTCGCCCATAAAGATTCGTGCAGGCGCAGCGTTCCACCACAAAAATCCACCACACGCACCCGCCATCGCAGCAGAGAACACAGCGAGATCGAGCGGGTTAACAATTTGGTACAAATTCGGATTACGAAAACCCCAATACGCGATAAAAGTAAAAGCGAGAAAACCTAGCGTGGCTGAACCTGCTGCAAGTCCGTCAAGACCATCAGTCACATTGACCGCATTCGTCGTTGCCCACACCATGAGCGATGTCCAAATCACCCACAAGGCGGGGGTTAACTTCCACCCCGGCAGGTCAAAACGAGTAAACGACAGCGTCTCGCTCACACCCGTCGACGTGAGTAAAAGAATCATGAGAAGCACCACTAAACCGAATGTGATGTATCCCTTCTTCTTCCAAAGAATGCCACGGTTGTGCGCTTTGCGGACTTTTAAGAAGTCGTCAAGGAAACCCATGAAGCCAAGGGCAAATACCGCAATCCACATGATGACTGCTTGATCGGAAAACGCGAGCCGATCGCGAAGGTGTGCCACTAACCAGCCCGTGAAACCTGCGATCAAAATCGCGATACCACCCATAGTGGCTGTGCCCTGCTTGCCAATGTGGTGTATTGGGCCACGATCTTCTGTTCCAAGAATGGGCTGACCTTTTCCAAGATTTTCAAAATATGACACCAACAGGCGCGTACCAATGAGCGACATGATGAGTGCCACCGCACCAGCAATTAACACCGCGATCATTTCGCTTCTCCCTGCATGTGTTGCAAGACCTTACGTGCAACTTGCACATCGTTAAAGGGCACATGCGCTCCCGCGATCTCTTGCGTCGTTTCATGTCCCTTGCCGGCAATCACCACGATGTCACCGCGAGACGCACTGCGTATTGCTTGAGAGATTGCGTCATGACGGTCGATGACAGCTAGCACGTCTGCTCGCCCGTTCTGAGCACCAGCACACACCTCGTGAATGATGTTCAGTGGATCCTCATCGCGAGGATTGTCTGATGTGACAAAGATCTGGTCAGCGATTCGCGCCGCGATCGCACCCATCACCGGGCGCTTTCCCCGGTCACGGTTTCCACCGCAACCAAACACCGCTATCAACTGACCTCGCGTGAGCGCACGTGCCGTACTCAACACTTCTTCCAAACCTTCTGGAGTGTGGGCATAGTCAACAACAACATCAAAATCAATAGCTCCCGGCACTAATTCAAAACGCCCACGAATCGGGTGTATATCATCGCACGCACGAGCAATGTCAGAAGGTGCATACCCCAAATTTTGTGTAATAGTCACGGCCGCGAGCAGATTCATCACGGTGAACGCACCACCGATCGGAGCATGAATCGTGACGTTGCGCCACAGAAACGACGTCGCTCGCGCGGTGACTAGCACGTCGCTTGCATCACTGCACGCGAATTCCTCGCAGGCAATGTCAGCCGTATCTGAAATCATCAGTCCGTGAGGGTCATCAATGTTCACTACTGCACGATCGGCATACACAGTCCGAAATAGTGATGCCTTAGCTGCGAAATATTCTTCTTGTATTTTGTGAAAGTCGAGATGATCGTGGCCGAGATTTGTAAAAGCCACTAGATCAAAGTGAGTTCCGAATACACGTCCTTGCACAAGCGCATGCGAGGAAACTTCCATCACTACATGCGTCACTCCATCTGCTACGCACTGGGCCAAGCGTTCTTGCATTGCGATCGCCTCTGGTGTGGTGCGCTCGCCTGTCAATGTCCCGAATACTTGCACGGTGTTTCCAAGCGCGCGCAACAAATCTCCCACCAATGAGACAGTCGATGTTTTCCCGTTAGTCCCTGTGACGCCAACAACACATAACTGATCCGAGGGTTGATCATATATTTCCGCTGCAAGCCACCCGATGACATCACGCACATTTGAAACCCGCACTTGCGCGATATGTTCTGGCACGTCTGAAACAAAGCTCTCCACGAGTAGAGCACGTGCTCCGTTATCTACAGCGTCTCGTGCAAATGTATGCCCATCGAAATATTCGCCACGAATGCAACAGTAGAGATTCCCACTCTGCACCACTCGTGAATCAGAAGCGATACCTGTTATCTCAACAGCATCATTTCCAGCTAGAACAAACGAAAGGTGTTGCGGAATGGCGCTGACTAATTCAGCAAGACTGCGAAATCGAGGCACAACAACGGTCATGTGACATTCCCGTCTACTGCCCCGGCACCTGTGCAAGTTTTTTGCAACCGGTTCCAGATCCCACAGGAGCAATTCCCAGTTCGTGCATCACTGTTGGCGTCAAAAGAGCAAAAACAGGAGCAGCAGCCGTACCACCGAAACGATCTCGAGATTGAGCGTTGGGTTCGTCAATGCTTACCAACATTGTGACCTTAGGGTCCTGCGCTGGGAAATAACCAACAAACGATGCAAAGTACGAACGCGTTCCAGCCTCGGTGATGTATGTACCGTTGTCTTGCACTTTGTATCCGGTGCCTGTCTTGCCAGCAACAGTCATACCTTTTACCTGAGCCAACTTCGCCGTACCGAAACACACAACATCTTGCAGCATCGAAGTGGTCGTAGCCGCTGTCTCAGGAGTAACGACGGGACGAGTAATTGACGGTGCTGCCTCCACTAATTTGCCGTTCTTGTCGATAGTGCCACGCACCAATTTCGGTGCCACATACGTTCCTTTATTTGCGACTGTGTTCACGCCCGCAATCAACTGAAGTGACGTGGCCGCAAAGCCATAACCGTATGCAACCGTCATCTTCTCAGTACCTTGCCAGTCATACACGTCACGCAGGATTCCCTTTGATTCTCCTGGATACTTCAGTCCAGTCTCTTGGCCGAAACCAAAGGCTTGTAGATACTCGTACTTGCGAACATTCTTCATCGTGTCGGCAATCATGGCTGTGCCCAAGTTGGAACTTTGCGTCATAATGTCACGCACACTCATCTTCAGCAAACCGTGTGGCCATGCATCACGGATAACAAAATCGTCAACTTTTATGATTCCTGGAACTTTCAGGGTTGTCTCTGGGGTGACGTTGCCCTCGTTCAGTGCTGCACTAACGCTAAAGATCTTTGCAACTGAACCTGGCTCATACGCCTCCACTGCGCCAAAGTTGCCTGAGGCAAGGCGCACTTGACCATCATCGCCGCGGCGTACGTTTGACATCGCATAGATCTCTCCGGTTTTAGAGTCCATCAAAATGATGGTTCCACCTTTGGCGCCAAGTTGTTCCACACGTTGTAGCAACGCTTTGTCTGTATGAAATTGCAGAGTCTTGTCAACAGTCAACACAAGATCATCACCAGGCATTGCTTCTGCGGATGTACGAATTGCGCCAGCAATCGAATTGCCTCGGCGATCAACTTGCCGAACAACTTGGCCGTTCTTACCCTGCAAGAGATCATTGAATTGCAACTCAAGGCCAGAAGAACCCACGCCGTCTGGATCTGTCTTGCCGATAATTGCTTCCGCAACACCGCCTTCCACCACACGCGCAGGCTCTGTGTATCCATGCACCCCAGGTATTGCCTGATTAAGAATTCCCTGTGCAACGGCCTTGTCCATACCCCGAGACAGATACACAAATGCTGAACCGGGCTGCTCCAGTTCTCTCAGCAATGCATCGTGTTTTTCCGGCGACAACTGCAAGACAACTGCAAGCGAGGCAGCTGCTGCAACTTTGTCAGGCATTTCGCGTGGGTCAGCGAACAATGTGATGCGTGGGACCGAGAGAGCCAGCTCTTGTCCTGTCCGGTCAAAGATCACTCCTCGGGGCGCACGAACTGTGGTGAGTCGTGTTCGTTGATTGATGGAAGCTTCGAGATAACCATCACGTTGCACTGTCTGCAACATCACTACTCGCACGAAGACGACGACCATGATAAGAACAAAAACCACAACTAGGAAACGCAGACGTTTCATCATTCGTTGGTGCACTTGCTGAGATGATTCCTTTTTTGCCGCTACGGGCGTAAGACTGCGACGAAATGACGCGGGCAACCTCTTTGGCATGTCAACAAGACGTAAATTGCGCTGGGGTGATCTTCTTTGCTGTGGCGCTGTCGTTGGCTGGGATGCTCTTTTGCGCTCTGGAGAGGCGTTACGTTGACCGCCACTTCGTGATCGTGGCTGTGCAGAACGAGACGCAGATGCAGAACGAGACGCAGACGCAGAACGAGATGCAGATGTAGAACGAGATGTGGATGTAGAACGCCTGCGCAAGGAATCTGACGAGGATCGATGTTGGCGTGTGCGCCGCGATTGATGTGGCGTTGTTGCGGTCACGGTGCTACATCCACCTGTGACTTCAAACGCCCAAAGGTGTCAAGTGGCGACTCGACTGGTTTCACAAGATCCATGTCGACTTTGCCTAATGTCTCAGCTACTTCAGCGGCAATCGCTGGTGGTACGTCAACCAGACGCGCTCCTGCAGTTGGCACAAGCCCCATCGACCGCGCCGCATCCACCAATACGTCTGGCGATTGCAATCGAGCGCGTTCGGCCCGAAGCTCGTCAAAGTGGTTTCGCGCCCGCGAAAGATCGTAGGTGAGATCGTCAATTACCTGCTGCTGTTGGGCCATGTGTGTTCGCAATGCGACAACCCCAAACAGTGTTCCAAAAAACATCAGCATGACGACAACCACAATCGCAACAGGACTGCGGCGTTTGGGCACCAGAGTGAGCGTGGGGCGCTCATCCCTTTCGATAAGCGGATTAGGAAAACGAAAAGCAACAGCCATGAAGATCAGACCTGTGCTTTCTTTTCGACAACTCGCAGACGCGCAGATGACGACCGTGCATTACCAGCAATTTCTGATGCTGATGCGGTACGTGGTGCGCGCACTCGTTGCACAAGTGACATTGCCCCACATCCACACGGAAGACCGACCGGACAAGTGCATCCGCCTGTTTCGGCTTGGCGCATCACGTCTTTCACGATTCGGTCTTCACCAGAGTGAAATGTGAGGACTGCAAGCCGCGCACCAGGTACTAACAATGAAATGACATCACGCAGCGACGTCTCAAGAATGTCGAGTTCTTGGTTCACTTCAATGCGAATCGCCTGGAACGTCCGCTTAGCCGGGTGGCCACCACGGCGACGCGTGGCAGCCGGTATCGCTGTGGTCACCACCTCGGCAAGCTGGAGAGTGGAACGTATTGGACGCGCGGCGACAATGGCTCGCGCGATGCGATCAGCGAATCGTTCATCAGAGTTCGATGAGATGAGGCGTGCCAGTTGATCTTTGTCGTAGGTATTGACAACAACGTCTGCAGTGAGATCTTGAGTGCGATCCATCCGCATATCGAGTGGCCCGTCTAGCCGGTAAGAAAACCCTCGCTCAGCGACATCAAACTGGGGCGAGGAAACACCGAGATCAAATAGTGCACCGGTGAGTTCGGTCACTCCGAGAGAAGCACACACTTCGGCAATGCGATGAAACCGCGCGCGTCGGAGGGTGACACGCGCGGCAAACTCTGAAAGATTTCGAGACGCTGCGTCGAGGGCAGTGTCATCTTGATCAAGGCCCAACAGTGAAATGTTGTGATGGCGAGAGAGCAGTGCATGGGAATGGCCTGCCCCGCCAATTGTTGCGTCAAGAAACACCCCGTCTGACACAGAATCAAACACCGAACAAATCTCTTCAAGCATCACCGATGCGTGAATGAAAGGTTCGGTGTTCATGCCGACGTCGGTCCTTGGCAGCCTCCCGGACAGCAAATGCCGTCCGGATTTATCCCCGGTACGTGCGCGATGACAGCGGGCGGAGTTGGAGCTGGCCACCGTGCCATCCGGGAGACTGCCAAGGACCGATAGTCCATGGCGACCATGACGTGAATGTTGTGATTCAAAAAAACCTGTGCTGAGGATGTGTGACAACGCTGCATTGCTCATCACGCGTCCCCTCCGGCAATTTGTTGCGTGCCGGCTGCAGTCACTCGGTCGTGACGAGCGGGATCCCAAATTTCGACGCGATCAAATGAGCCAGCCACAATCACTTTCGTGTTCAACTCAAGACCGGCGTATGCGCGCAATTTTTCATCGAGGTTGACCCGACCTTGCGCGTCGACGGCCACTTCGATCGTGTTGGCCGCAAGTGCACGTTGCTGATTGCGATCAATCTCGCCAGAGCGAACCTTGTCAAGCATTTCCTGAGCGACCTGCTCAAAGGCTTCGGCAGTGAGAACGTCAACGCACTTGTCCTGACCAAATGCCAAGTAACAGCGTGGCTCTAAGCGGGGGCGAAAGGCTGCAGGCAGAGCAAGCCGACCCTTTGGGTCTAATTGGCGCTCGTGCACTCCAACAAACACTGTGGTTCTCCGCTCCGTGAGACGCCCGCCGTCCCACGGAGATCACCATAATCCCCACTACCCCCCACTGTCAACCATTTTTCCCCACAAATCCCCACATCTTTCCCCAGCAGCCCCACCAGCCCCACCGACCCCGCACGGCCGCCCCACAAAGCCCACGCGGCTCCGGCTGGAATTGGCAAAAGGAGTCCGCAAACACAGAAGTCAGTGAGGGCCTCATCTCGCCGATGTCGCGCGGAATGGCAAACGTGGAAATCAGTGATTCAACTGCTGGGCAAGAGCCGATGCAATTTGTTCAGGTGATGCACTAACACCAAGATCGTAAAGACCACAACCCGATTGAGATGCATTCATTATGTCTGCATCCGTGAGGTCGTACCCCGTGACAAGATCCATCCACTGCGATGACCAGCGCGTATACACAACGCATTGAAATCGAGCTCCGTCGCGAGAACGACGCTGACTAATGCCGACAATCTTCTTGGTGCCAACCTTTTTGTCTGCAATACACACTTCACCTGGTGCGCGGCCCGCAAAACACACCGCATCAGACACAACACTTCTCACCATTGCACCACGGTGCACCACAACAGGAGTGGTGTTTGCAAAATGTGACAACACCCTCTCCCATGCCTCTCCTAACCACAACATGCTGGTACTGACATCGTCTGTCCAGTGGCTGTGGTCACGAGGCAGTGTCACGTCAATCCACACTGCGGTGTCGTCGACCAGCACTGCCCCGCCACCAGTGCGTCGTACGAAAGTGTCAAAACCTGCATCGTGAGCTGCAACCTCATCAACAACATCTTTGCGTTGCGATGAACCGAGAACTATTGCCGGAGTATTAGTGCGAACGAGCCACAATGCTGTTGCCATCGGCAAGTCGCGAGAATGAAAATCACGTGGACTACCTTGCCACTCATGCAACTGCCACTCATGCAACTGCCTCTTCATTGCTGTATGTATATCGGCATATTTGAGTATCAGTGTTTTTGTTGATCAGTGTTTTTGCTGATCAGTGTTGTAGATAATCGTCTGAGATCGATGACTCAACTGGCTTGAGCCAAGTATGGTTTCCACTCTTCTGGAACCCGAGTGACCGAAAAACTTATCCACGCAAGCTCTCGTGGCGCGTGAGGCTTCACCAATAACGCCATGCCTGCCTCTTCTGGCGTACGATCTCGCTTTCGCAAATTGCATGGACGACACGCTGCCGTGACATTTTCCCACACGTTCTTGCCGCCACGTGAACGTGGCAATACATGATCGATGCTGTCAGCATGATCACCGCAATAGGCACAACGATGATTGTCTCGCTGGAACACCGCACGTCGAGACAATGCTGTATGTCGTCGATATGGGACTTTTACGACATAGCGCAAGCGAATGACCGTAGGTGCGCTCATTGCAAATCGTTCGGCACGAAACTGTTCATCGCTTTCTTCAACGATGTCGGCTTTGTCGGCAAGCACTAGGCAAACGGCGCGACGCCATGAGACGACACTGAGCGGTTCGTACGTAGCGTTAAGTACGAGCGCGCTCTTCATGTGACTACCGCCGTCTCTCGCGGGGGCGAGCAGCATCGCTCTGCGGGGCGAGTGTTTTGTCAGCGGTCATGACGTACATCATCGCGTGCGATTCCATTCTTTGCACCATCTGAGATAGTCCAGCACATCTTCACTACGAATGGGCGCCTGTGGTGCTCCGTGTTGTCCGCCGTATTGGGTGACATAGCGAAAGTCGAGATAGTCAGCACTTGGACGGGGCAGAAAAGGCCAGCGTTTCCACCATCCCGTAGGGGCAAGTCGCGCCAGTTGAACCATGGCTGTTCCCCACAGAGACGGCCGACGCAGAACAGCCCAGACAACGCCCTTCGACATCATGTGGCGCGCGGCTCCTTGGGAAGCCCGAGAACCATTTCACCCACGATGTTTCGCTGGATCTGGGATGAACCGGCATAAATAGTTCCCGCACGAGCGTTCAAAAATGTGCCTACCCAACTGTTGGTGGAATTTGGTGCTCCTTCAAAGTCTGCTCCAAACGAAGTTTGTGGCAATTGACCAGTTGGCGCCATTGCATCAGCACCAATGATGTCGAGGCTGAGCTCGGTCACGATCTTGTGGTATTCACTCCAATACAACTTGAACATGCCTGCGTCTGGGCCTGGATGATGTCCGGCGAGATACTTTGTCAATTGACGCATACCAAGAAAACGCATGATGCGCACTTGCTCGTAACACTTCATCAAGCGTTGACGAATAACAGGGTCCTTGTCGGCACCTCGCTCTTTTGCAAGAAGCATTAACCGATCCATTTCAGCTTGATAGCGAATCGGCATTGTTGCTGCGGAAGAACCACGTTCAAATCCCAGCAATGTCATGGCGACGGCCCAACCATTGTTGATGCCTCCAACAACGTTGTCTTTATGTGTTGTTGCATCGGTATAAAAAACTTCGTTGAATTCGCTCTCACCCGAAATCATCTTGATGGGCCGTACTTCAATTCCAGGCTGGCGCATTTCAACAAGAAGGAAACTGATTCCTTTATGGCGAGGTGCATCGGCGTCTGTACGCGCAAGGGTGAAAATGTGGTCTGCCAAATGTCCAGCACTGGTCCAGATCTTTTGGCCATTCAATATCCATTGATCACCATCAAGCACACCTTTTAAACCAAGATTGCTGAGGTCTGATCCGGCATTTGGCTCGCTGAACCCTTGGCAGTAGACGTCTTCGTTATTCAATAAACGTGGTAAATGATATTTCTTTTGCTCTTCAGAGCCCCATCGCAACAATGTGTTGCCCAGCATGTGAATGTTGAACACGTCGTTTGGTCCACCAGTTGGCACACCTGCGCGCGCGAACTCTTCTGCAATGATTACTTGCTCAAGTTCGGACATACCACCACCGCCGTATTCGGCAGGCCAACCGGCAGCGAGATATCCAGACTTTCCTAGCGTGATGCGCCAGTGCGACATGAAATCGCGCACTTCGTCAGGACCGAGGCGACCCATTCCCTTCCACCCGGCAGGCAGTTCATCTTTCAAAAACTCACGAACGGTAAGTCGGAATGATTCGGCGTCAGGGCTGTATGTGGGGTTCATGCTTCCACACAGTAGTGGGATGTTATGGGCGCGGAAAACGATCGCGAAGACGCGATGATCCGCTAGCGCGTGCTCCGCGCAAAGACTGTGCGATGTCTTGTACACCAGCTTTACCGATGAGACGCACTTGACGTTCGATCACGAGTGCGCATCCAAGCATCCACAAGAAGCCACCGAAGGCGAGCAAAAAATGAACCTGCAAAGCAAGAACCATGACGACTAACCCAGCGAGTACTCCGAGAATCGCCCATCGCATTGTGCGAGCGGAGTGGCGGTACAGACCAGACGGTGAGACCGCCTGAGCAAAACGCTCGTCGGTCTGCAATTGCTCTTCGATCTCGCGAAGGATGCGTTGCTCTTCGTCTGACAATGCCACGTCCACATCTTTCCACCTTCTGGACCAGAACTCAACGCGCGATGTCAACAACTCCGGTCTTTTCCGTCACTCATCTACTGCTTTGGGTCCAAATGGGTTCTCCCCCGCGTCCTCTGAGCCAATTGCACTCGCTGGACGAATCGCACTTCGTCCAAATTTGGCAACGATGGAGTCCACCGCCTGTGATGCCTCACTCCATTGAATCTCTACAGATGCGGCTCTATCTGCTGATGAGGCATCGGTGCTGTTGCTGTCGGATTCGGATACATCGAACAGTGTTTGTTGCTGTCCGTGACCTGAGGCGTCCACCAACTTGGAGGCATGCACTCCCAGCAATCGAACACCTTGAGAAGGGTCAATATCTTCAAGCAATGACGACAACACTTCCACCATCGCTGGAGCAGTAGAAATCCCGTCGCGCGTTGTCACTGACCGCGTAATGGTGTGAAACGTGGAGAACTTCACTTTCAATGTCAACGTCAATGCGATAAGTCCGCTGGCACGAACTCGTCGTGCTACTGATTCGCAGAGCCGCACGAGATGTGGACGAAGTTCTCCTACAGAGTGGAGATCAGTTGAAAATGTCTCTTCGTTGCCAATCGATTTTGCACTTCGTTCTGGTTCAACTGGTCGATCATCGATGCCGTGTGACAACGCAAAAAGGTGGCTTCCGTGAGCGTTGCCAAGTGCGTGCTGCAATAGCTGTTCGTCGCACTCTGCTAATTGTCCAACGGTGTTAATACCAATGCGTGCAAGTTTCTCTTTTGTTGCGGGTCCAACACCCCACAATGCAGATACAGATAGCGGATGCAGAAATTCCAGTTCGTGACCGTGTTTCACCTCAAACACTTGATGGCCAGGATCAATGCGTTGCGCTGTTGCGCGGGGTTTTGCATGTTCTGATGCGAGCTTGGCCAGGAATTTGTTTGGCGCAATACCAATACTGCATGACAGTTTGCATGTGTCTGCAATGTCTTGTCTGATCTTCCACGCGATGTCAACGGGAGAGCCCAACAAGTTTTGACTTCCCGTGACATCGAGAAATGATTCATCAATAGACAGCTGTTCAACGAGCGGCGTGTACGTGGTCAGCAATTGCACCACCTGTTCTCCTACTGCCGCATAGTGCCCGTGATCTGGCGACAAAAACACAGCGTGAGGACAAAGATTTCGCGCGCGTGACGACGCCATTGCCGAGTGCACTCCAAACTGTCGAGCCTCATACGAGGCCGCAGCCACAACTCCTCTATTTCCACTGGCCCCCACCACCACGGGTTGGCCAACCAACTCAGGATGTCTCAACAACTCAACGGAGACATAAAACGCGTCCATGTCAACATGCAAGATGAAACGTTGCGAACCCACGATGTGTCTGACGTTAGTGGAGCCCTACGATGGTGGCCGTGACGACTTCGGATAACTCCACGCTCTCGGCGCTTCCCTCCTCGACTGCACGTATTTTGGCTTTTATCGCGATCTGTGTCGGCGGTGCTGCTGGCGGCCTTATCGGTTACGCGCTTGCCGACATCCAATGCACCGGCAGTTGCGGCCTTGCACTCGGGCTCGGGATCTTCATCGGCAGTGTTAGCGCCGCAGCGGGTACTGCAATTGTGTCAGTTCTCGTATTGCGCGCTCTTGGAGAATGGCGCGAGTTGGCATCACGATGATCTCTCTTTTCGAAAGACGAGCGCTGTGTGATCTCGCCGAAGCACTTGCTCGCGAAGCCGGAGATCTTGCACTTGCTGGCCGTAAGGCAGGGCTGTCGGAAGTGCGAACAAAATCAACCAGCACTGACATGGTGACTGAGTTTGATCACGTGTGTGAAAACGTCATCACGAATGGTCTACGCAATGCACGCCCACACGATGCAATTGTTGGCGAAGAAGGCGCAAGTGATCAAGGAACATCTGGACTCACGTGGTACATCGACCCCATTGACGGCACCACCAATTTCTATTTTGATCTTCCAAACTGGGCCGTCTCAATTGGTGTGGTTGATAATGAAGGCCCCCTCGCTGGTGCGGTCTATGTGCCAGCACTTGGTGAAATGTTCACAGGCGCGCGTGGTCTTGGGGCATTCGTGAATGGCGAAAAGATTTCCGTACGAGACAATTCATTGTTGACGGATGCATTGGTGTGCACCGGCTTTAGTTATGCACCCGAGCGTCGCCTCCGACAAGCACGTCGAGTGGCCAACATGGTGCACAAAGTTCGAGATGTTCGGCGTTTTGGTGCTGCCGCGATCGACCTGTGTTTTGTGGCGTGTGGCCGACTTGACGCCTACTTCGAAGAGTTCTTACATCCGTGGGACCTCGTGGCCGGCGGAATTATCGCAACAGAAGCCGGGGCAATCATCACGAATTTCTCTGGTGGCGTGATGGAGCCACGCGAAGTTCTTGCATCAACGCCTGGTGTGCACAAAGAACTTGTTGCATTGATTACTGACGCCACTATCGCTTTGGGTGACAGCGAATCGGATTCTTTGTTGTGAGCGTTGTGCTCGCAATCGACGCGGGCACTACCGGTGTTCGCACGCGCGCGGTGTTCGACAACGGCACGCCATCAATTGCCTCATATCGAGAGTTCCCGCAATACTTTCCCCAACCAGGATGGGTAGAGCATGATCCGCAAGATATTTGGGATGCAGTACATGCCACGTTGGTAGATGTCGCACGACACATCAATCAACCAATTGCTGCCATTGGTATTACCAATCAACGTGAAACCGTCGTTGCGTGGAATACGGCAACTGGTGAACCTTATGGGCGAGCAATTGTCTGGCAAGACCGTCGCACAACGAACATGTGTGAGAAATTGTCTCCACATCTTCCACTTGTACGGGCCACTACCGGTCTTGTTCTTGACCCGTACTTTTCAGCAAGCAAAATGGCGTGGCTACTACAGAACACAGACATTCCCCGCGATGGCAATCTGGGGTTGGGAACCATCGATTCATGGATTGCATGGAATCTCACTTCTGGCTCATCTTTTGTCACTGATGTCTCAAATGCGAGTCGCACGATGTTGTGCGACATCACGACGCTGCGTTGGAGCGACGATATGTGTGCGTTGTTTGACATTCCAATGTCTGCACTACCAGACATTGTTTCCTCTTCTGGTCGTGTGGGAACAACACGTGGCGTCACCGGAATTGCAGACGGCATTCCCATTTCCGGCATTGCAGGCGATCAACAAGCAGCACTATTTGGCCAAGCGTGCACAAAACCGGGCATGGCAAAAAACACATACGGCACGGGAAGCTTTGTGCTGATGAATGTTGGACATGAATGGCCAGGTGTTCATGACGGCATGTTGACCACAGTTGCGTGGCTCATAGGCGATAAACCGACGTATGCGTTTGAGGGCTCTATTTTTGTCACTGGCGCTGCAGTGCAATGGTTGCGTGATGGGCTGGGCATCATCGCGTCTTCATCAGAAATAGAAGCGCTGGCGTCTACGGTGCCAGATTCCGACGGTGTCTTTTTTGTCCCTGCATTCACCGGACTTGGCAGTCCATGGTGGGATCCACACGCTCGTGGCGCAATGTTTGGAATTACCCGCGGCACAACAAAAGCCCATGTGGCGCGCGCAGCAATTGATGCCATGGTGTTTCAGACCAAAGATGTCATCGATGCAATGACTGCAACCCGCGGCATCACATTGTCAGAACTTCGTGTTGATGGCGGCGCTGCCATGATGAATTCAATGCTCCAAATGCAAGCCGACATTGTGGGCGTTCGTGTGTTGCGTCCTACTGCACCAGAATCAACCGCAATGGGTGCTGCGTACCTAGCCGGACTCGCCGAAGGTGTGTGGTCACATCTCGATGAGATCACGTCACTGTGGCAACTTGATGTTGCCTTTGAGCCATGCCCCGATGATTTTCTGCAACAACACCACACGCAGTGGTTGCGCGCTGTGGATCGAACACGTCACTGGCTCGACTGAACCTGATCGTACGGCACGCCGTGCACTTGAGCCTGATCGCACGGCACGCCGTGCACTTGAGCCTGATCGCACGGCACGCCGTGCATTAAGGAACTAGTAGCCGATGAGCTTGGGTAAGCCACGCTTTAAGTTGGCAATGCCTTGTCTGATGCGTTGCTCGTTCTCGATCAACGCAAAGCGCACAAACCCTTCGCCACCGGGGCCAAATCCGACGCCAGGCGACAATGCCACTTCTGCTTCGCGAACGAGGTGAGAACAGAACTCGACAGAATTCATATGTTGGTATGGCTCGGGAATCTGTGCCCACACAAACATCGAACCTTTTGGCTTTGGTATGTCCCAACCGATTCGTTCGAGACCGTCAATGAGTGCATCACGACGCGAGTGATACGCGGCACAAATCTCGTGTGGATAATCAGCCGCTTCATTCATCGTCACAGTTGCAGCAATCTGAATGGGTTGGAACGTTCCATAATCGAGATAGCTCTTCAACTTCACAAGAGCTTGGACCACATCTCTGTTTCCCACCAAGAACGCCACACGCCATCCGGCCATTGAGAAACTCTTTGTCATTGAATACAACTCAACAGCACATTCTTTTGCACCTTTGGCTTGCAGAATCGACGGAGGCTTGTGACCATCAAAACCGATGTCGGCATACGCGAAGTCGTGGACGACAATCATTTCGCGTTCACGACAAAAATCTACAACGCGCTGC
Organism: Ilumatobacteraceae bacterium; assembly: GCA_044340485.1. GTDB lineage: Bacteria > Actinomycetota > Acidimicrobiia > Acidimicrobiales > Ilumatobacteraceae > UBA2093. The sequence continues at coordinate 7,078 of JBIITN010000025.1, read as the reverse complement.
ATGAAATCGAGATCAACAGTTGCACCGGTGGGGTTGTGCGGAAATGAAATCACTAATACGCGCGGTTTTGGCCAACCCACGTTGTACGCGGTTTCAAGATTGTTGAAAAAATCACCAGCAAAGTCTTCGCGAGCAAGCGGGTCGGACAAGCTGCGCATTGGCACTTGACGCAAATCGGCACCAGCGAAAAGTGGCCCGTAAATATGAATGGGATAACTGGGACTTGGAACAATGGCGGCGTCGCCGCGATCAAGCAACACCCACATGAGGTGACTGAAGCCTTCTTTTGATCCGATCGTGTTGGTGATCTCCATCTCAACATCGAGGTCGACATCCCAATTGCGCTTGTACAACGCGGCTACTGCTTCACGAAGTTTTGGAAGTCCGCGCGATACCGAATAGCGATGATTGCGAGCATTGTGAGCCGCTTCTGCAAGTTTTTCCACCGCGATGTCGGGAGATGGCAAATCAGGATTGCCAAAGCCGAGGTCGATCACATCGACACCAGCGCGACGCGCTTCTGTCTTTAGACCATTGATGATGGTGAAGACGTACGGGGGCAGATTAGTTATGCGGCGAAATTCCATCGGGGGCAACCTTATTGGAGAGCACCCAGTAGCGCACTGCCAATTGCCCCTGCATGATCACCTAATTGTGCGGGGACAATCGTGGGCAAGTCACGTGTGCGAGCACCGTATGCATACGTGGCCAGGTAATGCTCTACGTGATCGAGAAAGAGATCACCTGCTCGTACCACGCCTCCTCCGATGACCACCACCTCGGGATCGAGCACATTGACCAGTCCAGCAAGACCTTGTGCCACCCACTGGGAGAAAACATGAACGACAGCGATCGCATCTTGGTCTCCGCCAGCCGCACGGTTCATCACCTCTTCCCCCTCGAGGCCGCCAGACAAGGTACGAAGCGCACTTCCCGATGCGTACAACTCCCAGCAGCCTCGCTGGCCACATACACACTCGTCACCTTCAACATTGACCACCATGTGGCCAAATTCGCCGGCGTGGCCGTGTGCACCCCGTTGCAGTTGTCCACCCGAAATAATTCCTCCACCAATTCCCGTCCCAAGCGTGACAACAATTGCATCGGTGGCGTTGCAGGCAGCACCAATTTTCCACTCCGCATACGTGGCGGCAGTGGCGTCATTATCAACTCGCACCGCTGTGTTCAGTTGTTCCGTCATGAGTGTTGCAACAGGAATATCAACAACACCCGCAATGTGCGGCGATGCTCGGAACGTGCCGTCAAAAGTAACTAGGCCAGGCACGCCAACACCGACCGAGACACTCTGTGAGAACGGCACTTCACCACGTAGCTCATTCACAATGTCACACAACACATCAACCAGGTCGCGTGCCGACGGAGTCGGTCGACGCACAGTATCTATAACAGTGTGTTCGCCATTAAGGACGACACCAAGACATTTCGTGCCGCCGACATCGATACCGATTCGCGCGACGTTGACAGTCACGACTCAGCGCGAGCTTTGAGTTCCTTCACACTGTCGAGAATGCGTGCCTCGGCACGGCGCTTCACAAAACCTGGCAATGGAATAACTAACTCAATGTCGAGTTCGTAAAACACCTGCGTGCCGCCATCGACTTCCAAGAACGAATATGCGCCCTGTAATGAGCGCATGATGTCGCCATCAACGAGATGCCACGACACGCGATTGGGTGCTTCGGAATAGTCGTACTTCAAGGTGTAGTGAGTACTGCGCCCAAGAGCTGATGCGCGGAATTCAACTTCGGTCGCACGACCCTGTTCGTCGCGCTCACGTACTTTGGCAAGCTTCACATCTTTTGCCCATTCGGGATAGGCCTCGAAATCAAGGACCACCGAAACGCACTTGTCGAGCGGAGCGTTAATAAGAGTGGTCTGTGCTGCCCTGTCTGTCATACCTATACATCTTGCCCGTTCTCATCGTCCACATCGGACACCCTGGACGGTTCGTCAATAATGCGTGGCCGAAAAGTGCCATGGAGAGCACCCCATAGACCACTTAAGCCAAGACCAAGCATCGGCACCAAGATGCCAAATGCGAGGGTGCTGCCGGGCTTACCATCTGTTGATGGTCGCGATAACGCGGCTCCAAGTGCAACCGCACACTGCACGCCGAGTAACCAATTCATGATTCGTGACACAGGCAGTGGCGCCACTCCATCCATCAGGAAATACAAAACAGCAACACCGATTTCATCTTCGCGACTGCGTTGCACTGCACTCCAGTAGCCCCATAAAAATGCCACAACACCAACGGTGAAACACAAAAGCGAAACCGCCACAGCGATTGACTTCCATGGCTGATCAAAAACAGTTACCGCGATGGCTGACGCCACAATAAACATCACCGTCAACACCAGGTTTGTTTGCACGATGAGACGTCCCGTGTCGGGAATCTGAAAGAACGGTTCACGCGTGGCCTGCTCAGACATCGACGCCATCATGACACCACACCGAGGGATCGCGCCAAACGTCGCGCCAAAACCTCGTAAGAAAAATCGGCCTCGGCTCGATGACGAGACGCCTGTCCCATCTGTTGCATGCGTGCAGGGTCAGATAGCAAAGTGTCAAGCGAGCGAGCCAACGCCGCGACATCTGTTGGGTCGGACAACACAATTCCTGTCTCGCCATCTTCTACAGCTTCAGCAGCGCCACCGCTGTCTCCCGCAATTTGTGGCACCGCACATGCGGCCGCCTCGAGGAACACAATGCCAAAGCCTTCTTGTTCAAGTCCACCCCACCTGTTGCGACACATCATGGTGAACACATCTGCACATCCGTACAGCCTTGGCAATGCATCATGGTCGACGCGACCAAGAAATCGCACTGGTGCGCGCAACGTTGATGCCAGTTTTTGAAGTCGCTTTTCATCACGACCCGAACTAGCGATAATTACTTGCAGATCTGGTCGACGATGCGACAACTGTGCCGCTGCGCGAATTACCGTGTCGAAACCTTTTCGTGGAACCAATCGACTCACACACAGCACAACTTCACTGGTGTGACTAATGCCAAACTCGTCTCGCGCAGCACGTTGTTCTTCTGCATTCAAAGGGTGAAAACGTTGTATATCGACCCCAGGTTGCACCACAGTAATGGGCAGTTGTGCGCGTGCCGCGCGCTCTGCTTCTCGAGCGGGATATCCACCGGCTGCAACAATGTGACGCGCATGACGCAATGTGCGAGACAACAACGCTCGTGATATGGGCAAACGGCCTGGAACTGTTACTTCGGCACCGTGAAGGACCACGTCGTAGGGCACATCGAGATACGGGCCAACAATGCCAAGCGGCACCGCAGGATCAAGCACGACGATGTCGGCACCAACTTCGCGCACCATCTCATTGATGCGCTTCACCATAAACGGATGAGGCAGCAACCATGGCTCGCGCGTGCGGCGAATGAGGAATGGTTGCTCTGCATCAAATTGTTCTGCCCCGTCATATGGCGACGTCAACACCGCAAAGCTCTCTGGTGGTAAGCGGCGCCACCACTCCCACAGCAGCGATTGAATGCCACCTATTTTTGGTGGGAAGTCATTAGTGACCAGCAGATGCTTCATACACCCACCCGTGCATCAGGAAGATGATCTAGTTCGTCTTTCACCATCGGATCAACATCCCCGCGCGCACCCGCGATGACATCTGTATACCCAAGACGCGCTGCTGCCCACACGGCGTGAGACCGCAACATTGCATCGGAGTGTGTCGCGTAACGCGCGATGATGCCATGAACACTTTCACGTGTGGGCTGACCGATGTTTCCCAAAATGATAAGTGCGTTACGACGAATCCAGCGTGCATCACGCTGATGCGTGTACCAATGCTCACACACCGCCATCACTGCTTCGTCGTCTGCATGTAACAACCATTCAACATCAATTGTCGCACGTGCCGGCAACGTAGGACGAGACACCGTGGTGGATATCTGAACAGGCACTGAACGTCGAACAGTTTGTGGACACGATGTTTGGCAATCATCACAACCATAAATACGATCGTGCAACGCCACCCGATAGTCACGATCAAATACACCAGGTTTTTGAAGTAGCCACGACAGACAACGATTGCCATCAATAACACCTGGAGAAACAATGGCTGCAGTGGGACATGCAGGAATACATCTCGAACACGCACCACAACCGTCCTCTATGGGTGCTCCAATAGGCAATTCTGCTGTGGTCACCACACAACCGATCACGAAAAAACTGCCCGCAGACGGCAACAACAAATTCGCATTTTTTCCATACCAGCCGATTCCTGCGAGGTACGCAGTTTCGCGATCAACAATTGAATTGTCATCAGCGAACACCACCGCACGATGGCCATCGTCTCGCAGCCGTCGCATAACCGCAAATAATGATTGTTTCAGGCCTTCATTGTGATCTGCCCATGCATATCGCGCGACGCGCGCGGTGCTACTTGTGAACGTCTTGTCAGAATCTCTATCTATGTGCTGCGTTTCCGAATCGACATCGTCGTTATCGAGGTGCAGATCGACATCACGCGCATACGATCGCACCCCAACAATGATGGAACGCGCACCTTCCACTGACATCTGAGGAGAGCTGGAGCGCATGGGATTGCGAAACGTGAACTGCATCTCGTTCACCAAGTGGTTATCTATTCGCTCATTAATTGCTGCGAGTGCGCGCTCCATGCGTGTAGCCGGCGCAACTCCGATCGCATCAAGTCCGCTCGCAACACCGATAGCGCGCAATTGCTCCCAATACGAGGCCCCGGCGGGCAAAGGACCAGAGACCTTGCGAGTGCGTTTACGTGTGGGATTATCCGGTGGCACGGTGCCGAAGCGTAGGCACCAAACCAGCCTGTGCGAGCAATTTCACCTCACGAAGTTCCTGCAAGTCGAGAATTACCGCCCCATCTTCTGGGCGATCACATAAATAGCTCATCATGCAGTCGTTGCAGGCATCGGTGTCTTTCATGACACACGTGTCACACGAGATGACAAACGTTGGTTCGCCAATGAAAAAAGTGGCGGTATCTGTATGGGGATCTGACGGGCTGGGCATGTCCCCAGTATTCACGTGGGGTGTTACACACTTTGAATAGCGCTTAGATGATCCGAGCGCCGTCGTGGTCGATCCGCAGTTGTTTTGCACTGCCATCTGCGGGCAATGCTCCACAGATGGCATCGGCGTCTTTCGCATCACACAGCAAGGCAACCGTTGGCCCAGAACCCGACAACCATCCGCACCACGCGCCAGCGGCAAGGCCAGCCGCAAGAGCATCGCGGGAACGTTCAGCCACGGAAAAGCGTACGTCTTGATGTAACCGGTCTTGGGTTGCTGCGGCCAATGTCGCAACATCGCCGGCGGCAAATGCCGCAACCAACAAAGCGGTTCTCCCGATGTTGAAGACGGCATCGTCAAATGCAATCACAGGTCCAAGAGTTGTGCGTGACTCGTTTGTCGATGTTGTAAACGATGGAACCCACGCAACAAATACCGGATCGAGAGGCGTTGTGATCTTGACTACACGACCATCTGCTGTAGCCACAATCGACCCATACAGCGATGCTGCGACATTGTCTGCGTGACCCTCTAGCTCAGTACCAATGCGAAGAGCCTGTGATGTTTCGCGCGACCACGCATCGGCGCCGTGTTGTTGTACTTCGGCTGCTACTACTCCGCCAATTCTCACCGCGCCACTGAAACCAAGACCGCGACCCATCGGAATGTTGGTACACGTCCACACACGACCAGTGCCGCCAGCGAGAACAAATGCAATTTGTGCCGGATGAGTGTCGTTTGCTTCATGAGCATCGTCTGGCATGTCGTCGACACCAACAACACCGACGTCGGCATACAGCGTGACAGCCATACCAAGAGCGTCAAAACCAGGGCCCAAGTTGGCCGATGTTGCGGGAACGCGAATCATTGATCTGCCAATCGTGCACCGTGAATTGCACTGACGGCAATCATCGAGTCGAGCACTTCTTGAGCTGCACCGGAGTCAATGGATGCATGCGCGCGTTCGATTCCTTCTGCAACATCAGACGCGATTCCTGCAATGTACAAAGCGGTACCGGCGTTAAACGACACGATGTCACGTACTGGACCTTTCTCTCCGTTCAACAATTTGTGACACGCAGCTGCATTTGTCTTTGGGTCACCACCGCGTACATCATCAAGCCCAGAAGGTGCAATACCGAAATCTTTCGCATTTACAGTGAAAGAACTCAAGTCATTGTCGTGCAGCTGCACCACATTGTTGTCACCACTCAACGACAACTCATCAAGACCGCCGTGCCCATGTACCACCCATGCATGTTTCACTCCGCGAGACATAAGAGCGGACGCCATATTTGAGAGCATGGCCGGATTAGCGACTCCAACCAACATGTTGGCGATGGGAGCAGGGTTTGCCATAGGGCCTAACAAATTGAATGCTGTTGGCACTCCTATTTCACGTCGCGTCGGACCAGCGTGGCGAAATGCCGGATGAAACCGTGGTGCAAGACAAAACCCCATCCCTGCTTCTGCGATACATGCTTCAACACCTTGCGCATCAAGCTCGATAACAACGCCAAGTTCTTTCAACACATCAGCAGCGCCGCATGCAGATGATGATGCATAATTGCCGTGCTTGCACACGGGCACACCAGCACCTGCAACAACAAGTGATGACATCGTGGACACATTGACCGAATGACTGTGATCGCCACCAGTTCCAACGATGTCCATTGCATGTTGAGCAACATCTAGAGACAGCGATACATGAATAGACGCTTCCCTTACTGCGCGTAACATGCCCTGCAATTCAATTGCAGTTTCGCCTTTGGCGCGCAACGCAATCAAAAACGCTGCGATCTGTGACGGTGTTGCTCGTCCTTCAAGAATTTCTGTTACAGCAGAATGCGCACGCTCGTCGGACAAGTCGTCGCGCTGTAAAAGTTGACCCACTAATGCTGGCCATCCCGCAAATGCCGGGTCAGAATTCATACAACAAGTATCTACTGTGCGCACTCACACACACGAATAGATATGCGCTAGGCGGTACGCCTGCTGTGTATCTGCGCTAGGCGGTACGCCTGC
>JBIITN010000006.1:0-93597 GCA_044340485.1 Ilumatobacteraceae bacterium | reverse complement strand
CCCGAGATATTTTTGACTTTTGCCATGAACTCTTCATTTTCTACGAGCTCGTCAAGTTTCGTGTTGATGGCATTCTCGAGCATGTCGAAACGCGGCAAGTCCGGATTTTCTGCATCTTCACTGAGTTTTTCTACGAAGAAATTCGCAGCCTCATATCTGAACTCTTGGTCTTTCACCAATGCGACCACGGTTCTCGTCGCAGGGTCGCCACGTCCGACCGATAGCCACGTCGGCAACGTCACCGTTAAGAACAAAACAAAGAGAAGGAAGAACGACCCACAGACAACCGCTGGGATTCGCTTGGCCCGAAAGAACTGGTTATGCACGTTGCAAAAATAGACGATCCCGAGGTGTCTTTGTGCAATTGTGCGAACGACTTACTGAAAACGAATTTTCAATGCTTCGCCGTGAGCGGAGAAGCCTTCGTGATCAGACAATGAGATCACGGTTTGCGCCATGTTGCGCAATGCTGACTCGTTTGCTTTAGCGACTGCAGTGCGCTTCAAAAATGCTTCTACGGTGATACCCGATGACACGTGCGCAAAGCCACTAGTGGGAAGTGATGCAGGAGCACCAATCACGAAGTTGCCCGCGCTAAACGGCGTATGTTGCCCAACGAGAATTTCGCCAGCGTTGACCAACCCACTGATCACGTGTTTTTCGTCTTTTTCGCTGACTGCAACTTGCAAGTGTTCGGGTGCGTAACGGTTTGCAATGTCGATTGCTTCGTTCATTGAAGATGCAATGACGGCACCACCATTTACACCAAGAGATGACATCGCGGCATCGCGTCGTACAGCTGGCAACGTTGCCACTTGTTTTTGCAATTCATCTTCAACGCGATCAACTAGTTGCGTCGATGGGGTGATGAATAACACCGATGAATCAGTGCCATGTTCGGCTTCAATCAAAAGATCGGCTGCAAGACGAACCGGATCGGCAGATTCATCAGCGAGCACCACGCTCTCTGTTGGTCCAAGCAACATCATCGTTGCAAGTCCGTATCGTTGCATCTCAACCTGTGCAACAGTGACCGCCGGACTGCCGGGGCCTACAACTTTGCGAACACGTGGAATTGATTCCGTTCCAAAACCAAGAGCTGCAATTCCGGCAGGTCCATTCACGCGAAACACATTGCGAATGCCCAGCATGCGACACACCACTAATACAGCTGGATCTACCTCGCCTTTGCCACCAGGCACCGGAGGAACAACGAGAGCAATTTCTGGAACACCAGCAACAACTGCGGGAACACCTAATTGGTATGCAACAGATGGATAACTGGCTTTACCACTTGGCACGAACAATCCGGCACTAGAGATAGGTGTGATCTTTTCTCCCGCACTGAGCCCGGGCTCAATGTCGATCTGCCAGTCCGAGGCTCGCGCCAGTAAGTGCTCGTTGAAAGTGCGCAGATTGGTAATGGCGTGAGTGAGGGCTTTTTCTAGATCCTCACTGACAGTGGCGGAATCGATCTCATCATCGGTGAGACGCAGTTGGTGTGGCTCGATGTGTACCTTGTCGAACGTGGCAAGGGCATCGCAGACGGCGTCGTCGCCGCGGGTACGAACGTCTTCGATGAGAGCGGAAATGGACTCCCGAAGCCCTGGTGCAAAGATGTCGTCAAGACCGCGGCGGCACAGTTGCTCTCGCTGATCCTCAGACAGCGCTTGCCATTGCAGACGACGCAAAACTGTATTCACTTCGAAGCAAGTTACCCCGCTAGAGTTCAATTACGTTCCGTGAGGAGGAGCGTCGAATGACCGTCACCGCAGTTGTAGGTACCCAGTGGGGTGACGAAGGCAAAGCCAAAATCATCGATTTGCTGGCCGCCGAAAATGAGTTTGTTGTCCGTTATCAAGGCGGCCACAATGCCGGCCACACGGTGGTGGTGGGTGATCAAAAATACGCCCTGCAACTCATCCCCTCTGGCGTGTTGTATTCCTCTGTTACACCAGTCATCGGAAACGGTGTTGTTGTAGATCTGCCCACGCTGTTTAAAGAGATTGAATCGCTCGAGTCTCGCGGTGTGTCGTGTGCGGCGCTTCGTGTGTCGAGTCGCGCTCATCTCATCTTCCCGTGGCATCAAGCACTTGATGCCGTATTTGAAGCAGGACGTGGTGATCAAAAGATTGGCACCACACTAAAAGGCATCGGCCCTGCGTACGCCGACAAAGTGTTGCGTATTGGTATTCGCGCTGGTGCCGTACTTGATGCACAGTCGTTTGCTGAACAGGTTCGTGCGCGCGGAGAAGTTGCACTGCAAGAACTTCAATCTCTTGGCGCAGACACATTCAATCTCGATGAAGTTGTTGCGCAATTCAGTGAACTTGCCACACGTCTTGCCCCATACATTTCCGACACTGTCAACTTGTTACACGACGCAAAAGATCGCGATGCAACAATTTTATTGGAAGGTGCACAAGCAACATTTTTAGATATCGATCACGGCACGTATCCCTTTGTCACGTCATCCAACCCAGTGTCTGGCGGTGCAACAGTTGGCACTGGTCTTGGTCCGCGAGACATTGATCGAGTTATTGGAATTGCAAAGGCATACACAACTCGTGTGGGATCAGGTCCGTTTCCATCCGAGCTCACCAACGCGTTGGGTGATGCACTCGTCGATATCGGTAAGGAATACGGAACTGTTACCGGGCGACGTCGTCGCACGGGTTGGCTCGACACCGTCATGTTGAAACATGCAGTGCGTCTTAATTCGTTGACTGAAATTGCACTCACAAAATTGGATGTCCTCGATACGTTCGATGAAGTGAAAGTATGTGTGGGATATCGCAAAAGGGGTGAGACCATCACGTCGTATCCAGATCGCAGTGAGGAACTCGCCGCAGTGGAAGCGGTGTATGAAACATTACCGGGATGGAAAACAGATACGGTGGGTGTACAAGGCTTTGATGAATTGCCCGCTGCGGCACAAAAACTTGTGAGCATTGTTGAGCGGGAAACTGGTGTGCCAGTCACCTTTATTGGTACTGGCCCAGCACGAGATGCAGTGGTGAGGCGCTAATGATTGAACGTTATGCAACACCAGAGATGACGGACCTGTTTTCTGAGCGTGCAAAAATGGCGCGCTGGTTGGAAATAGAACTTCTAGTGACAGAAGCTCTCGCTGCACATGGTGTGGTTCCCAAAGAGGACGCAAAAAAATGTCGTGCAAATGCTCCCGAAGTTGATGAGGCGTTCGTAAATGAAGTGGTGGAGCGTGAAAAAATAACTGATCACGATGTTGCAGCATTTGTTGACGTTGCACAAACTCGTATCGGTGTTCCGCACGGCTCGTGGCTTCACTACGGTCTCACCAGCACCGACATTGTTGACACCGCACAATGTTGGGCGTTGCGTGACGCGGCGGACCTGATCCTTTCCGCACAAAAAGAGCTTCTGGCAACGGTCATTGCGCTTGCACAGCAACATCGCGATACGCCAATGATTGGCAGAACACACGGCATTCACGCTGAACCAACAACGTTTGGTGCAAAGGTCGCATTGTGGGCACTACAAATTGATCGTGATCGCGAACGTATGCGCGCTGCTCAAAACGCCATCGCGGTGTGCAAGTTGTCGGGTGCGGTTGGAACATATTCAAACATTGATCCAGTTGTGGAAGAAGCGGTTGCACAAAAACTCAATCTCGCCCCTGTTCCCGCAACTCAAGTTGTTGCCCGTGATCGACACGCTGAGTACTTGTGGGCGTGTGCATCGATTGGCACAACACTTGAATCCATCGCAGTGGAATTGCGTCATCTACAGCGCACAGAAGTAAGTGAAGTGTTGGAAGGTTTCAAAAAAGGTCAAAAGGGAAGTAGCGCCATGCCACACAAGCGAAACCCCATCTCGGCCGAAACCATCACCGGACTATCACGCGTGTTGCGCGGAAACGCACAAGTGGGTCTGCAAGACGTTGCGCTGTGGCACGAACGCGATATTTCACACTCATCGGCAGAGCGCATTGTGTTGCCCGACTCAAGTGCAATGGCGTTGTACATGTTGCGTCGTATGAACCGTCTTATCGCATCACTTGATGTTGACGCCGATCGCATGATGCACAACCTCAATTCACTTCACGGAGTCGTGTTTTCTCAGTCAGTGTTGTTATCTCTTGTGAACAATGGGTTCACCCGCGATGACGCATATCGCATTGTGCAAGAAAACGCGCGCACAGCAATTGAAACCCAGACTGCGTTTAAAGATGTATTGAAAAGCGACAAGCGTGTCACGTTGTCTGCTGCAGAACTCGATAATGCATTTGATACACAACGCGTGTTGCGCCATGCGGGACGCGCTGTAGATGCGCTGAAGCAGATTGCAATATGAGCAACTTTCCGCACACGCCATCGGGTTTGCCACAGTTAGATCCGGTGCGTGCTGCATTGCGCGATCATGTATTTGAACACGCATTAAAGACCGGTGATTTCACATTGAAGTCGGGTCGGAAAAGCACATGGTTTCTCGACACAAAACAAACTGCGTGTCGCGCTGACGGAATCGTTCTTGTTGCAAATGCCGCGTTAGAAGTCATTCCTGAAAATGCGCAGGCAATTGGCGGACTCACTATGGGGGCAGATCCAGTGGCGTTTGGCATTGCAGCAGTTGCCGCAACACGTGGACGCAACTTGCGCAGTTTTAGTGTGCGTAAAGAATCAAAAGATCACGGCATCACGGGTCGCATCGCTGGTGCATTGCAACCTGGCGACAATGTGGTGATCACAGAAGACACTGTGACGCGCGGAACTTCAATCTTTGAAGCAGTAGAAGCCGTGCAAGCTTTTGGTGCACACGTTGTGTTGATCACAGTGATTGTTGATCGCGGCGGAACATGTGCCGATATGGCACGCAATGCGGGTATTGCGTATTCGCCGTTACTGACAGCACCTGATCTTGGGTACGCGTTCGGTTCGTAAACGCAACGCAAAAATGGTGGTCGAGACCGGCGTCGATCCGGTGACCCCACGCTTTTCAGGCGTGTGCTCTGCCAACTGAGCTACTCGACCGTGCTAGAAGACGCAATGTCATATGAGTCGCAACATGCGACACAGATGACACGGCATCCGCCAACTTGGCGGTCCCGACGGGACTCGAACCCGCGACCTCCGGCTTGACAGGCCGGCGTGAACTCCAACTTCACCACGGGACCACGTGTTTGACCACGATGGTCTTGGCACCCCCAACGGGATTCGAACCCGTGCCGCCACCTTGAAAGGGTGGTGTCCTAGGCCGCTAGACGATGGGGGCAGGACGACTCCGGTTGAGAGCAAGATGACGCTACCAGCGCTTTACCTATAACTGCGACCCCAATTCATCGACAATCCATTCGAGCAACCACCCTAAGTAGGCATAGAGATGCCACGAGGCTGCATTGGGTTCATTTTCATCGGGAATGTCGTCATCGCCTTCGCTCACATCAAGGAGGGTTCCAAGCACCATCCGCAATGCATTGATGGTTTGCATGAATCCCACCAACTGCGCTTCCGACAGCGGATCTTCGGTGGTCAACACGCCACGAGTAACAGCGATCTGTGCCTGTTTTGACGCAAGAAGTTCCTCATGCATGTAGCGGGCGTATTCCTCGTTGCGCTTGTCGTCGTCAACATACGCCGATGGAAATAGCCGCCGAACTGCTGGATTGGCAGGGTTGGTGACCAGCACTTCAAATTGCTCTAACAAATTAAGAAATACCTCACGCTCATCTGCGGTGATGAGCAATTCATACTGACCATCTTGATTGCGCTGAATGGGTCCGCCCGGACGGCGGCGACGTCCCACTTACGACTCCTGTTCCAACGTGGCCCATAGACCATGGTCATGGAGGCGATACACATCCATCTCTGCCTTCTCACGGGTACCCGATGACACCACTGCACGACCCTTGTGATGCACATCCAACATGAGTTCAGTTGCTTTTTCCAGGCTGTATCCAAACAGTTTTTGCAACACATAGGTCACATACGACATGAGGTTGATTGGATCGTTCCAGACGATGACGATCCATGGTTTGTCCTGCTCCACCGACTCGTCGGTGGAGCTCTGTTCAGTTTCTGCTGGACGAACAGCAGGGGATGCCAAAGGACTCACGAAATCATTCTCGCGCGATTGGTCGTTTTTGCATACCCCCCATACGATGAGAACCTGTGTCTTTAAATGTTCGCCCTCTCGTTCCCTCGCGGGTGATGAAAGTGGGATCCCATTCTGGCGGCCGTGCACCCAGCACAGTTTTGGGTGGATACGTCGCCTTAATGAAATTGCGTGTTGTCGAGCTTTTGCTCGTGACCACTGTGCCCACCATGGTGCTCGCCGAAAGCGGATGGCCCGACTGGTGGCTAGTTGTTATCACGTTGATTGGTGGGACTCTTGCAGCTGGCGGAGCAAATGCAATCAACATGTATGTCGATCGCGATATCGACGCGCTGATGGAGCGCACGAAGAACCGCCCACTCGTCACCGGGCTGATTGCGCCCCGAAACGGCCTCATTTTCGCGATTTTTCTTGAAATTGTGGCATTTGCAGTTCTGTGGGCTGGTACCAATCTGCTCGCGGCCATCCTTGCGATTTCTGCCACGGCTTTCTATGTCTTCGTCTACACCTTGTGGTTAAAGCGCACCAGCACCCAAAACATCGTTATTGGCGGTGCCGCTGGGGCAATGCCTGTCTTGGTGGGCTGGGCAGCCGTGACCAATTCACTTGCGTGGGCGCCGTGGATTCTTTTTGCCGTCATCTTTTTCTGGACCCCACCCCATTTCTGGGCACTCGCCATTCGCCACGCTGATGACTACCGCGCTGCCGGAGTGCCCATGCTCCCGGTAGTGGTGGAACAGCACAAGGCCATCCGGTCAATGATCGCCTACACAGTTCTCACGGTGGCCACAAGCTTCTTAATGTTCCCCGTTAGTGATTTGGGCTGGATTTATGGAATATCTGCCGGAATTCTGGGCGCGGCATTCCTTGTTGGCACAATTGCACTATCTCGCCGCCCCACGGATCGTGGCTCGATGCAGCTCTTTACGTTCTCCATCACTTACCTGTCGCTGCTGTTTGTCATGCTCACCGTTGACGTTTTAGTCGGATAACTCATTCGCGTGAACTAACGCACATACTTTTCACGCGAATTGGCCAAGGACTGTGATGTGACAACTGCCGAGAAGGCCCCTGTGATTTCCTGTTTTCATGGGGCTGGTGATTAGTGTTGTGATGTATTTGTAGGCCTTCTGAGAATCCCTGTGGATTGTCAGGCGGGTGCAGGAGAGCTTTGATCGATGACCACCATTGACACGCATGCGGGCAGTTCGCTCGGCACCGGAGACGGTTCATTGGCGCGTTCCTCTTTTCTGGTTGCAGTAGCCGATTGGTTAACAAGTAGCGACCACAAGAAGATCGGTCGTCTGTTTTTCACACTGTCGGGTATCGGCGTTATCGCTGCTGGCGTGCTTGGCGTGCTTGTTGGCATCGAGCGCATTGATGCTGAGTCGAGTTTCATCATTGCATCTGGATCGGAAACACAATTTGTTTCCATGTTTCGCTTTGTTATGGCCTACATCGCACTCGCACCGTTATTTATCGGAATTGCAATTGCGGTAGTTCCATTACAAGTCGGCGCCCGCGCACTGTCATTGCCGCGCCTCGCCCAATTCGGTATGTGGTCATGGTTGTTTGGCGTTGTACTCGTCGTCATCTCTGTTGCAGCTAATGGCGGACCTACAGGTGGCGACAAGAACTTCGTCACCTTGTACCTGCTTGGTCTTGCTTTAACAGCAGCTGGCATCATCGCAGCGAGCATTCCTGTTGTTACAACCATTCTCACCTCGCGCGCACCTGGCATGGACATCACACGGATCCCTTCATTTTCGTGGTCCGCAATGGTTGCTGCCATCGCCAATCTTTTGTCACTACCAGTTCTTATTGGAACTTTGATTTATCTCTATGTAGATAACGAGCACGCTTCCGTTGCGTTCGGTGGGTCAGAAGGCATCTGGACTTGGATTAGCTGGGGCTTTACGCAACCACAAACAATTGTGTTTGCGATCATGGCAGTGGGATTACTCACCGAAGTCGCACCGGTCGTAGCGCGCACCCGCCAACCACTTCGCCCCATCATGCTCACCGGACTCGGACTGATGTCTGTTGCAGCGCTTGGTGCGCTGACTCAAAGCCAGCACGCATTTGTGTGGGACGGGTCAGCGCGTGACGTTGTTGAAGATCTCGTGTTGTGGGGCTTTTTCAACGTGTTGCCTCTTCTTGGCGCATTTATTGCTCTTGCTTTGTCACTTCTTGCACTAAAGACCGGCAAGGTGCGCATCAGCGCTGCCTTCGTGTTTGCGTTCCTCGGTGTTGGCATGGTGCTTGTTGGTCTTGCTGGCAACGCTCTCTATCTCTTTACTGATGCAGGTCTTATTGGCACTGTGTTTGAAGAGGGTGTGTTCACCTACATCGTCTACGGCACGGCAATGGCGGCGATGGGTGCCGTGGTGTATTGGGGACCAAAGTTGTGGGGCCGCATGATCCCCGACAAACAAGTCCTTGGTCTTGCTGGTTTGTCACTTATTGGAACAGTGCTCGCATCATTCCCGTATTACATCGCCGGCTTTGCTGATCAGCCTGCGAACGCACTTGGTGAATTCAGTTATGAAGGACCAGCAGAGTTTTGGAACGTACTGGCCACCGGCGGTCATGCTCTATTTGCATTGTCAGTGATTGCTTTCGTCTTGCTCGCAGCAAAGAGTTTCCGCAGTGGCGCTCCTGCTAGTGACGATCCATGGGATGGCAACACTCTTGAATGGGCGACATCTTCGCCAGCTCCTGTTAACAATTTCGTTGAACTGTCCGTAGTTGGTTCACCAGAACCACTACGTGACGTCAAGCCTTCTTCACAAGAGGTATCAGCATGACCATCGCATTACCTGCCGCTCACGCGCCAGCCCCTAAGCGCCAGATGTTGGTGGCAACTACTGCCGCCTCCACCGTTGCTGCCATGTTGATGGCCGGCATGCTCGCCGTGTGGTTGCGCTTTCGCGCTGCTGCACCTGTGCGCGAGTCATCAGACGGACTGAAACTTATTAAAGACTGGTTGCCAGCAAACCTGCACATCCCAGAAGTTGCAACAAACACCATGTTCGCAACGTTCTTTGTTGGTTGTGTCATGGCACAGTGGGCCGTGTATGCAACAAAGCGCCGCGACACCGCACACGTCAATCTTGCTCTTGCAATTTGTTTCATCATTGGCGCGGCAATTATCAACGCACAAATCGCGGTGTACTTGCAGTTCGACGTTGGCATTGCCGACGGTGCATACCAAGTGATGTTCTACACAATTACTGGAACGATGATTGTGTTGGTTGCGCTCGCCATGGTGTTCTCCGCGGTTGCGCTGTTTCGTTCGATTGGTGGACGTGCCACAAGCACAGATGTCTTCTCATCGCACGCGTTGTATTGGTATGCGATCACTGTGATTTTCACCGCAGTGTGGTTCGTTGTGTACGTACAGAAGTAGGGAAACGATGTTTACTGGAGCTTCCAAATACTTCCTCGGACTAGCAGCAGCTGCTGCCGTCAGTCTTGTCCTGTACCTGTTGTTCGTTACCCCGAACGATCTTGGTGCAATTGCATTGGGAACAGTGGTGCTTGTAGCAGGAACTCTTGCCGGCATCACATTGTTCAACCGCGACGCTGAAGCAGAGACAATCGAAGATGCAACAGGTGCTGCATTGCAACCGCTGCCAAACAGTGTGTGGCCAGTTGTGTGCGCACTGGGTGTTGCACTTATGGCCGTAGGCCTTGCATCAGTTGCGATGGTGTTTTTGATCGGTCTTGGCGTGCTGGCTCTTGGTGCCATCGAATGGCTCATTCAAGATTGGGCAGAGAGTGCATCAGCAGATAACAAGTTCAATAACTTCATTCGTGAGCGTGCAATCAGTCCACTTGAGTTGCCCGTGTTTGCAGCAATCGGTGGCGGAATTATCGCCTTCTCGTTCTCGCGCATCATGTTGGCCATGGACAAGTCGGCTGGTGCCATCTTGTTCATCGTGATCTCTTCAGCGGTGCTACTCGTTGGCTTTCTCATCGCGTTTAAGCCCAACTTCCGCGGCAAGATCATCGCCGTTGTTTCCGCTTTTGCTGGTGTTGCACTCATTGCTGGCGGTGTCGCAACTGCGTTGAGTGGTGAGCGCGCCGAGCTTGCCGAGGCGAGCCGCGAAGATCACTACATGCACAAAGAATGCGGTGAAGAAGAGTCAAAGTATTTCGACAAGGTCGCGAACAACCGCGTTCCGTTGCGCAGTGGCGTTGTTGCCACCATCATTTTAGAAGACGGCAAATTGAGCGCCGATGTCATCGGGTATAACGAGCCCCAGAATTCGGTCACCCTTCAACGCGCCAACGATTCATCGGTGCTGTTCCGCAACAAGGACGCAGAAAATCGCCGCCTCGTGTTGAACTATGGCACAGAGGTTGTTGGCGAAACAGGGGTGGAAGAGAAGCTCTATACCTGTACACAGTTGACAGGCGAAGATCAGGAAAATGTGCTCGTGGTGAACATCAAGAAACAATCATCAGTTGCCGGACCATTCACATTTACGGTGCCCGGCGTTGACGACGCAATTGAAGTGGTGGTGCCGTGATGAAAATCAACAAGATGCTCTCCCCTCGCCGTCTTGCTGCGGTTGCTGGCATCCTTGGCGTGGCATTCCTTGCCGGTTGTGCAACGAACGCGCCACAAGACACGTGGCAGCCAAAAGGTCCGAACGCTGAAAAGATCGACAATCTCAACTGGTTGGTGTTCCCCATCGCCGGTGTTGTGGGCGTGATTGTTATTGGTTTGATTCTTTACATCCTGATGAGATTCCGCGATCGCGGTCAACCAATTCCGAAGCAAACTCACGGTAAACCAGCACTAGAAATCACCCTCACCATTATTCCTGCGCTCATTTTGAGTGTTGTGGGAGTTTTCACATTCCGCGCCATCTTTGAGCTCGCCGAAGACCAAGACACTGAGATGATCATCAACGTCACTGGTCAGCAGTGGTGGTGGGAATACGACTACCCGATTCAAGAACAGTACGGAATTACTCAGCCAATCATTACGTCGGGTCAAATGGTGATGCCTGCTGGTACCAAAGTGATCTTGCGTGAAACCAGTCGCGATGTTATTCACTCGTTTTGGGTGCCTGCTTTGAATGGTAAGAAAGACGCTGTTCCTGGCCGTATCCACTTGTTGCGTATGGAAGCCGACGAGCCGGGTATTTACGCAGGTCAGTGCGCCGAGTTCTGTGGCTTGTCACACGCAAACATGCGTATGGAAGTAATTGCTCTTTCCAAGGAAGACTTTGCAGCGTGGGTGCAGAATCAATTGGCCGACTACAAGGCTCCTGCTACGGACACACTTGCAAAGCAAGGTGAAGAAGTGTTCTTGAATCAGTGCGTGCGTTGTCACCAAGTAAACGGTTTGAAGCGTGCAGATGGTACACCTGCAATCGCAGCACCTGAAGACAACGTGCATTCCGGTGCAGCTCCGAACTTAACCAAGTTCATGACACGCAACACATTTGCTGGTGCAATGTTTGACCTTGTCAATAACAAGTGCCGCGCAGATGTATGGGGTGCAAGCGCCACAGAGTTTGGTGCGAAGTATCTCACCGGAGTCACTGAAGAGTGTCTTAATACGACCAAACTTCGTGCATGGCTGCGAAACGCGCCTGCAGTAAAACCGATGTATGCCAATCCAGAAAAGTTGGAGCCAACCGAGGGCAAGTACCGCGGTATGCCCAATTTGAATCTGACAGAAGATGACATCGACAAACTTGTTGCCTACCTACTTACCCTGAGGTGATCGGAGAACGTTATGGCGATCATTGAAAGACCAGAAACAACACCGGCGGTTCCGGGTGGGCCATCTGTCCCAGCGACAGTGACACCTGCCAGCAGCCTTGGTGCGTTGAAACGACCAGTGACCACCACAGGGTGGAAGTCATGGTTGTTCACCGTTGACCACAAGAAGATCGGCATTATTTACGGTGTCATCGGAATGTTCTTCTTGGTGGTTGGTGGTGTTGAAGCACTGCTGATTCGTTTGCAGTTAGCGAGCGCTGAGGGCAAGGTGCTGAACGCCAGCGTGTACAACCAAATGTTCACAATGCACGGCACCACCATGGTGTTCTTGTTTTCAATGCCCATGGCCAACGCATTTGCGAACTATTTCTTGCCGTTGCAGTTGGGAGCGCGTGACGTTGCCTTCCCTCGCATGAACGCATTAGCCGTATGGCTCACATTGACTGGTGGCATCATCTTGAACCTTGCGTGGTTCTTGGGTGGTGCAGCTGATGGTGGCTGGTTCATGTATGCACCAAACTCTGGACCGATCTTCTCGCCAAGTAACGGCGTTGACTTTTGGGTCATCGGTTTGCAGATTGCAGGTATCGGTTCGCTCATCGGTTCAATCAACCTCATTGTGACCGTTCTCAACATGCGTGCGCCCGGACTCTCTCTTATGAAGATGCCGGTGTTCTCGTGGATGATGTTGGTTGTGCAGTTCCTTTTAGTGTTCTCACTGCCAGTGATCACCGTTGCACTTACTTTGCTGATGTTCCAACGAGGATTTGGTGCCACGTTCTTCGACGTTGCACAAGGAGCAGACCCGCTGCTCTGGCAGCACTTATTCTGGATCTTCGGTCACCCGGAGGTATACATCCTGGTGCTACCGGCGTTCGGAATTATTTCTGAAGTACTCCCAACGTTCTCGCGTAAGCCACTCTTTGGGTACCCATTCGTGGTGTTCTCCGGTGCAGCAATCGGACTTGTTGGCTTCGGCGTGTGGGCGCACCATATGTTTGCATCAGGTCTTGGACCGGTATCTGTTGCCGTGTTCTCCATTGCGACGATGGCAATCGCTATTCCTACTGGTGTGAAGATCTTCAACTGGACACTCACGATGTGGGGCGGAAAGATTTGGTTCGCCACGCCAATGAAGTTTGCTATCGGACTCGTCGTGTTGTTCACCTTCGGTGGACTCTCAGGAGTCACACACTCTGTGGCACCGTCTGACACACAGCAAACCGACACCTATTACATCGTGGCGCACTTCCACTACGTGCTCTTTGGTGGAATGGTGTTTGGTCTTTTCTCAGGTCTTTATTATTGGTGGCCAAAAGTATTTGGTAAGCGCCTCAATGAGCGTCTGGGTAGCTGGAACTTCTGGCTCATGTTCATTGGTATGAACATGACCTTTGGCCCGATGCACATTCTTGGTCTACAAGGTCAACCACGTCGTATGTACCAGTGGACAGAAAATCGTGCCGGTGAGGGATTCTTCGATCTCGGTTTCTGGAACATGATCGCGTCCGTCGGTTCATTCGTTCTTGCAATTGGTATTTTGTTCTTCTTCATCAACATGGTGTGGACCACAAAGAAAGAACCCAAGTCTTCACTGGATCCGTGGGATGCACGCACACTCGAGTGGATCACATCTAACCCACCGAAAGAGCACAACTTCGATCGCATTCCAACCGTGTCTCACCTAGACGAGTTCTTCCACCGCAAGTATCAGGAAGATCATGCAACAGAGTCCATGACTCCGATCAAGACGGCCGAAGAGATCTTGGCTGAAGAAGAAGCAAATGCTGACGCACACATTCACTTGCCGTCACCGTCGTACTGGCCACTTGTGTTGGCAGTTGGCATTGGCGTTCTTGGTCTTGGTGTGATCTACGGAGTACCGACCATGATCATTGGCGGTTCGATTGTGCTTGTAGCCATCTTCGGATGGGTACTTGAACCATCAGTTGCCGAAGATTTCGATTACGAAGGAACATCACACGACGATGGTCCGTCAAAGGAGTTGACGACTCATGGCTGATGTAGCAGTACACGCCGATCACTCCGCTGATCACCAGGCTCACCAGGGCTCAACCGGATTGTCCAACAACAAGTTGGCGATGTGGTTGTTCCTTGGTTCTGAATGTCTGTTGTTTGGTGGACTCATCTCCACGTACATGCTGTATCGCGGTCGTGTGAAAGATGGTCCCCATCCTCACCAGATCTACGACATTCCGTTCACGTCTGTGAGCAGTTTTGTTCTTCTGATGTCGTCACTCACCATGGTGTTGGCAGTCACAGCCGCGCAACGTCATGATGATCGTCGTACCAATTTGTGGCTTACTGTCACTGCAGTGTTGGGTGCCACTTTTGTGGGCGGTCAGATTTACGAGTTCACAGCGTTCTATCGCGAAGGTTTGGGCTTCACCACAAGTTTGTTCAGCTCTAGCTTTTACACCTTGACTGGTTTCCACGGCGTCCACGTATCGGTCGGAATCATCATGTTGCTCGTCACTGTTGGTGTTATCAAGAAGAACCGTGTTGTAGGTAATAAAGCCGAGTCAGTTGAACTTGTCGGTTTGTACTGGCACTTTGTCGACATTGTGTGGATTGTTATCTTCACATTGGTGTATCTGATCCCGTCTTGATCGCAAGGAAGTAGTCATGAGTACCGCAACCGAACAAAATACAACAACCCACGGAGACAGCCACGAACATGGCATGTCTGATGCTGGATACATCAAGATTGCGATCATCTTGGCGCTCATCACCGCGCTTGAGGTGTCGACCTATTACATCGACTTTGGTCCGTTGTTCCTTCCGTCACTCATCATCATGATGATTGCGAAGTTCGTGATGGTTGTGTCGTATTTCATGCACTTGAAATTCGACAGCCGCATCTTTGCATTCCTTTTCTATACCGGTTTGGGCCTGTGCTTATTTGTGTACTTATGGGCTCTCGCCACCTTTAAGTTCTTCGGCTAAGCGCTAACGAAGGAGGGTTGTGATGTTTCTCGCAGCAGCCCAAGAAATAAACACTAACCCCTGGCGATTCCAGCTTCACCTAGAAGTGTGGCTGCTCATGGCATTCCTTATTGGTGCCTATGTGTACATGACCCGTGTCCTTGGACCACGCGTTGTGACTGACGGTGAAATAGTTACTAAAGGACAACGTCGCGCATTTGTCATCATGATTGTCCTCTTGTGGTTGTCAAGCGATTGGCCAATACATGACTTGGCAGAGGAGTATCTCTACTCGGTGCACATGTTGCAGCACATGAGCCTGTCGTATTTCATTCCGCCGTTGGCGCTTATGGCGACACCCGAGTGGTTCTTCCGTTTGCTCATTGGGCAAGGAAAAGTTGAACGCACTGCGCGTTTCTTATCGAAGCCAGTGACAGCTGCTGTGATCTATAACGCGGTTGTGATGGGAAGCCACACTCCCGCGTTGGTGAATCGCAGTGCTGATGGCGGGCCACTTCACTATTCCATTCACGTCGTGCTTGTGTTCTCATCTCTGTTGTTGTGGATGCCGTTGTGTAGTCCACGCAAAGATTGGCGCATTAGTTACGGTGCACAAATGGTGTACGTGTTTGCGATGTCAGTTCTGCCCACCATTCCGGCTGGCTGGCTCACGTTTGCCGAGGGTTCTGTGTATGACCACTACGACCACGTTGTACGAGTGGGTGGTGTCTCCGTGTTGTCAGATCAACAGGCAGCTGGCGCCATTATGAAACTTGGTGGATCGGTGTTCATGTGGATTGTCATGATCTACTTGTTCTTCAGCCGCTTCACCAAAGGCTTCCACGAAGCTCAAACCAATTCGTACAAGGCACAAGACGACACACTGACGTTCGAACAAGTGACGGAGCAGTTTGAGAAGACTCCACCCGTGGAAGAGCCACAGCGCTAACGCGCAGAATTAACTCCAGCGGAATGTACGGGCCGCAACGAGCGGTGCCACCACAGCCCACGCGGCCAACACGATTGCCGACTGCAAAGGCTTATCACCAGCATTATTCAGTGTCTCATGCATGAGATCGGCAAGTGCCCCTGATGGGAGTACTCGTCCCACCGCAGCCAGCGGGCCAGGCAGTTCATCAAGCGGGATGATCATTCCACCGAGTAACAGCAACAAGAGATACAACCCATTTTGAGCCGCGAGGTTGATCTCGCCACGAAGTCGACCTGCCATCGTGAGACCAATTCCGGCAAATGCGGCGGTTCCACCAAGGATCACAAGGATCGTCACGGCCCACAGTGCACCTTCTGGACGCCATCCAATTGCAAGACCAATGGGGATGAGCACCGCTAGTTGAATGATCTCCACAATGAACACCGTGAGGATTTTGGTGACTACCAATCTGCCACGACCGAGGGGAGTGGCACCGAGACGTTTTAACACCTGGTAAGAACGTTCAAATCCGGTGGCTATACCGAGGCTCACCATCGACGTCGACATGACCGCCAGCGCCAAAATGCCGGGGAGCAAAAAGTCAGCACTGTCGTCGACATCATCAATCGGTAACACGTCGACGGTGCCGAAGAAAACGAGCAGCAATATGGGAATACCAAGGGTCAGTAAAATCTGCTCGCCGTTGCGCAGTACTAATTGCAGTTCCGCGCGCAGCTGGGCACGAAGAGCGCCGTTCATGACTCGCCTCCCGTGATACGGCGATACATCTCGATGAGAGTTTCATGCCCTGTGCGTACGTCTGTGAGAGGTAGGCCACGTTCAGACATCCACTGCGCCAATACTCCTAAAACATGTGGATTTGATGACGTTTCAATGACATAACTTGTGTCGTTCACTGTTTTCACAGGAACTCTAAGTGCGGTAGATAAATGAGTGATGTCAATGGACTGCGATGATGAAAAGCGGATGTTGTCTACTGATGATCGAAGTTGTTGTAATGAACCGGAAGCAATCACACGACCATCGCGAAACATCACCACATGATCTGCCACACGTTCTGCTTCATCTAATTCGTGAGACGCAAGTACAACAGTTGTACCTTCTGCAGCAAGATCACGAATAATTGAACGAATGGTGTCACGACCATCAATGTCGACACCAGAGGTTGGTTCATCAAGAAACGCCACGCGTGGTTTTGCCGCCAATGCCAACGCAAGAGACAAACGCTGCTGTTCTCCACCCGACAACTGTCGCCATGTGCTACGTACACGATGCGATAGACCCACAGTCTCTGCAAGTTCATGCGCATTTACTCCACGTTCGTGAAGCTCACAAAACAAAGTAATCACATCTATGACGCGAGCACTTGGGTACACGCCACCACCTTGCAACATCACTCCCATCACCTTGGTGAGTTCGTGATGTTGGCGCACCGGATCAAGCCCAAGAACCGACACATGTCCACTCGATGCGCGTCGAAATCCTTCACACACTTCGATAGTGCTGGTTTTACCTGCGCCATTTGGACCAATCACCGCGGTCACTGCACCTTCGGGGGCAACAAATGAGATGTCGTTGACGGCAACAAGGTCGTCGTATTTGACGACCAGATTTGACACCTCTACACCAGACACAGCTTCCACACTACGAAAGGAACTCGGTTCACCACTATCTCCACCGCTAGCCTGAAGATTCTGTGATTGACATTCGCCTGCTTCGTAGCGAGATGGACGCTGTTCGCCAGGCGATGGCTCGGCGTGGAAAGCCCGATTTGCTCGCTCAACTCGATGAGGCGTTGGCACTTGATACTCGTTTACGTGACATCGCGGCCGAACGTGACTCCATCCGTAGCCGTGTGAATGGTCTGTCGAAGGAAGTGGGGACCATGCGTCGCGACGGCAAAACTGCCGAGGCCGAAGCGATCATGGATGAAAGCCGTGAATTAGGCGAGCGCGAGCGCACCTTGCAGGTTGATTACGACGCCGTGGCCGATCAACTGCGCCTTGTATTACTGGGCATTCCCAATGTTCCTCATTCCGAGGCGCCTGATGGAGCCGGGGATCACGACAATCCCGTGGTGAAGGGTCCCGAGCAAATGCCGGCATCTTTTCCCGATCACCAGCGGGTGCCGCACTGGGAGACTGCATCTGCCTTGGGCATCCTCGATAACGAGCGCGCCACAAAGATTGCCGGTGCCATGTTCACCATGCAGCGCGGTCTTGGTGCCACCATGGCGCGAGCATTGTGCCAGTACGCACTTGATGCAAATGCAGACGCATTCGAAGAAATTCGCCCTCCAACATTTGTCACGACCGCAACTCTCACTGCAACCGGACACTTACCAAAGTTTGCCGACGATGCATACGCAATTGAACGCGATGATTTGTGGGCCATTCCCACTGCTGAAGTTCCATTGACATCACTGCACGCACAAGAGATCCTCGACGAGGCTTCTTTGCCATTGCGGTACATGGCATACACACCGTGTTATCGCCGTGAAGCAGGATCTGCCGGTCGTGACACACGCGGTATGTTGCGCAGTCATGAGTTTGACAAAGTAGAAATTCTTGCAATTGCCACACCCGAGCAAGCGCCGCAGTTGCTCATCGAACTGCGTGATCGAGCAGAAAATTTAATTCGTGCACTGCAATTGCCGTATCGCATTATTGAAATTTGTACTGGCGACATGGGTGGCAGCCATCATCGCAGTTACGACATCGAGGTGTATGCACCGGGTTGCGATATGTGGCTCGAGGTGAGTTCAGTAAGTTGGTTCGCCGACTATCAAGCGCGTCGTGCCGACATTCGTTATCGAAAGACGGGTCAAAAAGGCACGGAAATTACACACACGTTGAATGGTTCGGCACTCGCCGTTCCGCGCGTGTGGGCTGCGATTTGCGAAAACTATCGCCAACCAGATGGTTCGGTGCGCATTCCAGATGTGTTGACACCATACATGCGCGGCGCAACATCAATTCCACAATCATGAGTGCAGTGATGTCATGAACATTCGTGATAAGCGCATTCAATATGAAACAGCAGGTCTTGATCGCAACGATCTTTCCGATGATCCATTTCAGCAATTTGCATTGTGGTACAAACAGGCTGATGAAGCAGGTATTGCCGAACCACATGCAATGGTGGTGAGCACAGTAGACGAAAATGGAATGCCAGATTCCCGTGCGGTACTAGCGCGCAGTATGGATGCCGCCGGGTTTACATTTTTCACTAATTACGAAAGTGCAAAAAGCGCTCATCTTCTCGCACACCCTGTGGCTGCTGCATTATTTCCATGGTTTGTGTTGCATCGACAAGTGCGGTTACGCGGAGCGGTAGAACGCGTGTCAGAAGCCGAAAGCGATGACTACTTTGCATCTCGTCCGCGCGGCTCGCAGATTGGTGCGTGGGCTTCTATTCAGTCGACGTCGTTAGATAATCGTGAGACTCTTGAAGAACGCGTCGCGGCATACGAATCACAGTTTGGTAATGGTGCGGTGCCGCGCCCGTCGCAGTGGGGTGGGTGGCGCATCATTCCTCAAGCATTTGAGTTCTGGCAAGGACGCCCCAGTCGTTTGCACGATCGTTTTGTGTATACAAAACAAACAAATGGCTCGTGGAACATCGAACGGCTGTATCCGTAGACCCGCTATTTTTCGTATTTTCTTGAATGCGGATACGAAAGAAACAACAAGGTTAGGAAAATACAAGTAGACAAGACTCCACTTTTAACGCAGCAAACTCACTATTTGTCGCGCTGTAGTAAGGCTCTGACCGATGTTGTCATTATCGACTCGTAACCATTCGAGCGTTGGAGTGGCGTGGGCCAATGCGAGGATCGCATGTGCAGCTGTACGGCGAGTTGTTTCGTCGACATTTGGAAAAGCGAGACTAAAACTCTCAATCAATATTTCAAAAAATCTCTCATACATCTTGCTCACTCCGTCTCTAATAGACGGATCAAGATAGGAGGCAGCAATGAGGTGATCAATTAGTTGGTTTATGCGAGGATCAAGAAAACTTGGGCTAAAGAGAATCTCGAGTTGTTCGTCGAGACGGTTTTCGTTTGAGGTTGAATGAAGTGCGCCTATCACCAACTCTTCGACATTGCTAAGAGCGCGTTCAATGGCCGCAGCGATCATTTCGTCGCGGCTTCCGAGATAGTGATGAACTTTGGAAGGTTGAGTGCCCGCCAACTGTGCCACTTCTACCACGGTGGTGGCAGCAACACCCTTGGTTGCAATGCATCCCACAACGGCATCTATTAGTTCTGCTCGTCGTATGTCCGCCATACTTGGTCGACCCATTGGGTTATCCCGTCCTCTGTTTGTCTAAGACTCCATTGTGTCAGACCTTTGTTAATTGTTTGATACCATAATCAATCAATTTCTGAATGGGGGAATTTTCATGAAGGTTGTCGTGATTGGTGCTGGCTTTGCGGGCTTATCTGCAGCGCGCCACTTGTCAAAAAGAGGCATAGAGGTAGACGTTGTCGAGGCTCGTGATCGTGTGGGTGGTCGCACATTGAACCATGTCTTTGAAGATGGATCAATAGTTGAAGTGGGCGGACAATGGGTGGGCCCCACACAAAATCATGTGTTGGAACTTATTGACGAACTTGGACTTGACACATTTGACACATTTGATACCGGTGACTACGTCGTTTCACTGAAAGGCAAGATCAAGAAATTCAAAGGCGACACTTTTGGACTTCCCCCACATGTACTTGTCGAAGTGGGCCTTACACAAAAACGTCTTGAATCAATGGCTGCAAAAGTTCCATTGGATGCTCCCTGGACTAGTGCTCATGCGATTGATTGGGACAGTCAAACACTTGAAACTTGGTTACGCCGACATTTACGTTTTGAACAGTCGCGACAATTCTGGCGTGCCATAACAGCGGCAATTTTTAGCGCTGAAGCTACTGAAATGTCCCTATTACATTTTCTTTTTTACTGTCACTCAGGTGGAATGTTGGATCGCTTGATGGGCACGGCTAATGGTGCACAAAAAAGTCGCATCGTTGGAGGCTCGCAGTTGATTGCTCAGCGAATGGCAGAAGAATTGGGTAATCGTGTTCACCTAGAAGAACCTGTTACTGGTGTTTCACAGTCATCGAGCGGTGTGATAGTTCGTACTCCGCGGAGCGAATATCATGCTGACGCTGCAATTGTTGCTATCCCGCAGCATCTGATCGGAAACATTGTCTTTAATCCTCCACTACCGCCACGACGTCAGCAGTTAGTTCAAAATGTTCCGATGGGTGCTGTCATCAAAATTGTTGCCAAATACACAACGCCATTTTGGCGCGAAGACAAAATGTCTGGTTTTGGAGTGTCTCTCGATCACCCAGTCTCAATAACTTTTGATAACTCTCCTCCTGATGCCTCTAGCGGTATGTTGGTCGGCTTCTTCGAAGGAGCACATGGACGTTCTGCATCTGCGTTGAGCGTCGATGAACGACGTGATGTGTTTGTGCGAACTCTGGTTGATCTCTTTGGGTCTCAAGCTGCTTCTCCCCTAGAAGTAGTGGAACTCGACTGGACTGCTGAACAATGGAGTGGTGGTTGTTACGGCGGTCATCTCGGACCCGGTGTGTGGACTCAATTGGGAGATGAATTAGTGAAACCATTTGGTCGTATTGAGTGGGCTGGTACTGAAACCGCTGCTGAATGGAACGGTTACATGGACGGTGCAATTTCCTCTGGTTATCTGGCAGCAGACAGAGTCTTAACGAAAGCCAGTACGACAGCGTCCATAGCATGACCAACGTCGTACTAATCACTGCAGATAATCAGCCACCTGGTTTGTTGGGTTGCTACGGCAACCATGAAGTATTCACCCCCCATATTGATCGACTTGCACAACAGGGCACACGTTTATCGGGGTTCTTTTGTACCAATGGCATGTGCTCGCCTGGGCGCGCATCGTTGCTGACTGGGCTAATGCCGTCACAGCACGGAATTCACAGTTGGCTTCGCGATGCTGATGTCGCCAAGTGGCCCAATGGTTGGTCAGCCATTGACGAGTTTGAATCTCTTCCTCTTGCATTACAGAACCTTGGTTATCAAACGGCGATGGTAGGTAAGCATCATCTGGGTCAACCGCACGTACCAATTCCAGGGTTTGATGAGACAGTCACTTTTGTTAGAGGACATACAGAAGATTTCTACGATAATCAGGTCATAGATCGTGGGGAGCAGTATTCAGTTACAGATCGACACATTGTTGATTTCTTTACAGAGAAAGCAGTTGACTATCTATCGTCTAGAAGTAGCCATCCGTTCTTTCTGATGGTCAATTACGACGCTCCCTATTTACTACCTCCTACAAATCTTGGACCAGATCATCGGAATCGCTTCTATAGCCAGTTTGTAAACACGAAATTTGAGACATTTCCACGTACCGCAGTTTCCGATGAGATGCTGGGATTAATTAACGGCCCCGATGATCCTTCTCGCTACGCGAGACACATGTTGTACAACCTCATAAGAATGCATAATGATCCAGCGTCAATGGCAAACGTGTGTGCACAAATTGCGATTGTTGATGATGGAGTAGGACAAATTCTCGACGCTTTAGAAGAGAAAAATCTCATCGACGACACCATCGTCATCTATACAGCTGATCAAGCGAATCTCTACGGCCAACATGGTTTATGGGGACACACTATTCAGACTCGTCCGTCACATCTATATGAAGCAGCAATGCAAATTCCATTCATCATCAGACACCCTTCGTTGAAGCCGGGAACCATCCTTGACGGCCTATACAGCCAAATTGATTTACCAGTAACAGTGCTCGAGATGCTTGGAAAATCGCGTCACTTTTCGAATTCTGCTGGAAGATCTTTTAGTACCAATCTGAATTCACGTACGCCTTCTTTCGGTCCAGTTTTTTTTGAACAAGAAGAAACGCGAGGCATACGTACCACTCGTTTTTCATATTGGTGTCGTATGCCGGGTGCAGGATCTGACGTATTGTTCGATCATCACAGTGATCCATCTCAGATGATAAATGTTGTAGATGATCCTCAATACGCGGCAATTGTTTCGGAATTGCAGACGTTGATTGAAGACTTCTTTCGAGAGAACTCCGTTGAAAAACATGACCTGTGGCGAGGTGGACAAGCTAAAGGATCTATTTCTTCTGAAACGTATTTGAAGCCATTGATGCCAGAAGGTTGGGTAGCAGTTACAACGAGTTGAACTCTGTGAAGGAGATGCCTCGATGTTTATTGCGTATGTGAGCGATCCCAACTTTGTGCCGCAATGGCAAGTCCGTTGATGAGAGACTCCGTGTGTGGCACAAGTCCTGGGCCTTGCCAGTCGTTCCAAATAGGGCTGTATCCACGAACACGTGGAGGAAGCTCTAGTTGTACTCCTGCATGCAGCGGAGCATTTACTGGGTTGTTGTGATGTTGTCCGCGCAGGTACTTGGGAATGGCATCAATGTTGTCGACAATTGTGTAATACGGCAGGTGTGCGCGTAAGTGTGATCCCACGTGACGTGCAAGGCGTCGGTTTTGTCCCCCAAGTAATAAATGTGTCCAGTAACCCGCTTTTCCGTACCCGTGTACCGTCACCACTATTTCGCAATGCGTCAGAAACTCATCACACATCGCTGACGTACCGCGGTCAAATTCATGGGACGGGATGTGCCATTCCAGTCCTTCTGGCTGAATGATTCCGTAGTACGACGCTCCTGCACGCTCGGCTGCTTGCGACGCAATAATGTCGGTGCCTTTTTCCAAGTTGCCGCCGTGAAAAGCCATGAACCCGAATTGGCTTCGCAACACGCATTCTTCGCGAACGCCATCGTGTGCAAGAAGGTCGGTAAACAACGACATTGGCTCAACTCGCAGGCGACTGCTGAGAGCGTCGGCGAGTGACCATGATGATGCCAAATGCAACAACAATTACCAGCGAGAACACGATGGCGAGTCGCCATGCTCCCTGTTCTTGTAAGAACATCGCGATGTCAGACTGCCACCCTTCAATTCGAGCAGTAATGCGATCTGCAGTAGCGCGTTCGGTGATTGCTCCATACCAATACCACGTGAGATAGATACCAGTGAAAAAAAGAAACACCGCTGCCACGCGGTCCATGTATTTCAATCCATTACGCAACACGCGCAACAACCCGCCCTTGGCAAGCGCCAACGTGACAGTGAGCGATGAGACCAACAGTCCCATGCCAGCTCCATACAAGACAATGCTCAACACGCCGGACGCATAGCCATGCTTTCCAACCGACGACAAAATAACCGTGGTTAAAAATCCGATGGTGCAACCAATGGATGCCACTGCGTAACCAATGCCGAATACAAACATGGCTGGCACGGTGTTGTCACGCTTTGCCGTGATTTGCGGTGTCACGAGGTTGGGTTTCCATCCAAAAAACATTGCAATGCCCATCACGATGAGCATGATGCCGACCACAAATCCCGCGTACTTAGCATTATCTGCAATGACAGATGTAAATGCACGGGTGATAATGCCCACCACGAGAAACACCGCAATGAAACCACTTGACACTGCAGCACTTACTTTTAATGCGCGAATAAGTGACGCACGTTGCGAAGAGTCGGGTCGTGAACCTTCAAGACCGAGAAAATACATGAGATAGGTAGGGAGCAACACAAAACCGCAGGGGTTCACCGCAGCGAGAACACCGAGAATAAAGCTGTATGCGAAATTTCCCTCGAGTGCAATCACAGCTTCATTCCTTCGGTCACTCCAAACTCTGCCTCAATTGTGGAGTTCAATGTGGCGTAGTTAATTTCTCCACCGTGTTGTTTCACAATCACGCCGTTTGCATCGACAAATAAAGTGACCGGCATGGTGCCGACTCCTGCTGCTGAGATGAGTATTCCATCAGGATCCAAATAGGTTGGATATGTCACGTTGTAACGAGCAGCAAATTCCAGTGCTTCTTTTGAGGAATCGAGCGGATTGATCCCAATGAAATCAACTTGACCTGCAAAGTCTTGTGATGAACGTGCAAGAACCGGCATCTCACGTCGACATGGCTCACACGTTGAGTACCAAAAGTTCACCACCATTGGTCGTCCAGAAACGACAATCGGCACCACGTTTCCGGATGAGGCCTCCGTCAGAGAAACCGACGGGAAGGGGGTGCCTTGCACGGGAACATTGGTGCCGATTGTGGGGTCTTGGACCCCGCCGGCGAGATCGCCGGTGAGTTTGGCGTCAACGTCATCAGATGATGATCGACTAAGCAACCATCCTCCGATGACGCTGACTGACAGAGCTACGAGGATTGAGACCACAAACAGTTGTGTTCGGGGGATCCTCATGCTCTCAGGCTACGAGGTGGGCCGGAATCGGAACCTCCGGGACCACCGTGACAGGCCGCACTTTTGTGGCGGGCCGTCCGCGAGGACGACGCACCGCAACCACGCGGCCCATCTCTAACAATTCGCCACCCCAGACGCCCCAGGGCTCCTCTCGTTCGAGGGCTCCCGATAGGCAGTCATCGCGGCTGGCACACCGCGCACAAATGGCCTTGGCACGCAAGACGTCGATGTGTTCGTCGGAGAAGAACAGGTACGACAAGGTGCCGTTGCCGTCGCTGCAACGCTTTGCGGTGAGAATCATTTGGTCTTCGAGAACTGTCAACATTGTGGGTTTTCCTTTCGGTGGGTGTGTTTTGGGCAACAAAAAAGGCCGCTCGGGATGTGAACCCGGCGGCCTGAGTGGTTGCTATCGATGTGATTTACATCGGAGCGATCAGGTTGAGCCGGGTGGTGCGCTTATGCGAATGCTTCCCTGTCATTGGAGCGGTAAACCAATTCGCATAGCGAACCGCTACGGCTACCGCGGGCACGGCAAAAGACACAGCTGATGCCGTGTATGTACGTGTCGCGGTGGTCGTTACTGAACGCATGAGTTGTATAGGAAACCATGTGAAGAGCGCTTCGTCAACTTCTTTTTTGAACTAATGCTCAAACCCTTGTGGGACAAGGGAACAAGTACCCACCCACTAGCGTCTCGGTGATGTCATTTGCCGATGCTGCACGGGGTTTTCACATGGTGTCCCCCACGGGCAAGGGACGATCTCTCACGCGCCGTCGCCGAGTGCGCCTTGGTGATGTGAGCCCTGGCGGACGTTTACGTCTCGATGCCACATTGCGTTTTCTTCAAGATGTCGCAAACGATGATGCACGTGATGCTGGATGGGATGACCCGGGTTGGGTGGTTCGCCGCAGCGTTGTTGATGTTCTCAAGTTTCCGCAGTACTTGCAAGAAGTAGATCTCACCACGTGGTGTGGGGGTCTATCGCCTCATTGGGCAGAACGTCGCACGCGTATCGCCTCTGTTGACGGAGAGACCTTGATCGATGCGGCCGCATTGTGGGTTCACGTTGATCTGGCGTCAATGCGTCCTTCGCGTATTCCCGATGAAGTCACAGCTGATCTGATGGAAGCAACCAATGGTCGATCGGTGAGTGGCAAATTGATTTTGCGCGGTAACTACTTTGATGATTATCCGTTGGATGTGGTGACACAGCAATGGACACTTCGATATTCTGATTTCGATTTTTTGAAACACATGAACAACGCTGCGTATTGGGAGATCTTGGAAGATCATTTGAAGTATCGACGCGAATTGCGTGAGGGATTACGCGCCGTTGTGGAACATGCGGTACAAGTAGAACCGCAACATCATCTCATTCAACAATATGACGATCGCAATGACGGAATCAGTATGCGGCTGATGGTGGAAGATGTGGTGCACGCACAGGCGTGGATGGGAATGTTGCTGCCGCGTTGAAATTAATACAGCATTAATCCATTACGTATTCGAGAACGCCGTCGTTGGTACGTTGCTCAAATTCACCCGACAAACGAAGGTGTTCCAAGTGCGCAAATGTTTCACTGTCTGCCATTGGTCCTTGTACGCGTGCTGAAAACAAGTGCTGGGCAAACTCCATCACACTTGCAGGGCGACCAAAAGAAGCGCTGGTGTCGCGCAGTTTCTGGAGACGTTCATCATGATGAATTTTGATGTGTTCCACACGTTCGTGCAAATTGGCAAACGGAACTCCATGAGCAGGAAGTGCGATTTTCACTTGCGATGAGAGCGCATCCACTTTGTCAAGTGATGAAAAGAACAATGTCAGCGGATCACCATGGCCCGTTAAACCTGAAATATGTGGGGTAATTGAGGGCAAAATGTGGTCGCCAGTGATGAGTGTTCCTTCTTCTGGATCGAACAAACACAAGTGATCTTCGGTATGACCTGGTGTGTGAATAGCCAACCATTCGCGTCGTGCAAAACGAATGTGATCGTTTTCCCCGAGACGAACAGTGGGGCGTGGTACACGGAACAAGCGTGGAGCTTTTGACGCAAATTTGTACCGCATCTTGTAGGTCCACGAGAAATCAAGTGCAGGTCCACCCCAAGGTGGTGACTGAAACGGATTGCGGAATCGACGTGGCATGTCTTCTACGTCAACGTCTGGTGGTTCTTGTGGATCCCACCACGTGCGAAACATTTTGTGACCCACTAGTTCGGCACCGCTGTGTGCACGAAGTCGTCCTGCACCGCCGTAATGGTCTGGGTGACTGTGAGTAACAATCACAGAGTGCACGCGCTTCATCGGTACACCGATGGCTTTCAGCCGTGCCGTGATGGCATCCCATGACTCACGAGTGGGTAGACCTGGATCGACAACTGCAACACCGCGTTCGTCTTCCAGCACGTACATGTTGACATGACCAAGACCTGTGAAATCAATGGGTAACTGGGTGCGTAAAATACCGGGTGCAACTTCGACGATTTCGTCGGTCGCAGGCATTTGCTCTGATTTTTTTGGCCGTGGTGTGGCGTTTTCAGTAGGTATTTCACTCATTGTTCGGGCGTGCTATTGAGAATCGGTGGATGGTTTCTTTTCGCGAAAAACATGCTCACGATAAAAACGAAGTTCATTAATGCTTTCGCGTACGTCATCAAGGGCGCGGTGTGTGTTGATCTTGTTTGGCCGTGCATGTTCAAGACCCGGGTACCAGCGCTTTACGAGTTCTTTCATGCTCGATACATCGACACACCGGTAGTGCAGCCAGTTTTCAATCTCGGGCATGTACTTGGCGAGAAACCGACGGTCAGTGCCAATGGAGTTTCCACATAATGGAATCTTCTTTGCCTCGGGCGAGTACTTCTGGATAAACGCGAGGGTCTGGGCTGCAGCCTCATCGTGTGTGATCGTTGATGCCTTGATGAGCTCGAGAAGCCCGGAGGTGGTGTGCATGTTGAGCACGAAGGGGTCCATCCGCTCGAGCACGTCATCGGGCTGAGAAATAACAAGATCAGGGCCCTCTTCAACGATGTTTAACTCGTCATCTGTGACGATGGTGGCGATTTCGACGATGACTTCAGTTGCCGGATCGAGGCCAGTCATCTCTAGATCCATCCAAATCAGCACCTTGTCAATCTATTCGCTGGCCTAGCGTTGGGTCGTGGTCGACATCCCCATCACACGTCTTGACACGGGTTTACCTCTGCCCGCCTATGCCCACGAGGGAGATGCGGGGATCGATTTATTCGCTCGCGAAGATGCTCAGATCGCACCGAGCGGTGGTCGCATCTTGATGCCAACGGGAATCGCCATTGCATTGCCGGTGGGGTATGCCGGCTTTGTGTTGCCGCGTAGTGGTCTTGCGCTGAAACATGGAATCAGTGTGGTGAATGCGCCGGGGCTGATCGACAGCGGGTATCGCGGTGAATTACAAGTGGTGCTGTTAAACACCGATCCGCACACACCGTATGACGTGTCGCGTGGTGACCGAATTGCACAGTTAGTTGTGCAAAAAGTGGAACACGTGATGTGGCGCGAAGTAGACGCGCTTGACTCATTCGACCGTGGTGGGGGGTTTGGGCATTCGGGACGATAACACGCCCTGTTCGTCCCAAGCTGCAAGTTGTCCTGGTGTTGCACCAAGAAGTCGTGTTAACACCGAGTGATTGTCTTCACCACGAAACTTCGGCTCACCTTGCGTGCGTACCTCTGCCGCGGAAAATGTCCAGGGTGCATTCGGTATGCGAATTTTTCCGTCGCGTCGATCACTGACTTCAACAACAACGTTTCGCTCTTTTGCCCAATCAGTGTGCGATAGCTCATTCACTGTGCGAATAGCACCGAGAACGAGTCCTACTTTGTCGAGAACCTTCTCCAGTGATTCTGCATCAGGATATGTGAGTGCCCATTCGCCGATCACTTCGCCAAGTTCTTTTAAGTGAGCGAGACGATCTTGTTGCGTTGCAAAGCGAGAATCATCTGCAAGTTCTGGGCGATTCATTGCTTTCATGTAGCTAGCGAATACGCCGTTTTCTGCTGGGTGACCACCGATAATTACCGATACACCATCTGCAACTTTGTATACCGGATACGCGCCTGGCTCAAACGAACGAATGGCGCCTACAGGAACATCACCTTCAAACATTTGATCATGAGCATGTTCATTTACGTACAACATTGTTTGTGCCATCGATACTTCTACATGCTGGCCTTTTCCAGTCTGTGCGCGGTGAACGAGCGCAGCAAGAATTGCCACACAACACTCAATGCCGGTGTACACGTCGGCATGACTAAACCAGTCGTTTGCAATATGGCCATTGTGCGACTGTGACTGCATCAGCGTAAAACCGGTTTCTGCACCAACAAGTGGCGCATACGCACGACGATGTACCCATGGCCCAGTACTGCCATATCCGGTGATGCTTCCGATCACAAGTCGCGGGTTGCGCTGCATCAACGTCTCGTAATCAAGTCCAAGTTTTTGCATCACGCCGGGGCGAAAGTTCTCCACTAATACATCACACGTATCTGCTAACTGACGAGTGATCTCCTGTGCTTCGGGCTTAGAGAGGTCAAAGGAGATGTCTTCTTTGCCGGCATTTTGTTGGGCGAAGTAGGTGGCCATGGAGCCCACGCGGGGATATGAAAAGCGCGTGAGGTCACCTTCTGGTGGTTCCAATTTGATGACCTCGGCACCAAGGTCACAGAGCATGCGAGTGCAGTGCGGACCCGACAGCACACGGGTGAGATCAAGGACGCGAATGCCAGATAAGGGAGCGGTAGTCATTAGCTCAATGGTACGCCGAGATGGCGTAGCGCTACCGAGGTGTAGACCGCAATGCCTGTCTTCATTGCCTCTTCGTCAAACATCACGCGGTTGGAATGGTTGGGAGCAGCTGTGGCGGGGTTTTCCCCTGGGGGTGTTGCACCCAAAAACATCATTGCACCGGGCAATTTGTGCAACACATAACTGAAATCCTCTGCGCCCATGACCGGATTAGGCAAAGCAATGACATGCTTGTCACCAAGCACGGTGTTTGCAATTGCGACCGAAAAATCTGAGAAGTCTTTGTCATTCACTGTGACCGGATAGCCGTGTTCCAGGTCGATATCGATGTCCATCTCGTGTGCAGAAGCAATTCCTTCTGCAACACGACGCAATCCTTCGTGAATCTTGGTGCGAGTTTTTTCACTCATCGCGCGCATTGTTCCAAGAATGGTGGCGTGCTCTGGGATCACGTTGTATGCAGTGCCTGAGTGAATGCTTGTCACTGTGATGACACCAGGATCAAACACGTCAATACGTCGTGTCACCAATGTTTGTATTGCTTGCACTATCTCGCATGCAACAGGAATGGGGTCAAGTGCAAAGTGTGGAGAACTGCCATGGCCACCACGTCCTTTTACCGTGATCGTCAACTGATCACTCGATGCCATGATTGGACCGCTCTTAATTGCTACTGCACCGTTTGGGAGATTGGATGAGATGTGCATTGCAAATGCTGCAGTCACTGGTGATTCACCACCACTTTTATGTGTCGGCACATCGAGCAGTCCTTCATCCAGCATCAACTCGGCACCACCATGTCCTTCTTCTCCCGATTGAAACATGAAAAGAACACGACCTGCAATATCGCTCTTACGTTCTGATAATGCTGTTGCAGCACCCACCAACATCGCTGTGTGGGTGTCATGCCCGCACGCGTGCATCGCGTTGTCCACTTTCGAAGAGAAATCCAAACCCGTGTCTTCGGGCATGGGCAATGCATCCATGTCTCCGCGCAACAACATGGTGGGTCCGGGTTTATCGCCTGTTAGCAAAGCTGCAAATCCGCTTGTTGTTGTATGAAGTGTGATGTCAAGCGGCAGTCCATCAAGTGCGTGCAACACTTGCTCACGTGTACGCGGAAGATCGTTTCCCAACTCTGGCCATTGATGTAAGTCGCGACGTAGCGCAACCGTGTCATCAAACAACGCTTCGGCTTGCTCGATCACGCCACGCGGATCACCATGTTCTTCACGCAGTGCTGCAGTGCTCGGAGACGACGAGGATTTAGCCATGCCACATGGTAGGCACATGGCGATGGTTGGCGTTCAGACACACTCCGAACCGGTTGAAGTAGTTGACCTTGATGGCAACGTCATCGAGGTCGTCACACGCCAACGGATGCGTGCAGAGAAACTGCGCCATCGCTCAGTATTCATCGCGGTCATCAATGATGATGGCGATCTTTTGGTGCACCGTCGCGCCGACCACAAAGATGTGTGGCCTGGTTGGTGGGATGTTGCCGTCGGTGGAGTGGTGGGTGTTGGTGAGGAATATGACGCTGCTGCTCGTCGTGAACTTCGTGAGGAATTAGGGGTAGACGCCGGGCAGATCATGAGTATCGGGACTGGCGCCTATGCCGACGACACCGTCCAGTTAGTGGCATCGTGTTATGTGGTCCGAGACAACGGGCCATTTCGATTCATCGACAATGAAGTCACCGAAGCCCATTGGGTGAGCGCCAATGAAATCGACATTTGGCTTGCCGCAAAGCCTTTTCTGCCAGACAGCGTCGCTCTGGTTTTGCCCCGTCTCCGCGAGTTCGTAAGAATCGTCCCATGAGCACAACCGTTGTCGTTGAGTTCACCGTTGAACCATTTATTGAGGGTGAGCCAGGTCGTCATGTTACAGCGGCTATCGCTGCGGTTGAGTCACTGGGTCTCACAGTAGAAGTGGGCCCCTTTGGCTCGTCTTTTGCGAGCCCGGAAACGATCGTGGGCGATGCAGTGAAGGCATTGCTCGACGCTGCATACGCAAACGGTGCGACACACGTGAATGTGCATGTGGAGCAAGGTTCGTGAGCGACATTCCCGAACATCCGTTAGTCGCCGCTGTTGAACCAATCTTGAAAGCGGTTGGGGCATCCTTAGTGTCTGTCGATGATGCCCAAGTGATGGACATTGCACTTGAATGGGAAGGCGAGATCATTGCTGCGGTGCGCCTACCCCGTTTGCACGGAGCTCTTAATCGTTTGATCGAACAAGTAGAACAAGAACTTGGTGCGCCCCTTGACAAGTTGTCACGCCACGACAAACAGCGTGCAATTCGTTTGCTTGATCAAAACGGCGCCTTCATTTTGCGTCGTGCCGTCGAAGACGTTGCAGATGCAATGGGTGTTTCACGTATCACCGTGTACAACTATTTGAACGCGCTCCACCGATAAAAAAGTACCGATAAAAATACGGTGTGGTTACGGCACCCACACTTGTTCAGCGCGTGTAATTTTTCCGTCAGTCACCATAAATAGAAATGGGTAGGGAATGTATTCGTATTGATTTGGTTTGCCATCGACAG
Organism: Ilumatobacteraceae bacterium; assembly: GCA_044340485.1. Lineage (GTDB taxonomy): Bacteria > Actinomycetota > Acidimicrobiia > Acidimicrobiales > Ilumatobacteraceae > UBA2093. Next base: position 61,207 of record JBIITN010000006.1, on the reverse strand, counting down.
GAACTTCAGCAACAAATTTTTGTAAGTCCAATGATGTGATCACATATGATTCTGTTGGCCATGACGCAGAGCCTTCTTCTGTGATCACAGAGACAAATGCATTTTCATCTACAGCAACAATGGCACGCGGATAATCAACGACTCCATAGTCATTAGTGCACATGTCTTCGGGCGCTTGTCCGGTCACTTCTGCGTATTCATAACACGCATCACCTGAATATAATTTCACCAAGGTTGCTACTGCGGTTGGTGTAGAGGAGCCATGAAGAACGGACATGGTGCCCCAGTACTGTCCATTGGTTGGCACGTTGCTCTCTAATGATTCTTGGTACGGCACATCTTGTGTTGTGTTAGGCATTGATGCACTAGGGACAATTTCCCATGTCGAGTTGCTGTTTTTTGCGGTGGAGTCAGAACACGCACTGAGGACCAGTAGCGACGCACCAAGCAGCAGCCATCGACGAACCTTCATCACAGGCGCCGCAAGAAAACATTGTTGACGCGGTGATCGCTGCCCTTTTCTACAATCAGTGACGCGCGATCACGCGTGGGGGCGATGTTTTCCACCAGGTTTTTCCCGTTGATGTGTTGCCAGATGCCCTCTGCAGTCTGGATGGCCTCGTCGTGGGTGAGGTGGGCGTAGTTCTTAAAGAAGCTGTCGGGGTCTTTGAACACTGTTTCGCGAAGAGTTAAGAAGCGATCGACGTACCACTGCTGGATGTCGTTCTCTTCCGCATCTACGTAGATAGAGAAGTCGAAATAGTCAGAGACGAACTCGTCGTATTCACCGCCTACCTGTAACACGTTGAGACCCTCAAGAATCAGAATGTCGGGCTGGCGCACCTCTGTGTGATCATCGGGAACAATGTCATACACAACGTGGCTATACACCGGTGCTTCTACGGTAGGGCTCCCAGCCTTGAGGTCGCGTAGGAACTGGAGCAAGCGCTTGGTGTCGTAGCTCTCGGGGAAACCCTTGCGGTTCATGATTCCGCGGTCTTCGAGAACTTGGTTCGGAAACAAGAAACCATCGGTAGTGACAAGGTCAACTTTGGGGTGTTCTGGCCAACGTGCAAGAAGTGCCTGCAAAATACGAGCAAACGTGCTTTTTCCGACAGCAACACTGCCTGCGATTCCGATGACATAGGGAACTTTCGGCGACATCGCCCCAAGAAAAGTTGCTGACACTTTGTGCAGGTTTTGTGTGGCGCTCACGTACAAATTAAGAAGACGTGTGAGTGGAAGATGTACAGCAGTTACTTCGTCGAGGTCAATTTTTTCGTTGATACCGCGCAACTGTTCCAGATCTTTTTCACGGATTGTGAGTGGAGTAGCAGCGCGCAACACCGCCCATTCATCACGAGTGAACGACAGATATCGGTCGTCGCCTTGCAAGTCGTTCATTACGTTCACGCTAGAGGGAAATACAGAGATTTAACGAAGCCAGGGGGCTCGTGGCGATGCAGCGCCATCTCCGCCAGTAAGCACTTCACATCCATCAGCTGTTACAACCAACGTGTGTTCAAATTGCGCGGTGCGTTTGCCGTCTGCAGTTACTGCTGTCCAGTCGTCGTCCCACATCTTGTGCTGCCATGAACCGAGCGTGATCATTGGTTCGATGGTGAAGGTCATTCCCTCATGCAAGATCATGTTGTTACGTGGGTCGTAATAGTGAAGAACCTGAATGTCGGTATGAAAGTTTTCGCCAATACCGTGTCCGATGAACGCACGCACAACACCGTATTTGTGTTGCTTCGCATGTGTTTCAATAGCTCGACCAATTTCATTGATTGCAACACCTGGTTTGACCACTTCAATACCGTGCCACATGCATTCTTCAGTGATGCGAATAAGAGCTGCATCTTCTTCAGAGATAGTGCCAACAGAGAATGTCGCGTTCGTATCGCCATGAACTCCGTCTATAAACACAGTGACATCTAAGTTGCAAACGTCGCCATCTTGCAACACACGTGAATCAGGAATGCCATGACAAATCACTTCGTTCACACTCGCGCAGACACTCTTTGGGTAACCGTGGTAGTTGAGTGGACTTGGATATGCATTGCGTTCAATACACAAGTCGTGCACATAAATGTCAATTTCATCGGTGGTGACACCTGGCTTCACTGCTTCGCCAGCAAGACGCAAAATCTCTTTAGCAACAGCTCCTGCATGTCGCATGCGCTCAATCACCTCGGGTGTTTTCACACGACCTTCATTTGAATGAGGAACAACGCCTGTGTCGGCGTATGGAGGACGCGCGATATGCGAAGGTACTGTCCGCATAGGGCTCACAACGCCTGGACGAATACGACCCTCTGTTCCTTTGCAGCACCGCTTGTATTTGCGTCCGCTACCGCACCAACACGGTTCGTTTGATGTAGGGAGCACGTCGGGGATCGTTGACATCGCTCTCAAGGTTACGGGATGACTGGTATTTCCGAAATGTCTTGTCAATGCAGATTTGGCCATGGCCTTGTTCATTGCAAGTTGGGACTAGCGGATCCTGCACTTAGCTAATCCCCTCAGGGGTCTCTTATAGGCTCCGATTATGAAAAAAATGGTGTCAATCGGGCTCGTTCTAGGTGTCCTGATGTTTTCTGTTTCCGCTGATGCGAAGTCATATAAGAACTGCAGTGATTTGAACAAGAAGTATCCCTACGGCGTCGCAACTTCTCAGAAGGCAGCAGCTAAACAAAAGAACAAACCCGCCATCTCTGCAAAGATTTATAAGGCCAATATCAAGATGGATCGTGACAAAGATGGCACAGCGTGCGAGAAATAGGTGCTGCTTCTAAGAAGATTTAAGTCTGGTGATCACCAAACCATCACGGCGTCTTTTTTCCTGTAACGCAGACCTCACATCGGGGTCTAGATTAAGAAGTATGCGAGAGCCAATTTCCGTTCCTGAAGCTCATTACGTGAATGGTCATCCCCTTGTGGGGCCATGGCCACAAGGTATGCAAACAGCCGTGTTTGGTATGGGATGTTTTTGGGGAGCAGAACGCAAGTTCTGGGAGGCAGACGGTGTGTATTCCACTGCTGTTGGATACGCAGGTGGCGAAATTGTCCATCCGACCTATCGCGAGGTGTGTTCGGGTCGTACGAATCATGCAGAAGTTGTGCTGGTGGTATTTGATCCAGCGATCATTTCCTTTGAGCAGTTGTTGAAGATCTTTTGGGAAAATCACGACCCCACGCAGGGCAATCGTCAAGGTGCAGATGTGGGCACGCAGTATCGCAGCACGATCTATTACGTGAACGATCAGCAAAAAGATTTGGCGGTCAGCACCCGCGATGCATATCAACCCGTGTTAACCGAAGCTCACTACAAAGCCATCACTACTGAGATTGCGCCGCTCGATGTGTTTTATTACGCCGAGGAATATCACCAACAGTATTTGGCGAAGAATCCAAATGGATACTGCGGTATCGGTGGCACCGGTGTGTCGTGTCCGATTGGTTTAATCAGCACGTGACAGTGTGATGGGGTTATTTCGTCGGCGTAAGCCTCCACACCAGTACCTTCTTGAGGTACAAGAAGAGTGGCCGACTGACGCATCACATGGTTTTGTGATTGTTGATGTGGAGACAACAGGACTTGATGCCCACGACAATCGCATAATTGAAATTGCATTGATTCGCACCGATAATTTTGCAAATCCTCTTGGTTACTGGTCAACATTTGTCAATCCCGAAATGCCAATTCCTAATTCGGAGATTCACAACATCACCGATACCGATGTCGCGAATGCACCAACATTTTCTGCCATCGTCGACGACATCGTGACACGACTTGACGGACAGGTGCTCGTTGGACACAACATTTCGTTTGACGTGTCATTTTTGGAGAGTGAGTTCGCGCGCCTTGGCCGGCAACTACCGGCGCTGCACACTGTGTGTACGGTGCAGGAAAGTCACTATTTTCTTCCCGGTCTGTCATCGCGTCGTTTATCAGACTGCATGGCAGCCTTGAGTGTTCAACCAAAGGTTGAACATCGAGCATTGGAAGATGCCGTTGCAATAACAACACTGTTCAATTTCTTTGTGAATTGTGGAATTCATCCGACGCGTTCGGAGTTCTTACGTTCATTGCCACAACCTGTGAATGCATCAGCGTGGCCACCACCTGTTATGGATGCGCATTAATCGCGCGTTTGCCAGCCGTTTTTACGTATCTCGTTACCGTCGGCGTCCATGGGCTTTCCACCCCAGTTCAAAACGCCAGGAGTCTCTGACAGCTTTGCAATAAGGCCTTGCATCGGTGTGCCATCGAGTTCAATGATTGCGTCTCGTGCTGCATAATGCGGGTCAACTGCAATGTCTTGCATCGACAAAACGGGACCAGCAGCAGCCTCGGCATCTTCAAATGCCTGTAATGCCTCAGGGCGTGTGCGTTGCTTACACCACGTCGCCATAGCAGTTTCTAACACGTCGCGATTTTTTATACGGTGAGCAAAGGTCGAGAAACGTTCGTCGCCTTCAAAGCCGAGAAGTTTTACCACGCGTAATGCAACTGAATCACTTGACGCAGACACGGCGATCCATTCACCGTCACCACATTGAAAGACACCGCGGGGAACCGTGAAGGGAAGAGATGACCCCATACGTTCTTGTAATTCACCGCGCACTTTCCATACCGACATGAGTGGTCCCAGAATTTGAAACACGGTTTCAAGAAGCGAGACATCAACTACTTGTGATCTACCTGAGTGCAACGCGACCATTGTTGCAAAAGCAGCTGAAAGTCCGGTGACTTCATCAGTCATTGCAAACGCGGGAAGCATTGGTTCTCCGCCAGGTGTTCCGGTGATTGATGCGTATCCAGACATCGCTTCAGCAATAGATGCAAAACCTGGACGAGATGCGTATGGTCCGGTTTGTCCAAAACCAGTGATGCGCGTGATGACGATCTTGTTGTTGCGTTGCATCAACACGTCGGGACCAAGCCCGAGTCGTTCTAATGTTCCCGGTCGGAAATTTTCCACTAGTACGTGCGCATCATCAGCGAGACGCAAAAACACTTCCTTGTCCAACTCATCTTTGAGGTTGAGCGCAATCGTGCGTTTATTACGTCCCACAATTTTCCACCACAAGCCGGTGTGATCTCGCGGGTCTTCCCATCCCATACCGCGCAGACTGTCGCCAGTATCGGGTTGTTCTACTTTGATGACTTCTGCACCAAAGTCTGCGAGATAGCGCGCGCAGTTAGGACCGGCGATAACCGTAGAAAGATCAAGGACACGCAGACCATGGAGTGGTCCGCGCGAGTTACTCATACGCCAGGTCGCGCACGACGCAATGTGCCGTGCGATGCCCACCATCTACCGCTAAAACGCCACGATGTACTGGGTCGCGTGTTCGTAGGCGCTGCGATAAGAGCGCGTGGCCATCCAAATTCGATTGCAGCAGCAATAGCAACTGCCTCTTCTTCGGTTGGCGTCGGATGGATGGACGCTACAAAAATTTCTGGTGCGCTCATCGCTTCACTACCACTGCATTTGCGACACGGTCGTGCCATGTCTGTTTGTTGGGATGCCACAACATTGCGAAGTATCCGAGGAATAACACAAGTCCAGATACTTGGCTCATTAACACCCATTTGACACCGCGTTTGGTGCCAATGAACGCACCTGTTTTCTCATCTAACACGAGAACACCAATCGTGCGGCGAAGAGGAGAGCCACCTTGGTTACCAATCCACCAGCTGTACACGCCAAGACATACGGCAATGCCGATCAGTGTCACCAAGTCGGCCGCTTCGCCACTGCCGTTTTCTTCGACAACGGCGCTGATGATGGCAAATGGAAAACTCACCAACATCACCATGACAGCGTCAAAGATGTGCGCGATCAAGCGAATACCAAACGTGGCCTTGGGCTCGTTTTGAATGTTTGGTGATGCGAATCCTGATCCGGTCATGTCGTTAGTCATTGCTATTTCCCGATGTCTTTAGAGAGGCATGTTGCCGTGTTTGCGGCGTGGCAATTCTTCGCGCTTGGTGAGAAGCATACGAAGACCAGCAATTGTCTTTGCACGAGTGTCTGCAGGGTCAATGACATCATCAACATATCCGCGTTCGGCTGCGGCGTACGGGTTGGCGTATTTCTCGGTGTACTCGGCGACCAGTTCGGCGCGTCGCGCTACAGGATCAGCAGATTGCTGAAGTTCGCGTCGATACACAATTTCGACAGCACCTTGTGGTCCCATCACTGCAAGTTCAGCGGTGGGCCATGCGTACGCGAGGTCGGCACCAATGGACTTTGAGTTCATCACCACGTATGCCCCGCCATATGCTTTGCGAGTGATGATTTGGATACGTGGCACCGTTGCTTCGCAGAATGCGTACAACAACTTCGCACCGTGGCGAATGATGCCTTCGTGTTCTTGATTCACGCCAGGCAAGAAACCAGGTACGTCAACAAATGTGATGAGCGGAATGTTAAACGCGTCGCATGTGCGCACAAATCGCGCTGCTTTCTCGCTGCTCTCAATGTCGAGAACGCCAGCGAACGCCATTGGTTGGTTACCAACTACGCCCACTGGAATTCCATCAAGGCGCGAGAATCCGCACACAATGCTTTTTGCCCAATGCGGGAAGTACTCAAAGAACTCGCCGTCATCAACAACTTCGGCAATCACTTTCTTCATGTCGTATGGCTGGTTCGGTGACGCGGGAAGAATGTCACGCAATGCTGGGCATGAACGATTTGGGTCATCACTTGGCTCAACTGCCGGCGCTTCTTCCAAGTTGTTCTGTGGCAAGAACGACATCAAGAAACGCACGTCGTCGAGACAGGCCTTTTCATCATTTGATACAAACGTTGCAACGCCGCTCTTTGATGCGTGGCTCATTGCACCACCGAGTTCTTCCAGTGTGACGTCTTCACCGGTCACTGTCTTTACAACGTCGGGACCCGTGATGAACATGTGGCTCGATTCGCGCACCATGAAAATGAAGTCGGTCATTGCTGGTGAATACACGGCACCACCAGCACATGGTCCAAGGATCACAGAGATCTGTGGGATAACACCCGATGACAACACGTTGCGATAGAAGATGCCACCGTAGGACGCAAGTGACACCACACCTTCTTGAATACGTGCACCCGCTCCGTCGTTTAGTCCGATAACGGGCGCACCAACCTTGAGTGCCAGGTCCATCAACTTGTGGATCTTTTCGGCAAACACCTCGCCAAGTGCACCACCGAACACGGTGAAGTCTTGGCTGAACACGAATATCTTGCGTCCATCGATTGTTCCCCAACCGGTGAGCACACCGTCTGTGTAAGGACGCTCTTCAAGACCGGCTGCGTGCGCGCGGTGACGAGCGAGAAGGTCAAGTTCGTGGAATGAGTCAGGGTCAAGGAGGTAATCGATGCGCTCACGAGCGAGCATCTTGCCCTTTTCGTGTTGACGCTCAATTGCGCGGGGGCTTCCTGCATTGAGGGCTTGCTCCCGACGTTGGCGAAGATCTTCGATTTTGTCTTGCATGGACGCGCCGGCGGTATCAGTCACGGGTGAAACGCTAGTGCGAAACGACCCGATGCGACCTATCTCTGCTCAGCCTGGTGGTGCAGAGGTTGTCGTTGAGACATCGCCCGATGCGGGATTTTGGCCTGTGTCAGTGGGGGCCGGCGGCACCGTTGTGGCGCCGGTTGGCAGGGTCGTGACTGTTGTCCCATCGGCGATGATGAACGTGGAGGTGAGTGGTTCAAGTTCACCGGTTGTGGTTGTTCCACGCACGGTCATGGTCCATTCACCGGGTGCGCGCAACGTGAGGCCGGCTTCTGGTGCCACGTATGCGCCACCAGGTCGCGTGATCGGGATCGTGAGCGAGTAGCCAGAGAAGGCCGGGTTTGACGGTACGAAGTCGATGGTGAATTGCTGAATGCGCTGTGGTCCGAACAATTCAATGAGTACTTGGTTCACGCCAACGTTGCCCGGATCAATTGATACTCGAACGCGGAAATCATCCGCGCCAGACATGTCGCGAACAATTGCGTACTGAACCGTTGGCCCGGTGTCTTTCGGCAAAATGTTTGGTGGGCGCATTGACATCATCCATGACGACAATGCGAGAACAAAGACACTCAATCCGGCACTTACAGCAAATGGACGTTGCAATTTGTACACGGCACGCTGATTCAACATGCGAGCACGACGCAACTTGTGCACAATGAACTGACGAATCACAGCATCAAGGAACAACAACACGACGACGACGAACGTTTTGAATAACACCACTCGTCCGTGACCACTGTTGAGGTAACTCCAACCATCGATGCGCCACGCTTGCACTGCGCCGCTTATTACTAAACCGATACCGACCCATGTTGCATGTCGTGACCATCCGCGCAGTGCTTCAAGCAAATCACGATCACCAGGCCCACGCAAAATAATTCGCCACATCACTCCGATGGAACCGACCCAGTACAACGTGAGCGCCATGTGAATAATTCCGAGAACAACACCAAGCGATGCATAACGTCCGCCAGTGCGATCAAAACCGTATGTGCATGCAGTGGCAAAAAGAGTCGCGTAAGCAATTGCTTCTGAGTTTGGGTCGATGACGCGGATAGGAACCCACGCAAACCACATCACAACCAACGTCAAAGCGAAACGTGCAAAGAGTGCTGCGCCTTCAGCTGAGTCAAATAATGGCGACCAGTTAGTGGGACTAAAGCCTGAACCTGCGGAGATTTCTCCTTCACTTGCCGCCATGAGCGATACCAGTACATACATGGAGACGACAGCGAGAATGCCAACGATGCGAAAGTATTTTTCGGTGATCGCGTATTCGCCACCTTCTGGCCATCGGCGTTGCAAGAAGAACAAACCGCCAACGAGTGCACCCATCAAAATAAAACTCGCGAGCCGTGCCAGTCCGATTGGACCACCAAGGCGCTCTGGGGGACCAGACAAAGCAGTCGGTTCGTTTGTACCCGGGATGGTTGGCTCTGTGGTGTTGTCGGTTTGGGGCATCGTGGTGGTGGGAGCGTTCACCGTCGAAATAAAACTGAATGATCCCGAACTTCCATCGGGTAATTCCCACGACACCGTGCATGTTCCGTTTGCGGGAATCTGTGTCAGTGGAGCCGACACGGTGACACCGTCGTCACCAACGACGGGTGTGCCAAGACCGGTGAGATTTCCCTCACACGACAGCGATAACCCCATGTTCGCGACCGCCTCGGGTCCACCGACAGGGCTTGCGAACACAAGCTGTAGTTGAGTGGGGGCGATGGTAACCGTCTCACCGGGTGCAGGCTTCGACGACTGAACCGTGTTCTGACCGGCGGCATCAAGAGAGCCACCAGAGAAGAGAACCGCTGCAAGAACGGCGAAAAAAAAGACCAGACGTTTCATGCGCTGTGAAAACGGTAGTCAATGGCGGTTCCTCTCACCCCTCATCTCTTTTCATTGACACCGCATTGCTAGGGTCGAAGCGATGGCAACACAGTCCCTATATCGGCGTTTTCGTCCGCGGAAATTCTCGGAACTGTACGGACAAGACCACGTGGTTAAGGCTTTGCGCAATTCTGTGATTCATCATCGCGAGGGTCAGGCCTATTTGTTCTCCGGCCCGCGAGGCACAGGGAAAACATCGACAGCGCGCATTTTGGCCAAGGTGCTCAACTGTGAATCACCCGTTGATGGTGAGCCATGTTGTGAATGCGCCTCGTGCAAGGCAGTGGAATCTGGTGCAAGTTTTGATGTGCTCGAGCTTGATGCTGCAAGCAACAACGGTGTACAGGAGATTCGCGATCTCATTGAATCTGCAGCACTTGCTACCCCTGGTCGTCATCGTGTTTTTATTCTCGACGAAGTACACATGCTGTCGCGAGGCGCTGAAGCGGCGTTATTAAAAACTTTGGAAGAACCACCCGATCAAGTGGTGTTTGTTCTCGCTACAACCGACCCACAAAAAGTCAGTGAAACAATTCGCAGTCGTGTGCAGCATTTTCAATTCCATCTCATACCACTTGACGAGTTGGAAAAGTATCTGCGATGGGTGATTGATCAGGCACAACTTGATATTTCCGATGAAGCAATTGAACAAGTGCTGCAACAAGGTGGTGGAAGTGCGCGTGACACGTTGTCTGCATTGGAAATTATTGCGGCCGGTGGTGGAGATTTCGATACACCTGCATCGATTGACGAAGTATTTACTGCACTAAGTGCAAAAGACCAAGCGCGTGCACTTGCTGCTATTGCAACTGCTATGCACCAAGGCAGAGAAGCTCGTGCACTGACTGAAGACATCGTGCGTGCCATGCGCGACGCGTTCTTATCATTGATGGCACCAGAGTTAGTGCAACTACCTCCGCAACGCACCGAAAGAATCGCATCGCTGGCACGCGACCTTGGTGCGCAAACAATCGTGCGCGTGATGGAAGTTCTCGGTACAACTCTCATCGACATGCGAAATGCGCCTGATCCACGACTACTTCTTGAAGTGGCAATGGTGAAACTGTCATCACCAGAGTTCGATGACTCGTTCGACAATCTTGTTGCACGAATTCAACAGTTGGAAGAAGCTGTAAAAACCTTGAAAGAAAAGGGTGTTGCTGCGTCCTTGCCTCCCGCGCCACGCGATCCCTCCACTGGGAAAGCTCGCGTCGGTGGTCGCGCCACTCCGCCCACATCACAAACAAAAAAATCCACTGATGCCACTGCGCCAACATCGGTGACATCACAAAATGCCGATGTCACTGCGCCAACACCCGTTCCTCCCGCGCACTCGTCTCCATCACCTACCGCAACAGCGGGTGATCCCGCACAACTGTGGCCGCAAATTATCGACTCACTCACAGGTTTTCCTAAAGCGATTTTCAAACCATCATCAGTGGTGTCGGTAGAGGGCAACACCGTCACGGTGTCGGTGCCAAGCAATACTCCAATGTCAAAAGTGGAAGAACACACCACCAAGTTGCAAACAGCAATACAAAAAGTGTGTGGCTCTAAATATTCATTGACATTCACGCAGGATCCAACCGCATCGCGAGGTATCGAACGCCCCGCAGTTGTTCCTCAAGTTGCCGACGATTCCGTCGATGATGTCGACTTAAGTGAGATTGAAGATTCCGTAGAGGCCCCCAAAGTCGATTCCATGGACGAGCTGTATAAAGCCTTCCCTGGTGGCACTGTGCAGGATTTGCAGTAGTGGCTTCTCCATACACGCCGCCAGTACAAGCACTCATCGACGAATTAGGTCGATTGCCCGGTATCGGACCACGCAGCGCACAACGCTTGGCAATGCATCTCATCAAATCTCCGATGGATGATGTAGAGCGCTTATCACAGGCTCTTGTCAACGCCCGTATTCGTGTGCGTTTTTGTGATCGTTGTTTCAATCTTTCCGATGAAGAATTGTGCGGAATCTGTCGTGATGACCGACGAGATGGTTCCATTGTCTGTGTAGTTGAAGAATCACGCGACATCGTCGCAATCGAGAAGACGGGCGAGTTTCGTGGTCGTTATCACGTGTTGCTTGGACTTATCGATCCGTTGCAAGGGATCGGTCCCGATCAATTGAAAATGCGCGAGTTAATTGCACGTATCAAGCCCGAAGGCATCACCGAAATCATTGTGTGCACCAACAACAACACTGAAGGTGACGTCACGGCGATGTATTTATCACGCGCATTAAGTCCGTTAGGAATTACGGTCACACGCTTGGCCAGTGGATTACCCGTTGGTGGTGATTTGGAGTTTGCAGACGAAGTGACACTGGGACGTGCACTTGGTAATCGTCACGTCATCGATTCCTGATCGGCCGCCACTTCGGCGCATCTACAATTTGTGCGCTGTACACACTGCGATGTCCACTCACCGCATACGCAACAATGCACACCGTTGCAAACATCAATGCGTTTGCACCACCAAATAATTCGATACCGAGAACGATGCATGCAAGCGGCACATTTGCCGCAGCTCCTAGAACGGCAACTGATCCCATCACCGCAAATAATGCTGGATCAACGCCCAGTAGATCACTCATGTTGCTTCCAAGGAGCGCCCCAATCACAAATAATGGGACAACTTCTCCACCAATAAAACCACAACCAATCGTTACTGCAGTGAGAATTAGTTTTGGTATCCAACTGCGCGCATCATCACCTGCGAATGCATCGAGCGCAAGTGGTGTGGACAAACCTTGATAGTCACGCCAACCAAACAACAACACCATTGAGGCAACAATCACTCCACCAACTGCGGGACGTAGCGGGTACCACTTGACAGTGCGGGAGGTAACACGTTGCACGAGATGTGTTCCGCGAACAAACACATACGCCACGATTCCTGCTGCCACGCCCAGCACCGCGAGTTTCCATGCAGTTTCAAAGTCCCAGTCGAATGATGCAATCACCGGATATTTGGTGTGCTTCACATCGAGTCCACGCACCACGGCATCGCTGACAAGAGCTGCGGTGAATGCTGGAATAAGAGCTTCGTATTTCACGCGCCCTACTCGTTGAACTTCAAGTGCAAAAATCGTGCCTGCAAACGGAACTCCAAATGCGCCACCAAATGCCCCAGCGATTGCTGTTACCAACATCATCGAGCGATCTTGTGGTGAGAAGCGCAATCTTTTGCTGATGGGGTCGGTAAGTCCGACGGCAATTTGAATGGCACCACCTTCACGTCCGGCAGAACCACCAAAGACATGTGTGATCACGCTGTTGACATAGACAAGCGCTGACATGCGCGGAGTGAGCCAACGTGAGGTGTCGTGTATCTGGTCAATCACCAGATTGCTGCCACGTTCCAATCCTTTACCGAAGTAGTGATACGACCCGCCGACCATAAGACCGGCCACTGGCAACAGCCAAATCATCCATAAGTTGTTTGAGCGAGTGGTGGTTGCCCAATTCAGCCCACCAATAAACGCTGCAGAACCAATACCCGCGATAACTCCCACAAGACATGCGAGTGCAAGCCAACGAAGAAGAAAGAGGGATCGTTCAACGATGCGCGACATGCACTAACTGACAGTAGTGCTACATCACGAAATGTGAGGAGATGTGAGAGTGACTAGAGCGCGCGAACGATGATCGCATCGCCCTGTCCGCCACCACCACAGAGTGATGCTGCGCCAACACCACCACCGCGACGACGAAGTTCGTGGAGGATTGTGAGTGCAAGACGGTTACCGCTCATACCAATGGGGTGACCAAGAGCAATTGCGCCACCGTTGACGTTCACGATGTCGTCGGGGATGCCGAGGTGCTTCATTGATGCGACACCAACGGCTGCGAACGCTTCGTTGATTTCAAACAAATCGATGTCGGACACTTTCTTGCCGATCTTGTCGAGAGCCTTAGTGATTGCGTTGCTTGGTTGATGCAACAGCGATGCATTGTCTGGTCCCGACACCATGCCGTATGACAACACTTCACCAAGGGGCTTTACCCCGCGTGCTTCTGCAGCTTTCTTTGACATGAGGATCACTGCTGATCCACCGTCGCTGATTTGACTTGCGTTAGCAGCAGTGATGGTGCCGTTCTTGTCGAATGCGGGCTTTAGTGTTGCGAGCGTGTCCATGGTGGTGTCTGCACGTACACCTTCGTCATTTTTTACCACCACGGGGTCACCCTTGCGTTGTGGAATTTCAATGTTCACGATCTCTTCTGCGAGTTTGCCAGACTGAATTGCAGCGGCTGCACGCTGGTTGCTCTTCATTGCAAGATCATCTTGTTGATCACGGGTGATTCCACCGTCGGTGTAACGCTCGGTACCAAGCCCCATGAGACACGCATCGAAAGCGCAAAACAAACCATCTTTAATGATCGCGTCAGCAAGTTCGGTGTGTCCATAACGGAAACCTCCGCGAGCACCGGCTGCGATGTAGGGAGCATTGGTCATGCTTTCCATGCCACCTGCAACAACGATGTCTGCATCGCCTGATTGAATCATTTGATCAGCCAAGTAAATGGCATTAAGACCCGACAAGCAGACTTTGTTGATGTTCACCGCGGGAACGTTCATTGGGATGCCAGCGTGTACCGCTGCTTGACGTGAGGGCACTTGACCCTGGCCTGCCATCAACACCTGACCCATGATCACGTGATCAACTTCTTCTGGCTTCACGCCGGCGCGCAAGAGCGCTTCCTTAATTGCAAAGCCACCAAGTTGGGCTGCGCTAAAAGATGAAAGCGCTCCACTCATCTTGCCGATGGGTGTACGGGCTCCTGCGACGATGTATGAACCGGCCATGTCTGCCTCCTCGATGCATTCCCTCTGCGAGGGTAGGTACCAAGACTAGGGGCTAATTGCCGGGGTATCGCTATCGTCATATGAATGGAAAAAGTGCTCGATGCCATCATGAATGGCGCCTCTGGAGAACAGTTGGCGTCTATCCCGCTTCCCAATGAATATCGAGGTGCACACGTCCTCAAATCTGAACAAGACATGTTCAAAGGCATGGCGAACAACGACAAGGACCCCCGCAAAAGCATCCATGTGGGCAATGTTCCCACCCCCGAAATTGCGCCCGATGAAGTCGCCATCGCGGTGATGGCGTCGTCAATCAACTTCAACACGGTGTGGAGCAGCATCTTTGAACCAGTGAGCACTTTTGGTCCGATGGCTCGTCTTGGTCGCGAGAGTGAATGGGCAAAGCGTCACGATCGTGATTACCAAGTAATGGGCAGCGACGCATCTGGTGTGGTGTTAAAAGTCGGAAGCGCAGTGCGCACGTGGAAGCCCGGCGACAAGATCACTGTTCATTGCAATCACGTTGACGACCAAGATCCAACGTCACACGATGACTCGATGATGGGTTCGAACCAGCGCATCTGGGGATATGAAACAAACTTTGGTGGTCTTGCTGATCTTGCGATCGTGAAAGTAAACCAGTTGATGCCAAAGCCAGCACATCTCACGTGGGAAGAAGCAGCGGTCAACGCATTGTGCAACAGCACGAGTTATCGCATGTTGGTAAGTCCAAATGGTGCAGCAATGAAACAAGGTGATGTTGTTCTTATTTGGGGAGCAACCGGTGGTATCGGTGCGTATGCAACACAGTATGTATTAAACGGTGGTGGCATTCCTGTGGGCGTCGTCAGTTCAGATGACAAAGCACAAATTCTTCGTGACATGGGATGTGAAGCGATCATTGATCGACGCGCAGCGAACTACAAGTTCTGGAATGACGACAACACTCATAACGAATCAGAATGGCGCCGTCTTGGTGGTGACATTCGTGGACTCGTTGGTGAAGATCCAGACATCGTGTTTGAACACCCAGGTCGCTCCACATTTGGCGCGTCAATGTATGTTGTGAAAAAAGGTGGCACCGTGGTGACATGCGCAGCAACAAGCGGTTTCATGATGGAATTCGACAACCGGTATTTCTGGATGCGTTTGAAGCGTCTTGTTGGTAGCCACTTTGCAAATTACAAAGAGGCATGGGACGCAAACCGTCTTATTTGCAAGGGCATGATTCATCCTGTGATGTCACAGGTGTTTAATCTTGATCAAGTGGGTGAGGCTGCATATCAAGTGCATCACAACATGCACGAGGGCAAGTTAGGCGTTACCTGTCTTGCTCCCGAGGCTGGTCTGGGAATCGATGACCACGAGTTGCGTGCCAAAGTTGGCGAAAAGAACCTCAATTTGTTCCGTCGTTCCTGATATCAGGTGGCAGAACAGCCCATTTACAGATAAACAATCAGACAACAGTTGAATACAACTGACACTGGAGGACCCACATGTTGCTCACCGAAATTGACCACGTAGCGATCGCAGTGAAAGATCTCGAAGCCGCTATTGATTATTACCAGCGCGCATTTGGTGCTGAAGTGGAGCACCGCGAGATCGTGGAAAGCGACGGAGTAGAAGAAGCACTGTTGAAAGTTGCTGAGAGCTACATTCAGTTGCTCACACCAACTCGCGATGATTCACCCGTTGCAAAAGCCATCGAAAAGCGTGGCGAAGGATTGCACCACATTGGGTATCGCGTCGATGATTGCGCAAAGGTTCTTCAGTCGATGATTGATGCCGGGGCAACTCCCATCGATAAGGCTCCACGGCCTGGAAGCCGTGGCACCACCGTTGCCTTCATTCACCCGAAGGGCAGCTACGGAACCTTGATCGAGCTCGTTCAGGAGTAGCCCGACTACACATTGCGACACAAAGTGGGTACAACCCACGGATGTCGTCTCTCGTCCTTATTGCAACCGCTGCAGTCGCAGGCATCTTAGGTGTAGTTGCAGCCATCGCTGCACGTCGACGTATTGATGTGTTGCGTGCAACTGGTGAAACATTTGCCCATCGCGATCTGTCGCGGTCTATTTTTTCATTGGTCATCACAATTTTTATTGTCGTTGTAACGAGTGTTGTTGTTGCACACAACGTTTCATTATCGCTTGCGTTGGTTGGTCTACTGATTGCGGTCGCCGGACTTGCGTATTTGTCACTCATCGACATTGACACTCATTTGTTGCCGTGGAGTGATTCTCTTGTCATCGGAGCAGCATCATGTGTGTTTCTCGTCGTTGATGTAATTTCGCACTCGCGCGGTGATGTTGTGGTGATCATGTTGAGTAGTGGCGCAACTGCATGGTTGGTATTTCGATGTATCGAATGGTGTTCTCGTGGAGACCTCGGCGGCGGTGATGTTATTTTGGCAAGCGTTCTTGCAACCATGTTGGGGTGGTTTGGCGCAGGAGCGGTGATTGATGCGATGGTGTATTCGCTGGTGTGTGCAGGGGTCTTTGCGCTCATTACGATCGTGCGCGCGGGCTTTCGTTCACAATCAGTGTTTGCTTTTGGGCCCTTTCTCGTTGCGGGTGCGCTGATAGCGATGATGAGCGCCGATCCCTTGTGGGTCGCCACGCATTGACGCCTACCATGGAGCCTCTACGCGGCGACATTTGATTTCACATCGCATGATGCGCCACATGACAAGGGGGAGTACTCATGAGCGAACTAACTGGAAAAGTTGCAATTGTGACGGGATCATCAAGTGGTATCGGTGAAGCAACTGCACATCGCTTGTCGGAGCTTGGCGCAAAGGTGGTAGTGAACTCCGCATCCTCTGTGGAAGCGGGGAAAAAGGTTGCCGAGTCGTTGCCAGGTGAATCGATCTATGTGCAGGCAGACATCGCTGACAAAGCGCAAGGTCAAAAACTTCTCGATGAGACCATCGCAAAGTTTGGACAACTCGACTTGTTGGTAAATAACGCCGGTTGGACAACTGTCATTCCTCATACAGACCTTGATGCGTTGACTGATGAGATCTTTATGAAGACATTCAATGTGAATGTGTATGGCACATGGTGGCTCACGAAGGCTGCACTTCCATATTTGCGTAAATCAGACGATGGTCATGTGGTTAACGTGACATCCATTGCTGGAGTTCGACCCGTTGGATCATCAATTGCGTATTCGATGACAAAGGCCGCTCTCAATCAGATGACACATCTTTTGGCAAAGAGCCATGGCCCCGTGCGTTTCAATGCAGTGGCACCCGGGCTTGTTGCTACACCGTGGACAAAAGACTGGGATGCACAACATGAAGCAATCAAGCAGATTGCTCCACTTCATCGTTCTGCGACAGCAGAAGATTGTGCTGAAGCCGTGTTAGCGCTGGTGCGCAGCAAATACGTCACTGGCCATGTGATGGTTGTTGACGGAGGCTTCACACAAGTCGGCTGATCACTCGTGTCTAACCATGCTGTGTCCATCACGTGGAGTGAATTTCTGCGTGATGTTCCTGACATTGGCAAAGTGGTGTTGGATGTATTTCGTTCCCATCCACACCACGTGATTGCAACAATCAAACCGGACGGATCTCCTCGAGTAGGTGGCACAAATGTGCAGTTCACCAATGACCACATGTGGATTGGCGCAATGCTCCGCGCCTATCGCGTGAGTGATCTCATGCGTGAGTCACGATGTTCGATCCATTCGGCACCACTTGATGAACACCTGCAGCGACCCGATGTGCAACTTGACGCGATTGCGGAACTCGCGGGAGATACAACAGCACGCGCACTGCTCAGTAATGAGGTTGGCGCGCATGATGGAAAAGTGTTTCTATTGAAGATTTGTTCGGTGCGGGTCTTACGCGTCAATGGTGAGGAACTGCACGTTGACTCGTGGAACCCCCAACACGGTGTAAGGATCCATAAGATCACTCCGGAAGGCCATTCATGATTGTTCATCTCATTGACGGTACGTATGAGTTGTATCGACAGCACTTTGGTCAAGTTGCACGACACAGCACGCCATCTCCAATGGCTGCAACAGGCGGCGTATTGAATTCCACATTGCAGTTACTCGCAAATGGTGCCACGCATGTTGCGGTATCAATCGACAAAGTCATTGAGAGTTTCCGCAATGACTTGTGGGACGGATACAAAGACTCCACTGGCATGGAGCCAGTGTTGTTTGAGCAACTTCCGTTTTTAGAAGAAGCACTTGTGGCACTTGGTGTTGCTGTGTGGCCGATGGTGAAGTACGAGGCCGATGATGCACTTGCAGCCGGAGCTGCTCTTGCAGATCAACACAATGATGTGCAGCAAGTACAAATACTCACGCCAGATAAAGATCTCGGACAATGTGTTCGTGGAAATCGAGTGGTGCAGTTTGATCGCCGTAATGAATTGATCATCAATGAAGATGCGGTGCGCGAAAAGTATTCGGTGTCTCCAGCGAGCATTGCTGATTGGCTTGGTTTAGTAGGTGACTCGGCCGACGGTTTCCCCGGATTACAAGGTTGGGGCGCAAAGTCTGCATCAGCTGTGTTGTCGGTGTATAAACACATTGAGGACATTCCACTCGATGCATCTGCATGGGCAAACGATTCGGTCACGGTTCGTGGTGCTGCCAAATTGGCGTCAACACTGGCCGACAACTACGACGATGCGTTGTTGTTTAAAAAGTTGGCAACTTTGATTACTGATGTATCAGACGATGTACGTATTGGTTCCGTGGAAGAGTGGAAGTGGCAGGGTCCAACATCGGCACTCGCATCCATTGCAAAAGACGTAGGCAACGCACGACTTGTTGATCGCGCCGATGAGATCGCTTCACGTGTCAATCAGTGATGCATAGTTTTCATCATGAACAGTGAGGTGACGGCCAGGCGATCTGCGGCACACAATCGTGACCGCTGAAGGCTGCTGTCTTCCGACCCTGACCTGTTTCACGGGCGATCGTCGCACAGGACCCGACCGGCACCTCACCGCTCACGATCAGTAACCGGAGAGACTTTCACCATACCAACGAGGTAGCCTGCCTCTTCTGCGTAACAGCACTTTGGAAGGGTGCGAGAGCGGCCGAATCGGCACGCTTGGAAAGCGTGTGAAGTGAAAGCTTCCGTGGGTTCGAATCCCACCCCTTCCGCCATGACCTCTGGTCACAATAATTCGGCACTACATAAAGAGTGGATGCGGCTTGCCCTCAACGAGGCTGTCTTAGCCTTGGAATCGGGCGACGTCCCCGTTGGTGCGGTTGTGGTGTGTGACGGCACAGTGATTGCGAGTCGTCATAACGAACGGGAAGCAACAGCCGACCCAACTGCTCATGCCGAAGTTCTTGCGTTACGTGATGCAGCAAAAACTCTTGGTCGCTGGCGACTAGACGACTGCACACTCGTTGTCACTCTCGAACCATGTGTGATGTGCGCGGGAGCATTGCTGAATTCGCGGATCAACACGCTGGTGTTCGGCGCCGCTGATCCCAAAGGTGGCGCAACATCTACGTTGTACAACGTCAGTTGTGATCCGCGGTTGTCTCATAACTTCACCGTGATACACGGCGTGTTGGCGGACAAATCAGCGCAATTGTTGCAAGACTTCTTTGCCGAACGCCGGCAGTAGCTATCTACGAAACGGACGGATGCCGTCGTCTGGAACGCGACCAAGTCGGCCTGATTGAAAATCTTCAAACGCTTGAATGAGTTCCTCGCGTGTGTTCATGACAAATGGTCCATACACAGCGACTGGCTCACGAATAGGTTGACCACCAAGAATCAGTACTTCGAAAGTGGATGTGGATTCACTATTTCCACCAACACCGTCGAGAGTGATGACATCTCCTTGTCCCATAACCGCAAGTTGACCAGTGCCAATTGGTCGACGTTCTGCGCCGATAGTTCCGTGACCATCTAATACATACACAAGTGCATTGAAGTGCGGGTTCCATGGCAACACGATCTGTGCGCCAGCAGGAATTGACGCGTGTGCCATTGAAATGGGTGTATGTGTTGACGCTGGTCCATGGAATTCACCGACATCACCAGCGATGAGGCGAACAAGAGTTGCGCCATCTTGTGATGAGAAAAGGCGCACATGTTCTGCTTCAAGACTTTGATATGCGGGTGCGAGCCTTTTGTCTTTTGCAGGCAAGTTCACCCATAGCTGAATGCCGTGAAACAGTCCTCCGGAAATCACCAGTTCTTCTGGTGGTGTTTCGATATGCAAGATTCCAGATCCTGCTGTCATCCACTGCGTTGCACCATTACTAATGACGCCACCACCACCGTGACTGTCTTGGTGGATGAATGTGCCATCCATGATGTATGTGACGGTTTCAAAACCACGGTGTGGATGCCAGTCGGTACCACGCGGTTCGTACGGGGCGTAGTTGACCTCGCCCATCTGGTCCATGTGAATAAATGGGTCAAGGTCGCCGTGACTGATGCCAGCAAATGCTCGACGCACGGGAAAGCCTTCGCCTTCTAATCCTTCAGGGGCAGTGGTGATTGAGCGCACCGCACGGTCGCGAGCATCAACAGCTGTCGGCGCTAGGCGCGCGAGGGTCAGTGGGTCTGCTTGAACTGCCGGCATAGTGGCTCCTTGTCGTTGGTGCGGAGGCAAGCATTTTAGATAATTACTTGCGATCGCAACTAATGTAACCATACAGGTGGGTCCTGTATTCCCCTACATGAGAGACTGAAAACCGCATGAGCAGCCTCATCGCCCGACTGAAATCGTCTTCACCCCTTGCCAATCCGTTGCGGCTACTTCTTTTTGTATTCGCCGGACTGATTGTCGCGGGGGCGTGCGTTTTGAGCTTGCCGATCTCTCGTGCCGACGACTCGCCATTTAGTGTCGTCACGGCGCTTTTCACATCGACGAGTGCAGTGTGTGTAACCGGCCTCACCGTGGTCGACACCACCACATATTGGTCTGGCTTTGGACAATTCATCATCATGTTGCTCATCCAACTGGGTGGACTCGGCATCGTGACGTTGGCGACCTTGGCATTCATGTTGCTGTCAGACCGACTGGGAATGTTTCATATGAAAACCATTGCTGCGGAAACGGGAGCTGATTCCTTGGCCGGTGTACGCGGGCTCGTGCGAATCATCATTGGAGTGACTTTGGCATGCGAAGCAGTTATTGCTCTGGTGCTGTCGTTGCGTTTTTGGACCGCTTATGACATGCCATTTGATACTGGCTTGTATCACGGTGTGTTTCATGCCATCTCTGCGTGGAATAACGCGGGTTTCGCGTTGTACAGCGACAACATGATTCGCTTTGTATCTGATCCCATCATCAGCATCACAATTTCAATTGCAGTGATTTTGGGCAGTATCGGATTTCCGGTGCTACGAGGTTTTTGGCAGCATCGTTTTCGATATAACCGATGGTCGTTACACATGCGGCTTACGGTTTTTGCAACTGGTGTCTTACTAGGTATCGGATTCTTTGGCTATTTCATTTTTGAATGGACAAATACGAAAACCTTCGGATCTCTGTCGGTTGTTGATAAAGCGAACGCAGCATTTTTTCAAAGTGTTCAACCACGTACCGCTGGATTTAATTCTGTTGACACAGTGGCGTTAACAGAAGAATCAACACTTGTCACACTTGCATTGATGTTCATCGGTGGTGGTAGTGCATCTACGGCGGGCGGAGTGAAAGTTGCGACGTTTGCATTGTTGGCATACGTAATGTGGGCAGAGATTCGTGGAGATAGCGATGTCACCGTGTTCAAACGCCGAGTTCCCTCCACCGTTGTACGACAGGCAGTGACGGTTGCACTTGCTGGTGTAGGGACAGTTGCGATCTCCACACTTGCGTTATCTGTCGCCGGCAATTATGGGCTAGTGAATAGTGCCTTCGAGGCTATTTCTGCGTTGAGTACGGTCGGATTGTCAGTTGGGGTGAGTAGTAGTGATAACACTCTTTCGGAACTCATCCTTGTTGTCCTGATGTACGTTGGCCGTTTGGGACCAATCACATTGGCTGCCGCGTTAGCACTGCGAACGCAACCCAACTTGTTCCGTTACCCTGAAGACCGGCCATTAATCGGTTAACACTGGCGGCGTAATGAAGATGGCCACGAGGAAAAATCATGAGTGACAGAAAAGATCCACATCGCGGAGTATTAGTCATCGGACTGGGACGATTCGGTGAAGCGGTGGCGCGCACGTTATGCGAACAAGGTATTGATGTGCTTGCAGTCGACTTTGATCCCGAAATCGTTCAGCGTTTGTCAGCCGACATTCCCAACATTGTCCAAGCTGATGCAACATCCAGTCGTGCACTTCGGCAAGTGGGAGCCGAACAGTTTGAACGCGCAGTTGTTGCTATTGCAACAAACATTGAGTCGTCTGTCTTGGCAACGCTTGCGTTGAAAGATGATCTCAAAATTCCGCAAGTGTGGACCAAAGCAATTTCAAAAGAACATGCGAAAATTCTTGAACGCATGGGAACAGATCGAGTGATTCAACCAGAACATGAAATGGGAGTTCGGACCGCACAAGGTTTGGCACAAGGTGTTACTGACTACATTCGCATCGAAGAAGATTTTGCACTGGTTGAAATGGAAGCCCCAGAGTCGTTCTTGGGTAAACCGCTTGGACAATCAGGAATTCGCAATGAATATGGCATCACTATTGTGAGTGTGAAACCACCAGGGGGAGTGTTTCGTCATACTGATGCAAACACTGTTCTAGAACGTGGTGAACTCATTCTCATTGCCGGTACGCCAGCACAACTTGACCGGCTCACTGACAGCGTCTGAGTTAAATGAACACCCGATAGCCTCGCCAGACGGAAGGGTGCCAGAGCGGCCGAATGGGACGGTCTCGAAAACCGTTGTGGGTTTGTGCCCACCGTGGGTTCAAATCCCACCCCTTCCGCCATTACGCGCACTTTTAAGGTGAATTTGGAATCCGGCAAGAAAAAGTCACTATCGACTGGAAGACCAACAAAGAAACCTACGACTACCGGGCGATTCCGTCTAGGTCAAAGTAAGTGATCAATAGCCAGTAATTCTTGTATTGAAGGTGCTCCCGTGTGGTCTCAGCAAACGAGATCGCGCGGGGGAACTGTGCGTGTGATGAGAAAGTCATCCACCGCACTCACCACGCATTCATTCACGCCATAGCCGGTGTGGCGTTCTGCTGTCACTGTTACAAACACACCTTGTTCGAGAGATGTGGCCATTGCGCGACTTGATTCAAGGGGCGTTGCAGCATCACCAGTGGTGCCAACCACAACTATTGGGCCAGCACCTTGTCCGGTAATCGGCACCACAGTTGTCTCGTATGACGGCCAAAAAGCACAGACGTAACCGGCCGCAAAAGAATCTCCCAGTCGCGGAGCAACGCTTTGAAACTGTGGTCGATACGAATCGACTTCACTAATTGATTTTGGTCCTGGATCATCAATACACGAAATGGCGTAAAAGGCTTCCAGTTCATCTCCAAACGTGCCATCTAAATTCCGCTGGTAGTACTGGTCGTATAGAGCGAGCAACTCTGTTCCATTTCCATCTTGTGCTTCAGATAACGCTGTAGCAAGGTTTGACCACGAAGATTCTGAATACATTGAATAACTCGCAGCGATGAGTGCAACGCCTTGGTTCACAGCCGGTCGTGAACTGCGCACCACCAATGGTGTGCGATCAAGTTGAACCATGAGGGCATCAAATGCTTCTTCAGCTTTGCCGTCGTTGTGAAAATCACACTTTGCACGTTTGCTGCAATCAGCGAGAAAAGCTGAAAGCTGTTGTTCAAACCCAGCTGCCTGCTGCAGACCATCTTCCACATATTCAGCATTCGGATCCGTTGCGCCATCGAGTACTGCTGCACGCACTGTGGTGGGGAACATGCTGGCCCATGTGGCGCCCAGTTCACTTCCGTAGGAGAAACCAAAATACGAAATGGTTTGTTCGCCGAGAGCCGCACGAATGCGATCCATATCTCGTGCAGATGACACGGTAGAGATGTACGGCAAGATACTTGCGTTACGTGCGACGCATTCGTCGACAAATGCTTGTCCAGAATCTTCAATCGCTTGTTGTTCTTCTGGTGTGTCGGGAGACGGATCAAACGCAAAATATGGGTCGTAGTCGTCAATGCAATCCACCGCCGGTGTTGAGTTACCCGTACCACGTGGATCCCAACCGATGATGTCAAACACATCGGTGAGGTCTTCAGAAAAATAAAAATCGGCGTTGCGAGCCAGCGTTGTTCCCCCGAAGCCAGGACCACCGGGGTTCACAAGTAGAGAGCCAACACGTTTTTTGGGCTTGTTTGCGACACGCCTCTGAAGGTTGAGCGTAAATGACCCAAGCGATTCATTGTCGTAGTCAAAGGGTACGGTGAGTGTTCCGCACTCTACGTCACCGCATTTTTCCCAAGTAATGGATCCACCCACAGCGGGGGGAAATACGGTTGTGACTGGTGCAGACGTGTCAGACGATGGTGTCGTGGTGGACACATTGGTGTCGCTCGCAGAGTTTGACGAACACGAACTAATGAGAATGGGAATCGCAACGCAAAAAGCAACAAGTTGTCGACGCATTACGTTCACACTAGGGGGTTAGCAGGGAAAATCGCCGTAGCCTGCAACCCGTGCGCATGGGCCCCCACATGATGTTGCCAGGAGATGCTTCGGCTGTCCGTGGCGCAAAATTACAGCGACATTTGCTACGTCGTGTTCGTGATTTTGCGTACCCGTATCGCTTGAAGATCTACGGATTCCTCACAGCGATTCTGATTGCAGCGCTCCTTGCACTAGCGCCACCATTTCTTTTTCGTTCCATCCTCGACACGGCTATTCCTGCTGGAGATAAAGGTCAAATCACTGTTTTAGCGATTGTGCTTGTGTTCGCAGCACTCGGCGACGCCATGTTGGCAATTGTGCAGCGGTGGTTAAGCGCAAACATCGGTGAAGGCCTTATTTATGATTTGCGAGTTGCCCTCTTCGACAAAGTGCAACAAATGCCCGTGGCTTTCTTCACACGCACGCAAACGGGTGCTCTTGTTAGTCGTTTGAACAATGATGTTATTGGTGCGCAGACTGCTGTGACTACCACTTTGGGGAGTGTTGTTTCAAACATCATTGTTCTTGTTACTTCTCTTGCTGCGATGGTAATTCTTGAGTGGCGCCTCACGTTGTTGTCGCTCATCGTGTTGCCATTATTTATTGCTCCATCAAAACGTGTGGGAAAAAAGCTTGGTGAAATCACTCGTCACCAGATGGAACTAAATGCAGAGATGAACACGCAAATGACGGAACGTTTCAACGTCTCTGGTGCCATTTTGGTGAAGTTGTTTGGTAAGCGGCAGCGAGAAGTAGAGACGTTTGGTGGACGCGCAAAAGGCGTTCGTGATGCTGGTGTAAAAAGTGCGTTGTATAGCCGTGTATTTTTTGTGGCACTTGGTTTAGTTGGAGCTCTTGGTGCTGCTGCTATTTACGGTGTCGGTGCCTACATGGTGGTGTGGGGAGATATCAGTAGCGGAACACTTGTTGCGATGGCTGCGTTAGTGCAACGTATTTATCAACCACTCACCGGACTCACCAATGCCCGTGTTGAAGTGGTCACTGCTTTTGTGAGTTTTGAGCGAGTGTTTGAAGTGCTTGATGCACCAGTGGCTATTCAAGACAAGCCTGGCGCGTTTGACTTGGTAGAGCCACGTGGTGAGGTGCAGTTTGATCACGTCACATTCCGTTATCCGCCAGCTGCAAGCGTGTCTATTGCGTCGCTTGAAAGCGAAGGCGTGTTGCAAGGATCAGATCCTGATGTGGATGTTCTTCGTGATGTGTCTCTGTTTGTACGTGCGGGCGAGACAATTGCGCTTGTCGGCGCCAGTGGCTCGGGGAAAACCACAATGGCATCGCTTATTCCTCGGTTGTACGACGTCACTGCCGGCGCGGTACGTATCGATGGTCACGATGTACGTGATCTCACCGGTGATTCCCTCCGCGATGCGATTGGTGTTGTGTCACAAGATCCTCACCTATTTCACGAATCGATAATTGAAAATCTTCGTTATGCGCGGCCGACTGCAACTGATGTAGAAGTGATTGAAGCATGTCGTGCTGCGCGTATTCACGACATAATTGCTGCACTGCCCGACGGATATAAGACAGTTGTTGGTGAACGCGGCTATCGACTATCGGGCGGCGAGAAACAACGCGTAGCTATTGCTCGTTTGCTGTTGAAAGATCCATCGGTGATGATCTTGGACGAGGCAACGAGCCACCTTGACAATGAAAATGAGGTGCTTGTCCAGGCAGCACTTGATGAGGCACTGCGTGGGCGTACAGCGATTGTGATTGCTCACCGTTTGTCCACTATTCGCGACGCAGATCGCATTGTGGTGATTGACGGCGGACGCATTGTGGAACAGGGAACTCACGAGGAATTATTGGCTTTGGACAGCGTGTACGCGTCGCAAATCCGTGCTGGTGGCTCTTTCCAGATCTCTACACCCTCGGTCTAGAGTCAGAGCCAGATCTCATGGCCACTCAAAAAACATCCACTCCTGCTGTTGACGACTCCGACGTCTTATCCGTTCATCAGTTCGCATCTATCGTCAACGAGTCATTGCAAGTTGTGTTTGCCGGCGGAGTGTGGGTTGAAGGCGAAATTGAAAAAATCAATAACTGGAACGGGCATCAGTTCATCGAAATTGTTGATGGTGGGAAAAGTGATCGCATCAAACTCGACTGCACATTGTGGCAGTCCTCTGCTGTGCGAGTAAAGAGAAAACTCGATGGTCATGGCATCACGTTGAAAAGCGGAATGAGAATCCGCTTTTTCGGAATACCAAATCTTAAAAAGAACAGCTCACTCAGTCTTATTGTTTCAGATGTTGATGCACAATTTGCTGTAGGTGACATTGCGAAAAAACGCGAGGAACTCATCAAGCGATTGCACGACAACGGCATGAGCAAGCGCAACAAAATGTGCGAAGTGCCACTTGTTCCACTTCGTCTAGGTGTTGTCAGTAGCGCTGGTGCCGCAGGTTGGGCCGATGCACAGAAACATCTCATCGAATCAGGTTTTGGTTTCTCGGTGTTATTTCAAGACGTCACAGTGCAGGGAACCACCGCACCACCACAAATTGCGCGTGCCATTACTGCATTGGGTAGACGCTCCGACGTCGATGTGATTTTGGTGATGCGTGGAGGCGGATCAAAATCCGATCTCGCTGCCTTCGATGAAGAAGTTGTTGCCATGGCAATTGTGAAGTGTTTTAAGCCCGTGTTTGTTGGTGTCGGACACGAAATAGATACCAGCGTTGCTGATATCGTCGCACACACTTCTTGTAAAACTCCCACCGCGTGTGCCGATGAAGTCATTAATTATGTGGTCGACTTTGTTTATAGCGTCGATTTGCTGGCTCGTTCCGTACGATCACACACCCAAACAGCGCTTGAACGTGCTCGTCGTACCATGTCTGTCAACATCGAACGCGTGCGGAGCAGACCACAAGCTGTTCTTGTCTCTCATGGCAATCGCATGGAAGTGATTGAGACAAAAGTGAAGTTGCTTGATCCTGTAATGACCATGTCACGTGGTTGGAGCATTACACGCGGCGCGCAGGGCAATGTCGTTCGTTCAATTCATGATGTCGCAGCGGGCGATGTCATCACCACCAACCTGGCCGACGGTTCGGTCGTCAGTACAGCCACCGAGGTACATCCATGAGTTCAAAAAAATCTGCCACTCCAAAAGAGCCCCAGGGTTACGCCGAGGCACTTAGCGAATTAGAAGCAATTCTTTCCGAAATAGATAATCCCAAAGTTGATGTCGATGTCTTATCGGAACGTGTTGCGCGCGCGTCATTTCTCATTTCCTGGTGCAAGGCTCGCATTGCCAGTGCTCAGTTTTCCGTCGATGAAATCGTCGCTTCCCTTGAAGACGATGAATTCGACGATGAAGATGAAGAAGACGATGAAGATGAAGAAGACGATTTTGATGACGAAGATGATGAGGACTAGTCGTATCCTGACGGTGTGACCTTGCAGGCCCCCGACTCTCTCACGGCCATCGTGCGTCTGGTCGATGCACAACTTGCACAGACGGTGAGCGACCAGCGGGCTCGTTGGACTGGCGTTGACGCTCATTTAGAGCTGCCGTTGTCGGAAATCGAACGTCTAGTGCTGAGTGGCGGCAAACGAATTCGTCCTGCTTTTTGCTATTGGGGGTTCCGCGCCGCTGGTGGCGACGAACAGTCAGCAACACCAATACGTGTTGGTGCGGCCATCGAGCTGTTGCACGTCTTTGCCCTTTTTCATGACGACATCATGGATGGGGCGCTCACGCGACGTGGTCAAGTCACGTCGCATACTTCTCTTGCCACATTGCACAACAGTTCCAAATGGGCAGGCGAGTCACGACGTTTTGGCGAAGGTGCTGCAATCCTTATCGGTGATCTCACCCATGTGATGTCTGACCAACTACTCGGCGATATTCCCGATGCGGCACGACATGTGTGGCATGAAATGCGTTTGGAAGTAAACGTGGGTCAATACCTCGATATGTGGGGATCAGCCACACGTGATCGCAGTCGTGAAACAGCGCAGCGCATTTGTCGGTATAAGAGCGCTAAGTACACCATTGAACGTCCACTTCACCTTGGCGCACTCACAGCAGATGTGGAGCGAGGCATGCAACTTCTTCCTGTGTTGTCGCAGTACGGATTACCACTAGGGGATGCCTTTCAGCTTCGTGACGACATTCTTGGTGTTTTTGGCGATACGGCGGCCACCGGCAAACCGGTGGGAGACGACCTACGCGAGGGAAAGCCGACATTGTTGTTGGCGTATGCGTATGAGAATGCAAACGATGCACAACGACAAGTACTTGATCGTGTCGGTGTGTCCGAGTTGACTACTCAAGATATTGCCGATATACAAACAGTGATTGTAGAAACTGGTGCACTCCAAGACGTGGAGACCACCATCACGTCATTACAACATGAAGCACTTGCTGCATTGCAGCAGTCAAACATTGACATCCTGTCGGTAACAGCGCTTCAAGAGTTGGCAGACTACGTCACTGATCGTATTGATTAGAACAAGTACGGATCACAACTCATCACGATGGCTGGCAACACACGCGTTACGGGGAAAGAGCAGTATTACACGCCAACGGCGACCGCCGAATTGGTTGTTAGCTCGCTCCTTCGGAGAAAACCCGAGACTGTGGATCTTCCGTGGTTAGAGCCCGCAGGTGGCACGGGAACGTTTATCCATGTCTTGAAGTCGAAAGGTATTACAAACCTCGTGAGCTTCGACATCGAACCACATCATGACGTGGTGCAACGGGGGAATTTTCTCGAACAACAACTTGAGAACAGGAATTATGTAGCGATTGGCAACCCACCATTTGGGAGAAATAACGCGTTGTCAGTTCCTTTTTTTAATAAATGTGCTGACATCAGTTCCGTTATTTGTTTCATTGTGCCGCGCTCGTGGCGTAAGTGGTCTGTAACAAATCGTCTTGATCGAAGATTTCATCTCGTCGACGACTATGACCTCGATATCAATTATGTAGACGTCACCGGCAACAGCATCACAGATAATTCGCACTTGCGTACGTGTGTTCAAACGTGGGAGCGTCGCGACAATATGCGTGACATCATTCGAATTACTGATCACGGTGTGATTAAAAAGTGTGGTCCAGAAGACGCCGATGTCGCTTTGACAATTTTTGGCTTTTCCTGTGGCACTCTTCGTACTGAGTTTCCGCGTGTATCTAACACCACGCAGATGTTTCTTCAATTACAACACCCACAAGCACTTAAGGCTCTGCAATGTGTCGACTACTCACGTTTTTTCAACAACACCGCTTACACACAAGCATTGTCATTGCAAGAGATCAACTACTTGCTCAACGAATATATTTTTGGCGATGCTGGTGTTATTCAGACGCGTAAATAGATAACGCTTCGTTAACAGTCACGTTCGTCATTACTCCTGGTGCATCTTGAGCTGCGGTGACCCACGGAGGACGAACGCGACAACACATCGCAATAGGTTCCGATAGCGGAGACGTGGCTGTTGCGAGACGAATAAAAGTGTGAACATACGATTCAGGTCGCGCATCTCGTGCCAATTCAATAAGAGCCCATGGATCAGGAGTGGCGTTTTGCCCTTCACGCACACCTGCACTTGTGATTTCTGCGTGGGCACTGACGTGGACGGCGCCGCCGGCAAGACCGGGCCCATCGGTGAGGACGGTGCCCTGGACAAGGTCGGGGCGCGCCCCAGCTGCGAGGAGGGCAACGTAGGCCCCGAGGCCAAAACCCAGAATCGTTGCTGACCCAATGTGGGTAAGGGCAAAATCCACATCGGCCATGAGTACTTCACTGGAATATCCGCCACCCACCGGCACGCTGGATTGACCGTGGCCAGTGAAATCAAGTGCCCACACGGGGCCATCCCACTCGATGTCGGAGAGGGGAATGCGGCTTGCGTCTTCTCCTAAACCATGGAGTGTGAGGAGTGGTCGACCCACACCATCACGCAGTTGGTGCAAGGCCAAGGTCACCTTGCTGTGAGTGAGGAACACGGTCTGGATGTACGTGGGGGCACTCATGCGATGAACTCCAACACTATGTCTGCTACTTCACGTGGTTGTTCGATGTGAAGGAAGTGTCCGATGTCTTCAAAAACATGCAGTCGCCCATGTCGAGGCAACCATGGCCGTACATCACGTTCGTTCACACCCCAGCCCATCGGTTCATCCACTGTTCCGAGCAGGCCAAGAAATGGAATCGACAGGCTCACCATTCGTAATAACGACCACTCGGGTCGCCACGGGCCAAAACCAACAAACCGCATTGTTGGATCAAGCTTCCATCTCCAACCGTCTTCGTCTTTGCGCGCACCAACTGCCACGAGGTATTCGAGCCACTCTTTCGACAGTCTTGGATTCATCGCACCACGACGACGTGCGAGGTCTTCGATTGTGCCGGGTTTGCGAGTAGCCGTCGCAGCTTCGTGTCGGTATCGCAGCCATGTGGTGATCTCTTCAGCCATCAATCGTGACTGATCGTGATCCGGAGCATCAGGCATTCGCTTTTTTGCCGGCATGCCATCGATGTTGACGAGAGACTTCACTCGATAGGGCGAGGCTTCCGCAAGAAGCAACATGATCGCGCCACCTTTTGAGTGGCCCACCACCGGAGCAGGCTCATCTGTTACTGACGACATCACCGATAATGCGTCGCGAATGTCGGCATCCCAGCTGTACAAAGCGGTCTGATCGCTGTTGCCATGCCCGCGATGGTCCCACGTGACTACTCGGTAACCCGCGTCGGCGAGCATCGGGCCAAATACATCGAAGGTTCGTGCGAAGTCATTGCCACCATGAACTAAAAAAAGTGGATAATTATTTTCCTTACCCCACTCGTATGTCGCAATTCCGACACCGTTGGCATCGTGCATTCGGAATCGATCGGGTACTCGAGCTCCGGGGTATGAGCGTTCGTCAGTCATCGATTAAAGGTTACGGTCAAGAACTAGCATGGAATGATGTTCTTGCGTACCAAATTGCAGCGGTATCTGCTGTGGAGCACGTTTGTGTTCGCTGCTCTTGCTCTGGTCAGCGCAATATTTCTTGGAAACAACGACAGCGATGCCGATGGCAGCGATGATTCTTCACAGGATTCAACGGGAACAACACAACTCATCACGACAAGCTCATACATTCCCGAGACATACATTGTGCAGCCAGGTGATTCGTTGTATTCAATCGCCGAACAATTCAGCCTCAGTGCTCCTGCGCTAGTGGAATTGAATGACATCAAGAACCCCGACAACGTGCCTGCAGGCACAGTGTTGAAGTTGCCACCGAGCACAGGCTTTGTTCCGATCGGTGCAACCACAACCATGCCGCCGTGATTCCATTTGCTGTTTTGTTGTAAACATTGAGCTCGAGCGCCTTGTCGCAAGATGACACACATGTCATTAATAAAGAGGAATAAACTACAGATATGACCGCAACGTTTTGGCCCACCAAAGATCATTGGTCGGTGCAGATCCCATTGCACAGTCCTCACGTTCGTTTGCAGTGTTTGGCAGACACTGGTTTTGTTGCCCTCACGCCTGCGCCATTCGATGTACCGCGCGATGAGTTTGAATCTCTCGAATACATGCCATGGAAAAGTGGTGGCGATACTAACTTTGCACCAATTGCCTCCGCTGATGGCGAGCTTGATTGTCGTGGTTTTTGGGACAAAGGTAAAACCGACAAAGACGCTTTGTGGACTGTAAACGCCAGTAAAACGCCCACTTTGAAGGGTTATGTCGACAGTGTTGGTGCCAATTTTGGTCGCGTTCGCGTCATCAAACTTGAACCCCAAGACCGCGAAACTGCAATACGCAGCATTCACCGTGATGACAACAATCGTTTCAATCCAGACAACGAAGGTTGGGTGGTGCGCTCGTGGCTTGAACTCACTGACAGCCCCGACAGTTACATGTTGCTCATGGACAACGACAAAGACGGTTTGCCAGATCCGTCAACCGAACGTCGAGTTCCACTTCCCAAAGGCGCGCGTTTTGTTGTCGACACGCAGCGTCTGTGGCACGTGGTAGTTCACAATCATGACTTCCCGCGTTATGCGTTAATTACCAGTTTTGAAAGTGGCCCCACACTTGATGCGTTCATCGCAAACGAACGCGCGTAGTAGTTTTTAATTTCACTCGCGCTAATTAATGAGCGCGATGTGCTGCGGCAAGTTCTGCAACTTCTCGCATGATGCGAGAAATGTCAAAGTCTTTTGGTGTGTACACCGCCGCAACGCCATCTGCTTGAAGACGTGCGCGATCTTCTTCGGGAATAATTCCTCCGACAATCACCGGTGCATCAACACCTTCTTTGCGAAGTTGACGTACAACTTCGGGAACAAGTTGCATGTGTGATCCCGACAAGATCGACAACCCAATAACGTCAGGGTCTTCGTCGCGAGCACTCGCCACGATCTGCTCGGGAGTCAGGCGAATGCCGCTGTAGACCACTTCCATACCCGCGTCTCGGGCAGCCACAGCGATTTGCTCGGCGCCATTTGAGTGACCATCTAGGCCGGGCTTGGCGACGAGGAAACGTGGGGGTCCACCCGCAATTGACTTCACGTAGTCGGCCACGTCTGACAATTCCGATGTGCGCCGACCAACTGCTGCACCGACGCCAGTGGGGGCACGGAATTCACCGAAAATCTCACGAAGCGTTCCCGCCCATTCACCGGTGGTGCCACCTACTTTGGCCAATTCGATCGAGGCATCCATGATGTTGTCGCCCTCTTTGGCGGCGCGACGAAGTTCCGCCAACGCTTTTTCGACAGCCGCGTTGTCGCGCTTGTTGCGCCAGGCTTCTACATCGGCGATGGTCTCTTGCTCGACGCGCGGATCAACGATGAGGATCTTGTCGTCGCCACCGAGGGGTGATTCCTCTGTCTCTTGGAAGCTGTTCACGCCCACTACTTTTTGCTCGCCTGTTTCGATGCGGCGGGTGCGCTCGGCCATGGAACGAACAAGGCGCCCCTTCAATTCATCAACGGCATTGAAGGCGCCACCGAGTGATAACACTTCTTGCAACTCGGCCCAAGCTTCGTCGCGCAGTTCACTGGTGCGCTTTTCGATAACTGTTGAGCCGTCAAAGATGTCGCCGTATTCAAGTAAATCAGTTTCAAAAGCAAGCACCTGTTGCATGCGAAGCGACCACTGCTGATCCCATGGGCGAGGCAATCCGAGTGCTTCGTTCCATGCTGGCAATTGCACACTGCGAGCGCGTGCCTTCTTTGACAATGTCACTGCCAACATTTCAAGAACAATGCGCTGCACGTTGTTCTCTGGTTGTGCTTCGGTGAGTCCAAGCGAGTTCACCTGTACGCCATAACGGAAACGACGCGCTTTTGGATCTTTCACGTTGTAACGCTCTTGGGCAATGCGATCCCAGAGTTCAGTAAAGGCACGCATTTTGCAGATTTCCTCAACAAAACGAATACCAGCGTTCACAAAAAATGAGATTGATCCGAACACCTGATCAAACTGTTCGTCACTGATTTGTCCGCTTTCTTTTACCGCATCAAGAACATCGATTGCAGTAGCAAGAGAGAAGGCGATTTCCTGAACAGGTGTGGCACCTGCTTCTTGCAAGTGGTAAGAACACACGTTCATTGGGTTCCACTTGGGTGCATTCTTTGCGCACCATGCAACCATGTCAACAATTAGTCGCTTCGAAGGAGCGGGCGGGAAGATGTAGGTACCGCGCGACAAATATTCTTTTACGATGTCGTTCTGCGTTGTGCCGCGCAGTTCTTCACTCGACACACCTTGTTCTTGTGCATTTGCAACGTACAACGCAAGCAACCACGCAGCTGTTGCGTTGATTGTCATCGACGTGTTCATCTTTCCTGGCGGAATGGAATCAAGCAGTGTGCGCATATGGTCGAGGTGCGCAACCGGCACTCCCACTTTTCCTACTTCACCGCGAGCAAGTAGATGATCAGGGTCGTACCCAGTTTGCGTTGGAAGATCAAACGCAATAGACAAACCAGTCTGCCCTTTGGCGAGATTTGTTCGGTAGAGCTCGTTTGAAGCCTTAGCGGTGGAGTGACCGGAGTAGGTCCGCATCATCCATGGGTCGTCTCGGCGCGGGGTGTCGTTGGTTGCCACGCCTCAAGTATGGCAATCGCACTGAGGTATCCCTACTGCGAACGAACCGCTTGTGCCAAGAGATCGAGGTATTGAAGACGAGGAACCTCAATTACCCCAAGAGATGCAAGATGTTCTGTCTGCCATTGGGTATCAAGCAGTTCCATGTTGTCTGCCTGCATAGCTCCAACTAGTGACATCAGCGCCACTTTCGACGCATCAGTCTTGCGGTGGAACATTGATTCGCCTGCAAAGAAGCGATTAATTCGCACACCGTATAAACCACCCACGAGTTGATCGTTATCGTCCCACGTCTCCACGCTGTGTGCCCAACCAAGTGAGTGCAATGTGCAGTAGGCGTCAACAAAATCGTCGGTAATCCAGTTGCCATCTTCTCGTTGAGATGCACATCCAAGCATCACATCACGAAAAGCAACATTGAACGTAGTGGTGTACTTGCGAGCACTTTGCCGCATTGATCGTGAAACGATTAATCCGTCAAGTGGCAATACGCCTCGTTGTTGTGGTGACCACCAACCAAGTAATCGTGACTTGTGGTCGAGATACATCGGAAAAAATCCGTGTGCGTACCCGTAGAGCAACGTTTCTGGTTCTAAGTCGGCACCGACTGCGATGACGTCGTCGTCTGGCCATGATGTGACCGGTGGAAACGACCATTCAGTCGTGTCGAAAAACGACATCTACTTCGCCAATTTATTTGGCGTAGTTGTAGAAACCTTCGCCGGATTTACGTCCGAGTTTGCCGGCCGCAACCAGACGACGCAAGGTTGGTACTGCTGCGTAGTTGGGATCAGCAAACTCTTTGTGGAGTGCATCGAGGATCGACAACGATGTGTCGAGGCCAACAAGATCGAGCAATGCAAATGGACCCATTGGGAAATTGCAGCCGCCCTTCATTGCGGTGTCGATGTCTTCCATAGAAGCGGTGCCGGTTTCCCAGATTCGGATCGCGTTGTTTAAGTAGGGGAACAACAAGGCGTTCACAATGAACCCAGCGCGGTCTTTCACTGCAACACCACTCTTGCCACACTTGTCGACAAATGCGTGTGCAGCAGCAGTGGTGTCGTCCGATGCCGTGATTGGGCGGACAACTTCCACGAGTGGCATTGCTGGTGCTGGGTTGAAGAAGTGAATGCCACATACTTTGTCGGGACGCGATGTTGACATCGCCATTTCTACAACCGGCAAGGTGCTGGTATTTGTTGCAAGAATGCCCGACGGCTTCACGATCTTGTCCAGCTCAGCAAACAACTGCTTCTTTACTTCGAGGTCTTCAACGACTGATTCAATCACGAGGTCGCAGTCGGCGAGGTCTGACAAAGACGCCGTTGCTGATAAACGAGACATGATCGCGGCCTTGTCGTCAGCGCTGATCTTTTCACGCTCAACTTGCTTCGATAGTCCTTTGTCGATTGTGGTGATCATTGCTTGCGCTGAATCGGCAGACCGTGAGCGCACGACGACTGTGTAACCGGCTTTTGCTGCAACTTCGGCAAGGCCAGAGCCCATGATTCCTGAGCCGCAGATACCAACACGTGAAATAGAAGTACTGTCCATTCATCTGAGGGTAACAACACAGCCATCTTCACGGCGTATCGTCGAAGAGGTCCTATGAATACTGCACCCCGACACGTCCCACTTGAAGCCGTTCACAACTTCCGCGACATTGGTGGCTACAGGGCTCGCGACGGGGCATTCGTAAAGCACAGTCTCGTCTATCGGGCTGATGGTCTCTATCGTCTTGCCCCAACCGACATGGAAACGATCCGTCGCCTCGATATCAAAACTGTGATCGATCTTCGCACCGCGGCCGAACTCGAAGAACACGGCACATTTCCTACGGCAGACCACCCGGTTGATTTTCATAACGTGCCGCTCATGGATGTTGTCTGGGAGAAATCAGAGATTCCACACTTCGACGACGTTGCTGATTTTTTGGTGTGGGGTTATCGCGACATCCTGGCTGATGCCCACGATCGTTTTGCACGTGCGTTTGATCTTGTCGCACAACATGAAGCTCCACCAGTTGTGTATCACTGTGCCGCTGGAAAAGATCGAACAGGTCTTCTCACCATGTTGATTCTTGGCGCGCTTGGAGTGTCACGTGATGACATCGTGAATGACTACGCACTATCTGCAGAAGCAATGAAGCGGATGCGTGAATGGGCCGAACGCACATATCCAGAGCGTGCTCATGCGATAAAAGATGCACCGGCATTTTTTCTCGCTGCTGATCCTCGTGCGATGCATGCAGTGATTGATGATTTCACCGCAGGGCATAACGATTTTGCAGAGGCCGTTATTGCATACGGTATTCCAGAAGCATCAGTGGAACGACTGCATTCTTTTATGTTGACGTGAGTCTTTAACTCTCGGAAATAACGATTGATTCCACCACAACTTCAGGATCCGGTGCACCAGAACCTTCAGCGGGTCCACTGTGAAGCGCCATGATCTTTGTGAGTACGTCTTGGCCCGATGTGACTTTTCCAAATTTCACATATGTACCTTGTGAATCAAGCACGGATACGTTTGGACCAGTAGCGAAAAAGAACTGCGCACCGGCACTGTTCGGTGCGTTGGTACGCGCCATCATAAGGTCACCTGCTTGGTAGGTGTAGCCACTTCCTTCATCGGGGATCACGTAGCCCGGGCTATCGGTATTCGACTTGCCGCCACCTTGAATGATGTCAAGTGACGGGTCGGTGCGGAACAGAAGTGATGAGTCGTAATACCTATAACGCGACAACACGACGAAGTTGTTCACAGTCTCTGGCGTGTTTGCGGTGTCTAGCACCACTTCAATGACGCCTTGCGATGTGGTGAATGTTGCGGTGTATGTCTTTGTGGGGTCGATACACATCGGGGGAGCAGAGGCAAACGATGTCGTTGGCGTTTGCATGCCATCTGTTGCCGGACAGGGGGTGTCACCAGTGATTGCGGTGTCATCTGTGATTGCGGTGGTGTCGGTGACATCGATTGCGCCATTCGAAGAATCGTCGTCGTCAACAACCAGATTCACGAGCAAGAAGAGACCCAAGATGATGACGGGGATTCCGACTCCAAATTGGATGATGCGCTTGCGTGTCTTATTGCGAGCCTGCGTGCGCTCCGCTTGGGCGCGACCTATCGCACGGTTGGCTTTTTGGCGTGATCGTTTACTAGTTCCCACAAATTATGCAGGCTACCTCTGAGCATGGCAGGTAGCGTTGTGCGCCTGTGGCTGTGATAGTTCAAAAGTTTGGTGGCACCTCGGTTGCTGATCCCGAGCGCATTCGGGCAGTTGCCGACCATGTTGCATACACCCAAAAACACGGCAATCAGGTCGTGGTGGTCGTGTCTGCAATGGGCAAGACCACCGACAATCTGCTGTCGCTGGCCCATCAGGTCTCAGATGTACATCCTGGCCGAGAAATGGACATGCTGCTCACAACTGGTGAGCGGATCTCTATGTCGCTTCTATGTATGGCATTAGCGGGTGTCGGCGTTGAAGCGGTGAGCTTCACCGGATCACAGGTTGGCATTATCACCGACACTGTGCACACGAAGGCCAAAATCCTCGAAGTGCAAGGTGATCGCGTGCGCGAAGCATTGCAATCTGGCAAGGTCGCTGTTGTTGCGGGCTTTCAGGGCGTATCAACTGATCGTGAAATCACCACGCTTGGTCGGGGTGGTAGTGACACAACCGCTGTTGCACTTGCGGCTGCGCTCAATGCAGATGTGTGTGAGATTTACACCGATGTCACCGGAGTGTTTTCCGCCGATCCACGCATTGTTCCTCAAGCAAGAAAACTCAGCCGATTGGACTTTGAAGAAATGCTTGAAATGGCAGGTGTTGGCAGCAAGGTGTTGGCATTACGTTCAGTTGAATTCGCGCGCAATCACAACGTGCCCTTGCACGTTCGATCCAGTTTTACTTGGGAACACGGCACGATGGTGACCGGTGACCCCACCGAAGGAGATTCATCCATGGAAGAGCCGATTATTTCTGGTGTTGTTCACGACGCATCCGAATCAAAAGTCACAGTCGCGGGCGTTCCTGATCGCCCGGGAGTGTCAGCTGCGTTATTTGAACCGCTCGCTAACGCAAATGTGAACGTCGACATGATCGTGCAAAACACATCAAAGGCGGGGCATACCGATATTTCTTTCACGGTTCCAAAAGCCGACATGAAGGTGGCCGAAGAAATCGTTTCACGAGTTGCGAAAGAGATCAACGCCGAAGGCGTTTCGCACGAAACTGAAATTGCGAAAGTGTCTCTTGTTGGTGCGGGAATGAAAACAAGCCCGGGAGTAGCCGCCAAGATGTTCCGTGTGTTGGCTGACAACGACGTCAACATTCACATGATCTCCACCAGCACAATTCGCATCTCTGTAGTGATCGCACATACAGAGATGGAAAAAGCCGTTCGGGCGCTGCACACTGCCTTTGATCTTGACAGCGGTAGTGCATATTCGGCTCCCTTGCCAGAGCGCAAGTAGTCGTACCTGCCAATATCGAATACATGACACGTCGGCGACCCCAACTCACGCCTTGGCGCACCGCTGGTGAACGCGCCGAAGGTCCTCAAAGTGCCGACGAGGTAGTTCGGGAAACTGGTTGGGTATTTAATAACGAAACTGGGAGTGCACTGACGCTTGCTCAATTTGTGCAACAAGGCGACAAGGAAGTCGATGTGTACATGCGTCGTTTCCAGTTACTGCAGATGGCGGGCAACGCAACATTGCTGGAAATTGGTTCTGGTATTGGTCGCATGACCGCTGGTTTCACAAAAAACTTCGTTTCAGTGATTGCAACTGATGTCGATGCGGCATTTTTAGAGCGTTGTCGTGACACTGTCGCTGAATTCGGTGACGTCATGCATTTACGCACGGTGCATATCGCAGACGGTCGGACGATACCCGTGGCGGATCAGTCAGTTGATGTGGTGTTTTCGTACATCACTTTGCAGCACTGCAAAAACGAAGATGCTCTCGCTCTCACCAGGGAAGCGTTGCGAATTGCCAAACCCGGTGGCCGCATTGTGTTGAATTACCGCACATGGGTTGCTGCTGACATTTTTCTTGTGCCTGCCGGAGCACTCATGCGAGCAACATGGCGCGTGCCGTTCTTGCGCGCTCGATTGGCGAAATGGCGGTGGTCAACTCGCTTGGGTTGGCAGGCAAACCGTTTGTCACCAGCAGCGGTCATTGCGGCTGCGCAAGACACCGGCGTCCCACTGTCAGACGTTCTCCTTCGTCACCATAAGTCACGCTCGGTGCCCGCAGTGACTTACAACGGTATTGCCGTCGAACAGCGCAAATTGGATAAAGCCAACAAAAGTCATTGGTGGTTGGTGGCTACACGCAGTTAGCGTAGTGTCCCATGCGCGTAGGAGTAGTTGGAGCAACAGGTCAGGTCGGCAGTGTGATGAGAACACTGTTGGCAGAACGCAGTTTCCCTGTCACAGAGATTCGTTTTTTTGCGTCAGCACGATCGGCTGGCAAAACACTTCCATGGAAAGGCATCGACATTGTCGTGGAAGACGCTGATGTTGCAGACCTAACAGGTCTCGACATCGCTCTGTTTTCTGCTGGTGGGACATCGTCAAAAGCACTGGCACCGAAATTTGTAGCTGCCGGTGTAACGGTGATCGATAACTCGAGTGCTTGGCGTATGGACCCAGATGTTCCACTAGTGGTGAGCGAGGTCAACCCAGAAGCAATTGCACTTGCAAAAAAGGGAATCATTGCAAATCCAAACTGCACCACAATGGCGGCGATGCCCGTGTTGAAGCCGTTGCACGACGAAGCTGGGCTTGTGCGAATGATCGCAGCCACGTACCAAGCGGTGAGCGGCGCTGGTCTTGTTGGTGTTGATGAATTGTCTATGCAAGTGCAAGCGGTTGCGGCTACTGCAGCGCAACTCACATTTGATGGACAGGCAGTCCAGATGCCTGAACCACAAAAGTTTGCCCGTCCAATCGCATTCAACGTGTTGCCATTTGCTGGTTCTCTTGTTGATGATGGTGAAGGCGAGACGGATGAGGAAAAAAAACTGCGTAATGAATCACGCAAGATCTTGAACATTCCGGGTCTACGCGTGTCTGGCACCTGTGTACGTGTTCCAGTATTCACTGGTCACTCGCTGTCTCTCAATCTTGAGTTCGAGCGTGCGATCACCGCTGCGCGCGCAACAGAGTTACTCGCCCGTGCGCCTGGTGTCGAGTTGTCCGACATTCCAACACCACTGCAAGCTGCTGGTAAAGACCCAAGTTATGTGGGTCGCATCCGGCAAGATTCGTCAGTTGATAACAATCGTGGTCTTGCGTTGTTTTTGTCGAACGACAATTTGCGTAAGGGTGCTGCGTTAAATGCAGTACAAATCGCCGAACTGTTGGTGCGATAGACACTCACTTTTGAATGCGGCATCACAAATGTGCGCGATAAGGATTAGTGGAGTCGGGGTGACAGGATTTGAACCTGCGGCCTCGTCGTCCCGAACGACGCGCGCTACCAAGCTGCGCCACACCCCGGTGGTTGTCCTTGTCGGACTAGGGCGTCAGGCTATCTGCGTTCGCAGAATCGTCAGTGGGCACTGAATCTTCGGATGCATCAACTGTTGTATCGCTTACACCAGGCTGGTCGAGGCCTTCTGCAAAACATCCACCACTAGCAATTTCTTGCGCGGCCTTACGTAACTTCAATGCACTGAGAGGCTTGATGAGCCAACCATTTGCACCGCTGCGTCGCGCTAAGTGAATGTCTGCTTTGCGATCAAGCAACATAAGAACTGGCACGTGGGGCATTGCTCCGCTGCTGTGGTCGAGACGAAGATCCATGGTGATTGCCATGCCACCCATGGTTCCTACTTGCAGGTCGAGGATGGCAAGGTCGGGTGTGCGTTCCTTAACAGCTTTTCCTACTTCGCGGCCATTAGTGACAACAGTAAATGTGGTCGAAGGCGAACTCAACGCCGCCATGACATCATCAAGAACCCATTGGGCGTCAGTGGCAACCAAAATATGCACAATCACATCCTAGTTGGATGAACCGGTGAGGTCGTTGGCCAACTGCGTAATGCCAGCCATGTCGTGGATATCGTCTGCGCGCTCATAGGCATGCGACACAACAACGTCTGCCTCGTACGGGCTCACAAACGTCTGTATGACCGCGTCTGCGATGTCGGCTTCACGGGTGAGAACAGCCAAGTTTGCATATGCATCTGACAGCGGACCACTATCGCGAGATTTTATGGAGGCATCATCTGCAGTGATAGATCCGAATCGCGGTGGCATGCGATTTGCAATGAGAATCCTCAGTGGCAGAGAAAGTCGGGAAAGTTCTGACATGAAGTAGCGCGCTTCGTCGAGCGCTTCTTTTTGTGGTGCTGCAACCACAGCAAAGGCTGTGTGATCTGCTCGCAACAGTTCGGCAACTTCTAATGCCCTATCACGTAACACGTCTTGCATGCCGTCGAATGCACGAAGGAATGAAATTGCACTCTCTAAGGCATCAGAACCCACCACTCGTCCGATGATTTTTACAACGGGCGTCAACGCCAAACTCACCACTTTGAAACCACCACGTGCTGGTGTTGATAAGAAACGAACGATCGGGTGGTTGAGGAAACGTGCGAGTCGCTCTGGGGCATCGAGAAAATCAAGCGCGTTGCGTGTTGGTGGCGTATCGACGATGACCACGTCAAAGCGGTCGTCGTAATGAAGTGAATACAGACGTGCTGCTGCCATGTAGTCGCGGGTACCGGAAATTGATTCAGCGATATTTGCGTAAAACGAATTATTAATGACCTCATCTGCACGCTGAGGAGTGGGCGCTACCTCTCGAATCAATCCATCAAAGGTCTCTCGCACGTGCAGCATCGTGACCCACATTTCACCCGGTGCATCAAGATGAACGCGTGCTGGCTCATTACCAACGTGATCGGTAAGACCAATCGCATCGACAAGTCGTCGCGCTGGATCGATGGTGACAACCACTGCTTTTCGACCTTCGCGTGCACAGATCATTGCGAGTGCAGCAGCAACAGAAGTTTTTCCTACACCACCAGTTCCACAACACACAATTATTTTGGCGTTACGACATTTTTCTAGCAACTCGTTATTGAGAGAATGCACGTGGGTATTCATTGCGTTGCTTCCAACTCGTGCGACAAATCTCGTACCACATTTTCAACAATCGTTGTATCGAACAAATACCGCGGTACGAGGACTATCTGTTGGTCAGTTTTTGAACGTAGAAGTTCAATTGCTTCTAACTGCGCTTGTTGGCGCTGTTGTCGGTATTCCCACGCAGTAACAAGATCTGTGTACGCATCATCGTCATCGCGCAAGTCCGTTCGTGACGGTGGTGGTGACCCAAGTGGAACACGATCAACCCCGTTCACAATGATTGGTCCAAGCGCTACACCTACTTCGTCGATGAGTTGTTGACGTGTTTCAAGAAGTTCGACAACGGGGGTATGTGCTGGAGTTGTTACAAGAATCACTCGACAGCGAGACGGATCACTCACCATGTTGCGCACTTCTTGTGCTTGCTGGCTGATCGGACCAGATGACACCGTTGATTGCATTGTTGCTGCGGCACGC
Organism: Ilumatobacteraceae bacterium; assembly: GCA_044340485.1. Classification (GTDB taxonomy): domain Bacteria; phylum Actinomycetota; class Acidimicrobiia; order Acidimicrobiales; family Ilumatobacteraceae; genus UBA2093. The sequence goes on along the minus strand of JBIITN010000006.1, from coordinate 17,733 downwards.
AACAATCCGATGGCCTGTCCGGCGGCTGGTCCATCCACAACAATCAGATCGTGTTCCGGCGTTTGTTCCATCTGTTTGATTTTTCCGAGCACAAGGAGGTCGTCGATTCCAGGCGCAGTGGATGCGACCAAGTCCAAAATTCCGGTGCTCTCAAGTCGTTGACCGACTCGGGCCAATCCGTGCGTGGCGAGGTATTCGCGTAACGCGTCACCAGGGGTGAGTGAGAACTGGGTCACAGCGGGGTCAAGGCCATGTGGCAACGATTTGCCGTCCAATTCAATGTGGGCAACCGAAACACGATGGTTATGAGCAAGCTGTGCAAGGGCCACGGATGTGGTTGATTTCCCGACGCCACCTTTTCCCGCCACAATGAGAACTCGAGATTGAGTGAGAAACTGATCAACGGTCATGGCGCTACCGCACTTTGGCGCAAAGGAGAAGATGTGAACCTACGAGCACGGAAACCGATGTCGAAAGTGCGCGTGTGGTTCGCTCTCGGACTCATGCTGTGTGCTCCTGCAGCAGCAATGGTGTCGGGGCAAATCGCACAAGCATCAATGGTGAACGCTACCGATGAGCCGTCCGATACAGCTCCTCTTGAAGCCACCTCTGGTGACGTACCTGTCACAACGTCAAACGCCGACTTAGCACCGGTTGACGTTATTGAAGTGAGCGGACTACTTGATGAAATAAACGCGGACTTCATTTCCTCTTCGCTTGAGCGCGCTGAAAAGGACGGATCGCAGGCAGTGATTCTGCAGCTGAACTCACGGGGCAGTGTCTTAGAGCGATCACAAATGGAAGATTTGTTGCGTGATGTAAAGAACTCGAAAGTTCCAGTTGCGATCTGGGTTGGCCCAAGTGGTTCGCGTGCATACGGACAACCAGCACAACTTCTTGCTGTCGCTGATGTGACAGCAATGGCGCCGGGTGCGCGTGTTGGCCGTATTGGTTTGCCATTGCAAGTCGATGGGGAACGAATCACATTTGGCGATGCCGATTCAACTCTCACGTCTGGAACTCTTGGATTTCTTGAAGCGCGTGAACAAGGCGTGTTGCGATTTAGTAATGACGACCGAGGTGTTCCGGTTCTTCGCAACATGTTGTACGCCCTTGATGGCCTGGCAGTGCGTGGAGTAGTTCTCGATACCGTGGTCGACACTCTTGATGATTCGGGTCAGATCACTCGCGAAGCAACAACTGTTCGCTTTTTCAAACTCGGTTTGATGCCACGTTTGATGCACACCGTGGCAAGTCCAGCATCAACGTATTTGTTGATGAGCGCTGGGGTTGCATTGATCATCTTTGAATTTTTCACTGCTGGAATCGGTGTGGCCGGTCTTGTTGGCGCCATCGCATTAATTCTTGGCAGTTTTGGTTTGGGCGCACTGCCTATTTCCGGATTTGCACTCGCCTTGTTTTTGCTTGCGTTTCTTGCTTTTGCAGTTGATGTACAGGTGGGTGTTCCTCGTTTTTGGACAGGCCTTGGCATGGCCCTATATGTGATTTCATCATTCACCTTGTTTCAATCCACTGATGGTTTAACGCTGAGACCGTCGTGGATCACATTGTCTGTAGGAATTATTGGTATCGCTCTGACGTATGTCGTTGGCATGCCGTCAATGACCCGCACACGTTTTGCGACTCCCACAATTGGTCGTGACAATTTGATCGGGACTGAAGGTGTAGCCGTCGGACCCATTGCGCCAGAGGGAACAGTTGACATCAACGGAGCACGTTGGCACGCACGCGTCAATCGCGCGACACCTCTTGATGATCGTCAACCCATGCGCGTTGTTGCAATTGATGGAATCACATTGGAAGTGGAACCACTCGAAGGTGGAGCACGCGACTACCGTGAGGCTCGAAAGAAGTCATAACCGTGGGACTGCTCATTGCTCTGTTGCTATTTGTTGTTGCGCCGATCCTTGAGTTATACGTACTTATTCGGATCGGTTCTCAGATTGGCGTGTTGTGGACCATCACCGCGTTAATTGGGGTCAGCGTGGCGGGAACGTGGCTCGCAAAACGTGAAGGCTTTCGGGTCTTTCGATCATTTATGGAGACAAGCCGTAAAGGTGAAGTGCCATCACGGGAAATGGTGCATGGGGTCTGCGTACTCGTTGCCGGTGTCTTGTTGTTTATCCCAGGTTTTATTGGCGATGTACTGGGTTTGTTGTTGCTACTACCACCGGTTCGCAGAATCATTGTCTCGCTGGTATTGCGTCGATCATCTGCGCGCACCACGGTAATAACGGCCACCTATTCCGGACCTATTGTCGACACCACGGGGGAGTTACGCCCTCCCGGAACTGAACCACGCAGTCATGACGACACAGACGACGACAATAGATTGGGGCGTTGATGTCTGAATCACGCGCATCACATCCAAAAGCAAACGAGCCGTTTGATCCTGCGACTGTGCCAGTTCGACCTGCTGCGACTGTCCTTCTAGTGCGCGATGCCGACGACGAACAACAGTCGGGTATTGACGTTTTCATGCTGCAGCGCACACTGAATGCCGCGTTTGCCAGCGGCATGTACGTGTTTCCTGGAGGTCGTGTCGATGACATCGACGGTCATGACGAATTATGCGATCTCTGCGACGGTCTTACCGATGAAGAAGCCAGTGGCTTATTGCAGATCCCAAGTGGCGGTCTTGCGTACTGGGTGGCTGCAATTCGAGAATGTTTTGAAGAAGCTGGCGTACTACTTGCGCGCCATGCACCAACCGGTGAATTGATCAAATTTGATGATCCGTATACCGCCAAGTTTTTTTCCGAAGCTCGTCATCGGATTCACGACGGTGAAATGAGTCTTATTGAATTGTGTCACCGTGAGAATTTGCACCTCATCACCGACTCCATTCACTACGTCAGTCACTGGGTGACACCAATTGGTGAGCGTCGCCGTTTTGACACTCGATTTTTTGTGGCACGTGCTCCAGTTGGACAAGACCCATTGCACGATGATTCCGAAACAATCGACAGTTTGTGGGTAAAACCACACGAAGCAATCGAACGTCATCAACGTGGTGAGTTAGCAATGTTGCCTCCAACAATTTCAAATCTGGAGTTTCTCCTACCGCACTCGCGATCTGATGAAATTTTGGCTGCGGCACGCACGGTGGGAGTACCACCGCGCATTCAACCGCAAATAAAAATTGACGACGAAGGTCGCGTTGTAGCGATTCTTATGCCGGGCGATCCTGGCTTCGTCGAAGAGTAACCACCGCAACATCTTCTGAACGCGCAGAACATTCGGCCATCTCTGGCGCGGACGGAGTTGCGTCAATGATCTGACGAGCAATGTCAGAAAACACTTGTGCTGCGATACCTGTTCCGTGTAGCACAACAGGTTCTCCTGCGTCACTTCCAGCAGCAACTGTGGTTTCAATGGGCACTTGTCCGAGAAGTGAAACACCGATCTCATCAGCTAGCGCTTGACCGCCACCAGTACCAAACAAGTTGTATGAAGAACCATGATCACAGGTGAACGAACTCATGTTTTCGATGACGCCTGCTACGCGCAGGAAACTGCGTCGCGCCATGTCTGCTGCACGGATGGCAACTTTTTGTGCCGACACCGCAGGAGTCGTGACGATCAGGAGATCGGTACGTGGCAACATACGTGCAAGACCCATTTGCACATCTCCTGTGCCTGGCGGCATGTCGATAAAGAGATACTCGATGTTGCCCCAATCGACATCGTTTAGGAACTGTTCCACTGCCTTGGTCAACATCAGACCGCGCCACATGAGAGCGGTGCCTTCGTCTTCTACCAACATGCCCGTGGACACCACACGAAGAAGGCCGTCGCCCACTTTGCGTTCATTAGGAATAATCATCGGCTTCTCGCGCCCTTCAACAGCGTGAGCCTCGAGACGATCGGGAATCCCCAACATGCGGGGGATAGAAAACCCCCAGATATCAGCGTCAAGAACGCCCACAACTTTGCCCGCAGACGCAATGGCGGCAGCAAGATTGACGGTGACAGAGCTCTTGCCCACACCACCTTTGCCACTTGCCACCGCGATGACACGGGTAAATGGTGGTACGGCCGTGTCAGATGCGTTTTCACGTGCGTTCCAACGAGCCCTTGTCATCACGGCTGTTCGCTCGTCGGCGGTCATCTCGCCCCAGTCGATTGTGACCTTATTGACCGCAGGATGTACAAGAAGTCGTGATTCGATGTCATTTTTGATTTGCGAACGTAATGGGCATCCACGAATGGTGAGTTTGAACCCGATGCTCACCGTGCCATCCACAACGTTGATGTCGCCCACCATGCCGAGGTCGACAACATTGTCCCCTAATTCGGGGTCTATGACTGCTTTGAGCATGTCGCGGATTTGTTCCACCGAAGGCGGAGAAATTTGGGTGGTACCCATAGCGCGCAGTGTACGGGCACGATAGATTTTGAGCAATAGCCGTTTAGCGGAGGAATCAGCATGATCACATTGACAGAAGCAGCAGCATCCAAAGTTGAAGAATTGTTGAAAGAAGAAGGCTCCGAAGAGCTCGCGCTTCGTGTGGCTGTGAAATCTGGCGGATGTTCCGGTTACTCATACGACATGTACTTCGATGGCGACATTGCAACAGACGACATCACCACCATTTATGGTTCAGTGAAAGTCGTCGTTGATCCCGCATCTGCACCACTTCTTGAAGGTGCAAGCCTCGATTACAAAAACGGTTTGAACGAAGCCGGATTTGCAATCGTTAACCCGAACGCTCAGCGTTCGTGTGGCTGCGGCAAATCATTTAGCTGATTTCGCTCAGCACTTCTTGTACTTCGTCGCGATCAAAAATCGCATCAAGACGATGTCGCAACACTCCGATTGAGTCGGTAATAAACAAAGCTGGCTCAAAATCCATGTAGTACGCGCGTACCGCAGGCGCCACTTCTGTCGCTGTGCGATCTGTGTACACATCTGCGTGCACAAACACGATGTCATCACCAAAAGTTTTTTGCGCTTCAATAAGCGTGTCGAGCGCCGGAGTGCATGTGCCGGTCTTGCAGTATGCGGGTGTACCGATGAGATACGCGACCGGCTTTCCTGATGCCAAAGCTTCACTAAGTGTCACGGTATGAAATGGACACGTGCCTGTTGAGTAGGTACAGATCGGATCAAGACCATCTGGATTATCAATTGTTGGAGTATCAAAAGGTGGCAGTGCATTTCCTACGAGTGGCACCGACACTTGTGCTGGGTCAAATAACTGAAATGCAGCACCGTCTTTCGGGCCACCTTCCACAATCAACCGATAAATACCAATGTCTTGTAGATCTGCAGTGACAGGCCAATACGGCTGTGGAAGATTCACTCCATGTTTTGTCGTTGCGATATCAGCGACAACTATTTCACCCGTGTCATCGCGCACAATTTGCGCGGTCAATGTTGCGGGAAGGGATGAGTCAGTGAGAAGTGCACCTTGTGCGTTCGCAAGTGAGATAGGCAGGCGAACTGTGCCAGGAACCAAGTTGGTGTTCGGGAAGCGCGTGACAACTACATACTCACCTGCGACAGTGGAACCTCCGCCAGATGACGAGCCTCCACATGCGCTCATCGCTATCGCGCCAGCGGCTAATGAGCCCGTGGATGCAAGGAAATGACGACGAGACACGACACGTGGGGGACGGGGGACCATAAGGATATGGTACGGGTGCTCGTCGTGACATACAGTCACATACATGGCAAAAGCTGTTGGACCATATACCCCTGTTGTTCGCGCCGGCGATTGGATCATCGTCTCTGGTCAGTTGGGCATCAAAGACGGAGAATTAGTTGCTGGTGGCGTTGCTGCACAGACTAAGCAAGCCGTCGAGAACCTAAAAGCACAACTTGCATCTGTTGGTGCGAAGTTATCCGACGTGTCAAAGACCTTGTGCTTTCTCACCGACATGGACACATTCGCCACGTTCAACGACGCCTATGTCGCCGGGTTTGGTAACTCTCGACCCGCTCGCAGCACCATTGGTGTTGCTGCACTTCCGTTTAATGGCGAGGTAGAGATCGAAGCTTGGGCGTACAAGCCAGTACGGTAGAGACATGCCTGGAGTTGTCATCATCGTCCTAGTGCTGCTTGCCTTTCCCATCGTGGTAGGTCTATCTACTGCGGGTATTGCAGCACTCCTTGGTCACTTGCTGTACAAGGATGCCGAAGTGCGTCACGAAGGTAGCGAACTCATTGACACCAACTACTGATCTTCTCGTTCGCAACGCGTTACTTGTTGCGACAGTAGACGACAAACGGCGCGAATTACCCGGAGGCTGGGTTGCAGTCACTGATGGTTTCATCACCGGTGTGGGAGCATCATCTGACCCCGAGCCTTCTGCACGCGCCGTTATCGATGCATCTGGCTGCTTGGTGACGCCGGGGCTTATCAACACCCACCACCACCTCTATCAAAATCTGACGCGTGCGTTTCCTCCGATGACCACCAAACCATTGTTTGGTTGGCTGCAAACGTTGTATCCGCTGTGGCGTGCATTAAATGAAGAATCTGCGTACGTGTCGGCATGGGTGGGCCTTGCAGAGCTTGCATTATCTGGCTGTACAACATCTACTGACCATTTGTATTTGCATCCTCGCAACGGTGGCGATCTGTTGTCGGCGGAAATCAATGCCGCGCGTGACTTAGGCATGCGTTTTCATCCCACACGCGGATCAATGTCGCTATCGCAGAAAGACGGAGGATTACCGCCAGATGATGTTGTGCAGGAAGACGACGACATCCTGGCTGAATCTGAAGCAGCAGTAGCCAAACATCACGACAGGTCTTTTGGTGCGATGGTTCGTGTGGCGCTGGCGCCGTGTTCACCATTCAGTGTCACCAAAGAATTGATGATTCGTTCGGCCGAGCTTGCGGAAAAATTAGATGTTCGCCTACACACACATTTTGCAGAAAACGCAGAAGACGATGAGTTTTCATTGCAAGTGTTTGGATGTCGTCCATTTGAATACTTGCAAGACGTTGGATGGTGTACTGATCGCACATGGGTTGCACACTGTGTGATGCCAAATGCAGATGAAATTATTCAACTCGGAAAAATGGGTATTGGTGCTGCTCATTGTCCTAGTAGCAATTTAATTTTGGCTTCTGGTATTGCACCTGTCGTTGATTTGCGAAAGGCAGGTGTGCATGTGGGGTTAGGCGTCGATGGCTCATCGTCTGCCGACAGCGCATCGTTGTGGCTTGAAGCACGTCAAGCGATGCTGCTTGCAAAATTGCGGAATGGTGCAGACGCATCTGATGCGCGTATGGCACTTGAGGTCGCAACAGTAGGCGGTGCAGGTTGTTTAGGCCGCATAGGCGAGATTGGCACGTTGTCAGTCGGGGCCGTTGGTGACATTGCTATTTGGTCACTGGACTCTGTCCAGTTCGCGGGGGCTATTGCTGATCCGATTGAAGCGTGGTTGCGCTGTGGACCAATCGGTGCTCGCGACACCATCGTGCATGGTCGCCACGTAGTGAAAGACGGCCAGCTCGTTGATGACAACGTCACTGAGATGTTGAAAAGACATCGCGCGTTGTCTGCTCACATGCAGCAACTTCTCTAATACACATTTTCTCTACCTCTACACTCAACAACGGTGTTCGAATCGTTCCTTATTGCTTTTGGTCTCGTGTTTGTGGCCGAGTTGGGCGACAAAAGCCAGTTGATGTCACTGGCATTTGCCACGCGTTTTAAGCCATGGCTCGTACTAACAGGCGTTGCAATCGCAGCGGCTGTGATGCAAATGGTGTCGGTCACTATTGGCGGTGTTGTTGGCGCGTCGCTTCCCACAGATGTCATCAACATTATTTCAGCAGCAGCCTTTGTGGCTTTTGGAATTTGGACCTTACGCAATGACGACGACTCTGATGAGGACATACAAATTTCCGTATCCAATCGACATGCATTGTTGACCATTACCTCAATGTTTTTTATTTCTGAAATTGGAGATAAGACCATGCTGGCAACGGTGACGTTGGCAACAAAGCAGGGCATCTTTGGTACGTGGCTCGGCGCCACATTGGGGATGACACTCGCCAACGCCCTTGCAGTAGTGGTGGGACGCGCCATGGGCACACGGCTTCCACAAAAAACAATACGTATTGGTGCAGCTGTTCTGTTCTTTATTTTTGCGATCGTGTTGGTTGTTGACGCAATTCGTTAATAACTGTGTTTTAACTTACGATCCGCGACGTACTGTGTTTTAACTTACGATCCGCGACGTATTTGTCCAAAGCTGTAGCCCACGCTGCGTACAGTTTGAATGAGGTTGGCGTGTTCTTCGCCCAACTTTGCACGTAGTCGACGAATGTGAACATCAACCGTTCGCGCACCACCGTAATACTCGTATCCCCATACTCGTGACAGAAGTGTTTCACGTGTAAAGACCTTGCCCGGGTTTTGCGCAAGAAACTTGAGCAACTCATATTCCATGTACGTGAGGTCAAGCGGCTTTCCTTCAAACGATGCTTGATAGGTCTCGAGATTGAGAACAAGTCCACTTGTTTCAATTACTTCAGCACGGGTGGATCCGACCGTCGACCAAAACACATGTCGTAGGCGTGCTTCCATTTCTCGCGGATGAAATGGACTCAAGATGAAATCATCAAAGAGGTCGTCACGCAACTCAAGGTCGGCCAACTGTGACCCGTTCACGAGAACAATGACCGCTGCCACCGGTGTGTCTCGTTTACGCAATGCCCGTACGAACGCCCAGCCTGCTTCGGGGTCCTCATCGCACCCAACAATTGCTCCCGACCAACCAGCAGTTGGCTCATGCGAGGAAGCGTCACTCACGCTGTTGACGGCCTTCCACTTGTAACCAGCGAGGTCGAGCGTGCGTGCTAGATCCGCTGAGGGCGGATCAGGAAATACAACGAGCATGCCAGACGGTGTCATAGTGCGAGTTACATCGACCTCAAATAGCGGTCAAGTTCAAAAGGTGTTACTTGAGTCTTGTAACCACGCCACTCAATTTTTTTGTTTCTCAAGAACCATTCAAAGATGTGATCGCCGAGTGCTTCTTTGACAAGTGACGATGATTCCATCACGTTCACTGCGTCAGATAATGATTGTGGCAACTGAGCGATACCGAGTTTGACGAGGTCAGCATCGGTCATTTCGAAGAGGTTCGCATCGGCTTCAAGGGGCAACGGGTATTCCTCGGTGATCCCTTTCATTCCTGCCGCCAAAATGACAGAGAATGCCAAATACGGATTGGTGGCCGGATCTGGCGAGCGATATTCAATGCGAGTGGCGCTCGGGTTGCCTTTCTTTGGAACAGGTACTCGAATCAGGCCACTTCTGTTGTTACGTGCCCACGAAACATGAACTGGTGCTTCGAACCCCGGAACCAAACGCTTGTAACTGTTGACTGTTTGGTTGGTAATGGCGGTGATTTCTGCAGCATGGCGTAACAAGCCAGCCATGAAATGTTTTGCCACCTTTGACAGGTTGTACGGGTCTGATTCATCGTAGAACGCGTTTTGGTCGCCAGAGAACAACGACATGTGCAAGTGCATGCCAGATCCCTGCATACCTTCTAGCGGTTTAGGCATGAAAGTTGCGTGCACGTTGTGGGCTGCGGCAATTTCTTTTACAACCACACGGAATGTCATGACACTGTCTGCCATTGATAACGCATCGGTATGGCGTAAGTCGATTTCGTGTTGGCTAGGTGCATCTTCGTGGAATGAATACTCCACTGGAATTCCCATGGTTTCTAGCGTGCGAATTGTCTCTTTGCGAAGTGAAGATGCAATGTCGGTGGTCGTGAGATCAAAGAAGCCGCCTTCATCAAGTGGTTGAGGAGCTTCTCCCTTTACTGGTGGTGCGAAATAGAAGTATTCAATGTCGGGCGCGATGAGGAACTCAAAACCCTGAGCGCGAGCAGCATCAAGATTGCGCCGTAATACTCGACGTGGGTCACCCTCAAATGGCGATGTATCAAGGTTGTGAATGTCGCAAAAGACGCGAGCTTCCGCTGCTTTTGCATCAACCCACGGCATCACTTCAAACGTGTTCGGGTCCGGTATTGCAAGCACGTCGCTTTCTTGCACGCGACTGAATCCATCAATAGAGGAACCGTCGCATGTCATGCCATCCGCGAGAGCATTTTCTAATTCGGCCGGCGTGATGGCGAAACTCTTCAGAGTGCCAAGCACGTCAGTGAACCACAGGCGAACAAGTCGAACGCCCCGTTCTTCAACAGTGCGCAATACGTAATCGCGCTTTTGATCAAGCATGTCTGCCACCCGCTAAGTCTGCCGTGTGTCTGGTGTGAAAAGACAAGACGGGGGGCAAAGCCCCCCGTCTCATTGAGTTATTTCGGTTATCCGACAACTAATCAGCCACACACCGTCTCAAGAATAAGACGAGTAACGGTGTACGGATCACAGTTGGCGTTTGGACGACGGTCTTCTGCATAACCACGACGGTCACGTGCGACCTGCCATGGGATACGCACTGACGCACCGCGATTAGATACTCCATAGGAGTACTTGTTCCACGGAGCAGTCTCGTGCTTGCCCGTGAGGCGGCTTTGGATATCGAATCCGTAGTTCTCAACATGTTCCATGACACGAGTACCAAGCTTTTCACACGCTTCAACAACAGCATCGTAGTTTTCGCGCATTGCACGAGTGGAGAAGTTGGTGTGTGCACCTGCACCGTTCCAATCACCCTTCATTGGTTTTGCATCGAACGAAATCACCACGTCGTACTGTTCGGCAACACGATGCAACAACCAGCGAGCGATGTACATATGGTCACTTGCTGACAATGCATCAAGCGGTCCAATTTGGAATTCCCATTGTCCGGGCATTACTTCAGCGTTCGTTCCCGAAATACGAAGACCTGCATCAATACATGCCTGGGTGTGCTCTTCAACAATTTCGCGTCCCACAACACGACCTGCTCCAACGCCGCAGTAATACGGGCCTTGTGGTTTTGGAAATCCACCGACAGGGAAACCAAGTGGTGAACCGTCGAGGCGCAACATGGTGTATTCCTGCTCGATGCCGTAGATCATCTCTGCTTCTTTGTATTGAGCAGCAACGTCAGCACATGCTGAACGAGTATTCGTCGTGTGTGGAGAGCCATCTTTAGCGAGTAGTACTTCACACATCACCAAGATGTTCTTGCCACCGCGGATGGGGTCGGGGCAGTGGAAGACTGGCTTCAAAATGCAGTCGGAAGAGTCGCCCGTTGCTTGCTCTGTGGAAGAGCCGTCAAAGCCCCACTCATCAATTGGCATGTCGGACAGTGCACCTGCGTAGTCGGGGAGGATTTTCGTCTTGGAGCGCAACAAGGGGGTGGGCTCTGTTCCGTCGATCCAGATGTATTCAGCCTGAATTGCCACAGCGGTTTCCTTTTCTCGTTTCGGGGGACCTCGTCCCTCGATGTATGTGGTTTACAGGATGGCATGAGGCGATTTCACATCCGTTGCTCGAATGTAAACACTGTGTGAAGTAATTCAGGCCCTTATTGCACAAGGTGTTTAGGTAGCCTCGCCCCATGGACGTTGCCCAATCGACACCTCCACCAGACGGTTGTATTCGTGTCGGAATGTCGCAACTCAACCAGACAGTCGGCGATCTCGAGGGTAATTGTGGGCGGATTTTGCTCGACTACAAACAGGCTCTTGCCGCAGGTTGCCACATAGTTGTGTTCCCAGAACTCGCAGTGACGGGATACCCGCCAGAAGATCTCGTGTTGAAGCCTCAGTTTGTGCGCGACAACATCGCGGCGATGCAAGACATCGCAAAACATACGGGCGAGTGCGCTGCATTGATTGGTTTTGTCGACGAAGTAAGCGGCGAGTTATTTAACGCAGTGGCATTGTGCCGGGGTGGCGAAGTTGCAGATGTGTATCACAAGCAACTTCTTCCGAACTATTCGGTCTTTGACGAGGATCGCTATTTCACGCCGGGACCTCGCGACGTACATGGTCGCCCGTCTGGGATATTTAGTTTGTGTGACACCACGGTTGCTATGTCGATTTGTGAAGACATTTGGTGGAATGACGGTCCCGTTGCACGTCAAGCACAAGCGGGTGCACGGATCAACTTCAATGTCAATGGCTCCCCCTTCCACGATGGCAAGCATCTCAATCGTGAATTGATGCTTGTGGAACGCGCACGTGAAGGAAATTGCGCGATTGTGTATGTCAATCAAGTTGGCGGTCAAGACGAATTAGTTTTTGATGGATCTTCGGTGGTTGTTGACGCCGACGGAAACATTGCGGCACGCATTCCATCGTTTTCCTCCGAATTTCATACCGTCGACATTTCTGTTGATGGTCGCACGGTGTACGGCAAGATAGCGCCGTTTGAGAATGACATTGAACGCATGTACAACGCTCTTGTTACTGGTACTCGCGATTATGTTCACAAAAATGGTTTCACTGACGTTGTTATTGGATTATCTGGCGGCATTGACTCATCCATTGTCGCCGCAGTCGCCGTCGACGCTTTAGGTGTCGACCACGTGCACGGCGTTGCAATGCCGTCACGGTATTCATCGCAAGGTTCTCTTGACGATGCTGAAAATCTCGCGAGGAATTTAGGCATTGATTATCGCGTGATTTCAATTGAGCCAGCTTTTTCTAGTTATCTCGAGATGTTGGCACCATCATTTGAGGGGCGCGATCCAGATCTCACCGAGGAAAACCTGCAAAGTCGTTGCCGCGGTATGACACTGATGGGGCTGTCAAACAAATTCAATTGGATGGTGTTAACCACTGGCAACAAGAGTGAATTGGCTGTTGGGTACTTCACTATCTATGGTGATTCAGCCGGCGGATACGCCATTATTAAAGATGTATTCAAGTTGCAGGTGTTCGCTTTGAGTCGTTATGTCAATGAGCGTGCAGGAAAAGAAATCATTCCTGAAACCGTGCTCACTAAACCACCGTCAGCTGAGTTGCGACCAGATCAACGTGACGATCAGTCATTGCCGCCGTATGAAGTGCTGGATCCCATTCTCCGTATGTATGTCGATGGTGACAACTCGGTGTCCGATATCATCGCGGCGGGCTTCGATGCCGATGTTGTTCGACGAATTGCTCGCCTTGTTGATGTGAATGAGTACAAACGACGTCAATGTGCGCCGGGGGTCCGTGTATCGACGAAAGCGTTTGGGAAAGACCGTCGTATGCCAATCACTAACGGTTATCGCTCAAAATAATTCGTGATTGCTCGGGTGACACGAGTTCTATAAATTGTCGCCGACAGGTCCATGTTCGATGAGATCGACGATGTCACCAACTCGCAACGTGTCTCGCCCCGCATTTGGTGTGATGATGAAATGACATCCGCCAAGATTGGGAATACGTGGATCGACAGCACCGAGTACACGACGCATCACGCGAATCACTCCAGCATGTGCCACGCATAATGCTTCACCACCGGGACACTGCACAGCGACATCGGTAATGGCCGCAGTAAATCGAGTGATTAATGATTCTTCGGTTTCAAAAGATGGAGGACGTTTGTGAGCCGCGAGATACCCGGGGTAATCACGTTCGATGTCGTCGTGAGTGAGGCCTTCCCATTCACCGACGTGAGTTTCACGAAGTCGTTCGTCGACAATGACGGGCCCAATACCAAGGCTGTTGGAAATAATCGCCGCCGTTTCGTGAGCTCGCTGTAGATCGCTCGTTGCGATGAGATCAAATTGACCGAGTAACTGGGCTGCACGAAAGGCTTGTTCACGACCAGTGTCAGTCAACGGTGGATCTGCCTGACCTTGCCATTTGCCAAGTGCATTCCATTCACTTTGGCCATGGCGTAATACAAGAATGCGCGTTGTGGGGGGCACAAAGACAACGGTAGTGCCTCCGATACGATTTGCGAGATGGCGAGTCTTCGTTTATTTGCTGCGGCCCGTGAGGCTGCGGGCACAAGCACCGACGTCGTTAATGGATCCACTGTCGCAGAGGTATTGGCAATTGCGGAGACACGGTACGGTCAGGCGTTCGCTGATATTGTGCGTACAAGCAAGGTGTGGTTAAACGGAGAGGAGTGCGAGATGTCGTCACTAGTCACAGACACCGATGAGGTCGCAGTGCTCCCGCCAGTTTCTGGTGGCTCGCGATGAACGCGCCGCAGTCACTTGGCGTGTTGCGTGCCCAGCGTCGCTCGTTGCAACAACAAGAGGACGCGGTGTCGTATGTGCGTCGCCTCACTCAAGGTCGTCTTGATTTAGTTCTTGACGAAGTGCGGCGTCGTCAGCGTGGTGATAATGAACCAGTTGGCAGTGTGACCGAGAGACTCGCCGAAGTGTTTGGTCAACAACAAGGTGGAGGCAGTGCTCGTCCACCCCGTGAAACTGTTGTGCCAGATGATGACCCCTTGATGAAGCAACTTGATGAATTGTGTGATCAGTTTCAGTTCGCCCAACTCGACACATTGTCCGACTCTGACTTACGTCAGTTGCGAGACGCCCTCCAATTGTTTGAGCAGTCATGTTCACAGCAACGCCATGCCCTGTTTGAACAGATCGATGCACTCACAACCCAGCTGGTACAGCAGATTAAAGAGCAAGGTGTAGAGGGCGTTATCGAAAGATAAGTTGACCCCGCGTGCAACGGGTGACGATTCTTTCCCTTCACACCTCGCCGCTGGCACAGCCCGGCGTTGGTGACGGCGGTGGCATGAACGTCTATGTCCGCGAGCTTGTCTCCGCTCTCGCTCACGCCGGTGTCGATTGCACCACATACACACGTCGTGTCGATTCTCACACCCCGACAGAAATTGTGGTCGAGCCAAATCACAAGGTTGTCCATATCGACGCCGGGCAATGCGATCTGCCAAAGGGCGAACTGCACACGGTTGTTGATGAGTTCACGAGCAACGTTCGTGACCACATCGTGTCCCATGGTGGGACAGATATCATTCATGCCAATTACTGGTTGTCAGGTCTCGCCGGCCATTCGCTCAAGCATTCTTTAAACGTTCCGCTTGTCAGCACGTTTCACACGTTCGCTCGAGTGAAAGCATTGGGAGGCGATCCCGAATCACAGTTTCGCGAAGCCGCCGAAGCAGAAGTAATCGGATGTTCCGATGCCATCTGCGTGAGTTGCACCGAAGAAGAACGTCAGTTTGTATCGCTGTATGGACGTCCGCCGGGAAATCTTGAAATTGTTGCACCAGGGGTAGAGCATGCGTTTTTTGCACCTGGCGACAAAGGTGGTGCTCGACATGCTCTTGATCTTTCTGGTGGCCCAGTGTTGCTGTTTGTCGGACGTATTCAGCCATTAAAGGGTGTGGATGTCGCGGTACAAGCTCTTGCAGAACTGCGTCGTCCCGATGCGACACTCATCATCGTCGGTGGTGCAAGTGGCGACGATGGTGACGCTGAGTTACAACGCCTTCACGATCTCATCGACAACTGTGGCGTGACAGATCAAGTGAGATTTGTCGAAGCACAACCACACCACATGTTGTCCACGTACTACCGCGCAGCTGATGTTGTTGTTGTTCCCAGTCGTAGTGAGAGTTTTGGGTTAGTCGCTCTTGAAGCGGCGGCATGCGGCACGCCTGTGGTCGCTAGTGCCGTCGGTGGACTTCTCACTCTCATCGACCATGGACGAAATGGATACCTCGTCCCAGATCGACAGCCATCAGAATTTGCACGACGTATTAGCGAGATCATTGATAATCCGATTTTGGCGAATCAAATGTCGTATGAAGCTGCGGTGCGAGCACGTCGATATACATGGAGCTTTGCCGGAGCACGTTTGCGTCGTGTGTACGCCGACCTAGTTGCGCGTGATCGGGTGGAGTGCCGCTAAGAGCTATGAGTGACATCTTCGGCGAACAGACACTCTCGACGTTTGCTCGTTGTATCGACGAGTGGTTAGCCAACATCGCTTCCAATAACTCAACGATCATCGCGGTGCAACGCGACGAAGGACCTGACAGGCGTTGGTATGTACGCATGAAGGGTGAAGAGAAAGAGTTCACCACTATCTGGTTGTGGCTGGGTCAGCGCACTCTTAAGTATGAAACGTATGTGATGCCAGCGCCTGCTGAGAATGCTGAAGTGTTGTATGAGCACGTGTTGCGCCGTAACGACAAACTTGTAGGGGCGCATTTTTCAATAGGTATTGAAGACGCCATCTTTCTACGTGGCGAGATGCCCTTGGCATTGCTATCAGAACAAGAACTTGATCGGGCGATAGGCACGCTGTATGCCACTGTCGAGTTGGTGTTTTCCACCATCATCCGCATTGGTTTTGCAAGTCACTTCGCCGACAACGATTGAGCCGTTAGCCTCGCAGCCATGGCGCAACCAACATCTCAGACACCCACTCGTGTCCCACTGTCAATTATTGGCGGAGGCAACATGGGATCTGCGTTGCTTGGCGGGTTGATTGCCGCGGGCTGGTTAGCAAACGACATCGTTGTGGTTGAAGTGGATAGTGAAAAGTGCACGGCACTCGCTCAGCAATTTGGCGTGACATGTACCAGTGACATTGTTCCTTGCGACGGTGCGGTTGTTGCAGTAAAGCCTGCTGGCGTGGTCGACGTATGTCGGCGCTTACGTGAAGTAGGCGTATCGCGAGTTCTTTCAATCGCAGCAGGCATCACAACTGTTGCAATACAAGAAGCATTAGGTGCAGACGCAAAAGCAATCCGAGCCATGCCAAACACGCCTGCCCTGATCGGCGAAAGCGCATCGGTTATTGCGGGGAGCAGTATGTGCAGTGACGACGATCTTGAATGGGCCGAATCGATTCTTCAATCAGTTGGCATTGTGTTGCGCGTTGACGAAAACGACATTGATGCGGTCACAGCGGTGGCGGGCTCTGGTCCCGGGTATCTGTTTTTGATGGCGGAGGCGTTAATTGATGCCGGCGTTGCAGAGGGTTTGTCGCGCGATGTGGCAACTGCACTAGTGCGTCAGTTGTTCAAGGGTTCGGGTGCCTTGCTCGCGGCGTCTCTGCTTGATGCGGGGACATTGCGCGAACAGGTGACGTCGCCAGGCGGCACAACCGCCGCGGGCCTTGCGGTTTTTGATGCCGCTGGTCTTCGTGAAACTGTGAACAAAGTCGTGCAGGCTGCGGCAACGCGCAGTCGAGAAATGCAGGTCTGAGGTGGACTTTTTTGATCATTTCGGGTGCCCACGACCTAACAAAAAGTTCGCAAAAAAATACCCTGTGACATTTTCCACATGGGGTCAAGTGTGTCTACACTTTGCACGTATCAGGTCACCGCAGAGAACTTGTTCACTGCGGGAGTCGCGCCTCATAGTAGGCAGCGCCGAAGGGGCCGGTGCCATCGGGGGGTTGGCACCGGCCCCTTTCGTTTTGCACCACACCCATGTGAATTGTTGTACGCATGTGAATTGTTTTAATCACACACGCCGCGTACATAAATTTCTTGAGCGTTCACGGTCTCTACATAGTCGGAGTTATTTCTGATGCACAATCACATCTCGTTGCTCACTGACTACGGAACAGATGATGAATTCGTGGGCGTTATGAAATCAGTCATCTTTGACATGGCACCACACGTTCATATCACTGACATCACTCATGGCATCGCACCGTTCGATGTGCGCGCAGGTGCACTTGCTTTAGCTCGTTCAATTCAATATGTGCCCGCTGGAGTTGTTATTGCAGTTGTTGATCCTGGTGTGGGGTCTGAACGCAAAGCAATCGCGGTAGAGGTGGCACAAGGACGCGGCGTCATCATCGGGCCCGACAACGGACTTCTCGCGTCGGCCGT
>JBIITN010000005.1:0-94171 GCA_044340485.1 Ilumatobacteraceae bacterium | reverse complement strand
GCTGCGTCAGGCTTTCGCCCATTGCGCAAGATTCCCCACTGCTGCCTCCCGTAGGAGTCTGGGCCGTGTCTCAGTCCCAGTGTGGCTGATCATCCTCTCAGACCAGCTACCCGTCGAAGCCTTGGTAGGCCATTACCCCACCAACAAGCTGATAGGCCGCGAGACCCTCCCGAACCGAAAAACTTTCGTCATCTGATCATGCGATCTGATGACGGCATCCGGTATTAGCAGTCGTTTCCAACTGTTATCCCAGAGTTCGGGACAGGTTTCTCACGTGTTCCTCACCCGTTCGCCACTAGGTCTTCATCTGTATTGCTACAGAATGGACCCCGTTCGACTTGCATGTGTTAAGCACGCCGCCAGCGTTCGTCCTGAGCCAGGATCAAACTCTCCGTCAAGAACTTCTCACACAAGTGTGAGGATCGTTCTGGAAAGTCTGCTGGTGTCCAGGGGGAAAATTCCCTGTTTGTGACACCAACAACTGACTTAATTGTTTTTGATTGTTTCCAATCGATTTTGTCGGGCCGGATGGGAATCCGACCCTGAATTGACAAGTAGCTAATGGGAAATAACCCCCATTGCTACCCGCACTGGCGTTCAGTCTTCTCTTCCGTTTTCAAGGAGCTTTCGCTCTGGCACATGCCATAGAAACGATATTTTCCAAGAAAAAACGCGATTCGCGTTCCCACAAGGAACTTGCTTCCATGACTTGGTGCCATGTCCGCCCTTACGAAGGTGAAACCTTCTTTGGGGGCGGATTGCAACTCTATCGGAACGATTTTCACCCTGCAACCCTTGTCCCACAAGAATTTCCGACTGATGCAGCGTGTAGTGGAAGGCGACTTCCTGTCTGGCTTCCCACCGATCACCCGTGAACATCAAGGATGTGATAGTTGCTCTTTCCCTTACGCAGTAAGACATATCGGCCGTGAAGTAGGTCGAGGTCCGCGAGTGACTCGCCTTCCACGATGTCGCCATTTGCTCGAATTCCCTTTTGTGTCAGTGTGCGTCGCGCATCTGAATTCGACGAACACAAACCGGTTTTTGACAACACAGCGATGACATCAGACAATTCTGACGGTGCAACATCCGTACGTGGAACTTCGGCGACCACAACATCGAATGCATCTCGCGACGATTTCTTCGGGTCGTCGCCAAACAACACAGATGCAGCAGCTTCCACTGCGTGTGCTGCGTCCCCACCATGCACAAGAGTTGTCATCTCTGTTGCAAGTGCGCGCTGTGCAATTCGCTTTTCTGGTGCTTGTACGTGTTCTGACAACTCACCGTGAATCTCTTCTAGTGAACGTAATGAAAAGCGTGGCAGATACGTAGCTGCTTCGTCATCTGAAATTTGAATCCAAAACTGACGGAACTTATACGGTGATGTACGCATTGGGTCTAGCCACACTGCGCCATCTGCAGTTTTTCCAAATTTTTGTCCGTCACTACGTGTCACTAACGGCCACGTTGCACCGAAGGCAGAACGTGACAACGTCTTTCTAATGAGATCAATACCAGCTGTGATATTGCCCCACTGGTCGGAACCGCCTAATTGCAATTCAACGTTGTGCTCAGCGCATAGATGACGAAAATCATTCGCTTGTAACAACATGTAACTGAATTCGGTGAACGATAAGCCATTTTCTGAATTCAAACGATTGCGTACAGATTCTTTTGCGAGCATCTGATTGATAGTGATGTGTTTACCGACGTCGCGAAGAAAATCAAGCGCTGTTATCGGAGCAGTCCAATCGGCATTGTTCACGAGCACTGCTTGAGATGGGCCCGATGAAAAATCAAGTAAACGTTCGAGCTGAGCCGTGATGCAATCGACGTTATGTTGCAACGTGTCACGATCAAGAAGATTGCGCTCCTCACTACGGCCAGACGGATCGCCCACCATTCCAGTTGCACCGCCAGCAAGTGGATATGGCTTGTGTCCGGCCAGTTGGAAGCGTCTCAATGTGAGCTGTCCAAGTAGATGACCAACATGGAGCGAATCGGCGGTTGGATCAAAACCTACGTACACACTGATAGGCGACGCCTCGAGTCGCTCACCAAGAGCCGTCGGATCGGTGGAGTCATGAACGAGTCCACGCTCGACAAGTTCGTTAAACAGCGAAGGGGTGGTCACCGCTCTATGTTGCCACGCCACTGTGGAGTGGTAGCGACCCATTCTGAGAAGGAGTGATAGCGACCCATTCTGAGAAGGAGTGGTAGCGACCCATTCTGATTTGGAGTACCTGCAATCTATTCTGAAGACATCAAGACAACGGACCACGAACCCGGCGCATCGTCAGATGCCGACCCCATGATTGACGCCATTGATGTGCAAGCGCGAGCATGTCTGTCATTGGGGTCCACGATGTATCACGACCTATTGCTATCCATTCGCAGCGACTACCTCGCCTCTGGCATCACGTACAAACTTCTGCATGGCGTTTCAGAACGCCCCCTACACGACGCAACACCACTTCGCCTCTTGGGAGCCCTGCACCGCATTGTGTTGAAGGGTTTAGATCCACACTTGGCCCAACATTACGAATCTGTTGGTGGATCTCCCTCACTAACCCTTTCCACAGATGCGTTGGCGGCCATTGAATCTCATTTCGATGAGGTCTCACTAGCTCTTCATCAGCACGTGCAGACAAACGAGCCAGGACGATCTCTGTGTCATCTTGCCGTGTCACACTGGCTATCCCATCTTGGTATTCGCAAATTTGCGATGTTGGAAGTGGGTGCCAGTGCGGGCCTCACCATGTCATTTGATCGTTACCGCATCACAACCCCATTCGGAGTTGTCGGCAATGCAACATCATCGCTGGAGTTACCAAATTCATGGGTAGAGGAAGATTTTCCATTCCATCACGACCCTGCCCAATGCGTAGCTCGTCGCGGCGTCGACGTATCGCCGATTGATGTAACCACAGATGACGGCGTCTACAAATTGTTGTCTTTTGTATGGCCCGATCAACACGAACGACTTGGTCGTCTGCGCGCAGCAATTGAAATCACTCAAGTTGCTCCACACTCAATCGATACAGCGTCTGTCGACACATGGTTGCCCCAGCAATTACACAGTCACCGCGCTCAACCCACCATGGTGTTTCATTCCATCGTGTGGCAGTACTTGGGACCACGCGTACAAAACACAATGCGTGATGCACTCGCCTTGTATGGAAAGACAGCCTCACCAGATGCCCCACTTCTCTGGGTGCGCATGGAGCCAGCCGGACACGTTGCCGACATTCAAGCAACTATCTGGGACGGATCACCAGAACCGCAACAATGGCACCTTGGAACAATCGGCTATCACGGACAATCGTTGCGTTGGAAGTCTCAACGGATTGCCTAAGAAAGACACACACGCGGTTTGTACAGCCATAGGCCACAAACAATTACGACAGATCGCGCTCAAGAGCCAATTTAAAAAAATCAGGAATGGGAGCTGGACGTGCAGTCACCGGATCGGTGCTCACGTATATGAATTTTCCTTCGATGCACACACGATCGCTCACTCGTCCCGTCATGGATACGTCAAAAGACGTGTTTCCCCATCGAGTGGCTGCCATGTCGATACTGAATTCATCACCGTAACGAGCAGACGCATGCCATGTCATCTCTACTGCTTTCAGCATGAAATCGAAACCAAGATCGCCCAGGTCAGCATCTGGCCCGACCTTCGCTAGCTCGGGTGCTAACGCTTTGCGTACCCATACATCGATTCCGTTGTCACAAAAGCCGAAATAGTTTGGATTCCACACAATGCGTTGCATGTCGCAGTCACCCCATGTCACACGATGGACGTATGTAAAGGTCACGACAATTTCCTTTTTAACGATTCAATCTCTGCAACAAAACGCGAGCGCTGATCTGTCGAAGCCATAGGCCCGCCAGCGCCTGGTGATTGACGCATGGACACGCTGACACCGGGCGCTAGGAGCGCAGCAGGCTCTACACCTAAATCGGGATGCTGTGACACGACATCTGACAAAATGCGCCCACTAGACAAGGCTTCGCGAACTACAGCCCCAACGATGGAATGCGCTTCACGAAACGGACGCCCGCCACGTACTAACCATTCGGCAATATCAGTTGCACCCATCACTTGTTGATTGGCAGCAGCCTGCATCACGTCGGTATTGAATGTGGCAGTGTCAATCATTCCTGCAATTGCAATAAGCGCGCGCTGAATTTGTTCGACGGAATCAAATAATGGTTCCTTGTCTTCTTGCAAATCACGGTTGTACGCAAGCGGCAAACCCTTCAGAGTTGTTAAGAGACCTGTGAGATTACCGATCAGACGTCCGGCCTTTCCGCGAGCAAGTTCTGCAATGTCTGCATTCTTTTTCTGCGGCAACATTGACGAACCGGTTGCATACGCATCATCAAGAGTGGCAAAACCAAACTCTTCAGAGGTCCACAACACCCACTCTTCACCTATTCGGGATAAATGCACACCTAACAACGCCACATCAAATAAGACTTCTGCTACGAAATCGCGATCAGAAACAGCATCGAGAGAGTTGGCAAAACTGTCAGCAAAACCAAGACTTGATGCACTGTGAGCTGGATCCAGAGGTAGTGAAGAACCAGCCAATGCACCAGCTCCTAACGGCGACACATCAAGACGCGTCAATGCGTCAGCAAGACGATCAACGTCACGTAGAAGCGCCCATCCATGTGCTCGCAAATGATGAGACAACAACACGGGTTGTGCTCGTTGCAGGTGTGTGTATCCAGGCAATGATACTGCGGGAGATGAAGCATCTGCATCATCGGCACGGCGATGCAGCACTTCCACAAGCTCCATCACGAGTTGGGCGACCTGGTGCACTTCACGCTTACACCAGAGACGTAGAGCTGTAGCCACTTGATCATTTCGGCTTCGACCAGTGTGCAAACGTCCACCTACGTCGCCGGCAATCTGTGTGACACGACGCTCAATCGCGGTATGGATATCTTCATCAGTGTCAACAAACTCAAATGAACCGCTATCAAATTCGGTATGCACCTGCTCGAGCGCATCCACAATTGCCTGCACATCGGCAGCCGACAAAATGCCGGTGGCACCAAGCATCTTCACATGTGCAGTCGATCCAGCAATATCGTCGCGCCATAAGCGGCGATCGAAAGACAAACTCTCGGTATAGGCCATCAATGCCGCCGCTGGACCTGTCCCAAAACGTCCATGCCATAGTGCTGCACCTGAAGTGACTGATTGTTGTGAAGATGAGGAGTTAGCCACGGCGCACGCTCTTTTTGGGTTGAGTTTTTTTCTGTTGTTTGACAGTGGATGGCACAGCGATGCCAGACATCTCACGAAGACGTGTTGCGAGCCCAATGCCACCTAGTTGTTCACTAGCAACGCACAAGATTGTGTCATCGCCAGCAACAGTTCCGACGAGTCCCTCCATTGCGCTGCGATCGAGAGCTGATGCCACGACATGTGCACACCCTGGTGGTGTACGCACCACCACAATTGGGCCACTTGAAATAACTTCTGCTACCCATTCGCTCATCACGCGACGTAATTGGTCATTCGGTGCGACGCGCGCCGGAGCATATTCTGCAATCGCATACACGCTGTCTCCGTCTGATGTACGCACTTTCACTGCGCCTAGCTCTTCAAGATCACGAGAGATTGTTGCTTGTGTTGCTTCAATGCTGTGCTTGCGAAGCAATTTCTGTAATCCAGGTTGACTAGTGACTTTCTGCTGTTCAATCAAACGCGAAATCATTTGTTGCCGTTGCTGTTTACTGCTCATGAGCTCTCCCTCACCAAGAACGCCAGAGCGCCACGTGCTGAGTGCATGCGATTGTGGCCCTGGGCAATCACAAGACTGCGCGGACCATCAAACACTTCAGCTGTGACTTCTTCATCGCGATGCGCTGGCATGCAATGCATAAACTTCGCACCCGGTTGTGCCAACGACATCAATTCTTCCGTTACTCGAAATGACGCAAAATCCATGCGACGTCTCTCTGTCTCTTTCTCTTGGCCCATTGAAATCCATGTATCGGTGTGCACTACATCAGCCTCAGCCACAGTGTTGCTGGGATCATTATCAACTTGGAGATTCCCCCCGATGTTTTTCAACCGTGTGATTTCCTGCTTATCAGGTCCATATTTTGCAGGTGCACAAATTTTCATTTTCCCGCCAAACAACAACACACCTTCCGCAAGTGACCGTGCGACATTGTTGTAGTCGCCCACCCACGCAACAGTGAGATCACCGATAGGGCCACAGTGCTGTTCCATCGTGAGTACATCGGCAAGGGTCTGCAAGGGATGTGACCAATCACTCAACATATTCACTACAGGAACCATCGACGCACGTGACATACGTGCCACAGTCTCATGTGCAAAGACACGAGCAGCGATGACGCCGTGATAACCAGAAAGAATCGCTGCAGCATCTTCTACAGATTCGCGCACATCGAGTCCGATTTCTTCTCCGCGTGTGTACACCGGATGACCACCTAATTGCACAACCGCCATTTCCATAGAATGGCGAGTGCGATTAGAAGCCTTTTCAAAAATGAGTGCCACTCCCTTACCAGCAAGGACACTGTTGCATTCAGCGACAGGAACGCGAGCCAATGCGAGCATTTGGCGGATGTCGCCTTGTGTGAAATCAGCAATGTTCAAAAGGTGACGAACACTCATGTGAGCACCGCAGCGATCATTGCAATGGCCTCATCCATCTCTGCGGTTGTCACCGTGATAGGAGGCGCAAGACGAATAGTGGTGTCGTTGACAGCGTTAACAACTAGACCCGCACTAAGCAACTTCACGTACACGTCTTTTGCAATGAGTCCATCAGTTAGCTGAACCCCAAGTAATACGCCACGACCACGCACGTGATCAACGTGTGGCAGCTGTGCGATGTGACGTGATAGATACTCCCCTTTTTCAGTTGCCAGGCGTGGTGCATCGATGCGCTTCATCTCAGAGATAACTGCCCTTGTAGCAGCCGTTGCAATTGCAGTACCGCTGTATGTAGAGCCATGATCACCGGGAACAAATGCGGATGCAATTTCACGCTTTGCCCATAACGCACCAATCGGCATTCCGTTGCCCATACCTTTGGCCATCATTACCGCGTCGGGGGAAACCCCGGCGTGTTCAAATCCGAACCACTTTCCTGTACGACAAAAACCAGTTTGGACCTCATCAACCATGAACAAGATGCCCCGCTCGCGACAGGCCTTCTCAACACTTTGCAGGTAACTCACATCACCTGGAATGACGCCGCCTTCGCCTTGCACTGTCTCTAACACGACCGCTGATACAGTGGGATCAAGTGCCGCTACGAGCGAATCCAGATCGCCATAGGGCACATGTTTGAAACCATCAGGCATCGGTTGAAATGGTTCGTGTTTCGTTGGCTGACCAGTCATGGCGAGAGCTGCAAGTGTGCGCCCGTGAAAACTTCCGAACGCTGACACCACCACATGGCGACCTCTGCCGCCGAATTTGCGGGCCAGTTTGATCGCAACTTCGTTTGCTTCAGCGCCCGAGTTACAGAAAAAGACCTGCCCATCACCCGCTCCTGCATCACGCATCAAATCATTGATCATGATCGCTGTTTCTGTGGCAACTGGATTGGCAAAGAAATTACTGACATGCACCAACGTGCGAGCTTGCTGTGAAATTGCATCGGCGATAATGGGATTGGAATGGCCAAGTGAGACCACGGCGATGCCACTGAGAAAATCGAGATATCTTTTTCCGCTGGTGTCCCATAACTGCGTGCCGTCGCCACGTTCAAACATGACATCAGGCGGACCAAAGACTGGTATGAATGGACAAAACGATTGGCCCTGCATCAGTGATGCGCCAACGTCGGATGTACGAAATGCGTGAGTCATGGGATCTCCTAAGCCGTGATCATTGTTCCGACACCTGTGTCGGTAAAAAGTTCGAGAAGTAAAACGTGAGCAATTCGACCATCGAGAATGTGAGCTCCCCTCACACCACTACGTACTGCATCCATACAGCTACCTACTTTGGGAATCATCCCGCCAGCTACGGTGCCGTTGTCTATCAACGTCTGCAGATCCGATAATGAAATGCGTTTAATCAAAGATGTTGCATCGTTCACATCACGACGCAGTCCCTCAATGTCGGTGAGATACATGATCTTCTCTGCATCAAGAGCAGCAGCGATAGCACCTGCAACGGTGTCTGCATTGATGTTGTATGGCTGACCCGAATCATCTGCGCCAATGGTTGAGATCACGGGCACAAAGCCCTCATTTAAAATGCCATGGAGCACTTCTGGATGCACCTTCTCGACGTCACCCACAAATCCAAGCTCAGGATGACGTTGTTTGGCTTTTATAAGGCCAGCATCTTCACCTGATACACCAATTGCAATGTTCCCAAACGTATTAATGGCAGAGACGATCTGGGGATTCACTTGACCTGTGAGAACCATACGCACCACTGACATGGTGTCTGCGTCGGTCACCCGTAGCCCATCCTTAAATTGAGACGCAATGTTCAACTTCGCCAACAGTTCATTGATTTGAGGTCCGCCACCGTGGACAACCACCGGACGAATACCCACCGTGTGCATCAAGACGATGTCTTGCGCAAACAGTGCCAATGCGTCATGTTCAGACGTACCCGCTAAGGCATTCCCACCGTATTTCACCACCACAACCTGGTTGCTGAACCGTCTGATGTAGGGCAAAGCCTCGACAAGAACCCGAGCAGTGTTCAAGGGATCGATAGGTGAAGTACCGTCAGCCTGGGCACTCATGGATACATCCCCACCGTTGCAAGACCGGCAGTCTCTTGAATACCAAGCGCGACGTTGGCTGACTGAATTGCACCACCCGATGCTCCCTTCGCCAAATTATCAAGAGCAGCAAGCACCATCACATAACCAGTTCGTTCATCAAAGCGTGCGGTGATGTGCACGCAATTGGTCCCAAGTGTTGACTTGGTACTTGGGCTTGCCGGCCTCACCACGATGAATGGTTCATCGGCATATGCGGTCGCAAGGCGGGCAAGCAGAGATGCCGTTGTCGGCGCATTCCCCCGCGGCCGGGCGTAACACGTCGCCAAGATGCCACGGTTCATCGGCGCTAAGTGCGGAGTGAACAACACCTGTGCACCCGTCACCTGTTCGATCTCTGGAGTATGTCTGTGATCGAGCAATCCATAGGCCACGTAATCTTCATCGACAGAGCAAAACAAAGAACCGTGTTTTAACGCACGACCCGCTCCGCTGACACCAGAGGCAGCGTCCACAATCACACCGTGATCCTCGATCACGCCTGCACGCACAAGTGGAGCTAACGCAAGACTGGCTGCAGTTACATAACAACCAGGGGTTGCGATCAACTTTGCCCCAATTAATTCAGACCGATACAACTCGGGCAGGCCATACACCGCGTCACGCACCAGATCAGGTTGCGTGTGGTCAAATCCGTACCACTGCGGGTACAAAGACACATCTTTCAAACGAAATGCTGCGCTCAAATCAACAATCACACCAACGCTGTCGCGAATCTGAGGCACGATCTCCATCGACGCTTCATGTGGAAGTCCCAAAAACACGACATCGAGTCCGGCCACTGCGGCTGCGGAAAATTCTGCAAAAACCAGGTTCGGATATGCGCCAGCGAGAGCCGGATACAGATGAGACGCGAGTGTTCCGGCCTGACTGTCACCTGTCGCATACACCACATTGAAGTCCGGATGAGCAGCACATAGCCGCAATAACTCCATTCCGGTGTAACCAGATGCGCCAATAATTCCTACTGAGAACATATATGTATTAGTATACATACTCATGCATAACTATGCAATGATTCCGCCAGCTCCCGGTCGTTTGCTCCTCGCCCACCCCGATGTGGAAGACCCCCATTTCGAAAGAACCGTCGTCTATCTACTCGCACACAACGAGGAGGGTTCCCTTGGCGTCGTTATTAACAGAGCCAACCCATCGGCATTCCCCAGCTTTGATTCACCGCTCATGCCTTGGTTCGATGTCGTCAGTCCACCGCAAATGATATTTGATGGTGGACCGGTTCAATTAGAAGCAATCCTGTGTTTGCATCCCGACCCCGAACTTGCAGCAGGAGTTCGTTCCGTTGACGTGACATGGGATGACCCTGAAGCGTTTGCAGGACGTATTCGCATTTTTCAGGGTTATTCCGGATGGAGCGCGCATCAACTGGAAAGCGAAATAATGGCTGGCGGTTGGTTTGTTGTGCCTGCTGAACCAACAGATGTCCTCGACCCGGAACCAGAGAACCTGTGGCGCGCGATCTTTGCACGACAAGAAGACGACTTGCGAAAACTCAGCGGATACCCAGACGACCCTAATTACAACTGATTAATTCGAATTGAACGATGACAACTGCGTGTTGTTACGCGCGCAGCGCTGCACCAATCTTTTGTGCCGCGGCAATGCATTTGTCACGAACCTCAGCGATGCCAGCGTCGGTCATTGTCGCATTTTTATCCTGAAGACGTAAGTGGAATGCGAGACTTCGGGAATCCTCAGGAACCCCAACTCCTCTGTACACGTCGAACAACTCACAGAACACCAATACGCCCCCAGCAGCTTGGCGGAGTGCACGATAAAGATCTTGTGCGGGCACGGTATTGGAGAGGACAAAAGCTAGGTCAAGATCGCTCGACGGATTTCTGTTGACCTCGCGAGCTTGCAGTGGCTTCGGTGATTCATTCAACAAAATGGAGAGATCAAGTTCTAGACAACTCACGCGCTCGGCAAATCCCCAATCAACAGTGATCGCGGGATCAACTTCGCCTACCACTCCTATTATTTTTTTGCCCCGAGTAAGTGACGCCGACCGAGTGGCATGCAGACCAGCAGGAACACGCGTCTGATCAAGGTTTGCTCCCACTTCGAGTGCGTCGGCGATGGTGTACCACTGCGCCACCGCAGTCTCTACTCCCTCACCAACAACAAGGACACATAGCTGTTCTGACTCATCGGGGAGTGATTCACTTCCCTTGGGATACACATGACCGATTTCCCATAGCGCAATGCGTGGGGCTCGATGCGACACGTTGTACTGGAGCGATTTCAATAATCCGGGACGAAGCGAAGTACGCAACACAGATTCTTCTGCTGCCAAAGGATTAGAGATGTGCAAGACATTGTCTTCACTGATGCCGACTGCACTGAGATCACCCGGCGCAAGAAACGGAGACGGCATCGCCTCATCTAGTCCCATTCCCACCAATACTCGACGTAACAGACGCCGTCGAGCCTGCATGGTTGACAGGCGCCCATGGACCGTCGATTTCGGAACAGACTTCCCGATCTTGACGTATCCGTAATGACGCGCCACTTCCTCGATGAGATCAATTTCTTCTTCGCTATCGGGTCGCCATGTGGGAACAACCACATCAACAACATTGCCCCGAGCGGCGCTCTCATAACCAATGGGATTCAACAACATACACACATCAGCTGCAGACAAAGAGATTCCAAGAACTCGCGTTATCTCAGATGTACGTAAAGAAATGTGACGAGGTTCGGGACATGCACTCGTACGCACTTCAGAAATACCTGTGTGCAGTATCGCCTCCGGAGACGTCTCACGGATGATGGTGAAGAATCGTTGTACTACTTGTTCAACGTTATTCGGGTCTACCCCACGCTCAAATCGGACGGAAGCCTCTGATCTGATGCCATGTCGTTGTGCAGCAAAGCGAATGGGATCAGGAGAGAACCATGCGGTCTCTAACGATAGATGAGTAGTAGAGGACGTGGTTTCCGAACGAAGATCGCCCATCACTCCGGCGATACCAACGGCAACGTCTTTGTCGGCATCACAAATGAGCAGGTCCGCAGACGACAGTGTGCGCTCTTCGTTATCAAGAGTGGTGATCTTTTCACCTTCACGAGCGAGCCGTACTGAAAACGACTTCACAACGTCGGCATCGTAGGCATGAGTTGGCTGATTCAACTCGAGCATCACCAAGTTTGAAGCATCCACAATATTGTTGATAGGACGCATGCCAAGAAGAGTGAGTCGCCGCGCTACCCATGTTGGCGAGTCGCATACCGTCACTCCACTCACCGAAGCAACCGTAAATAACCCACACTCGGTTGTTGCCGAAATTGTTACTGGTACGGGGCGGGCAGGTCCGAGAGATCCCACTTCAATACGTGGTCCTTTGTACGGAACAGAAAAATAGGCAGCCAGATCACGC
The DNA here is from genome assembly GCA_044340485.1 of Ilumatobacteraceae bacterium. Taxonomy (GTDB): domain Bacteria; phylum Actinomycetota; class Acidimicrobiia; order Acidimicrobiales; family Ilumatobacteraceae; genus UBA2093. The sequence goes on along the minus strand of JBIITN010000005.1, from coordinate 81,960 downwards.
GCAATCCCAGCATGGCCCCAGCAATCGGGACGGTTGCGCGTGAGATCAAGATCAAACACAACGTCTTGTTCAATGCCGAGAATCTCGAATGGATTCACCCCAAGAGGTGCAGTAGCCGGCAGAATTAGCAGACCATCAGCATGGTCACTGATTCCCAACTCCACGTCACTACACAACATTCCCTCGCTGTCGATTCCCAAAATGCCTCGACGGCTTATCTCGCGCCCATCGGGCATCTTTGTGCCAAGCGATGCCAGCGGCACGATGTCGCCTGGTCCCATGTTGTTTGCACCGCACCACACATGGCGCTCTACTCCGTCACCTGCATCGACAAAACAACGTGTGACCTTGTCGGCGTCAGGATGTTTTTCGGTGCGAACGATTTTTGCTGACACGACACCGTCAACAGGAACACCCACGTGCTCCATGCCGTCCACCGCAAGTCCCAAATTGTTAAGTGCGAGAGCCACTTCGTCAGCGTCTGCAGGAATCTCGGCAAGTTCACGAAGGATAGAAAGAAGAACTTTCACGAGAACTGCTCCAGAAAGCGCACATCGTTTGAATACATATCACGAAGGTCCGCGACGCCATGACGTTCTTTTGCCATGCGATCAATGCCAAACCCAAATGCAAAGCCAGTCCATTCTTCAGGATCAAGTCCACCTGCACGCAACACGCGAGGATGCACCATTCCGCAACCACCTAGTTCGATCCATGTTCCGTCTGGGCGACGAATGTCGAACTCTGCACTTGGTTCGGTAAATGGAAAATATGACGGACGTAAGCGACTAGTGAAGTCAGAACCAAAGAAAGCCTTTGTAAAGGCTTCGATTGTTCCAGCAAGATCAGCAAAAGTGATGCCTTTGTCGATGACGAGACCTTCGATCTGATGAAAGACGGGCATGTGAGTGGCATCAGGAGTGTCCCGTCGAAATACACGACCTGGCATAACCGCATAAATCGGCGGTGGCCAATCTTGCATCACGCGAATCTGCACGGGAGAGGTATGCGTACGTAACACCACGCTTCCCGGATCACCTGAATCAACAAACAAGGTGTCCCACATGCTTCGAGCAGGATGAGACTGAGGCATGTTCAATGCTTCAAAGTTGTAAAAGTCCGATTCAACTTCAGGACCTTCTGCTATTTGAAATCCGAGCCCGACAAACACATCTTCCAAACGCTCGGTGGCTTGCGTCACTAAATGCATGCGACCACGACGTGTGTTTACTCCTTTGGAAAGAGCGAGTTCGGTGACATCAACGCGATCGGCTGCAACCTGGGCATCAATTGCAACACGGCGTAAATGCGCAAAACGCTCCTCAGCTGCCTGACCGACACTCGCGAGAGCCTCGTTTATAAGTTGTCCGATTTTCTTGCGCTCTTCAGCATCTGGCACGGTTCCAAGAGATGCTTTCATCCCCCCGAGAGAACCCTTCTTCCCTGTCGCGCCCGACACAATACGACGAACGTCATCTTCGGTCGTCGCAGCGCCAATCGCAGACAAAGCTGCGTTCGTGGCATCAGAAATGCGTGCGGCGTCTAGGACATCTGACATAGCGGATGAAACGCTACCCCTTGCTCGGCTGTGAATCAGTGCTTGTTTTCAGCATCCTCTCGCGAGCAACGTGCATCGCAATGATTGAGGCGGCCATGGCCACATTGAGGCTCTCGGACCGACCAACATGTTCAATCGTGACCCACTCGTCAACCGAGGCGTCAAACGATAATCCTCGTGTCTCATTGCCGAGCACTATTCCGAGACATCCCGCACAGTCAATCGCATACAGAGATTGTGGATGAACTTCAGTTGCATCGTGTGAGGTTGTTCCAATCAACCGCATTCCAACTGCACGCATGTCGTCGTATGTCACTGTGTCGATAATGGGCAGGTGAAAGACCGCGCCCGCCGACGCACGAATAGTTTTCGGTGAATATGGATCAACCGTGTTATTCATGAGCAGAACCGCGGTGGCTCCTGCTACTTCTGCCGATCGCACGATGGTCCCCAGATTGCCAGGATCAGCAATACCGTCTGCAATCACTGCCCATGTGTTGGCATTCCATGTCGGCGTCGACTCTCTCGGCAACTCACACACTGCCATCACACCTTGAGGAGTTCGTGCATCACTTACGGAGTCAAAGACGGATGGGGACAAGACAAACGTCGGAGCGTCGCGATACTCGATGTCATCGACTCGATCCTCACGAACAAAAATTTCGATGATGTTGATACCCGCGTGTATCGCATCACGCAACAAAACAGGCCCCTCTACGACACAGAGACCTTCCTCATAACGAGCGCTGCGACGCCCAACAAGGCGTCGCAGTCGCTGAACTTTTGTATTACTGGCAGCTAGGTGCACTGTGGTCAGTTCAATGCAGCCTTCGCGGCCTCAACAAGCCGGGTGAATGACTCTGCATCATGAACAGCCATGTCAGCCAAGATCTTGCGATCGACTTCAATTCCTGCTGCGTTCAGACCGGCAATGAATCGGCTGTACGACATGTCGTTTTCACGACATGCGGCGTTGATTCGCTGGATCCACAAACGGCGAAACTCGCCCTTACGTGCACGACGGTCGCGAAAAGCGTATTGACCGGAGTGCATTACCTGCTCATTGGCAGCTCTGTATGAGCGACTCTTATTTCCGTAGTAACCCTTTGCTTTTTCAAGCACCGAACGGTGCTTCTTGCGGGCGTTCACTGCGCGTTTTACTCGTGCCATTTCAGTTCCTCTCTCTTACTTCTCTACCCGACTCAGCGCTCTGCCAACAGGCGCTTGATCTTGCGGGCATCACCGGGATGAACATCGACGTCACCAGCAAGACGACGTGTTCGCTTGCTCGACTTCTTTTCAAACAAGTGCTGACGATTTGCTTGCTGACGACGCAACTTGCCTGAACCTGTTTTCTTAAAACGCTTTGCAGCGGTCTTGCTTGTCTTCATCTTTGGCATAACTCTTGTCCTTTACTCTTCTCCGCTTGATTCACTATTGACTGATGCATCTTCGATTGATGCATCTTCGGTTGACACATTGTCAGTTGGTTCAACTAGTGCAGCGACGACACCTTGTGGTGCTGGCGCTTGTTGACTTTCCTGACCGCTGTGCGACTTCTTACTTGACTTCTTTTCAGGAGACAACACCATCGTCATGTTTCGGCCTTCGAGACGAGCCTGTGTTTCCACTTTTGCTATCTCGCCCAATTGCTCAATAACTGCATCGAGGATTTTCGCGCCGAGCTCTGGGTGAGCCACTTCGCGTCCGCGAAACTGCAATGTAACTTTCACTTTGTGACCGTCGTCCAAGAAGTCGCGCATGTGGCGAACCTTGGTATCGAAGTCTCCTTTTCCGATCTTTGGTCGGAACTTGACTTCTTTGACTGTCACGTGTGTTGTCTTGCGTCGTGATTCCTTCGCTTTTTGCGCCTCTTCGTAACGGAACTTTCCATAATCCATAATGCGACACACCGGCGGATTTGCCAGCGGTGCCACCTCTACAAGATCAAGGTCAAGCTCGCGTGCCAGTGTTAATGCATCCGGTGTGGAACGAATTCCCACCTGACTGCCATCTGGTCCGATTAGTCGCACTTCACGAGCACGTATGCGCTCGTTGTAACGAGGTTCACTGTTCTGAGCAGCGATAACTATCTCTCCTGTGCAATGGGCCAAGCCCTCCTTCGTGTGAATTTTTGTCGGCCAACATGACAAAGCCGACACCGCACGAACTCGAGACATCGTCTCGACACGAACGCGAGACAGATCTCGCGCACATGAACCTGACGCACTCCGAACCTCAAAGGGAAGATTTCCCAATGGAAAATTCAGGTGGTGAGGTGGGACGGCAGTCCGCTTTCTCTTATTGACCTCTTGTAGCGTAGCGACCCATGACCTCAGAGCCCACCTTGCCCGGATCTAACAACCTTCCCGGATCTGATAGTGCCGACTTTGTTCCAAATGAGGAAGAGATCGCAGCCGCAGAGCGTGCTTTGGAAGACGCCCGTGCTCGATTGGCTGACGTTCCAGCCGAAGTTGTAGTGGTGAACCATGTGATGGGGCTATACGAACTTGCCGCGATCCATTTGTCGGCTTCACCTGCTCGACTGGCTGAAGCAGCCCTTGCCATTGACGCAGTTGCGTGCCTCGTCGAGGGTCTTGGAGATCGACTCGGTCCCGAATTCGATACGTTGTCTGCGGCTCTTGGCAACATCCGCCTTGCATTTGTGCAAGTAAAAGGCACTACAGAGTCACAAGGTTGATCGCTTCTGCACGCTTCACCCGAAACGCCACCGAAAATCTCACGCGTGTACTTGGAGCAATAGTTCTGGTGCCATCGGCGATGGAAATGCAGTGAAATGGAATTTCACTTCCCGAATCACTGCGCAAAACGCCTAAACCACTTACTTCATCAAATGCGGCCACATCGCCAATGAGGTCTACAAACAATTCGTCGACATTATTCAGCATTGGCGACTCCGTTAGTGAATGATTTTCGAGATTGGAATTTCGAGAAGATCTGTTGCTCCCGCATCAATGAGTTCAGGTATCAATGTATTGATAGTGCGTTTTTCAACAACGGATTCCACCGCAAAACCACCCGACGCCAATTGCGACATCGTTGGAGATTTCGCTGATGGCAATACCGACAGCACAGAATCGAGTTTGTCTTGGGCCACATTAAGCTTCAACAACACCTTGCCACGCGCTTCGAGCGTGCCATGCAACAAGGTGAGAATCTGCTCCATCGCGTGGCGTTTCGCAGGATCTTCCCATGCTGATTTATTCGCGATGAGCTCGGTATAACTCGTCAAGATCGTGTCGATAATACGTAATCCAGCCGCTCGTATTGCACGGCCGGTCTCAGTGATATCGACTACACAGTCGGCGATGTCGGGAATCTTTGCTTCGCTTGCGCCATAACTCAGTCGCACGTCGGCTTTCACACCACGCTCAGCAAAGTATCGCTCGGTCATCTTCGGGTATTCACTCGTCACCCGCACACCGTCACCCAAATCAGCCACCGACTGTGCTGGAGAATCACTAGCAACAGCCACCACTACCCGTACTGGCTGGGAGGTGGCCTTTGAATACTTCAATTCTCCAAGACTGACGACATCGCTACTTGTCTCTTCCACCCAGTCACGGCCGGTGATGCCGATGTCAAAAAGCCCTTCGGACACATACACAGGAATTTCCTGGGGACGAAGAATGCGCACTTCATCAATACGCGGGTCATCGATAGTTGCCTTGTAATCGACAGACGATGACCGCACTACCGTGAGGTCGGCTGCTTCAAATAATTCGAATGTCGCTTTCTCAAGCGATCCTTTAGGGAGTACCAGTTTGAGCACCGCACCACACTAGCGATGACTTCATCAATGAGTGGTGGGAGTTTCGGCAAGAAGCGCTACTGCGTGTGGAAGAACATCAATAATCGCCTCCAGTTGTTCCACACAGCCTTTGGGGGAACCAGGCGTATTAACGATGATCGCTGCGCCACGCATGCCAACAACTCCGCGCGACAGTCGTCCCAAAGGGTTGATGTTTCGCATCGCTTCAGCAAGACCCGGTGCCTCTCGCTGAATAATCGCTTTGGTCCCTTCTGGTGTCTGGTCTCGAGGTGCAAAACCCGTGCCCCCAGTGGAGACGATCACTCCCGAAAATCCATTCGCCATGTGCTGGAGGACACCTGCAACAACGTCTGCGCCATCACTACACACTTGGTGATCAACCACCACGGCACCAGCAGCTGTCAGCCGCTCTACCAGCGCTCTACCAGATGCATCATCGCGCGTTCCCGCTACCACTCCATCACTAACAGTTAATACTTTTGCTTCAAAAGCGTGTACAGACATAACTCTTCCTCACTATTACGAATCTGATATAGGTGGACGTGTGTGCGTCGTGGCAAAACACAAAGTCTGCACTGAACGTAGACCTCGCAACCAGTCTGATGCATTCATAACCTTCTTGCCTTCCGGCTGCACGCGCACAAGCCGTACGCCACCGTTTTCAGCACACACCACACCTTCTGCAGTAATAGTTCCTGGCACACCAGATATCCCCGGTTCATCCACAACTTCTGTCAGCCCGACACGCTTACCCTCGAGCACTGCAAAACATGGAAGTGCTCGCGTTCGCCGCCAAATGTCGGTGCCAGATCCATTCCATAAAATGAAACGTTCATCTGATTCAATTTTGTGCGCATACGTTGGTTCACCCGATTGCGCAGCGGCGCGCATCTCTGTACGCGCCAGCACTTCCAACAACAACGCGCTCCCCATTTCAGAAAGACGTTGCGTCAATGTCTCCGCAGTATCTGAGTCTTCGATCCTTGTCTTCGCAACAGCATGCACAGCACCTGTGTCGAGAGTTGGCTCAACGTCCATGATGCACACGCCCGTCTCCTCGTCTCCGGCCATGATCGCTCGTTCCACCGGTGCAGCACCTCTCCATCGAGGCAATAAGGAGAAATGGATGTTGATCATCGGACATGTTTGCAAGATGTCGGTCGGAATGATGCGACCGTAGGCAACCACCACACCGATGCGTCGTGGATGAGGTGCAAGATCGCGCAATGACATCATGTCGTGTCCAACAGGAATGTCATTTTCCATTGCCACTTGTTTGACAGCACTTGGAATAAGTTGACCGCCACGGCCCCGTCGTTTGTCGGGCTGTGTAATCACCAACTCGACGTCGTGATGTGCAATCAATTGTTGCAAGACATCGGCCCCCGCACGAGGCGTGCCCAAGAATACGATCGGCCGTCTCACAGATGACGTCACTTCAGTGCTATGCGACGTGGCTCTCCAAGAGATGTTGCATCTTCGCTGATCTTGCGATATTCACTCATCGCCTCTTTACGCTGCTCTGCTGTCATACGTTCAAACATCAAGACACCGTTCAAGTGATCGATCTCATGCTGGAATAAGCGTGCGAGCAATTCGTCTGCCTCAACCTGAATGGTGTTGCCGTCAAGATCAACCGCTTCCACCAACACTTCCTTCGGGCGCAACACTTCGACATACAGACCTGGGATAGACAGACAGCCCTCATCGAAAGTCCATTCACCACGAGCCTCAATGATTTTGGGATTGATCAAAGTGATTGGCTCACCGTCGATGTCGTAGACAAAAATCTGTTTTTGCACACCAATTTGCGGGGCAGCAAGACCCAGGCCAGGCGCCTTGTACATCGCCTGGAACATGTCTTTTGTGAGGCGGATCAGTTTGCCGTCGATGTTTTCTACTTCGGCAGCAACCGTGGTGAGAACCGGATCACCAAATGTTCGAATGTCATAACCCACATCTGACAGGCTACCGAGTGGAAGGTATGTGTATGACGGATCACAATGAGCACTATTTCACGGGGTCCTCCCGCGAACACGGTTTACGCCACGCCTACTCTTTCTCCGTCGGCGACACGACCGTCAATGTTCACACCGACGCGGGCATCTTTAGTTCCGACCGACTTGACAAAGGAACTGCCGTCCTCATCGACGCATATCGAACTGGGAAACTGGCACTACCTCCGGTTATAGACGGCGACATTGTCGACCTTGGATGTGGTGCAGGGCCTCTTGCGCTCGTTCTAGCACGCCACTATCCCAACACGCACGTGTGGGCCGTTGATGTCAACGAGCGCGCAGTGGAAGCGTGCACTCATAATGCGGCCATTAATCAGTGCACAAACATTTCTGCAAAAGCGCCCGATTCCGTACCCGAGGATGTGAAGATTTCCCTCTTGTGGAGCAACCCACCCATTCGGATTGGCAAAGAGCAGCTTCATGCACTCATGTTGTCGTGGCTGTCACGACTCGCCCCTGACGGTATGGCCCACGTTGTGATCAACAAGAACTTGGGTGGCGATTCTTTTGCCGCATGGCTCACCTCTCACAATTTTATGGTGCGACGCCTCGCAAGCAGTCAAGGGTTTCGTGTCCTTCAGATCACGCGCATCTAGCGTTTCTGCTAGTAACGCACTGGATCAATGTCAATACGAACATGTTGACCGAACTCTTGACGCGCGCGCGATAACGACTCACGAAATAATGCAACATCTCTGCCACGCACAATAAATGTGTCATCGGATTCACGCGCCCATGTCATGTGGGATTCATCGCAAACATCTGTAATCGCCACTGTGTTGTCCAGGCGAACACGCGCAAGAACTGTGTACGGAGGTAAAGACAGCAATCGACGCATCGCGTCGTCGCTGTTGTGCCAGTCATCAAGTACCGCCGGGTTGTGATGAACCTGCGAAAGTGCCACGACAAGATCATGATCTATATGCCGCGTTTGAATCACTATCGAACCCGACCGCCCAATGATCCGTGATGCTCGTATCAGTAATGCCACAGCCTCACGCGTAGCAGTGGCACGTGGAGCCAAGATCTCAGCGTCAAAATCTAAAAACACAACATGTTGAGCGCCTGATACCCGATGAAGCAGGGCTTCTGTTCCCACATACACCCCGTCGTGGAGAGCAAGATCAAGAACATCGGTAGCAACGTCCACCTCTACCACTTCTCGACCTGACGCTTTCTCTATTTCCTCACGCAATCGTCCGATCCCAGAACGTAATACTCGAAAAGATGTGCGGCCACAATCCGAACACACCGCATCAACATCGTTGTCGCACAACACACAATGGTGCATGTGAGACTCACCAGTAGATAACGCGGCATGACATCGTGGGCACCGCGCAATAGTGCGACACGCTGCACAGGCCAATAATCGAGCTTTGCCTTTGGTGTTCAAAATGCAGAGCACGGACTCCCCTTGTCGTCTCACGAGTTGCAGCATTTGAGACGTGGCGAGGGATCCAGACACAGGCACATCACGTAAATCCGCGATCGTGATGACAGGCCAACCATCAGGCGAGTCCGACGAGGCGTACTGTGCCTCGCCACGTGACACGAAGCCTTGCGCTTCTGCCGAGACAACCGGCGAACACAGGTAGCACGGCACATTTTCATAACGGGCACGTCGCATTGCTACATCACGAGCGTGCCATGTGGGAACGCGTTCCTCCTTCAAACTCTCGTCATGTTCGTCGACCACAACGATTGCCGACAACCGCGACAGAGGCGCCCACACCGCCGATCGCGCTCCAATCACCACATCGACACCATCTACCCCACGATCCCAGTCGTCTGGCATGACAGCTACCACACAGCCTCGACGCCGAAGAGACGCAGCTCCGAGCATTGCCATACGAATGGTGGGGCACACAACAAGCACTGGGCCATGTTCTGCAAGTGCAGCAACGAGGGACAACACGGAATCGAGTGGATGAATCGTCACAACGTGATTACCTACGCGACGGTTCCCTACAAGAGCAGAAACGCTGTCTGGCGCAGCAATGATCTTTCCGTGTTGTGGCTGTGCTTTTGATCGCGTGACTTTCGGGGCAGATGCGCTGGTCAACACCGCGCGCAACGGGCCTAAGTAATAAGACGCCACCTCTGCAGCCAGTGGCACAAGATGCGATACAACGCCCTGTCCGGATCGCTTCGTGATCTCTACAAGTTTGGCCAGCGGGACATCGTCGAAACCAACGTCCCCGTGTTCACCAAGAGCCGTCACCCAACCACCCACACGTCGGCCGTGCAAGTTGATACGAACTTTGTCCCCCACTGCAAGCACGCCGATGAGAGACGTGGGTACGAGATAGTCAAATGTTTTGTCGATCCCCGACACATCGGGAACGACACGAGCAACGAGCGGTGAACTCAGAGCCCCACTGCCGCCTTGAAATCGGCGAGACGCGACACCCGTTCCCACGTGAAATCGGGATCATTGCGGCCAAAGTGGCCGTACGCAGCTGTCTTTTTGTAGATAGGACGCTTCAAATCAAGATCGCGAACAATTGCAGCAGGACGAAGATCAAACACCTGTCGCACAGCTTCTTCAATCTTCACTTCATCCACCATGTTGGTTCCAAAAGTTTCAACAAAAATACTGATCGGTTGTGCCATACCGATTGCATACGCAACTTGTAATTCACAACGTTGAGCAGCTCCTGACGCAACAACGTGCTTTGCTACCCAACGCGCAGCGTACGCAGCCGAACGGTCAACTTTTGATGGATCTTTACCGCTGAATGCACCACCACCGTGTCGACCCATGCCGCCGTATGTGTCAACAATGATCTTGCGACCAGTAAGACCTGTGTCTGCATGTGGACCACCCAATACAAACTTGCCGGTGGGGTTCACATAAATGTCGGGATTGTCATTTTTGAACTGATCCGGGATTGTGGGCATGATCACTTGTTCAATGAGATCGGGACGAATCTGTGTTTCTCGATTGGCGGTTTCACCGTGTTGGGTCGAGATCAACACTGTCTTTAAACGTACGGGACGACCATCTTCGTAATCGAATGTCACCTGTGTTTTTCCGTCTGGACGCAAATACGGAACGAGGCCACTCTTTCGAACTTCGGTGAGACGCTCTGCCATACGGTGAGCCAACCAAATGGGCAATGGCATCAGGTCAGGGGTTTCATCACATGCATACCCAAACATCATTCCTTGGTCGCCAGCACCTTGGCTGTTCAGCAAGTCTTCACCACTTACACCGCTACGGACTTCTTCACTGACATCAACACCTTGGGCAATGTCTGGACTCTGAGCGTCAAGTGAGACAACTACACCGCATGTGTTGCCATCGAAACCAAAGGCCGCATTGTTATATCCAATGCCATTGATCGTGTCGCGAGCAATACGTGGAATGTCGACATAGCTCTTGGTGGTGATTTCACCAGAGACAACGCATAAACCAGTAGTGAGCAACGTCTCACATGCAACACGGCTATGGGGATCTTCAGCAAGAATCGCATCGAGAATCGAATCGCTGACTTGATCTGCCATTTTGTCTGGGTGACCTTCGGTCACGCTTTCAGAAGTGAATGTGTACTTTCTCACTGTTTCTCCCTGTAAATCTTCACCACGCTATCCAAGATGACTGATGCGATTGTGTGTTTATCCGAGAGAGCCACCGCGACGTCATCACCCTGTGGAAAAACCAGTGTGACGGCATTGGTGTCGTGGGCAAAGCCAACGCCTGGGGCGCTCACATCGTTTGCAACAATGAAATCGAGGAATTTACGACGAACTTTGTCGCGGGCATTTTCCAACACATCCGTGGTCTCGGCAGCAAAACCCACGATGACCTGTGTATCGCGACGATGCGCAGACACAGCCTGCAAGATGTCTGCGGTGGGTTCCAGAACAATCTCGGGCACACCAGCGTGTTTCTTTATTTTCGTGGATGCAGCGGCAACAGGACGGAAATCAGCCACTGCCGCTGACATGATCAGCACGTCGGTGGTGGGCAGCAATGCCAAGACGGCATCGTGCATCTGCTGAGCTGTCTCTACACACACCACGTCTGCTCCAGTCGGTGCTGGTCGGTCAACGGTTGTGATCAGTGTGACCTTTGCACCACGAGACGCAGCCACCGATGCAACCGCATACCCCTGCTTGCCGCTCGAGCGATTCGCAATGACTCGCACTGCGTCGATAGGTTCCCTGGTACCACCAGCTGTCACCACAACATGAAGACCGTGTAAGTCATGTCCAAGTTCTGGCTGCAGCGCCACCTCAATGGCTTCAACAATTCGTTTAGTGGAAGCAAGGCGACCGCGTCCAATGTCGCCACCCGCCAAGCGACCATCTTCCGGCTCGACAATGGTGACACCTCGCGACCGCAACACTGAAATGTTGTGCTGCACCGCTGGGTGCTCCCACATCTCGGTGTGCATCGCTGGACACACCACTACCGGTGCGCGAGTGGCGATGAGTGTTGCTGTCAATAGATCTTCAGATGACCCCGTCGCATATGCAGACATCACGCGTGCTGTAGCTGGTGCGACAACGATGAGGTCAGCTGATTGGCCAAGACGAGTATGCGGAATAGGACTCGCATCTGACCACAGACTTTTATGCACAGGTTCTGACGCAAGTGCCGACAATGTGACTTCGCCAATGAATCTGTGTGCGTCTTCTGTCATCACGGGGATGACGTGTGCACCAGCATCAACAAGACTGCGAATTAATTCCACCGCTTTGTAAGCAGCTATTCCTCCGGAGACCCCGACAACGATGCGCTTTCCGGAGACAGACATGGGAATGAAGTACTGGCGATTTATGACTCGTCGGCGTCTGCAGTTGATGCGTCGTCGCGAACATCATCAACTTCTGTAACTGCCTCTTCTGTTACAGCACTTGCAAACTCGTCGGCACTTTCAGAATCGTCTACGTTTTCGGTGACGAATTCGCCAAAGATCTCGGCAGCTTCTTGTTCCATCTCGTCATATGGCAAACGATCGATCTTGACAATCTTGTCGGCAGCTATTTCTTCAAATGCAATGGACAACGGCTTACGAGCAACTGATGAAACCTGCGGCGGAATTGAGTGGCCAAGCCCCTCGCCCAATTGGTTGAAGTATGAATTGATTTGACGCGCGCGGTATGCAGCAAGGGTCACCAAACTGAACTTTGAGTCGACGCGGTCGAGAAGGTCTTCGACCTTGGGATAAATCATTGAGTCAGTGGAGCGAGACATCGAAAACCTCCGTGGGGAACCCTGACAGGCTATCTTGCGCTTGCCCGAGCGGCACGTATAAATTCCAGCAGTTCTTGTACCGCACGCTCCAGATCATCATTCACGATGATCACATCAGCCAAAAGCGAGGCAAGCCGTTCCTCGTCCTCTGCCTTCTGCAGCCGCTCACGGACATGATGCTCTGCATCTCCACGCTCCTGCAAGCGACGTCGTTGCTCCTCGCGTGAAGGGGGTTGCACAAACACCAAGAGAGCTTCTGGGTGGCGCTCTTTGACTTGCTGAGCCCCGTGTAATTCGATCTCTAGGACAATGTCGTGCTCATCGCCGGCTGTAGGGATGGGCGATCCGTAATAGTTTCCTAAAAATTCCGTCCATTCCAGAAAACCACCTTTGTCAATGTGGCTCTCGAACTTCTCACGAGTAACAAAAACATATGCATCATCTGACTCGCCAACTCGTTGAGTACGTGTTGTCCACGAGCGACTCAACCACAACGAATGATCACGTCGTAGCAACACGTCAACCAAAGTTCCCTTACCGGCACCACCAGGTCCCGACACAATGACAATGAGCGGACGTCTCGCATCTGCACCGTCGGAGGGTTCTTTATGAGAAACCGTAGCCATGGTGCTGGCTACCCACAACACTTTGATAAATCATTGATGTTGTCTTCTGATAATTCACTGACGCGAATCAACGGCTGAAGAGATAGTGACGCGATGAGTCGTCGACCCTCAACTTTGCCAAGACACGAATGCACATCAGTGAGTGCAACAAGATAGGTCCAGCGAGCCAAAGGATCGTTGCGACATTCACGCAGCACCACGCTCAGTTTCTCATTGGAATTTCGCACACGGTCGGTAGCAATAATTCGCGCATTACGCACTGATGTCACCCATTCGAGGTCATCAGTGGCAGCTTCCATGGCACGAGCCTACTGTCGGTGCGCTATTGCAACGATGTCACTCCAGTGCGTCACACCTTGACGAGTGAGTAGCCGCGCACTCTCATGCAAAATGTTGTGTGCTGCTCTTGGGTTTGCAAATGTCGCTGTGCCCACTTGTACAGCTTTGGCTCCTGCCATCATCATCTCGATCACGTCTTGTCCGCACGCGACTCCCCCGACGCCAACGATGTCGAGTCCTGGGTGCGACGCCGCGACGTCGTAGATAGCACGAACAGCAATCGGGTGAATTGCAGGTCCTGACACTCCGCCTCCTCCGTTTCCAAGAGACGGTTTCCCTGTTGGCAGTATTTGCATGCCCAACATGGTGTTGATCAAGGTCACAGCTGATGCTCCAGCCTCTGACACAGCACCTGCAATATCAACGATGCGATCGGTATTGGCACTCAACTTTGCCCATACGGGTCGGCCGCACACCATAGATGCGGCAATGACTTCTTTGCTGAGCACCTCGTCATGAGCAAAGATCGATGATCGTCCCTCGAGATTTGGACATGACAGGTTGACTTCCACCGCCACAACATTGGCCGGTACATCTCGCAACATCTCTGCCGCTTTTGCATAATCAGAAACACTGCGTCCCCAGATACTTGCGACCACAGTGACATCGTGATCAGCAAGCCGCGGCGCATCTTCCGACAGCCACTTATCGACTCCCGGTCCTTGCAACCCGACAGCATTGATCATTCCAGAGGGCGTGAGATGAACACGTGGTGCAGGATTGCCGGGCCAATCGCTGTGATACAGAGACTTCACCACCACTGCACCGAGTGCATCAAGTGGCATGTAAGGGGACAGTTCTGTTCCGTGACCTGCAGTGCCAGATGCGAGCATGATTGGGTTTTTCAATGTCACTCCACCAACGTGAACATCTCCAAGCGATAGCCATCGACTGGCCTTGGTGTCGTGAAGTCGGCGCGATCTCATCGACCGTGATACTCCTGCAGTGAACGAACTTCTATTTCTTGTCCGCGTTGCTCAATGAGCCCAAGCATTGCGGCTAGAGCAGCATCGACAGTTGTTACAGAAGCAACACGATTGGTATTTGCTGCCTTTCGAATAGCCTCGCCATCAGTTCGTGATTCACCACCCTGAGGAGTGTTCACCACGAATCCGATTTCACCGCGAGTAATGAGATCGACGGCATTTTCCATCGAACTGTTCGCTGGGTTCGACACCTCGGAGACCTTTCCGATGACCTGATCAACGGGTTGACCAAATTTTGCGAGATATGCAGCAGTTCCAGTTGTGGCAGCAACTTTGTATCCAAGCTCACGCAATCTCTTAGTCACCACGAGTCCGGCTGGCTTGTCGGCATTGGCGAGAGACAAGAACACCGTCCCTGAATCAGGTAGCACAGTTCCAGCAGCAGTCTGAGCCTTGACAAACGCACGACCAAAACTGCGAGCGATACCCATCACTTCGCCAGTGGAACGCATTTCTGGACCAAGCGCGGTATCAACCTCTGGGAATCGATTGAACGGAAGTACCGCTTCCTTCACTGCCACATGACCAAAGTTGACTGGATCTACCAAAACACCTTCTTCACGAAGTTCAACAAGAGTTGCGCCCAGCATGACACGGCTTGCAACTTTGGCCAACTGCACGCCAGTAGCTTTCGCGACAAATGGCACAGTACGCGATGCTCGTGGATTTGCTTCGATCACATACACGGTTGTGCCTGCCACAGCAAACTGCACATTGAGCAAGCCCCGTACGTCAAGAGCATCAGCAATCACTTTCGTGTATGCCTCGATCACTTCTACGACCCATGCGGGCAACGTCTGTGGTGGAATCGCACATGCACTGTCACCAGAGTGAACGCCGGCTTCTTCGACGTGTTCCATCACACCACCAACGATGAAGTCACCCGTGTGATCACGAATAGCATCAACATCCACCTCGATGGCATCTTCCAGAAATCGATCAACGAGCACCGGACGCTCGGCAGACAAACCACCTTCTTTCCCCAAACTGCCAAAGGCACTCAATTCATCCATTGCGCGCTGTAAGTGGTCGAGGTCATGAACGATCTGCATCGCACGACCACCAAGTACATAACTAGGTCGCACAAGAACCGGAAAACCAACACGCAAAGCAATCGCTTTCGCCTGTTCAAAGGTGACCGCAGTACCTCCAGGAGGCTGAGGGATGGATAACTGTTCACACAGTGCATTCCATTTCTCTCTGTCTTCTGCAGCGTCAATTGATTGTGGCGCAGTACCTGCAATGAGATCTTCATCCAAAACGCTGGCCAACTTAAGTGGCGTCTGTCCACCCAAACTCACAATGATCTTTGGCTTCTTTCCACCGGCTGCTTGTGTTTCGGCTTCAATCACATTGAGCACGTCTTCGTGGGTTAGAGGCTCGAAGTACAAACGATCAGACGTGTCATAGTCGGTTGACACAGTTTCGGGATTGCAGTTCACCATGACTGTTTCAAAACCAGCATCACGCAGCGCGAAGCTTGCATGGACACAGCAATAGTCAAATTCGATTCCTTGCCCGATGCGATTGGGGCCAGAACCCAGAATCAGTACACGTGGTTTGTCAGATGGACGCACCTCGGTTTCATCTTCATAACTTGAGTAGTGATACGGCGTCTCAGCGGCAAACTCGGCACTACACGTATCAACCGTTTTGAATACTGGTACAACTCCCAATGCAACACGTGTGCTCCGCACAGTGCTCTCGTTGCTACCCAGCACATAGGCAATTTGAGCATCGGAAAAACCGAGCCGCTTCAATCGCCGCCATTGCGGACGTGTCATCTCGGCAAGTGTCATCTTTTCTAGTTCCAAACGCTCTTCAACAATCATGAGCATTTGGTCCAAGAACCAGGGATCAATTTTCGTAGCATCAAAAACACGCTCAATTCCGAGGCCTCGCCGCAAGGCTTCACCAACCTGGAAGATGCGATCTGGTGTTGCAATCGCTGCTTTTGCGAGAAGCTGATCATCTGACAGAGATGCAAACTGTTGTTCACCCGGGTCACAGTTCAGTCCCATGCGGCCCTGTTCAAGTGAACGCAAGCCTTTCTGCAAACTCTCGGGGAAGGTACGACCTATTGACATCGCTTCACCAACACTTTGCATTTGAGTACCAAGCACACCACTGGTGCCCGGCAGTTTCTCAAATGCCCACCGCGGAATTTTGGTCACTACGTAGTCGATTGTTGGTTCGAAACTTGCTGGCGTCATACGCGTGATGTCATTAGGGATCTCATCAAGGGAATATCCGACCGCTAACTTTGCTGCAATCTTTGCAATGGGAAATCCGGTGGCCTTCGATGCAAGCGCCGACGAGCGCGACACTCGTGGGTTCATCTCGATGACAACCATGTCTCCATTGGCTGGATTCAACGCAAACTGCACATTGGAGCCACCTGTTTCCACTCCCACTCGACGAATACACGCAAAGGCAGCATCGCGCATCTTTTGATACTCGAAGTCAGACAGAGTTTGGGCTGGCGCAACGGTGATGGAGTCGCCAGTATGAACACCCATCGGATCAAAGTTCTCAATACTGCAGATGATGACGCAGTTGTCTTTTCTGTCTCGCATCACCTCGAGCTCGTACTCTTTCCACCCGACAATTGATGTCTCAATCAAAATCTCTTGAATGGGGCTGGCTTCAAGACCAGCGCGTACGACTGCTGCGAATTCGTCAAGGGTCGATGCAATACCGGTGCCGCGACCGCCAAGGATGTACGCGGGGCGAATGATCACGGGAAGACCGATCTCCTCCAAAACTTTCTCTGCCTCTTCCATTGAATGGGCAATGCCGCTACGAGGAACAGACAGGCCGATCTCGATCATCGCGTGCTTGAACTTCTCGCGATCCTCTGCGGTTGCAATTGCTTGCGCATTGGCACCAATCAATTCAGGCGTGCCAGGAACACCCACGAGACCTTTCTCAAACAACGCCATCGCCAAGTTCAAACCCGTCTGACCACCAAGAGTTGGCAACACTGCATCTGGCTTTTCACGCTCGATGATCTTTGCGAGTACTTCGGGTGTCAGCGGTTCGATGTATGTGCGATCTGCAAAATCTGGGTCAGTCATAATCGTTGCGGGGTTCGAGTTCGCGAGAATGACCCGGTACCCCTCTTGTCGCAACACTCGACATGCCTGTGTCCCTGAATAGTCAAACTCGCACGCCTGTCCGATCACAATCGGACCTGATCCAATGATCAGGATGCTTTCAATATCATTACGGCGCGGCATTATTTCTTCTCCATCAATTCGCAGAATGTTCCAAACAAGTAACGACTGTCATGAGGCCCAGGTCCTGCTTCGGGGTGGTACTGCACGCTGAACGCGCGAGCGTTTTTAATCCGCATTCCCTCGTTCGTTTGGTCATTCAAATTGATGTGCGTGATCTCTGCTACGGCGCTCAGTGAATCAGGGTCCACACAGAAGTTGTGGTTTTGGCTCGTGATTTCGACCGCACCCGTTTCCAGATTTCTCACCGGATGGTTGCCACCGTGATGCCCGAATGGCAATTTAAAAGTGGTGCCACCAAATGCAAGAGACAACATCTGATGTCCTAGACAAATGCCAAACGTCGGAATCCCCTTTTCGACAAGTTCTCGAATGACAGGTGGTGCATACGTCACCATCTCTGGATCCCCAGGACCATTCGACAGAAAGATTCCATGTGGATTTAGCGCAACAACCTCATCTACTGATGTAGAGGCAGGCACAACTGTGACCGATGCAAACTCTGTGAGGCAACGCAGGATGGTTGACTTAATTCCGAAATCAAAAGCCACCACATGAAATTTTCCATTTCCGTTTACCGAATACGGTTTGTTGGTAGTTACTTGAGCAACAAGATCTATACCGCTTGTTCCCGTTTCTTTCTTCGCAGCGGTGAGAAGGTCTGATTCGTTTGCCGTACCAAAAGCGCCTCGCATCGAACCAGAGTCACGCAGCATTCGTGTTAAGCGCCGAGTGTCGATACCGCCAATAGCTGGCACCTTTTGTTCACACAACATCTGGTCGAGATCACCCTCACTACGCCAGTTGCTACGACGTCGGGAGAGATCTCTCACAATCATCCCTCGTGCAAATGGAGAACGTGACTCATTGTCGTATGAGGTCACTCCGTAGTTACCGATGTGAGAGGTAGTGAACGTCACAATCTGTCCTGCATACGAAGGGTCGGTCATCACTTCTTGATAACCAGTCATCGTTGTGTTGAAAACAACCTCTCCAGACGCGATCCCATTCTCAGGCGCAAAACCAAAAGACTCCCCCTCGAAGACTGATCCGTCTTCTAATACCAATGCTGCTTCGTTCACTTTTGTGCTTTTCCTTCCTGAACAACTATCTCTCCACCAAACATCGTGTGTCGCACTCTGCCTCGCACGGTCATCCCGTGGTACGGAGTGTTGCGACTTTTGCTCACCATGTCATTTCGCGAAATCTCTGTGGTTGTTGCCAAATCCCACACCGCGATGTGAGCGGGCTCCCCGACTGCAATAGGTCGTGCATGTTGATCTGCAATTCCGGCAATGCGCGCTGGATTCACTGAGAACAAATCAACTACTTGAGTTGGTGACAAACCGATCACGGTATTCGTCACTGCTAACGCAGTTTGTAGACCGAGCATGCCTGGAGGCGCCTGATCAAGAGGCATCTGTTTTGTATGGTCGGTATGAGGTGCATGATCTGTGGCAACCGCGTCAATCGTGCCATCACGTACACCCTCTATCAGTGCATCGATGTCTTCTCGTGTGCGCAAGGGTGGGTTTACCTTGAACAACGGATCAAATCCGGTGAGATGTTCGTCGGTCAGCGAGAGATGATGCGGCGTCACTTCAGCCGTCACGGGCAACCCGTCACGCTTTGCTGAACGAACCAACTCCACGCTTCCCGCAGTAGAAAGGTGAAGAAAATGCATGGGCGCACCCGTTACGCGCACAAGCTCAATGTCGCGATACAGCATCAGCTCTTCTGCCAATGCGGGCCAACCTGGAACGCCCATGTGCGTACAGCATTCACCTTCATGCATCACAGCACCTTCAGTGAGACGCGACACCTCACAATGTTGCGCGAGAACAATGTTCAAATCTCGCGAGTATTCAAGCGCGCGACGCATCAGTAACGGATCCTGTACACCATTGCCGTCATCGGTAAACAGATGTACGCCTGCACGCGAGAGCTGAGCATACGGTGCAAGTTGTTCACCGTGACGACCCACAGTGATGCAACCAGAGGGAAACACATCACACAGTCCTGCACGTTTTCCGGCGTTACGAACGAATTCCACAACAGCAACGCTGTCTTGGGCAGGGTCGGTGTTTGGCATCGCTACGACTGCGGTGTAACCACCAAGCGCTGCAGCTCGACTGCCCGTTTCAATCGTCTCAGCTTCCTCGCGTCCTGGCTCTCGCAAGTGAGTGTGTAGGTCGACAAATCCAGATGACACATATGAGTCCGTCGCATCGAGCGAGATGTCTCCAGATAGAGACGTTCCAACTTCCACGATGACTCCGTCGACCACGGCGACATCAACACGTGATTCCGTACCGCCTGACACAACCGTTCCACCTGAAATCACTATCCGAGATCCGGGCGAGGTTTGTGCAATGGGTGCGCGAGATGAATGGCTTGTCATGATTCATTTCCTTGAGAAAGACTGGAAGTACTGCCAGAACCAAGCAACGAAAACAGCACTGCCATTCGGACTGCAATGCCATTTGTTACTTGAGTGAGAATTCGTGATTGTGCAAGTTCGCTTGGGTCCACCTGCATCTCTACCCCACGATTCATAGGGCCTGGATGCATGAGCAACGCATCACTGCGCAGTCGCTGCACACGTTGGCTGGTGAGAGCAAAACGTTCGCAATATTCCCCAATGGGGGGAATCAATGCGTGATCCATTCGTTCTTTTTGCATGCGCAACATGTACAGCACGTCACAGTTATCGATGACATCGTCAAGGCTTGACGAAGCCATAGCACCTTGGGCCGATACGTCATGGGGCAACAGCGTGGTGGGAGCCACAAACGTAACGGTTGCGCCCAACGCAGTGAGAACTTGTGTTGTGCTTCGGGCCACGCGACTGTGTTTCACATCGCCCACAATGGCAACGCGAATACCAGCAAGATCGTTACCCGTGCTTTTCTCGCGGGTAATCGTGTACGCATCAAGAAGTGCCTGCGTTGGATGCTGATGCCAGCCATCACCAGCGTTCACAACAGATGCGGATGTCCAATTCGTGACCGCGAGCGGAACACCACTTGATTTGTGGCGGACTATGAATGCATCGACACCCATGGCTGAGAGAGTTTCTACGGTGTCGCGAATACTTTCGCCCTTGTTCACGCTTGATGACGATGCACTGAATGTCATCACATCTGCGGAAAGTCGCTTTGCCGCGGTCTCAAAACTTAAACGAGTACGTGTGCTGTCTTCGAAAAATACGCTCGCAACTGTCTTGCCGCGAAGTGCAGGGACTTTCGGAACGGGACGCTTATTGATCTCCACCATGTGGTCAGTCAGGTTGAGCAGCGAGCCAATTGACTCTCTATCAAGATCGCGTGCAGACAGCAGATGCTTCATGAACGAACCACTACAGCCTCATCAGACACATCCACTTCATCAGAAATGTGTGTGGGAATGTTCTTCCCAACAAAGTCTGGGCGTATCGGAAGCTCTCGGTGGCCACGATCAACTAACACCGCTAGCTGCACTCGTCTGGGTCGGCCGTGATCATTGAGCGCCTCGAGAGCAGCTCGTACGGTACGTCCGGTGTAGAGAACATCATCAACAAGAACCACCGTCTTGCCAGTGAGTTCCACGGGAATGTTTGTAGGGGCCCCAACAACAACAGGGCGCAGCGTGTAATCGTCGCGGTACATCGTGACATCTACGACCCCGAGAGGAACCGTCACAGATGGCTCGATTGATGTGAGATTTCGACAAATCGCCTCTGCGATCCACACTCCCCCTGTTTGCATTCCGACTACCACGATGTCAGAAAGATCTGCGTTGCGTTCGACGATCTCATGAGAGATGCGAGTGATTGCTCGCCGGATGTCGGCCTGCGACAAAACAACTGCCTCAGAAGATGCGTGAAGAGACGAGGCGGATCTCGACTGACCAGGAAGGGGTTGAGATGCCATTAGCGCTGCCGGCGAGTCTGGCTGTACAGCACTGGTACCAGAGCTGTCACTGGAACCAGTGATACGGCTTTCGCGCTTGAACAACTCGCGGACGGATCCGCGCATACAGAATTCATCTATGTCCCTCCGTTCGAGCCTCACAGGACTCGTTTTACGGTCGGGTCACATCATACAGAGCGCAACTATCTCTCGCTAGTTCTACAGACCCACCAACGCCGTTATTTTCTCTGGAACACTTCCCAATACTCGTTGACAGCTACGCGAGTAAACGCACCTGCTTCTCTCGCCCAGTCGTCTGCCATTTGCTGGTCTTTGTTGATTGGCAATACCACGTACTCAATGGTCTCAGCCTGGGCAAGGCGCGAATTCTCTAATGACAAATCGACGCCATACAGCACCACACGAAACGGCGTGGGAAATTGATACACCTCTTTGCGATGGGCAAGGTGTGGCGCAAGGCTGTGAAAGACCGAGATAGATGCATCGTCTGGAACCGTCTTGATGATGTCTCTGGCGGCAACAGCCACGGGATGGCTGGCAGGCCAATGTGGGTAGGGCGTCTTTGCAAAAGGAAGTGGGCTCCACAAATACGACGTTGCAAGAGTGGTGATACAGACAATCGCCACTAGGGCCTGTCGGTATTTCATGATGACGCGCTGCAGTGCGTACACGGTGCCAAAGATGAGACCAGGTACAGCGATAAGGGAGTAGTGATACTCGATGTGAAACTGATACCAAAACGTGCTCACAATGTTGGCCGCGATCACGAATACGCTGATCAGTGCGAGATCGGGCACTAACAAAAAAACTCCTGCAAAAGGTGCCACCATCTTCCAGAGATAGAGCGGACGCTCTTCACTCGTGAGATAACGCCACACATTAAGTGGATTGGTGATCGTTTCTTTCACAAGGCCCCACGGTCCGCCAAATGGAATGCGCCACGCGTTACGCGTGGGCACACCAATCAATGACCGCATCAAAATAAACATTCCTACGATCGTGGCGATTATCGATGCAATCGCTGTCACTACTCCCCATTTTCGATGTTTGCGCAACGCCACAAAGACACCTAGCGGCACCATGACAAGTGCAACGTCTTCTTTCACGGTTAAACACAACACGAACGCCACTAGATACAGACGCCACCGTTCGGTAAGAGCCGCATACAACGCAAGTGGAAGAAACAGACCAATGAATCCATCAGGGTGAAAGTTCTCGTACGCAGTGCCGTTCACCGCCGGATTCAACAGCCAACACGCGGCGATACCCACCGCAAGAAGATCGCTTTCTAATGCTTTACGTGTGTACGCAAAAAGCGGCAATGCGCCAGCACCGATTGCAATTGTTTGCAATACAAGTAAGGTCTCGCTGCCAGGAATCAACCAGTAAAACGGCACCACGAAAAACATCACGATCGATGCATGGTCGCCGAGCAGATTTCGACCCATCAAAGTGACAAAAGGCGCTTCAAACCTTGACAGCAACCATGCACCTTGGTCGTAGAGACCGATGTCGTACGACGACGTTCCTAGTCCGAGATGAACATCAATGAGCACCCTGCTGACGACGATGACGTACACCACCACCATTGCGACGACGATCCACCATGCAGTGGGTGCTTGGCCCACACGTAACGCGACGTTACGAATTTTTTGCATACGTATTGACTATGCCTCTGTGGGGCGAACCGTTCGAGCAACTGCGGACAACACCCCGTTGACAAACCTGCCCGAGTCGTCAGTGGAGAAGCGTTTTGCCAGTTCTACGGCCTCATCAATGACCACGGCCACCGGAGTATCAGAGCGATGTAATAGCTCAAAAATAGCGATTCTCAAGATTGCTCGATCGAGTGCTGGCATTCGGTCGATTGCCCAACCCTTGGCATTTTCAATGATGTGAAGATCGATGTCACTGATGTGGTTCTCTACCCCGGTCACGAGAATAGATGTCATTTCTGCTGACGCGACTCCTCGATCTTCAAACAGAGTCGACGGCGCAACTCCGCGTTGTTCCGCCTCATACAACAGCATGAGCGATTGCTCACGTGCGTCAGAGCGTTCATCATGACGACGCCGAGCAAAGTCTGGCTCGTCTCCCCCAGTTTCTGACGACACAGTTATACGCGGGTGATGTAGTCACCAGAGCGTGTATCAACTTTGACACGATCTCCGATTTCGACAAATAGTGGAACTTGAATCACTTTCCCGGTTTCTACTGTTGCGGGTTTGCGCGCACCAGATACACGGTCTCCCTGCACACCTGGTTCGGTTTCGGTCACTGCCAATTCAACGGATGCAGGAATTTCCACAGAGACAATTTCGCCGTTATAGACGGCGATAATCGCAACGGCCGATTCCACCAAATAATCGGCAACATCTCCGAGGGCTACTGGTTGTACGTGCATCTGGTCGTACGAGGCTGTGTCCATAAAGACGTAGTCATCGCCGTCTCGATAGAGGAACTGCATGTCTTTCTTTTCGAGAATCGCTTGTTCCACCTTGATGCCTGCGTTGAAGGTCTTATCGAACACGTTGCCATTTCGAAGGTTGCGCAATTTGGTGCGCACAAAAGCACCGCCCTTACCAGGCTTCACATGTTGAAATTCAATGACTGTAAACAGTCCATTATCGATTTCAAGAGTGATTCCGTTTTTCAGATCATTCGTGCTGATTGCGGGCATGACACATCCTTGCGTGTACGAGACAAACTGCGATAGCCGTCGTGAGTGATGACCACTAGGTCTTCAATACGGACGCCACCGACCCCCACACGATAGAGCCCAGGCTCCACTGTCACCACTTCGCCCTCTTGTAGGGCAATTCCGGGACGCCGAGACAGGAATGGTTCTTCATGAATTGCCAACCCCACTCCATGACCGAGGCCGTGTGTGAAGAATTCCTCAACTCCCACCTCACGAAATGCGTCACGCGCTGCCGAATCAACCTGGTCTGTGGTGACGCCTGCTTTCAATTGCGATAATGCAGCGTGTTGGGCGGCCATGGTTGCAGACAACATAAATGACACTTCTCTATCGAGGTGCCCCACCCGTACTGTGCGAGTCATGTCGGAGTGGTAACCGTCGACCAGTGCTCCAATATCAATAATGACCGCATCCTCGGTTGTGATGATCTTGTCGGAAGCTCGATGATGAGGCAGTGCAGCGTTTTCGCCAGCGGCGACGATCGTGTCAAATGATGGACCATCAGCACCCCTAATCGCCATTTGATATTCGAGTTCCGCCTTGACAGTTCGCTCACTCTTTCCAGCCAACCCTTCATGAACCACATGTTGCAACGCTTCGTCTGCAATGTGTGCCGCTTTCTCAATGCGCGCAATTTCTGCCTCATCTTTAATGCGTCGAAGATCATTAATGGGAGCCGCTACGGGAGAGATGTCAAACGTCTGGGCTAATTCACGAAACGTATGAGCAGTGATCACCGTGTCGTCGACGCCAACTGTGCGACCGGCGAGAAGCCTGTTGATGAGTTCGGCACTTTCAGGTGTCGACGCAGGTACATGAATTGTGCAGGGGCAATTAGCACGTGTCGTCTCACGAGATGCTTGCTCGCCATATCGTGAGTCGGTGATCAACGCTGTGCTCTGTGCCCGCAGATCCACCACCACTGTGGCGTTGCTCCCTGAAAACGATGTCAACCATCGAATATGAGACAAGTCGGTCACGTACAACAGGTCAATGTCGGGATGAAGATCCTGCATGTGCTGACACAATCGCGTAATTCGTGACGATGTCTGTAGTGGTGGAAGATCAAAGTGCGACAAAGCGTTCACCCGCCGTACCCTACCGAGCCGCGATCACGCAAAAAGTGCGTGCACTGCCAATGCGTATCCGAGGCCGCCAAAACCAGAGATGGTGCCCTTCGCAACTGGCGAGACAACGCTCGTATGACGAAACTCTTCTCGAGCTGAGGGATTCGACAAGTGAACTTCCACAATCGGTCCGGCAAAAGAGCGCAATGCATCATGTAACGCCCATGAGTAATGCGTGAGCGCACCAGGGTTGATGATGATTGCGTCAAATTTTCC
This sequence comes from Ilumatobacteraceae bacterium, assembly GCA_044340485.1. Lineage (GTDB taxonomy): Bacteria > Actinomycetota > Acidimicrobiia > Acidimicrobiales > Ilumatobacteraceae > UBA2093. Next base: position 56,246 of record JBIITN010000005.1, on the reverse strand, counting down.
ACTGGCGTTTTGTACAGCTTCGACAATCTCATGTTCGGCATTCGACTGCATTGCCTTCACCGTTGCGCCATGAACCTGTGCTTCCTTGGTGACCGTTGCAATGTGGTCATCCAACGTTTGTGTGCCATAGACGCCTGGTTCGCGGGTTCCCAACAAATTCAGATTGGGTCCGTGCACAACGAGAATGGACTGCGGTTTCCCGGAAACGTTGGTCATGACTTCGTACCGTAGTTGGCGACACCGACTCGATCACGCAGAATTTCAGCAGCCACCTCGATGTCGTCTTTTGTGATGCCGTTCACTATTTCCAGGCCATGATCACTATCCAGAACAAAGGTCAACGATTCAAGTGCCTTCTTGTCTCGTGCCATCACTTCAATCAATTGCTCGTTGGATGCTGCAGGCATTGGCATCATGAGGCCATAGACGTCGTGGACTATTCGATAATGTTCGTCCACTCGATCGTTACTGATGCGGCCCATGACCTGTGCAAGATGTGCTGCGTACAAAAGACCTAGGGATACCGCTTCACCGTGTGCCATTTTCCAGTCGGTCACCACTTCGAGCCCATGCGCAAGTGTGTGGCCATAATTCAGTAAGGCACGGCGACCAGATTCACGTTCGTCTGAAGCAACAATCTCGCCCTTAATCTCAACGCTTCGGGCAATGCGATCTTGTAACGACAGTGCCGACATGTCTTCTCGCGCAATGAAGTGATACTTCGCCATCTCACCATTGCCACAGCGTGTCTCTCGTTCTGGCAATGTATGAAGAGCGTCTGTGTCACAAATGACAGCGCATGGCTGCCAGAACGCACCAACCAGATTCTTCCCTTCGGGAATATTGACTCCAGTCTTGCCGCCGATAGCAGCGTCAACCATGCCAAGAAGAGTGGTGGCCACATGCATCACAGGTATGCCGCGGTGAAAAGAAGCAGCAGCAAAGCCGGCAACATCTGTCACCATGCCACCGCCTACTGCTACAACGAGATCATTTCGGGTCATCCCAAATTGCGCAAAACCAGAACACAACATCTCGATTGTGGCAAGCGATTTATGTTCTTCACCATGTCCAATATGGAAGACGCGTGTCTCGACGTCTGGAAAATCAGGCACCAGTTCGCTCGGAACATTTGTTTGCGAGACAATAGCGATGCGACGCGTCGACGGTGGCACGTGCCTTGCGGCTTCGTGACAAGCACCTTCTCCGATCACCACCGGATAACTGCGTTCTCCAAGGGACACAACCACGCGACGCAATGTCATTGGAGCCCCCGTAGTTGAACCAGGATCTCATCGGCGACCTCTGCGATTGTTAAACCGCTGGTATCGACCACAACTGAGGCGACTTGTTCGTAGAACTGTTCACGGTCACGTGCCATCGATGTGAGAGTACCGCTTGGATCGGCATCAAGAAGTGGACGGTGTACGCCTTTTTTCACCCGGGCGAGCAATTCATTCATGTCAGCCTGTAACCACACGACGACACAACGCCCATCCTCGCGTTGACGCAGTAGCACGTCTCGGTTGACCTCTTGTGTTACTACTCCACCCGCTGCTGCGATCACAGAAGAATTTTGCGAATGCAAGACATCTGCCACTATCTGAGATTCCAGTGACCGGAATGCATTCTCGCCTTCTGTTTCGAAGATATCACGAACATTCTTTCCAGCTCGTGCCTCAACCTTTTTGTCAGTATCAACAAAGGGTCGGTGCAACACTGATGCCAATTGGCGACCCACGCTGCTTTTCCCGGTCCCCATCAAACCCACAAGCACGATGTGTGTTGGCAGGCGCTGCGAGTTGTCGTCAATGGATTTTTCGGCCATCTCTACAGACTGTCAATAAAATTATGGGCGTTGCGAACGAATTCTTGCAGCGAATCGCCACCAAACTTTCGCTGAGCCTCCTGTGCAAGAACCAAGGCGACCATGGTCTCAGCAACCACACCCAGTGCAGGCACTGCCGTCACATCAGTGCGCTCTTTAAAGCTCACAGTTTCTTCTTTTGTTACAACATCAACAGTTTTCATTGTGGGGCGATTAAGTGTGGCAAGAGGCTTCATCGCTGCACGAACAACAAGTGGTGCACCGGTTGTAATGCCACCTTCAGTTCCTCCAGCACGGCGCGTAGTACGCACGTATTCATTTGTTGCGCCATCCCATGAAATCGCATCATGACCAACGCTTCCGCGCATTCCCGCAACGGAAAACGCATCGCCAATTTCGACGCCTTTCACCGCCTGAATGCTCATGATTGCCTGTGCAAGTAATGCATCAATCTTGCGATCCCAATGGACATGACTACCAAGACCAACAGGCACACCATACGCAATGACTTCGACGACTCCCCCGAGACTGTCTCCCTCGCGCGCTGCATCCTCGATGCATGCGATCATCTTTTGTTCCGCATCATGATCAAAGCAGCGAACTTCAGATTCATCAATTGCGCCAAGATCAGATGCTTGCGGAATGGCCTCGCCAGATGCGCGTATGTCACCAATCTGGATGACATGACTGATGATCTGGACACCAATGTGCGATAAGAAAACTTTCGCCAGTGCACCCGCTGCAACGCGAGCTGCCGTCTCGCGTGCGCTCGCCCGCTCGAGTACATCGCGAGCGTCACTGAAACCGTATTTCTGCATGCCAGCCAAATCTGCATGCCCTGGGCGAGGTTGTGTGAGCGGAGTTGCGGTCGCACCAGGCTCGGGAGCCATCTCCTGATGCCATTTGTCGCTACGAAACCATTCTGAGTTTTGAATCTCGATGGATATCGGCGATCCCAATGTGCGTCCATGGCGCACGCCACCCATCAAAGTGATGACATCTTTTTCAAATCGCTGCCGTGGTCCTCGGCCGTATCCCAATCGCCGGCGAGCCAACTCATCTTCAATGTCTGAGGCAACGACCGGCATTCCTGCAGGCAAGCCTTCAACGATGACGTTTAGGGCCCGTCCGTGGGATTCTCCAGCTGTGAGATAACGAAGCACGAGGAAAGGTTACTGGCGGCGGTGCGCGAGTTCGCGTTCTGCGGCCATCCGCATGATCGTCGGGTCAGGTGTAACTCCAAACCACCACTCTTGCTGTCGCATCGCCTGATGAATCAACATCCATAATCCATCTACAACGACCGCGCCTTGTGCCTCGGCAGCATTCAACCACGAGGTGCGAAGGGGTGAATACACGGCATCCATCACAACGGCCGAGGAGTCGATGAGTGCAACATCACACGGATGTTCGGAGGTGTTCATTCCGACAGACGTGGCGTTCACTATTACTTCGCAATCAGCAATGATCTCGACAGCAGACGCAACCACCGAACCGACCGGCGTCGTGGTTGAGTTCTTTATTGACTGACACATTTCGACCAATTCGTGCGCACGAGTCTCACTGCGATTAACAACATGAACGTGTGCGCCGCGGCGCATCAACGCAGAAGCAATGGCACGTGCAGTTCCACCAGCACCAAGTACTGCAACATCTTTCCCATTGAGAGCCACAGTGGTTTGTGATTCGATGGCATCACAACACCCGTCGCCGTCAGTATTTGTACCAACGAGCCGACCTTCTTGTACTCCAACACAATTCACTGCGCGTAATGTGTTTGCGATGTCATCTACTTGATCGAGGTACTGAATGATGTCTTCTTTATGGGGCATGGTCACCGACAGACCACCGATACCAAGTGCTCTTACTCCTTGGATCGCTGATTCAAGATGCGTCGACGCAACTGGAAATGCAACATATGCCCAGTCGCTGCCAATGTGAGAAAACCACGCGTTATGAATAGCCGGCGAAAGACTGTGTTCGACGGGCCAACCAATAACGGCGGCAATGCGAGTATGAGCAGTGATCACTCGAGCAACCCTGCAGCGCGCGCTTGTTCCACGTTCACCAAATGCTGTTCGTACGTTGTTGCAAACTTGTGACGACCATCTTCATTGATGAGCACGTAATAGAAATAGTCACATTCTTGATTACGCGCCAGACCTTCGCATGCTTCGTCGTCAGCAGTTGGCGCCGGAGCCGGATTGAGTGCGGCTTTTATCGATGCGCGTCCAGGATTAGCGATTGGTGTAGGCGGCAATCCACGTTTTTTGTAAGTGTTGTACGGTGAATCAATCTCGCGCAACTGAGCAAACGTGAGATTTGGATCGGCCTGATACAACAGCGTGGCGTCAATCTCAAGATTCATACGCGCTGCAAGGCGGTTATAAATGACACGCGCGATCTTGGCGCGATCTTCTTCCACCTTGGCCTCTTTCTCAATCATTGATGCGACGATTAACGCCTGATAAGGAGAGTAACCCACGAGTTGTTTTGAGTTCTCAAGATTTTCTTGACGGCCAACTCGCTCCATCATCGCCACGAGACGACGAATAACTGCTGACTCTGTGTCATCGCCAGACACTTGATACGTGTCGGGAAACAGCATTCCTTCAAGCGACAAAGTGTCATCTGGTTGATACTCCGAACGGATGGAACCATCGGTGGCGGCCGCCATAAAGTCATCGACCGACATAAAAGTCATCTGCTCACTCAGTCGCGTCGCCATCTGAGTCAGAGTAAAACCCTCGGGGAATGTCACATTGACAAACGTCTGTGATGGTGGAGTACGCAATGTGCGAAGTATGTTTCCCGCGTCGTCCATGGGACGAATCAGGTAATAACCCGGAACAAGTTCGACGCCGCCCTGTCGAGATACGTACCAGCGAAAGATCGTTGCATTCTTTATGAAATCTTGATCTTCTAGGCGATCCGACACACTCGACACGGTGTCACCGTCAACAATGGTGAAGTTGACGGGATCTCGTGGATCTCCAGAAGGATTTAACTGCGACAAGAACCACCAGCCAGAAGCCCCTAGAACCAAAATCACAGCAACCAGCACACAGGCGCCAATCACTAAGGGCCGCTTCCACCGTGACCACTCCCGTGGCACGTCTTCTAGGTCGTGTTCAGGCACAACATCTGGCTCATCCCACGGGTCATTCACCCAATCTGTCGCAACATCGTGGTCCATTGCGTGCTCACCATCGTTATTGCTGTTGAGCAGCGGGTCACCGGTGGGATGGGTCACTATGCATCACCGTCTGAAGGACTATTGCGTTCTACTTCGTGACGTTCTGCTTCGTGACGTTGTGACTCTAACCATGACTGGAGCATCACTGCCGCTGCAATCTTGTCGACCAGTCGACGTCTGGCGTCAGCGCGCATACGTGCTTCCATCAACGCCGCTTCCGCGGTCACTGTGGTGAATCTTTCGTCATGGAGCATGATGGGCACATCCACCACGGTAGTGAGTTCGTCTGCTTCAGTCTTGGCAAGCACCGCCGCACGGCCCCATTCGCCTTTCAGCGTGAGTGGTAAACCAATCACAATGGCGACGACTTCCTCATCCACCACAAGTTTGGCAATCTGACGGTGATCTTCAGCGCGCGATTTCGCACGTTGAATAACACATAGCGGGGATGCGATAGTTCCGCTTCGATCAGAGACTGCGACCCCGATGCGCTTAGCGCCGAGGTCAAGTCCGAGAACGCGCACGATCTTTATTTGCTCCCAGAGATCGCAACAAGTGCAGTTGTTTTTGCTATCTGCAGTGCTTCATCAAGAGCGGCTGGATTTTTGCCACCGGCCGTTGCCACATCGCCTTTTCCGCCCCCACCTCCACCGACTGCTTTAGCTGCATCTTTGATGATGTCGCCGGCAGCACCTGATACTCCGGGTCCAATTGCAGATACCAACGACACACCCCCGGTATCTGTGACACCGCCGAGCACAACGATGGAAACATTCTTTTGACGAATTGCAACTGCTAAATCACGCAGGTCGCCTGGACTCATGCCATCCACTCGTGTTACGACAACACCTTGTTCGGCTGAATCTGCAAGTTCACCTGCGCGCCCAGAAGCAAGTTGAGCACGAAGGGTTTTAATTTCATCTTGCAACGCCTTCATATCTTCCATGCGTTTTTGCACACCAGCTACAACCTCGTCTGGTTTCGTACCAACTAGTTGTGCAGTCTCGGCTAGAAGCGACTCATATCGCTGTACCAGTGCAACAGATCCTTCTCCGGTGACAGCTTCAATACGGCGCAAGTTAGAGCCAATCGAACCCTCCGAGACAATCTTGATTGTTCCAATGTCGCCGGTTGCACGAACGTGCGTGCCTCCACACAATTCAATACTGTTACCCGCGCGCAAGACTCGAACAACGTCACCGTACTTATCACCAAAGAAAGCAATGGCACCTGCTGCCATTGCCTCATCTTTTGAAGTCTCGAAAGAATCAACAGCCGAATTTGACAGAACTTCGTTATTTGCAAGTTGCTCAATTCGATGTATTTCTTCAGGTGTGAGTGCCGCGTAATGGCTGAAGTCGAAACGCAAACGATCGGGAGCAACTAATGATCCTGCTTGCTTCACATGTTCACCGAGAACTTTTCGCAGTGCCCAGTGCAAGACGTGCGTGCCGGTGTGATTGCGACGCGTTGCGTTTCTCGCTGCCACATTGATCGTCGCATTAACGACATGGCCTTCCACCATCTCGCCCGATGTCACCCGACACACGTGACGACGTAATCCCGGCAATGCAAAAGTGGTATCAATAACTTCTGCAACCACTCCCTGTGAAGCGAGTGTTCCAGTGTCACCAACCTGCCCACCGCTTTCGGCATAAAACGGCGTGTGATCAAGAAATACTTCAACACAACCATCATCGCCATCTAATACAGCGATTACCGTTGCCTCTGCGGTGTCACGGATGTACCCAACGAACTCTGTCTGGCCATGTTCTTCCAAAATTGAGCGATACGCCTCGACCCGATCTCCGTCAGAGCGACCAGATTTACGAGCGTCTTTAGCGCGTTTGCGTTGTGATGCCATCTCTTTCTCAAAGCCATCGACATCAACAGATACCCCTCGTTCACCAGCAATTTCCTGGGTCAATTCCAAAGGAAAGCCGTATGTGTCGTGCAAGAGAAAAGTGGCGCTACCCGACAAGGTTCCTTTTCCGGCAACAATGTCGTCTTCAAGAATGGATAGTCCTGTCTTTAAGGTATGACGGAAGCGCTCTTCTTCTTTCGTGACCACACCCACAATGAAGTCTCTGTTTGTGCGCAGGTCTGGATAAGCATTACCCATGACATCAATTGCTGTTTCTGCAATAGACGGCAATACGAGTTTTTCAGTACCAAGCAAAAAAGCATGACGTACTGCACGACGGATAATGCGACGCAATACATAGCCACGGTTCTCATTTGATGGGAACACCCCGTCGTTGATCAGCATTGTGGCCGAGCGCGCGTGTTCGGCAAGCACTCTCAAACTAAAACTACTGCGGTCTTCATAATCACCAGCTCTGTACGTCGCACCTGTTGCTGATTGAGCTTGTTCGACAAGTGGGAACAGCACGTCTGTTTCCCATACCGAATCCACTCGTTGACGCAGAGCGAGAATGCGTTCAAGACCTGCACCTGTATCAATGCTGGGTCGCGGCAAAGGCGTTCGACTGCCATCTTTTGCCTGGTCGTACTGCATGAACACCAAGTTCCAAAACTCTAGGAACCGATCACCTTGCGGGTCATGTAGTGGACCACCATCTGGTCCATACGCTGCACCTCGATCAATGTGGATCTCTGAACACGGACCACATGGTCCGGTGTCACCGGCTTGCCAGAAATTGTCTTTGTCGCCAAGTCGCTGAATGCGTTCCATGGGAACGCCAACCACCTCATGCCAAATTTGTTCGGCTTCCTCGTCACTGTCATGGACAGTGATCCACAGTTGGTCACCGTCAAAACCAAAAACTTCAGTTACCAACTCCCACGACCAAGGGATTGCGTCACTTTTGAAATAGTCACCAAAACTGAAGTTGCCCAGCATTTCAAAAAACACAAGATGTCGTTTGGTGCGACCAACGTCATCAAGGTCGTTGTGCTTACCACCAGCGCGTACGCACTTTTGTACGCTCACAGCGCGGTTGTACGGGGCTACCTCATCGCCGATGAAATACGGCTTGAATGGCACCATTCCGGCGACCGTGAACAGAAGTGTCGGGTCGTGTGGAATCAGACTCGCTGACGGCACCACCGTGTGGCCACGTTCAGCGAAAAACGACTGAAATGCGCCACGCAATTCATCAGCAGTACGTGGTTGTGTTACTTGCGATGAACGAGCTGTCATGAGAAAGAAATACTACCGCTGGCGCCCACGCGGGGATTGTTGAGCCTTACTATTAAAGGCAACTCGACCTGCATGTATTGCGTCTTTGGTACGTGTCGGAAGCGAACGAAATTTTGCAGCCGTACGACGCCGAATGCCAGCCGGTGACACCATCTCGGTAGCGACCGCGATCTTTTTCTTCGCCCATACAAACGCTGAAATTCCAGCCACAATTCCAGAAACAAACCACACCAGACGACGCATTACGAGTACCACCCAGTCTGAGTCTCAGACCAAGTCAACACGGGCTTCATCTTCTCCACGGTAGTACCTGACATCACGTAATTCATCGGGAAGATACGACAATTCACTAGCTTTTTGGGCGTCAACATGGGCCGACACATAACCCACACCGTGACCAAGATCTGACGCACCGGAATAATGCGCGTCCCGTAGATGCGCTGGCACCTCTCCAATGCGCCCGTTTCGCACATCCTCGCGAGCCGTCCAAATAGCTTGGGCCACTGCATTGCTTTTTGGCGCTCGTGCAAGATGAACCACTGCCTGTGCAAGATTCAGTTGAGCCTCTGGTAATCCCACCACCTCAAGTGCATGTGCGGCGGAGGTGGCAATGACAAGTGACGTGGGATCGGCTTCACCAATGTCTTCACTTGCAAGTATCACGAGTCGTCGAGCAATGAACCGTGCGTCCTCACCCGATTCCAACATCCGTGCGAGCCAATGAATGCCTGCATCGACATCGGAAGCGCGAATGCTTTTGATGAAGGCGGAAATAACGTCGTAGTGATCATCACGCCCATATCGCAATGCGCTAGCCGACAGCGCAGCGTGAGCATGATCCATTTCTACTTCACCCGAGGTAGTGAGTGCACACGCCACCTCTAAGGCAGTGAGTGCTTGTCGTCCATCACCGCCGCATTTGTCAGCGATAATTGCGAGAACGTCGGTGCTCGCATTCTTTCCTTCCGCTAATAAACCTCGTTGCAACAGGGCTACTACATCGTCAAACGACAAGGGCTCGAGGCGAAACAAAGTCGATCTGCTTCGCAACGCCGCATTCACCTGAAATGTCGGGTTCTCGGTGGTGGCGCCAATCAGCGTGATCAATCCTTCCTCGACTGATGGCAACAATGCGTCTTGTTGAGTACTAGAGAAACGATGAATCTCATCGACAAACACCAACGTGCTTTGGCCATTTTGTCCAAGACGTTGCCGTGCCGCATCGACTACTTCACGTATGTCTTTTACACCCGCGGTGACAGCAGACATACGCACGAAGTGCTGATTCGTCGTTCGCGCGATTACCTCAGCGATTGTGGTCTTGCCCGTACCCGGAGGACCCCACAAGATCATTGATGTGAGTGCGTCTTTTTCGATCAGAACTCGAAGAGGCTTCCCACGTCCTACAACGTGTTGTTGGCCAACTATTTCGTCGATGTGTGTTGGCCGAAGACGCGCTGCAAGTGGTGAGCGCGAACGCAACCGTTCTGTGGCTGCTGCCGTAAACAGATCTTCGACATCAGCCATTGTGTGTCACCTTACGACGTCACTGGAGGCGGCAATAATCGCAATCCGAGTTCCGCTAGCTGTTCTGGCTCAACTGGTGTCGGAGCATTTGTCATCGGATCTGCACCGCTTTGAGTCTTTGGAAACGCAATCACTTCGCGAATGTTCTCTTCACCAGCCAAAATTGCCGTGAGACGATCGATACCAAATGCAAATCCCCCATGCGGAGGGGCACCGAATTTAAACGGCTGCAAAAAGAAACCGAAACGCTTATCTGCTTCGTCATCGGAAATACCAAGTTGATTGAACACTCGACGTTGCAGTTCTGGTTCGTGAATTCGAATCGAACCGGAACCAAGTTCCCAACCATTTAACACCAGGTCGTAGGCAAGCGCGCGCACTGACAATGGATCTGTCTCGAACTTGTCAAGGTCGTCAGGATGAGGGTGGCAAAAAGGGTGATGACCCGGACGTGGTCGACCCGAGATCGGATCTACTCCCACAAACAATGGGAATTCTGTGACCCATACATATCGGAATGGTCCAACATGCACTGGCGGGCGACCAAGATCATTACGAAGATGACCAAGCACTTCACATGTTGTGTCCCACTCGTCGGCAACAATCAATACGAGGTCACCGGCTACTGCCGAGGTACGAGACAAAATCTGAGCTTGCTCTTCACTTGACAAGAATTTTGCGACCGGTGAATCGATTGCGCCGCCTTCGCCAATTTTCATCCACACAAGACCTTTAGCCCCGATCTTCTTGGCACGATCAGTGAGGGCATCGAGTTTGTTACGTCCAGAACTTGCTTGTTCGGGGTAGGTCGCCGCATCAACACAAATTGCTTTGATCGATTTTGCTCCAGCAAACGCTTTGAACTCTGTTGCAGAGAAAATATCGGTCAACTCGACAAGTTCCATACCAAAGCGCAGGTCGGGTTTGTCAACACCGAAACGCTCCATCGCTTCACGCCACGTGATCCGCTCAATAGGTGGGATTCGCTCTCCGGTAACTGCTTCAGCTGCAGCGCGGACCGCATCTCCGATGCACTCGAGCACATCGTCTTGAGATACAAACGACATTTCAGCATCTAATTGCATGAATTCATACTGGCGATCGGCTCGCAAGTCTTCATCGCGAAGACAGCGCGCAATTTGATAGTAACGATCAATACCAGCAACCATTAGCAACTGCTTCCACAATTGGGGTGACTGCGGTAACGCAAAAAACGAACCGGGTTCTTTTCGAGACGGCACAAGAAATTCGCGCGCACCCTCAGGAGTTGAGGGCATCAGGAACGGAGTTTCGACTTCAACAAAGCCATTACCTTCCATCGCCTGACGAATCGCGCTATTCACGGCAGCACGAACGCGCAGATTCCGCTGCATGCGTTCACGACGAATGTCGAGGTAGCGATAGCGCAACCGAATTGATTCATCAACATCATCGGCGCGAGCATCGATAGGAAATGGCGGAGCTTCAGCGGTGTTGAGAACCTCCACCGAGCAGTCACCAATTTCGATCGCGCCAGTTGCAATAGTGGCATTCGTAGTGCCCTCTGGGCGTTCACGAACTGTGCCCGTGATGCGAATGACGTACTCGCTGCGAACGTCCACACTGTTGTCGACAACACACTGGATGATGCCCGAATAATCCCGAAGATCCACAAAAGCAAGATGTTCGCCGTGTTCGCGTCGACGACCCACCCAACCACATACGGACACAACAGTGCCAATGTCTGATTCGCGAAGGTCACCGCAACGATGTGTTCGTAACGATGTCGATGTCATGATGAAGGCCTCCGAGGGGTACGCGAGCCCACCACAGTAGCGAGGTGATTTGCCAACTCTGATTGTTGGATTGTGATTTGTTCCGATGTGGTCAAATCACGCACCGTGCATGCGCCTGCCGCGTGTTCATCGCCACCGATGATGACAGCACATCTCGACCCTGCTCTGTCGGCTGCTTTCATTTGTGACTTCATACTGCGTCCATCAAATCCTCGGTCGACCACAAAACCGGCATGTCGCAAAGACGTGGTCAATGACAGTGCTGTTTGCCCATCGACAACATCAATAATGAAAGCATCGATAATGCCTGCGCCTTCTGCAAACACACCTTCGGCGTCACACGCAAGAAGTGAGCGATCAACACCTAATGCAAAGCCAATGCCAGGCGTCGCTGGGCCTCCGAGGTCTTCCACTAACCCGTCATAGCGTCCACCGCCACCGACAGCATTTTGCGCACTTGACAGTGCTCCCGATACGTATTCAAACGTCGTACGTCGGTAGTAGTCAAGACCTCGAACTAATCGCTCATTCACCACAAACGGTACGTCGAGCGAGGTGAGGCCCTGGCACACCTGCGTGAAATGTGCCGCCGCATCATCGCTTAAAAACGATGCGATGGTGGGCGCATTATTGATGATGTTGCGATCAGCATCGCGTTTGGAATCAAGAACACGCAATGGATTCCGTTCAAGAGTGACCTGTGCCTCTTCAGACAACGCATCTCGATGTTGATTGAAATAGTCCCGTAACGCTGAGACATAACGATCTCGATCACCTGCATCGCCCAACGAGTTCACCATCAATGTCAGATCCCGAAGACCGACGCGTTGGAAGAACTCCCATCCAAGAACAATTACCTCAACATCAAGGAGGGCGTCATCAACACCCAGCACTTCGACACCCACCTGGTCGAACTGGCGATAGCGACCAGCTTGTGCTTTTTCGTATCGAAAATTCGAACCCGAGTACCACACTTTCCACGGCACGATTGGTCGATGCTCTGCAAAGGCACGGCACACACTTGCCGTGTGTTCCGGACGAAGGGCAAGGTGACGGTCGCCTTTATCGATGAAGTCGTACATTTCTTTGGTGACAACATCAGTCGCATCACCCAAACGCTGAAAGACACCTATCTCTTCAAACATCGGCGGGATGATGCACTCATACCCAGCAGCCTCAACCGTGTCGGCAAAAACCGAAGTAAACCGTCGCCAACGCCGCGCGTCGGGCGGCATGATGTCGCGAGTCCCTGGTGGAGTACGAAACGTGGGCACGTTGTGCGAGGCTAGTCGCCGCCAGAGCCCGGAACGATGCGATATGCGTCGTACACCGCATCAATTGACTTCATCATGCGTAAAACAGCCTCGAGATGGTTGGGGTCGGCCAACTCAAATTCAAATCTCATCTTTGCCACACGATCAGCACCCGTATTTGTGCTGCATGCCACGATGTTGACGTGTTGCTCTGACAGCGCGTTTGCAACATCTCGCAACAGTCGACTGCGGTCAAGCGCCACAACCTCCACTGCGGCACGAAACACAGCGCCACGAGACAGCCCGGACCATTCCACCTCGATGAGACGCGCTGATTGATCTTCTTCTAACGCAACAGCGTTTGCGCAGTCGTCTCGATGCACGCTTACTCCACGACCCTTAGTGACAAAACCAACGATGTCGTCGCCAGGAACGGGCGTGCAACAACGCGATAACCGCACGAGGACGTCGTCCATTCCCTCTACCTGGATTCCTATTGTTCCGCGTTGACGTTGATCCGGACGGTCGACTCGAGTAGGTAACGCAAGTTGCTCATCCCCATCGTCGCTACGCATGCGTCGGCTAATACGTTGAGCGAAACCTCGAGCAGAGACGTGATGTTCACCGATTGCGGCAAAAAGCGTTTCTACGTCAAACATGTTGAGATTTTCAAGTTCCAAAGCAAATGCGTCGGAGCTCCAAATCCGCTGCACCGGCAGACCTTCTCGACGCAACTCACTCGTAAGTTCATCGCGTCCAGCTTCAATCATGTCTTCACGACGCTCACGACTGAACCACTGACGAATCTTGTTCCGTGCGCGCGGCGACACAACAAACTGCAACCAATCCCGTGATGGACCAGCATCTTCCACCGATGACGTGAAGATTTCACATGTATCTCCGGAGCGCAACGGAGTCTCAAGCGACACGAGACGACCATTCACTCGAGCACCAACACAACTGTGCCCCACTTCTGTGTGTACTGCATAGGCGAAGTCAACGGGCGTGGATTGAAGTGGCAGAGTAATGACACGACCTTTGGGAGTGAAAACAAAGACTTCTTCTTGCTCAAGATCAGACTTGAGGCTTTCCATAAATTGTGCTGGGTCGCTGATTTCTGACTGCCAGTCGATAATGCGGTTCAGCCAGTCAATGTCAGTGGTGTCAGCTCCGTTTTTATACGAAAAGTGCGCGGCCACTCCCCATTCGGCGCGCTCATGCATTTCGCGAGTACGAATCTGCACTTCCAAGGGCTTTCCTTCTGGACCAATAACAGTTGTGTGCAATGACTGGTAGAGATTGAACTTCGGCATTGCGATGTAGTCCTTGAATCTCCCCACCACTGGCCGCCATTTTCCATGGATACAACCAAGCGCGCCATAGCAATCACGGATGTTGTCGACAATGATTCTCAGCGCAACAAGGTCGAAGATCTCGTTGAAGTCCTTGTCTTTCTGGACCATCTTTTCGTAGATACTCCACAGATGCTTGCCACGACCCGTGACCTCAGCGGTGATGTTCACTTCAGTGAGACGGTTACGCACTTCGGCAACAGCTTTAGCGATGTACACGTCGCGTTCAGGCGTTCGTGATGAAACCAGGTGATCTAACTCTGCAAATCTCTTGGAGTACAGAGCCGCAAATGACAAATCTTCTAATTGCTGACGAATCTCTTGCATGCCGAGACGGTGCGCAAGTGGTGCGTAAATGTCGAGAGTTTCTTGTGCAATTCGCTGCTGTTTCTCGGGCGGCATGCCAGCAAGAGTTCGCATGTTGTGCAAACGGTCTGCCAGCTTGATCACGAGAACGCGAATGTCGCGAGCCATCGCCACCAACATTTTGCGCATTGTGGCAGCTTGCTGCTCTTCTCGCGAATCAAATTGCAATCGTTCTAGTTTTGTGACACCGTCAACGATATTTGCTACTTCGTCACCGAAATCGCTTCGCACTTGATCCAGGCTGATCTCAGTGTCTTCTACAGCATCGTGCAACAGCGCTGCCGCTAGAGAAATGTGATCAAGCCCAATATCGGCAACAATGCGCGCCACCGCAATTGGATGATTGATATATGACTCGCCACTTGATCGCTGTTGGGCAGCATGGGCGACTCGCGCTGTCTCGTATGCGCGATTGATCATCTCGACAGATGCACGCGGATGACGCTGTCTATACGACGCAAGGAGAGGCGCCAGTTCTTCAATTGGGGCGCTGTGGTGACGCCTCCAAGGAAGAACTCGGTCGACGGTGCCCATAACTAGAGGCTACCGACGCGACTTCTTTCGCGGGCGCGGAGGGTGACTGAGCAGCGTTTCCACCGCGTCAGACTCCCGGTTCGCCTGCCCGGGCGACACCGACGACGTGCCGGTGACAACAATGTCGTCTGCCAAGTCATCGTCAAAGTACCGATCACTTCGATCACTGTCCGACGCCTTATTTCGCTTACCCGCTGTGGATCGACGCTTCGCAACGGCACCTGTTTGAATCAGCGCCACCAAATCGTCGCCCGTTGCCAACGAGTCCGCATATGGTCGATACGCATCCTCACGTGACTTCAGTACGCCAAGCAATGGTGCCGCAATGTAGATCGAAGAATAGGTACCAAAAGCAAGACCGACTAACAGTGCTATAGCGAATTCACGAAGAGATGTCGCACCCATAATCCATGATCCAACAACCAACAAACTCAGCACGGGAATGAGCGTGGAGATAGTGGTGTTGACTGAGCGCATCAACACTTCATTCATCGACACGTTAATGACATCACCGTATGAGGTCTTTGTGCCCGTCAACCGACGTGCATTGTCTTTTACGCAGTCAAAGACAACGATCGTGTCATACAGCGAGAATCCGAGAATTGTAAGAAAAGCAACAACTGTTGCTGGTGTCACTTCCAATTGAAACAATGCGTACACGCCAATACTCAAAACCACATCGTGCAACATCGCAACAATTGCAGCAATAGCCATCTTCCATTCGAAACGCCATGCGATAAATAACGATGCAACAACAATAAATACAAGCAACGCTCGCACAGCTTTTTCTGTGATGCTCCGACCCCACGACGAACTCACGTCGGCCACGCTCACTTCAACAACATCAACACCTGCGGAAGTGGCAAAAGCCTGCTGTATCGCTACCCGAGTTTCCTCAGTCAACTCGCCCACCTGAACACGAATGCGCTGGTCAGAACCAGAAGTCAACGTTTGAATTTTCGCATTCGCACCTTGGACGCCATTTGCAGTGAGAATGTCGCGTGCACTGTCTGTAGTTAATTGACCAGAAACTGGCGCTTCCCATGCAACTCCACCCTTGAAGTCGATCCCCAACTCCAAACCCTGAAAGATCAGAGAAAAGACAGTGATGACAACTGCGACAAGAGATGTGATGAATGCAATCTTGCGTCGACCGTAGAAGTCAATGGCTGTGTCGCCGTAATACAGACGACGCAAGCGGCCACTCATGATGCACCTCCGGCAGGGGCAGTTCGGATACCAAGCAAACGACGACGATTAGCCAATTTTGATCGCGAGAATAAAACCACGGCCGCGCGAGTAAAGACGTAGGAAATAATTAGGTCAACGGTGGTCGCTAGCCCCAGGAAAAATGCGAAACCGCGAACCGAACCCACGGTTAACCACCACAGCGTGACTGCGCCAATCAATGACACAAGCCCGGCAGCCAAAATGGTGCGCCAGGTGGTTTCAAAGCTGCGCTGTGCCGCATTGCGCAGTAGTCGTCCGTGCTTCACGTCTTCTTTAAGTTTTTCGAAATACACGATGTACGAGTCGACCGACACACCAATCGAGACAATTAAACCAGCAGCGCCCGACAAGGTCAGTGCCAACCCATTTGTTTTCGAGAGCCAGGAAATAATGGTGTAGGTCGACATTCCAGACAGCATCAGACCCCCTACTGCCACCCAGCCCAAGATGCCGTAATACGCCACCAAATAGAGCATCACGAGAAGCACTCCGATGATTCCGGCGACAATGGCAGCATTCAGTGAATCTTTACCCAATGTTGCAGAAACGGTTTGTGCAGTTGGTGCCTCGAACTTCACTGGGACCGCACCAAACTGCAGGATCTTTGTGAGGTCACGTGCCTCGCGTTCTGAGAATGATCCAGATATCTGAACATCGCCACCAGCAAACGACGGCTGTTCCACAACAGGAGCCGAAATCACTTCGCCGTCTAAGACAATGGCAAGCTGTCGTGTCGGACACGTCGCACTTCCTGAATAGCACTGACTCGCAATGAGATTCCACAAATCTTCGCCACCAGCACCGCCGCGTAGATTCGCTAGCACGACCCATTGACCGTTAATGATGTCGGCAGAAGCATCGTTGCTAAACACCTGACCTGTCGCCGCCACTGGTCCAACGACATACACAAATCCATCTTTTGCACCGGGCAAAACTTCTTGTCCACCTGCACCACTTTCGTCCACCGTGGGTACTGGCAACTCACCTTCTGTTGTCTCTGCAAAATCGGGAACGGTGTCATCCACAGTCCCAGCGCCATAGCGCGAAGACCCAAAACCGCCGGAGGGCTCGGCAAGAGTTGTACTGCTTTGGTCTGGCACGAGCGTCGTCGTGGTTGCGGGGTCTTCTGTAACCCCCACCTGCAAAACTTGGCGTAACTGCACTTCTCCCGTGCGTCCAATCAAATCAAGTGCTGCTTGCTGATCTTTGACACCGGGCAAGTTGACAACCACCGTATTTCCTTGTCGAATGATCTCTGGCTCGGCAACTCCGAGTGAGTCGACGCGTTGGCGAATGATGTCTACCGCAACGTTCAGAGCTGCGTCTTCAAAGTCACCTTCTGGTTGCAACGTAACTGATGCGCCTCCCTGCAAATCAAGACCCAGCGACGGCGTATTCTGCGCCGACAGGTTGGCGACGAACAATCCCACGATTAGTCCAACGGCGAGAATAAGGGTGAGTCCAGGTCTTTTATTCATAAGAAGAGACGTTTATTGTGCCCCGAAAGTGACGACGCGTTCGGTCACTTAGATGATGACGAACCTGGTTCAGAGGTATTGGTCTCGATCTTTTTCCCGATCGCCGACCGCGCGACACGAACCTCGACCTTGTCCTTGTTGCCCACCTCAGTGATTTCCACCCAAATAACATCGCCCTCAATGAGGCTGATGTAGCCATAGATGCCAGAGGTCAAAAGAACCTCATCTCCCTCGGCGAGGGTTGACTGCAGCGTCTGAGCTGCTTTCACGCGGCGGCGCTGTGGCCGCAGCAACAAGAAATACATAGCGGCAAAAATTGCACCGAAAAAGAGAAGAGAAAACCAGCCGCTGCCACCGTTGTTGCTGGAGCCTTCTGCTGCGAGGAGTATGTGAATCACGTATGCGAGCCTAGCCATCAGCCCCAGACAGCAAGGGTCTCCTTGCGCAGGTTTTCAAAGGTTCCCTCACGGATGGCGACACGCATTTGCTCCATGAGTTGCAGAGTCCAAGAAATATTGTGCACTGTGACCAACCTGGCCGCAGTGGGCTCACCCGCACGCGCGAGATGACGCAGATACCCGCGTGAATGACGTGCACACACCCAACAGGAGCATTTTGCGTCAAGTGGTTGGTCGTCGGAGGCGAACTGGGCATTCTTGATTTGCAGTTTTCCTGTCGATGTGAGCGCAGTTCCATGTCGACCAAGGCGCGATTGCAACACACAGTCAAATTGATCGACACCAAGCGCCACGCCTTCAATTAGCGCGGCAGGATCTCCCACTCCCATTAAGTACCGCGGCTGATCATCTGGCAACCGTGAGATCGCCGCAGCAAGGGCTGGCAACATCTCTTCACGAGTTTCCCCCACTGATAGTCCGCCAATGCCGTACCCATCAAACCCCATTGCTGCGGTGCGCTCAGCGCTTTCAGCACGCATCGATTCACTGATACCGCCCTGAACTATGCCAAAGAGTGACTGATCAGAACGTTGGTGCGCTGCTTTTGCACGTGACGCCCACGCAGTAGTGCGTTCCAAGTCCATGCGAACAGTTGTTTCCGGCGCGGGAAGCGAAGTACACACATCGAGCACCATTTGTATATCGGCACCCAACAACTCTTGAACCCGAACTGCTTCTTCAGGAGTAAATCGATGCAACGAACCGTCATAGGTGGATTTGAATGTGACACCATCGTCGTCCACCTTTGGATCGAGCGAGAACACTTGAAAACCGCCAGAGTCTGTCAAGGTCAGTCCGTCCCAGCCCGCGAATGCTCCGAGACCACCGAAGTGACTCACTACTTCTGCTCCCGGACGCAACATCAAGTGATATGTATTTCCGAGGACAATTCGTGCGCCGAGTTCGCTGTAATCACGAGCACTGAGATACTTCACCGCGCCTCGTGTTCCTACCGGCATAAAACAGGGTGTCTCATACGTCCCACGATGAGTCGTGGCAATGCCCGTACGTGCTGCACCTTCAGTTGCAATGACTTCTAGTTGTACACGAAACATGAAAACCTACGTACACATTCAGGAAAGATGGCGATTAAGCAACATGGCGTCGCCAAACGAAAGAAAACGATACTTGCTACGTATCGCCTCGTCATACAACGCACGCCATCTTGGTCCCACAAATGCGTCAATGAGAAGCAGCAGAGATGTCCGAGGCATGTGAAAATTGGTGAGCAGTAGGTCCACCACTTGCCATTCATATCCGCGAGTGACAAAAAGATTTGTACGCCCCTCCAGTTCACCAAATGTCGCCGCCGATTCAAGTGCACGTGTTGCAGTGGTCCCTACTGCCACCACCCGTTGCGCTGCCTGCACCATGTCCCAGGTGTCAACGGGTACCCGATATCTTTCGGTATGGATCTGATGTTCGGTCGGATCATCAGATGTCACGGGTTTGAACGTGTCTAACCCAACTATTAATTCCACACGTGCGATAGATGCGCCACGGCTCTGCACACGTTGCAACAAATCTTCTGTGAAGTGAAGACCGGCGGTTGGAGCTGCAGCTGAACCTGGTTCGCGGGCATACACGGTTTGGTAACGCTCTTTGTCTTCGAGCGATCTCTTGATGTACGGGGGCAATGGCATTGAACCAATCAGATCAATCCGAGCATCAGGATCATCATCGAGGATCTCAACAACGAATGTGTCCCCTGATTCCCTTCGTTCACCGATACGAACCACTCGACGACCAAAATATTCGAGCACTTCACCTGTTTTTAATTTCCGTGCTGGGCGAATTAATGCCTCCCACTGCCTGTGATCGGGTGATAAAGGTTCCAACAACAACACTTCTGCCGTTCCACCGGAGCTGCGCTGAAGCATTAATCGTGCTGGCAGTACTTTGGTGTCGTTAATGACAAGCACATCTCCAGGCTGCACAAATTGATCGAACTCATACATGTGTCCATGAAGCGCCTGTGCATTTCCTTGGTCGACCAACAGGCGAGATGCGTCACGTGGCTCAATCGGTTTTTGCGCGATCAATTCCTCGGGTAATTCATAGTCAATGTCGGACAATCGCACGACAGACAGGTTAAGGCGTCGCGCTACGAAGCGTCAGGACCAATGTGATCCCATGCGCGCTGCATCGCTATTCGACCACGCGGAGTGCGTGCAAGTAATCCCTGCTGAATGAGGAATGGCTCATAGACGTCTTCAATAGTCTCTGGTTGCTCCCCGACGGCAATGGCGAGCGTTGACAAGCCAACAGGACCACCGGCAAATTGATGACATAGTGCACGCAAAACCGCACGGTCAACTTTGTCAAGTCCGAGCTCGTCAACTCCGAATACCATCAATGCTTCGTTTGCCACTCCATGTGTGATGACACCATCTCCACGCACTTCAGCAAAGTCGCGAACCCGACGCAGTAATCGATTTGCAATACGCGGTGTGCCACGTGCACGACGTGCAATTTCCATCGCCCCTTGATCGTCAATTGGCACATCAAGAATGCTCGCTGCACGTGTGACGATCGCCAACAGCTCATCCGTGGTGTAGTAATCGAGGCGTGCCACTAACCCAAATCGATCACGTAATGGACCAGTGATCATGCCGGTGCGAGTAGTGGCACCTACAAGAGTGAACGGTGGAAGCGTTAACCGAATAGATGACGCTGCGGGTCCCTTGCCGACAACAATGTCGATTTGGTAATCCTCCATCGCGGGATACAAGATTTCTTCAACTGCTCGAGACAGCCGGTGAATTTCATCAATAAACAAAACGTCATGTTCACCGAGCTTGGTGAGAATCGCCGCCAAGTCTCCTGCACGCTCAAGCGCGGGGCCAGAAGTGACGTGCAATGTCACTCCCATCTCTGCCGCGACAATGCCAGCCATTGTTGTTTTACCGAGTCCGGGAGGCCCCGCAAGCAAAATGTGATCGGCGGCTTGTCCGCGTTGACGTGCAGCACCAAGGACGATATCGAGATGCTCTTTTAGTTCTCGTTGTCCGACGAAGTCGTCGAGATGACGTGGACGAAGCCCCGTCTCGTCTGATGTTTCGATCTCGGATCTAATTTCTGGATCAAGAAATTCTTCACGCACGGCGAGCTCCCAGTGCCGATAACGCGTCACGTAACAGTTCTTCAGAAGTATGTGACCCATGCAAATCACTCAACACTTCGCGAATCTCTTCGTGGGCATACCCCAATCCGAGCAAAGCTTCGCGAACATCTCCGATGGTTGATGACACCGCGGAGGACCCAAGCGACTCGACATGGACTTTCTGTAGGCGTGATTTCACTTCCACCATGATTCGCTCTGCGCTCTTTTTGCCAATGCCTGGCACAAGTGTGAGTGCTGCGACATCACCGGTTGCAACAATGTCGTGCAACACGCGCGGAGAATGAACCGACAAGATCGCAAGCGCCATGCTTGGTCCAACACCATGAGCACCAATGAGTGCTTGAAATGTGTCCCGCTCGTCTCGTTGAGTAAATGCGAACAGCGTTTGTGCATCTTCACGAATGTGATGGTGAACATACACAAAGGTTTCGACTGTGGGTTCTAATTCGGCAAATGTGGCTGGCGTGACCGTGCACAAGTACCCCACTCCGGCAACATCGACAAGAACAGTCTGAGGCGGCGTTCTCTCGAGCACTTTGCCTCTCAAGCTTCCAATCACGATGTACGCCCTAACTCGGCCGACACTCGTCGCGCTGACGGCGTACATGCACAGTGACACAACGCGACTGCAGCGGCATCGGCAGCGTCAGCGGGGGTTGGCAATGTTGCTAACGACAATCTGGCCTGCACCATTTTTTGCACTTGCGCCTTTCCGGCACTTCCCCAGCCAGCAACTGCATCTTTCACTTGGCTTGGTGTGTATTGAGCAACTTCGCATCCCCGCAACCGAGCGATCGCAAGGACCACACCGCTTGCTTGGCCAACTGACATCGCCGTGCGCACGTTGTTTTGAAAAAACACCTGCTCGACCGCCACAGCATCGGGTGAAAACTCGACCAATAACTCTTCGACATCGGCATGTAACTGGGCCAGCCGATCGGCAATGTCGTGGTCCTTATCGGTACGAATGACCCCCATGGCCTTAGCAGCCACAGTGTTAGGCCCCGACATCGACACCACCGCATACCCACAACGGGTGAGGCCTGGGTCGATACCCAAGACGATGTACGGGCGATCGAACATAGGTTCGATTGTAGCAATGTGGCTAACTGCTGTGGGCGACTGCTTCAATCAGTTCTGACACGGGTCGATAGGTGAGCCCAGCAATTGCTCGGTGGGCGTATGTGATGACACCATCGGCGTTGATCACGAAAACGCTGCGACGAGGAAACCCCAGCGGCCCTACCGTTCCGTAGGCCTCGGCAACTGCCTTGTCGGGATCTGACAACAGTGGGAATTGAAATCCGTGTTTGTTCGCGAACTTGTCATGGCTTGCCATATCTTGTGCCGAAATTGCAATCACCTGCGCCCCCACCCCGGAGAACTGTTCAAGCTCGTTGTTATAGGTGTTCAACTGTTTGGTGCACACCGGTGAGTCGTCTCCTGGATAAAACACGAGCACTACTGGCTTACCGCGAAATTCTGACAACGAATACGACCGTGATCCGGTGCCTGACAACGTGAAGTCAGGCGCTTTGTCTCCTACTGCCACACTCATCAACCGACCTCCTGCATAATTGACTCTGCGATATCAAAATTGGCATACACATCTTGGACATCGTCATTGTCTTCCAACATGTCCATGATCCGCAGTACCTGTTTTGCATCGTTTGGGTCTGATACTTCTATGACTGTAGATGACACCATGGTGGATTCAGCAGATTGCACCTCTATGCCGTGCGCCATGAGAGCATCCCGTACCTCATACACGCTGGACGGATCGGTCACCACGCGCCATGAATCACCGTCACGAGACACGTCATCTGCACCTGCGTCAAGCGACACGGTGAGTGCGGTGTCTTCGTCGATCCCGCCATCTATCAAGATCACGCCCTTGCGTGAGAACTGCCAACCAACAGCACCAGGTTCTGCCATCGCACCGCCGTACTTTGTAAACGCACTTCGCACGTCGCTAGCGGTGCGGTTGCGGTTATCAGTCAACACATCAACCAACATTGCAACACCACCAGGCGCATAACCCTCATAGGTGATGTTCTCGTAATTAGATGTATCGCCTTCGCCCGTGGCGCGCTTAATCGCACGATCAATGGCATCTTTTGTCATCTGTGCCGCTTTGGCCTTCAATACAACATTTCGTAGTGAAGAATTAGATTCAAGATCGCCACCACCTTGGCGCGCTGCAACCTCTATCTGTCGTGCCAACTTTGCAAACAACTTTCCTCGGGCTTTGTCAGCTGCCCCTTTTTTGTGCTTGATTGTCGCCCATTTGGAATGACCAGACATAACTTACGCTCCTACCGTTTGAACGATGGATGAAACAAAATACTCATGAAGACGGGTGTCTCCTGAGATTTCTGGGTGAAAAGATGCTGCAAGAACATTGCTGTTGCGAACTAGTACTGGCTCATCTCCCAGTGTTCCCAAAATCTGTACGGAATCACCGATGCTTTCAATGCGTGGCGCACGGATAAATACACCGTGAAACGTTCCCACATTGGTGTCGATGTCTGCCTCAAATGAATCCACCTGCCGACCAAAGGCGTTTCGACGCACTGCGATATCAATGGCATGAAAGCACTTCTGATCGGAACGGCCATCAATAATGCGGTCCGCCAAAAGAATCATCCCTGCACACGTCCCAAACACTGGAAACCCGGTTTTCAATTTTGCGCCAATCTCTGCAAAGAGACCAGACGACTCGAGCAACTGTGACATGGTGCTCGATTCTCCACCGGGCACAATCAATGCATCAACACCGTGTAGGTCGTGCACGGTTCGCACTTCGCGCGCATCGCAACCAAGGTCGCGCACGCAATTAACGTGCGATGCAAATGCTCCTTGCAGCGCAAGCACTCCGATTGTTGCGTTCACCCGGAGGCCTCTCAGTCACGGTGTATCACCGATGCCGAAGCGTTACCAGCCACGCTCTGCGTAGCGCTGATTGATCTCATCCATGCCGATTCCGGTCATCGGCGCACCGAGACCACGACTGACCTTGGCAAGTATGGACGGGTCGCGGAAGTGTGTGGTCGCTTCCACGATTGCTTTCGCGCGCGGGGCTGGATCATCACTCTTAAAAATGCCCGACCCCACAAATACCGCTTCAGCACCTAGTTGCATTGCAAGCGCAGCGTCTGCAGGAGTCGCAAGTCCACCAGCACAAAAGAGTGGCACTTGCAAACGACCTGTCTCGGCAATTTCTTGCACTAACGGCAACGGTGCCTGCAGTTTCTTTGCCCAATCAAACAGCTCGGCAGAGTCTGCCTGAGTGATGCGCTTGATGTCGCCTGTGATGGAACGCAAGTGACGCACAGCTTCGACAACGTTGCCTGTTCCTGCTTCACCCTTAGAGCGAATCATCGCTGCACCTTCTGAAATACGACGAAGAGCCTCACCAAGATTCGTGGCACCACATACGAAAGGAACTGTAAATGCAAATTTGTCGATGTGATGTGCCTCGTCGGCCGGCGTGAGCACCTCTGACTCGTCCACAAAGTCGACACCCAACGCTTCAAGAATTTGCGCTTCGACAAAATGACCAATTCGCGCTTTGGCCATGACCGGAATGCGCACCGTTGCTTTGATGCCTTCAATCATTTCGGGGTCGCTCATGCGCGCAACACCACCATCACGACGAATATCAGCCGGAACACGCTCGAGTGCCATCACTGCGCACGCTCCTGCATCTTCTGCGATTCGTGCTTGCTCGGGGGTGACGACATCCATGATGACGCCGCCCTTTAACATCTCCGCGAGACCACGCTTAACGGCCATCGTGCCAGTTGATGATTGAGAACTCATGTCGTCAGCGTACCGACCACTTATCCTGTCTCACCGGTACTGGAAGGTGAGGTCACTTCGGCCAATCGACGGTCTTTGGATCGACACCCGCACCGACGGCGGCAAATTTCTTGTCACGTGCCAGCAGCACCCACGTACGGCCCGGGGTCATTCGCACCACTGTTCCAGTGGAGTCCTTCAAGGTAAAGGGAAGGAGTCGGTCGGAGCGATCCCATGCCACTTCAATGAGGCTTCCGTTTGTCAAGACGTATCCAACTCCTGCACCAATGGTCTGAGCTTCAGGACTATTTGGATCTGCCGGACTTGGTGCATACTTCACATAGAGCACGACGACATTGTGGGCACCAATCTGTTCTTCAGTCTCGCCAGTGATCGCATTATGTGGCTCGAGCACACGACGCGCATTCAATGATGAGCGCATAAACAAGCCCTTTGTCGCGTCCCACCCCCAGTACACCGGAACATTGTCCATGCTCACTTTTGCACCAACAACCGGTGTTGCAGTAGTGGGTATCGCATCACTTGCACCGCGGTAAATAAATTGTGCTGGCGGAGCACTTGAACCTTCTGGTGCAAGTTTCCAAAGATCTGTTGTTCGAGCCATCAGGTTGTGTGGGGCCTTACGAGAGCTATCACGACCGTAGCCACCCTTACCTTTTGAAGCAGACCAACCGACATTGACAATGTCGCTCTTATTGATCGCGTTAGTGACTTTTGAATTACCGCCACTCCACGCAAAAAGTGGCTTATTGAACGAACCCAAAATATCGATGTCTTGAGTACGGCCACTACGAAGAGGACCCACGGGGTCGCTTCCTACACTGTGAAATACCGCCGCAAAACGGGTGAGTTTTTCGACGTTTTCCTCAAACACAATGTCGGCGGAATTCAAACCAACTTGAGGGCGTGCAGCAGGATGGTTGTCGATTTTTGCTGCCAATGCGGGACGTGCCATTACAGATGCATCAGTGAGTTCTGTTCCCAACAATGGAAATGTTGGGATTGCTTCGGCAACAGTTGTGTCAACGCTGTCCGTTGCCACCGCGGTTGAATCACTCGTCGAGTCACCTCCTCCGCCACAAGCACTAATTGCTACCGAGCTTGCGATGCAGGCAATTGTTAGAAGTACCAATTTGCGGCGAGAACTCTTGCTCATGTGTTTCTGTTCCTTACAGCTCTTTCAACAATGCAATCCGTTCACCTAGCGGAGAATGGACCGCAAACAGATTATGTAATCGCACCTGCCTACTTGCGTCACCCTCGCGAGAAATTGGATCAGCAAACCACAAATGGGTTGTGGCAAAAGATGACGAATGCAAGCGCGTGCTGTGTAACGACAATGTCTCGAGTCCTTGCGTTAGCCCTGGTGGATAACGTGTCAGACGACACGCTGCGAGGTCGGCCTCAATCACTGTTGAGTTCCCCATGAGCCATTTCATGAATGGCCCAACCAACACTCCGACCGCAACGAGCAATGAACTCACCGGCCATTTTTTT
This sequence comes from Ilumatobacteraceae bacterium, assembly GCA_044340485.1. GTDB lineage: Bacteria > Actinomycetota > Acidimicrobiia > Acidimicrobiales > Ilumatobacteraceae > UBA2093. Next base: position 29,643 of record JBIITN010000005.1, on the reverse strand, counting down.
CTTTGCAGAGATTCGCACAAAAGCACAGGCGCACCGATAAGAACGGCAACTCGTGTAAGAACCTGCACCTGTCCCCCGCGAATACGCGACAACAAATGCGCAACAACACCTTCAATCTGAATTCGATCCAGATTGTTGATCAATCCAGTGGTGAAAACTACTGAACTGCGTCCACCAGCTCCCACCACCAGCGCATTGAGAGCATCATCACGAACGACGTAGACGTCTGGCTTCTGGAGCCCAATCGTGACACACAGGCCCTCCACAACATTATGCAAACGGCGATGCTCAATTTCTGATGCTGGCATGGCATTACTCACTCGCAACACCACTGCGTCAGCTTTTGCAAATGCAATGACGGTCAACACGATCGCTACTGCAATCCCAACGAGTGCTCCGATAAAGATCTGGCCAAACAGAGCTCCGAGAGCAGCAAAAATCAACGCACTGAGCGCAATAAAGACAACTGGGGCAACGAGATAACGCTCACGACCTCTCGTCTCTATTGCCCGAGGAAATGCAGTGGCAGATGAAGACATGTGAACGTCAGTCTACCCGTGAGCGTCGAAGCAGTCGTTTATTCAATCTCCGAAATGGACGCGGCATCGCGAACTTAGCGATGTTGTCAATGTCCATCTGGAGCAATCGTTCATAAATTTCTACATATCGAACAGCAAGTGAGTCCATCGAGTATGACATTGCATGCGATGAACCCTTATCAACTAAGCGTTCACGCAAACGCGAATCGACAAGAACGCGCGCAAGGGCTGAAGCAAGCGCATCAACATCTCCAGGTTCAATCAATAAAGCGTTGACATCGTGGGTTGCAACGTTCTTGTACCCATCAAGATTGCTTGCAACTACGGGTACGTGCGCCGCCATTGCTTCGAGAAGAACAACACCGAAGGATTCGCCATGAAGCGACGGCGCACAAAACACTCCTGCACGATGCAATCGCTCGATTTTCTCTTCATCAGAAATACGTCCAAGCCATTTGATACGACTGTCACCCTTGTACTGCTCTTGCAATGATTCGGTTTCAGGACCATCAGATCCGACCCACAGCACAACATCTGCTGGCAGTTTCTTCATTGCCTCCAAGAGCACCGCAAGTCCTTTTCGTGGTTCGTGACGCCCGATAAAGAAAATCGCGTTCTCGCGTTTTTGGTTAGTGTCTTTATCGAGAGATGGTCGATAGCGAGTGACCTCAATACCGTTAAACAAGACTTCGTAATCTCCGCCGAGATATTGCTGCACCAACTCCAGTGCATCTTTTGACACCGCAGTGCGAATGTCAATACGCGGTGCAATCAATTTCATTGTCTTGCCCCACATGCGATAACTCGACGTGTAACCGGCGGAATGAAACGTTGCGACAATCGGTGCAAGTTTCAACATCACCGCGGTGAGAGATGGCCCAGGTGCAAACGGTTCATGAACATGAATAACGTCGAATGCTTCGTCATTCAATGCTCGGGCCGTGCGAAGCGACGCGGACACATCGGGCGCAAGTGGAGCCACCGATCCGTTGGCGGCCGTGGGAAGACTGTTGCCAAGCGGAGTAACAAATGAATCTGGCGGCGGACCATCACATGGTCCAAGCACCCGCACTTCATGTCCTTGAGCGCGCAGGCTTCGTGCTAACCCAAGCACTTGTGCCTGCACACCGCCGGGAATAGTCAAGCTGTAGGGACACACCATCCCGATCCGCAACATGCGATGTTCTTTCGCTACGGGGGGTTCCAGCACCCCACTACCGTAGAGCGAACTGACCCGAGAACTACGGTGTCACCATGACATCTCACGAATCTTCGTTCCGGCCCGCAGTCTCTGTCGTTGCAACTGCTGGCAAACGCCAGGCCATCCTTGATCTTGCAATAGCAGCCGAAGATCGAGGTTTTGCCGGACTTGCGTGCCCCAGTCTTGGAGCCACCATTGGTCTTGTGACTTCTCTTGCTCATGTCACCCACAAGATTCCGTTTTGGACCTCAATCCAACCGATTTACTACAGCCACCCCGTCGAGATGGCAAATACCGCAGGGCACATTCATGAAATATCGGGCGGGAGATTTCGTCTCGGTCTCGGTGTCAGTCACGATCCAGTCGTCAAACGCCTCAACGTTGAAACAGGTAAACCCCTGACCGACATGCGCGAGTATGTCGAATCGATGCGTGCACATGAAAAGTTTTCTGGACAACTTCCTCCCATTTATTTAGCAACGATGCGCGACAAGATGCTGCAGATGTCAAAGGAAATTGCGCAGGGAGCAATTTGGGCGAACGCGTCATTTAGCTACATGGCAAAACAATTAATGGACAACAAAATTCCATCGGATGGATCATTCTTCGTTGCCAACATGATCCCTACAGTGATCGATGAAGACGCCACCGCTGCTGATGCAATCAATCGCAAAACAATGATGGGATACGTGGTGCTTCCGAACTATCGGAATTACTGGAAACAAGTTGGCTATGTCGAAGAGATGGAAGCAATCGAATCAGCCTTGGCCGCAGGAGAGCGAGACAAACTTCCATCACTCATGAGTGACGCTTGGTTACACGATTGCACCATTGCTGGTTCACCATCGTTTGTGCGCCAGCGCTTGTTGTCATGGGCCGAAACCGGGATTCTTCCTATCGCTGTGATGTCGTCCACCTCTGGCGGTCAGGCCAAAGCCATCAACGAATTATTCGAAACATACCGATAGTCAAGACTGACCACCGCGCACTCGTGAAGCCTGAGGAGTCAACTGTTGTGAGTCGACTCAATCACAGTGTCACTTGGCCAATTTGGCTGGAACAAGTGCCATTGTTCTGGTGCACGCGCAATGAGAACCTCTAATTCTTTTGCAAGTTGTTGAGTTGCAGCCGAGACATCCTCACGAAGACTGCCCCGACGCGTGAGATCAAGTGGTGGACGAACAATTGCGGAATGACCATCAATCTCGTCCGTAAAGTACACAGCCGTTGGAAACACTGGAGAATCAGCACGCATAGCGAGCATTGCCGGACCTGCTGGCAACGTTGTCTTTTCACCGAAGAACTCCACTTCAATTCCGCCACCTTGAATGTCGCGGTCACACAACAAACACACCACCTCATTGTTGCGAAGTGATTTCAACACTTCGGCTGCAGCATCTGGTCCGAGGGAAATCACTTTCATCCCAAGATCCTCACGAAGGCTCATAAACCATTCAAATAATGCCGGCGGCTGAAGCGGTTCCACTACAACGGTGAGTTGATGACCAAGATCTGTCACCCATCGACCAGCCCACTCCCATCCGCCAAGATGAGGAAGAGCCAAAATAACGCCACGACCTTGTTCGAGAGCAACGGGAATTTGCTCGTACCCCTCAACATAAAAATGCTGATCGACATGTTGAGCACTGCGACTTGGCAAACGAAAGCTCTCGACGTAATACCGCAAATAACTATCGAAAGCCTTCGCCGATGCCGTGGCAATTTCTGCATCGGTCAACGACGGATTAACGCGACGCAAGTGACGCGAGATCATCACGCGGCGCTTGCGCGACAGTCGTGCGATCAGTGGTGCAATCCAAGAAACGATGCGCTGTCCGATAAACGAAGGGATTGCGCGCGCAATAAGAGCAGCGCACTTATAGCCACCAACGGTGACTGCATCTTTGAGGGAACCACGCACGCTTTTCATCGCGTGCGCTGAGAACCTCGGTGGCGAGCACGTGGGGGCAAGGAACGACGAGTAGCGCGAGCGCTGTGGCGAGTCATACGACGAACTCGACGTTGATTACGGCGTTCTTGGGTTGTTGATGACACTTCTGCCTGAGTCCACACTTGAAAAAATCGCTGCACAGCAGTGAGCGATGTCAACACGAGCATTAGCCATAACACCGGCACCAACAGAGAGGAAAACAGCAAACCGAAACACAAAATGATGATGCGCTCGGCACGCTCCATTAGCCCACCTTTTGCGTGGAGCCCGAGCGACTCGGCTTTTGCCCGCTCATAGGAAATCAAACTTGACACGGCCATCACCGCAAACGGCAACACCACCGTATGCGGTGTGTCTTCGGATGCGAGATACCACGCCACACCACCGAGCCATACGGCGTCAGTAACACGATCGATGACGGAATCAAAGAATGCGCCACGCTGGCTTGCCGAATTAGATGCCTTTGCGAGCGCACCGTCGAATAGATCCGGTAACGCAGACAAAATCACCAGTACAAGTCCCCATTTCAATTCACCCGCGCCAATGGCGATGGCTGCACAGATTGACACCGCGAGTCCAAGAAGAGTGAAGTGGTCGGGAGAGAGACCGGTTTTGCGTAATAGCAAGCCGACTGGGCGCAAGGCCTTTTCGATGGGGGTTCGGAAACGACCGTCAAACATTTGTTATGACGTTACTTCCGATGAGCCTTCTGCGCTGGTGATGTTGACATCAGGATTTGCCTCAACAAGACGCTCATGAACATTGCCATTCACAGCATCAAGAAGCACTAGGCCACGTTGACGCGGTGGTTCTTCAGTGCTGTAACACAAGACACGCCATGTTGGTTTGCTGCGAATACCTCGCCACACCTGCTGTGCGGACGCGTGACCGACAGGAAAACCAACAGCTTTTGTAGCCACGACCAATGCGTCTTTTTCATCAATTGTCATGCGCCAGCCACTAGTGATACTCACAATTCCTGCAAAGCCAAGCAGTACTGCAGCCAGCAACATTCCTTCATTGACCAATACCGCTTCGTCTGGCGGATACACCAACCACAGCGCCAGACAAATTGCAGCTAATACCAAATACATGTAACCGGGGATGCGTCGACGACTGTTATTTGGGAACAGATGTGGACCAACAAAATCGACGGCATTTAAGTCATCGGGAAGAACGTCTCTAATTTCATCGCTTGTGTTGTTTTCGGTGTTCACTGTGGTGTCCTATGTGGCCATGCGAGACGGATGCGTCGCGCGGTTTCGGGTAAAGGTTCGGGCAAAGTACGTGTTTCGGCAACAGATGTCATGAAATTGGCATCGCCTTCCCAGCGTGGCACCACGTGCACATGCAAATGTTGGGAGATACTGCCGCCAGCCGACACCCCCAAATTGATGCCAACGTTCATCGCATGTGGTCGATGAGAAGCTTTGATAGCGCGCACCGCATCGGTCACTGTTGCCCACAACTCACTGGACTCATCTTCGGTGAGGTCTTCTAGGTCGGCGATTTCGCGATACGGCAGAACTAAAACGTGTCCCGATGCATACGGAAATGCGTTCAAAATCGCAAACACGGTATTTCCACGAAAGACGATATGCGATTCCTCATCAGACAAGTCTGATTGCAGGATTCTTGTAAACACCGACGAAGACAAACCGTCGTTAGATGCCAATTGTGGGCCTGCAGAGTCATCACTTTCGCCGCGAACATATTGAGAGCGCCATCCGTTCCACAATCTGTCAAGCATCACTCAGCCAATCACACACGATCACGATTTGCTTCTGCAACTTCAGTTTGTAATCGAGAAATAAACTCGCTGAGCGCCACATCTCGTTGCACTTCCCCACCACGTGGATTCACACCAAGTGTTCCATTAGCAACATCATCGTCACCCACCACGAGAACATACGGCAACTTCTCTATCTTTGCGTTACGAATACGTTTTCCTAATTGGTCATCTGCATGAACAATGTCAACTCGAAAACCAGCAGAAGTCAGTGCAAGAGCGACGTGCTGTGCGTAGTCCTCATGAGCAAGCGCCACTGGCAACACTCGCGCCTGAACCGGAGCAAGCCACGTGGGGAACGCTCCTGCATAGTGCTCGAGCAACACACCAAAAAACCGTTCGATCGAACCAAAGAGCGCACGGTGCAACATGATTGGTCGATGACGACCCGAATCTGATCCAACATATTCAAGACCGAATCGTTCGGGAAGATTGAAATCGGCCTGAATGGTGCTGAGCTGCCACTTTCGCCCAATCGCATCTCGTACGTCGATGTCGATCTTTGGTCCGTAGAAAGCCGCATCGCCTTCCTTCACTTTGTACTCGACTCCGTGCCGGTCAAGCGCTTCGCGCAAGGCCGACGTCGCTTTTTCCCAAATCTGATCTGAGCCCACTGACTTTTCGGGGTCACGTGTAGAAAGATTGAATTCAAAATCTTCGAAACCAAATCGACGCAAAACTGACATCACAAAATCAAGAAGAGACGTAATTTCATCGGCCATTTGATCTTCGGTGCAGTAGATATGGCTGTCATCTTGAGTGAATCCACGAATTCGCAAAAGACCATGCAACGTGCCTGCACGCTCGTATCGATACACGGTCCCCAATTCAAATAGTCGCAAAGGCAACTCGCGATAACTGCGCTGCCTGCTTCCATAAATAAGACAATGCATTGGGCAATTCATGGGCTTCGGGTAATACGTTCCGTTGTCCATTTCCATGGGTGGATACATGCCGTCGGCGTAGAAACCAAGATGACCGGAAGTTTCAAAAAGATTGGCGTTTGCTAGATGCGGTGTGTAAACAAACTGATACCCGCCACTGTGATGCCGCTCGCGGCTGTAGTCCTCCATCAACTTGCGAACAATTGCACCTTTTGGATGCCAGACCGCAAGACCGCCTCCCAATTCTTGTGGAAATGAGATGAGATCCATTTCGGTAGCAAGGCGACGATGGTCGCGCTTTGCTGCTTCTTCAAGACGATGAAGGTGTTCTTTCAGCGCAGAAGCCGATTCCCACGCAGTTCCATAAATGCGTTGAAGCATTGGACCTTTTTCGTTGCCACGCCAATACGCGCCGGCCACTTTCATAAGCGCAAAATGACCGAGCTTGCCGGTGGTAGGCACATGAGGTCCGCGACAAAGATCCACAAATGAATCAGAGTTGCGATACACACTGACTGAATCGCCAGAGCCCACTTCCCCAGCATCTGTGCCATCAGCCGCACCGCTAGTAACGCGTTCAATGATCTCGCACTTATATGGCTGATCAGAAAACAGTGTTAACGCATCGGGCACACTGACTTCACTTCGCGTGAAGGGTTGGTTCTGCTTCACTATCTCGCGCATACGTTCTTCGATGCGCGACAAATCATCATCACTGAACGTCGTATTGTTCGGCAACGCAAAGTCGTAATAAAAGCCGTCTTCGATCGCTGGACCGATAGTGAAATGAGCACCAGGAAATAGTTGCAACACAGCTTGGGCCAACACGTGCGCGGTGGAGTGGCGCAAGACATGGCGACCGTCTTCACTTTCAACTGTGATGATGGCTACTTCTGCCCCATCAGACACAGGCGCAGAAAGATCAACCTCTACACCATTGATAGTTCCAGCAATTGCTGCTTTTGCAAGGCGTGAACCGATACTGCTTGCAACGTCGGCAACCGTTGCGGGTGCCTGCAGGGTCTTTTGCGAACCATCGGGGAGAACGACACTGATGTCTGACATGGTGGTGTCAGTCTACGGTCGAGGCACTATCTGGGCCCGATGATTTCCTCGAGATCAACCCCAAGAAGTGCCGCCGCACGGCTCACTGCAACACCGGCCCGGGCTGCGTCATCAATTGCAGAAAGAGCACCAGGCGTATCGAGATCGTTATCGAGATGAGTGCGTACTGCCTGAAGCAGCGCGGTGTCATCAGATCCCGCCGACAGTGTCTCACGCCATGATCGTAAACGTGTGTCGCTTGCAGGCATCAAATGCTCGTTCCACTCCCACTCTTTCCGATAGTGATGCGAAATAATCGTGAGCCGTATTGCCCGTGGATCCCACTCTGTACGCAATGCGTCAACAAAAACGAGATTGCCCAAACTCTTTGACATCTTCTCGCCATCTTTAAACACCATTGCCACATGCATCCAATGACGCACAAAAAGTTCGCCAGTCGCTGCTTCTGACTGAGCACGTTCACATTCGTGATGCGGAAAAATCAAATCACTTCCACCGCCGTGCAAGTCAATCGTCGTACCTAACTCACGCAGCGCAAGCGCAGAACATTCAATGTGCCAACCAGGACGTCCTGCACCCCACATGGCTTCCCATGCTGGCTCATCAGGTCCCGATTTTTGCCATAACACAAAATCAAGCGGGTGACGTTTGTGAGGATCATCCACATTTCCACCACGCTGACGTGCAAGGTCAATCATCTTGTCGCGGCTGTAATTCGACACCGAACCAAAATCTGGAAACTTTGTGACGTCGAAATACACCGAACCACCTGAGGTATATGCAAATCCCCGATCAAGCACCATCCCGATGAAGCCGCGAATGTCAGGTATCGCTGAGGATGCGCGCGGTGTGCTGTAGACCGGCAAGGTATTGAGCGCCACCATGTCTCGATTAAAGCGAGCCTCTTCGCCAGCAGCGAGGTCCAAGTAATGAACACCCAGCTCACGGGCTTTTGCAAACAAAGGATCATCTACATCGGTGACGTTTCGAACACACTGCACCGTGTGCCCCATGTCAATCAGTCGGCGTTGCAAAACATCGTATGAAACAAACGTTGACGCATGACCTAAATGCGTCGCGTCATATGGTGTGATACCACACGTGTACATCAACACGTTGTCGGCTGGCTCAAATGGCACAACCGCTTGACGCGCGGTGTCATACAAACGCATGGTCATATAAGTCAGCGATCTACTTTCGAGGGTCTCGAGTGATTCCGGTCAACTTCGGTGCGACGCGGGTTTTGTATCGAACATTCAACTGCAACAACACAGCTGTGAATGCTTCAATTGCGGCAGCGTTTGACAACTCACCTGCATCGAGCGGACGACAGCCAGGAATTTTCGTGACCATGTCCGCCACCGCTTCAATGGAGTCGACGTCGTCGGCGCAAATCAGTACGTCGCTATCAATAGGAGAACCCAAATGCCCCAATTCCTTGGCGGGAAGGTGATGGAACGTGGCAACAACTTTGCTCTCTGGAATGGCCGCCTGAACGTGGCCCGCCACACTGCCGCGTGGTGGAATCAGGGGTTGAAATTCATGCCCAACACGCACTAATGCGTTTGCCATGCTGATCACAATCTTGCCCGCTAACGCGACGCGGTGTTCTCGTGCCATTGTCGCAGCCGAATCCCAAGGCGTGGCTACCACGACGATCTCACATGCGGCGGCGTCTGCGTTCGTGCCGGCGAACAATTGCAGTGTCATATCTGGATACTTCTCGCGAACGCCAGCACAAATTTCCTCTGATCGTTCCTTCGAACGCGATCCAAGAACCACCTCATATCCAACAGATGACAAACGCGCCCCAAGGGCGCTTCCAGCAGGGCCAGTGCCCCCAAGTATTCCGACACGCATTTCATAGAGCCTTACACATAGACCCCCACCGAACTACGGTCACAGGTATGGGACTTCTCGATGGCAAGAAAATAGTGATCACCGGCGTACTCACCGACGCCTCTTTGGCCTTTGCAGCAGCACAACTTGCACAGCGAGAAGGCGCCGACATCGTCTTAACCGGTGCCGGACGAGCCCTGTCACTAACTCAACGCACCGCGCGACGACTTGATACGCCCGTACCCGTCTTTGAATTTGATGTCACCCAAGATGAACACGTCATTTCTGTGCGTGAGGCAGTGCAAGCAGAACTTGGTGCCGTCCATGGCGTACTTCACTCCATTGGATATGCGCCCGAAGTATGCCTAGGAGACGACTTCCTAGCAGCACAATGGAATGATGTGGCCATCGCGATGCAAATCTCTGCGTATTCACTTAAGACAATGGCTGATGCTTTCTTGCCGTTGATGCCAGAAGGAGCGTCAATCGTGGGCCTGGACTTTGACAACACAGTGGCGTGGCCTGCCTACAACTGGATGGGTGTCGCAAAGTCGGCACTTGAATCCACGAGCCGTTATCTCGCAAAAGAGCTCGGACCGCGAAAAATCCGATGCAATCTCATCGCAGCCGGCCCCATCAAAACTATGGCTGCCAAATCAATCCCAGGATTTTCAAAGTTTGAAGACGTATGGGGTGATCGCGCGCCACTTGGTTGGGACGTCACCGATCCTTTGCCAGTTGCAAAAGCAATTGTGGCGTTGTTGTCGGATTGGTTCCCAGCTACAACCGGCGAAATCATCCACGTTGACGGTGGATATCACGCCATCGGCGCGTAAACACAAAAGGGTGACCAACCGCCTCGCACAATCTGCATCTCCCTATTTACGCCAGCATCGCGATAATCCAGTTGATTGGTACGAATGGAGCGACGAGGCGTTTAGTACAGCCCAAAAAGAGAACAAACCAATTTTGTTATCGGTTGGGTATTCGGCATGCCACTGGTGCCACGTCATGGCGCATGAGTCGTTTGAAAACCCCGACATCGCTGCGGTGATGAACCGACTATTTATCAATATCAAAGTTGATCGCGAAGAACGACCAGATGTTGATGCCATCTACATGGACGCAGTACAAGCCCTTACTGGACGCGGTGGATGGCCAATGACGGTCTTTCTCACGCCTACAGGCGAACCTTTTTATGGTGGCACGTATTATCCGGCAGCCACCTTTGTAAAGCTCATGGAAGCGATAGACGATGTTTGGAAGACACGGCGTGATGAAGTGAATCAAAATGTGTCCGCTCTTATGGAAGCCCTATCGCGCACTGCACGCGTCGAACCAATTGGCGAAATAAATCCACGTGAAATTGTGAGCACCACAGTCGCAACGTTGCTCACAAACTTCGACCACACATGGGGTGGATTCGGTGGAGCCCCAAAGTTTCCGAGCACGTTTGGATTAGACGTTCTCATGCACGTCTATCACGACATGACCACAACAGGTGGAAGCGATGCCACAGATATAGAAAGAATCAAAAATGTAGTGGTCACTTCACTTGATGCCATGGCAGCCGGGGGCATGTACGACCACATTGGTGGTGGCTTTTCGCGTTACAGCGTCGACGAACAGTGGCTTGTCCCCCACTTTGAGAAGATGCTGTACGACCAAGCATTGTTATTGCGTGTCTATGTGCATGCGTGGGCTACATGGCAACTCGATCGACATCTTCAAGTGGTGGAAGAAACAATCCATTACTTGCTCACTGACCTGTCCCATCCACTCGGGGGATTTTTCAGTGCCGAGGACGCCGATTCCCTCACTCCGGAGGGCCACTCGCATGAAGGCGCCTTCTACACGTGGACTCCACAAGAAGTACGGGACCTGCTCGGGGCTTTGGCACAAGATGCTCTTGAGTGGTACGACATCACTGACAATCCAAACTTCGAGGGGCGCTCCATTCCAAGTCGCCTTCGCCACCGCACCGACATCATTCGTCCGCCACATATCGAGACTGCACGACAGCTTCTTCACACCTCGCGCGCCACACGCTCGCGCCCCGGATGTGACGACAAAGTTCTCACCGAATGGAACGCGATGATGCTTGCGTCACTCACGGAAGCCTCTACCTGGTGCAACCGTCCCGACTGGCTTGCGGCAGCTGTGAAGAACGCAGAATTCTTGATGGCACATCTCAAGAAATCAGATGGTTCATGGCATCGCAGTTGGCAAGATGACGCCCAGCCACCTGCGCGACACAACGCATTGGCCCATGACTACGCCCATCTCATTGATGCCATGTGTCGCCTGAATGAAGCAACCGGAGAATCGCGTTGGTTGAACGAAGCACAAGCGAGCGCCGATTATCTCCTTGAATATTTCTGGGACAAGGAAAACGGTGGTTTTTTTACTGTGGCAGACAATGGCGCGACACTGATTGTTCGTCAAAAAGACCTCATGGATAACGCCACTGCCTCAGCAAACTCTGTGGCCGCATCTGCATTAACACGACTTGCCACAATTACCGGCAATAACACCTACCTTGAATACGCAGATCACACCATGCGACTTCTTGCCCGCGTTGCGCCCTCTGCACCGAGCGCTTTCTGCAATTTCCTGCTTGCCGTTCGACAGCGACATCTCGGCTTTACCGAAGTTGTTGTTCCCGATTCAAATAGCAAAATGCTCGAGGTGGTTTATGAAACATGGAGGCCATCTCTTGTTGTCGCACACGGACAACGACACGATTCACCACTGTGGGAAGGACGCGAAGAAGGATTTGCCTATGTCTGTCGCAACTACGCGTGCCAATATCCAGCGTCTACTCCCGACGAACTGCGTGATCGGTTATCGACGACCTCATAAAAATCGGGAACATTCGCAGAGCGTTAGCGACAATTCACCATTTTCCGCGATGAATGATGTCATTAACACCGTGACGATCGCGTGACGCACTTACACCTTTTTCCTCATGGTCATTGTGTGGGTATCCGTTGCTTTCATGTGGATACCCCATGGCAATGGCACCGATGATTTGCACATGATCGGGGATGGCTATCTCTTGCCGCAACGACTCCTCCCCATTGAATACTGCGAAGAACAATGCCCCGACACCAGCATCGTGTAGTGCAAGGAGAAAAGTCATGACCGCAAAAGATGCATCAACAGTCCAATATGGTGTGGGCCATTTGTCGACCGATTCACCAAGCCCCGTAGGTGCTTTGTCATCTTCGCTGTAACGCTCTAGATAGGCATATGGATCCGTGCACGCAATTGCGATCGCTGGCGCATCAAATAGGTGTGGCCAACGAAAACCTTCTCGTCGTTGCGCGGGGAAAGTGTGTTTCCAAAATTTTTCAGTGTCGGCATTCTCGAGCAACACGAGATGCCACCCTTGCGTTTTGCCTGCACTTGGCGATCGTGACGCGAGGTCCACGCAAGAATCAATGATTGATGAGTCAACGCCACGTTTGGAAAACGACCGCACCATGTGCCGCGATCGCACCGTGCGTTCGAACTCCATGGAGATTGTCTGACCGAGTGGTCAGCTGTGAGCGCCGAGCTTCAGGAGACTTTCCGTCATCGTCCAGCCATGCACAATGAGAACGCCGCCCTTTTTGTCATTCACACCAGCGAATTGTTCAGCAATGTCTGACTTGATCTTCTCGGGCTTTGAACTCTCATGGTCGATGAAACCCGAACGGCCTTTTTCTTTGACAATGAATGATTTTTCGTCATAGGTCGCGTCAACGCCAAAACGCTTTGCGAGTCGACGGCCCCATGCTCGCTCTTCGCCGACTGCTCTGTGTCCGGGTCGTGGGATGAGTTCGGTGAGAGATTTAAAGGCTTCCAATCCGTCTGCACTGACGAAACGACTTCCCACTACAACATCTTCGTCGGGAAAAGCCATCAATGCGCGGTGAAAAGCTTCTCCCATGAGACCCTTCAGAACGACATCACGTTTTGGCGATCGCTTCACGCTCATCAGGCCAAGCAATACACATGGCGTTCCGCCAATTCGCTCAAGGGTAGAGAAGGTAACTCCATGGAGTTTTCCACTCACACGGGCCCGAGTGCACAACACCCAGTCTTCTTTGGCCTTGTCAAATAGGGCTCGGGTAAAAGAACCCTCGAGGGTCAGCATTTCCTCGATTTCTTCCTCGGTGAGGGCGCTGCTGTCTTGTGTGACGACTTCAGTAGACACCGATCACACACTCCCTCTTCTCACCTCGCCGCCTAATGACGACACTTTTTCGGACCCATACGCTTTTCAAACACATGGGCTGAAAAACAACAGTGCCCATTCTGCCACTTTTAGCCCTCGAATCCGAAATGGGACTACAAAGCCTTGACAGCATGGACCCCAAAATGAAGCCGTAAGGGCCCTATTGCCTTCGTCAGATCCACACTGAATTCAGCACCGGTGTCAAAAATTTTCCCGCTTGTCAGCATGATCTTGACTGGCGAAGCACCCGGATAATCAGCAATGATCCCTTTCAACACCGCCAAATCTTGTCCACTAAATCCCGATGCCAGTTGTACCAAGATCTCTGGTGCTCGCTCGTGGATGTTGTCGAGAACTGCCAATTTTTGCAGAGTAAAACTGGAGCGACTTTCATCACGTCGGTTCAATCGGCCCGTTACCGCAACAATCGCGTCGTCGGTCAACATCGGACCAACATCAGCTAATGCTCGCGCAAACACGGTGACCTCTATAGATGATTCGAGATCTTCCAACACAAAGGTGGCCATCTGATCGCCTTTTTTGGTGAACCGTCGGGACAGGTTTGTGATGACACCTCCAATGGTGACCATTCCTTCACCGCGTGATTCAAGTTCGACAATGCTGCAATCTACGAAACGACGTAACGCTCCTTGTGCTCCCATGAGTGGATGATCAGAGATGTACAGACCTAGCATTTCTTTTTCGAAACGCAGTTGTTCCATTTTCTCGAATTGAAGATCAGGGATTTCGATGCGGTCATCCCACAACACTTCGCCGTCGTCACCAGCGCCGAACAGCGACATAATGCCTTTGTCTCGCTCACGTCGTTGCACCACCGAGGTATCAATGATTCTTTCAAACACCATCAACAAACCTCGACGAGGATGGTCAAGTGAATCAAATGTTCCAGCTTTAATCATCGATTCAACGGCACGTTTATTCAACACAGGCTCAGGAACGCGACTGGCGAAATCGTGGAAAGAGGAAAACGGACCGTTCTCTTCACGTTCTGTGATCAACTGCTCAACAATCCCCTCGCCCACGTTGCGGACAGCGGACAGACCAAACACGATGGTGCGATCACCGTTATCGACACTCGCTGCAAAATCACGCATTGAACGATTGATGTCGGGGGTGGTGACCTGAATGTTGCTGGCGCGTGCATCGGCCAAGTGAACGGCCGCTTTGTCGTAGCTACCTCTTACGGACGTGAGTAGACAAGCAATGTACTCAACTGGGTAATGAGCTTTGAGATATGCGGTTTGATACGCAATCAACCCGTAGCCATACGCATGGGACTTATTAAACGCGTAGTCGGCAAACCCCTCAATGATGTCGAACAAGTACTGACCCAGTTCGAGTCCATAGCCATTATCGACACAACCATTAACAAATTGCTCACGCTCTTTTGCCATGGCTTCGCGAATTTTCTTACCACAGGCTTTACGCAAGTTGTCTGCCTGAGCCAAATCATATCCAGCAAATTTTTGCGCGACACGCATCATGCTTTCCTGGTACACCATGAGGCCGTACGTGTCGGTGAGGAGATCTTTTGCGTCCTCGTGAAAATACGAGACGTCCTTACGATTATTTTTGAAATCAGCGTATTGATTGTGCATGTTTGCACCCATTGGACCTGGGCGGTACAGCGCGATCACTGCCGAGACATCGTCGAATGTGGTCGGCTTCATGGAACGCAGCAAGGCTCGCATAGGTGGTGACTCCAACTGGAACACTCCCACTGTGTCGCCACGACTAAGTAGCTCAAAGGTCTCTGAATCGTCAAGAGGCACCGTGTCGATGTCGAAGTTGGGATCACGGGTGGTGCGGATCATCTGCACTGTGTCGGTGATGACATCCAAGTTTCGAAGACCAAGAAAGTCCATCTTCAATAGGCCGAGATCTTCGACCGCATGCATTTCGTATTGAGTGACTACTGGTGCATCTTCCCCATTTTGGGCATCACTTGGTTTGCGCTGAATGGGCAGGTGAAATGTGAGCGGCTCGCGGGTGATCACCACGGCTGCAGCGTGAATACCATCGCTGCGCTTGAGTCCTTCTAACCCACGAGCAACGTCGACAACTCGACGAACATTGTCGTCGCTGTTGTAGAGGTCGCGCAATTCGCTGGCAGCCCGGAAACCCTCTTTGTGTTTTTCACTCTCCACAAAACAGAACTCAAGTGGCGTATCACGACCTTGGCTCAGCGGCGGCATCGCCTTTGCGATGCGATCGCCAACCCCGTAGTCGTAGCCCAATACGCGTGCGGCGTCGCGTACCGCATTACGAGCCTTAATCGTGGCAAAGGTGATGATTTGGGCGACGTGATCACGACCGTATTTTTCCGCTGCATAACGAATCATTTCATCGCGATAACGCGAGTCGAAGTCCATATCGATGTCGGGCATAGAGATGCGAGATGGATTGAGGAATCGTTCAAAGAGCAAGTCATATTTGAGCGGATCAAGGTCGGTGATTTTCAAGCAGTACGCAACCGCACATCCCGCTGCCGAACCACGACCAGGGCCAACACGAATACCACTGCGACGGGCATAGTCAATGAGATCCCACACAATGAGAAAATACGATGCGAACCCCATGTCGGTAATGACACGCAGTTCGAAGGCAAGACGCTCGACCACAGTGTCAGGCAAGGTGTCGCCCCAACGTTTTTTGGCACCGTCCCACGTGAGGTGTGCAAGATAGGCAGCGTCATCGTCGAAACCTTCAGGAATTGGAAATGACGGAAGATGCTGTTCGCCAAAAGTGATGTTGACATCTGCGCGCTCGGCAATCCACAGCGTATTGTCACACGCGTCGGGCAATTCACGCCAGAGATAGCGCATTTCTTGCGATGTCTTTAAATAGTGCTCATTTCCTTCAAATCGAAAACGATCGGCATCAGACATTAAGGCACCGGTTTGTACACACAACAGCGCATCATGTGCTTCGTGATCGGCTTGATTGACATAGTGCGAGTCATTGGTAGCAAGTAGTGGTGCATTGATCTTGCGAGCTAGTTCTACGAGCTGCGGATTAGTGCGGTGTTGATCAGCAAGTCCGTGATCTTGCAGTTCAACGAACAGATTGTCTTTGCCGAAAATATCTTGGAGGCGTGAGGCTTTCGCGATTGCACCTTTTTCGTCGCCATTCAAAAGCGACTGCAGAACATGTCCACCCAGACAACCGGTTGTCGCAATTAACCCGCCACTGTATTTTTCGAGCAATTCCCAGTCGATGCGGGGTTTGTAGTGGTATCCCTCGAGAAAGGCAAGGCTGGATAACTGAATGAGGTTGCGATATCCCTCATTTGATTCGGCCAGCAATGTGAGGTGGTAATACTGCTTGCGACCACCATCGTCTGATCCACCGTTGTCATCCATACGACCACGACGCGCAATACGTTCGGTGCGGTGGTCGTGGGCCATGTAGGCCTCAATACCGAGTACCGGTTTGATGCCTTGACTGGTGCACTCTTTATAAAACTCGATGACGCCATACATGTTGCCGTGATCGGTGATGCCAAGTGCCGGCTGGCCGTCTTCAACAGCCTTTGCGACAAGTTGTCCGAGGCGAGCGGCCCCATCGAGCATGGAGTATTCGGTGTGGACATGGAGATGTGTAAATTTCTCCGCCACTTCGACCGCTCTCCTTCTTCCAGTGTCTAACAAGACTCTTCATACTCGTGAACAAATTGTTCCCGTGAAACTCTGAAAATAGCAGTCACTTGCGTCACGTCAGCGGAACTGTGGACATTGTGGATAAGTCAGATGTATGTGCCGCCAACACGCTCTGGTCCGCCCATGTTTTGTGGTGGAATTTGGCGCATTTGCTCGAGTTGCTGACGTGCTGCAAATTGCTGCGCAAACAACGTGGCTTGAATGCCATGAAACAGGCCTTCGAGCCATCCCACAAGTTGTGCCTTTGCGACTCGCAATTCGCTCTCAGAAGGTATCTCGCCCTCTCGAAATGGCAATGTCAATTCGCGCAGTTCTTCTGCAAGATCTGGTGATAGCGCCGACGCAATTTCAACAATTGAACGCTCGTAAATTTCTGCCAGCCGTTCACGACTGCGTTCATCAAGAGGAGTCCCACGAACTTCTTCCAACAACTGCTTCACCATCGAACCGATGCGCATCACCTTTGCTGGTTCAATGACATTTTCAGTCATTTGATCAACAGCATCAGTTTCCCCCGCCAGTGGTCCTGGAAATGGACGACCGTCAATCACCTCGGGAGTCGTCAATGACTCCTCATTGCGGTCAATGTCAGGAGGGGATTCATCACTCACATCGTCCAGTCTGCCAGTTAAATAGCGGCATGCGAACAATTACTTACGAAACGCAAATAACGGAATACGCATTTCATCTTCAGTAAGAGAACCGTGGCGACACATCAGCGGAAAAGCTCCAGTATCAGCAGGATCATCAAAGCTCACCGGCATGAATGGTGCCAGCGCCACATCACCCATGCGACGTAGTGCGTCGCTAGATACTCGAGATCCGAACCATTTTTCCTCAATAATCTGATCTTTCGACACCACCCATGCAACATCTTCGTGTACGCGCGCTGCATGA
Organism: Ilumatobacteraceae bacterium; assembly: GCA_044340485.1. GTDB lineage: Bacteria > Actinomycetota > Acidimicrobiia > Acidimicrobiales > Ilumatobacteraceae > UBA2093. The sequence continues at coordinate 11,576 of JBIITN010000005.1, read as the reverse complement.
AGCAATGCATCTTCTCGTCCGCGTCGTGCATGCAGCCATCGGAAACGGCCTTCGCCAGATTGATGGTGCACATGTTCAGCCACACTCTTGTGAATTGGCAAAGTGTTATCACCAACCATCACCTGCCCGTGATCTGCTGTAACCAGCAACACGACATCGGATGGAAGGATCGACATGATCTCTGACACGATCGCGTCTGCTGCACGGATTTCTGCTTCGTAATACGGACCAAATCCACGTTCGTGCGCAATCTTGTCAATGCCGTCGTAATAGGCGTACACAAATGAGTCACCGTTATCCAGACACTCTTTCACAGTTACTGCAATACTGCTGGCTGCACGCCAACCCATTGGACGGACTCCCGCTAAGTGTGCCTGCGTGAAACCACTTCCTTCTAGTTCAGCTTTGCTAATCACAGGAACGCTTGCACCCAAAAAAGGAGGACACGCTTGCACTTGTTGCGGCGGAAATCGCAACCGCAAGTCGCCTTTTTCATCACCCCACCGCAAGGTGTTCATCACGGTGGTGCCCATGTCCATCCGATAGCCAATGATCCCGTGTTCGCCGGGAGACAAACCTGTGGTCAAAGATGTCAACGCTGCGGCTGTTGTTGATGGCGCGATGGTAGTGAGAGACGCGACATCACATGAATGAAGAGCAGGAGCAAACTGTTGATGCTGTTGCCATTGCAAGTATCCGAGTCCATCAAGGAGCAACACCACAACGCCACGCGCGTCACGAGCCTGATGTGGGAACCATTCGGGAAGATCTCTGGTGCCCCGCGGGCCAAGCAATGCGGGGATTAACGCACTAAGACAGGCCCCGTTGTAATCCGGAATCATGGGAAGGTGGTCACGGTTACTCATGGGCTAGCACCTACGATAGGGGCGTGCGCGTGTCGACCCGTGGTGATTATGCATGCAGGGCTCTGCTTTCCCTTGCGATTCATTCAGACACCACTGGCCCCACCTCTGTTCGTGACATTGCAGAACGCACCGGACTTCCCCAACCATATTTGGAACAAATCCTCCTTGCCTTGAAAGGCGCAGGACTGGTGAAATCAAAACGCGGTGTCGGAGGCGGTTACGTTCTCGCAAAACCCGCATCTGAGATCCGATTATCAGACATCATCTCGGCGGTCGATGGCCCGATCACATTGGGCGATTTTGGTCAGCCTCATCAAGATGGCTCGTGTGATCACGAAGGACAGTGTGTGTTGCTTGCAATCTGGGAACTCGCCGGACAACACATGCGCGAACATCTTGGTGCGTACACGCTGGAAGCGATTGCAGCCGCCGCTGGTGGAACAGGTCCGTGGCCTTCACCAGATCTGCACCACCACCATTAATTCCTCAGATCTCGTTTTCTAGTTTTCATTTTCCCGATACACGTCGTCAGTTACGCGATGGGAACACTTGCTAATGACGTCGACCATGTCTTGTGCGACGGGAGCATCAAACGACATCTGTTCACCGGTTGCTGGATGACGGAAAGCAAGGTGTCGGGCGTGCAACATCGGTCGTGGTGCAACAAGTGACGACTTCGAGCCACCATATGTACTGTCTCCCACCACTGGATGAGACACCGCAGCAAGATGCACACGAATCTGATGCGTGCGTCCGGTTTCTAACGAACAGCGCACCAGCGACACCGCTGCCGGTTCATCAAATGTCTCTTCCACCACAAAATGTGTTCGTGCCCACTTGCCGTTATGTACAACTGCCATTTTCAGAGGATCACGTGGGTCACGGCCAATATCGGCATCAATGACGCCAGACTCAGCATCGAAATGCCCCCATGCGAGCGCCAAATACTCTCGTGTGACGTCATGATCGCTCATGTCAGACACCAAATGTTCGTACGCCTGCTGTGTTCGCGCAACCACCATCAGCCCAGACGTTCCCGAATCAAGTCGATGGACTATTCCGGGCCTCATCGATTCACCCACTGGCGCTATCTCGGGAAACAGTGCAAGCAGCCCGTTAACCAACGTCCCTGTGGGATTTCCTGCTCCTGGATGAACTACAAGCCCCGGGTGTTTGTTGATCACAATCACTGTGTTGTCGCTATACACGACGTCAACCACTATCGATGCGTCGGCTTGAGGTAACTGTGGGGGCGGAATCTTGGATACGTCTATCGAAATACTTTGGCCCTCATGTAAACGCAATTTGCCTGACAGTGCGATCACTCCATCAATGACTACACCGCCACTTGCAACGAGATCATGAGCGACAGAACGAGAAATATCTGCAAGCAGTGACACAATTCTGTCAATGCGCTCACCATCTAGAGCGCGTGGTATTTCTTCATTAATCATGGAGCACCATCATGATTCAGATGCGAGATTCTCATCAGAACGCGAATCGCGAAATTCTGCCAAAAATGTTGCGATCAGCAACAACACGGCGCCGACTGTGATTGCAGCATCCGCAACGTTAAACACCGGCCACCACTGAAAGTCGATGAAGTCAACCACCGCACCACGAAGCCAGGCATCGCCACGAAACAACCGATCAATAACGTTTCCCGCAGCGCCACCGCACACCAGTGCAACGCCCAACGACGACATGGTTGAGCCCGTCTTTCGTAGAGACACAAGCAACACCACCACCGCAATTAGTGCAATGACACCGATGATGGGACCAATACCTTCACCTTGTGAAAAGGCCATACCGCTGTTGAACCCTAACGCGAACTGCAGAGTCCAAATGACATGAATGATGCGTCCGTCATCGAGAGCGTTTACCGCCCAGGTCTTTGTCAACTGGTCGAGAACAACAACAGCGAACGCTAAGCCGACATAGCGGGCGAATTTAGGGTTCACTGCGATGCGATCACAAACCGCCGGCGCGTTCGGCAACGAGCTCGGTTGCCCATGGCAATGCCTTCAGGCGCTCTTTGGGAATTGGCTGACCAGACACCGAGGAATAGCCGTATACGCCCTCTTGCATTCGTACAAGCGCAGCATCGATCTCTAGAACTGTTTGTCGAGCTTGTGCCGACAAAGTGAGATCACGTTCACGTTCAACAACCATGGTGTCGCCTTCACCGCCTTCGTCATCAAATTGAACGTCACCCATTTCGGCATCTTCAATGAGTGCATTCGCCTCATCCTCAAGACGACTCGCTTGGCCCACCAGTTTTGCCCGCTCTTCCAGCAATGCCTCACGTTGAGCAAAGAGGAACTTCAGATCGAATTCTTTGGTGGAGACAATGCCATCCTCAACAGCGCCCTTCACGATGACAAATGGCTTTGGCGGTTCAGGGCGTTTGATGGGAATGCGCTCTGGCATAACTGACTTTTTGGCAGCGGCCTCTTCGGCCGCCTTTTGCTCCGCAGCCAACTTGTCTGCCAATTTCTTTGCAGCAGCAGCTTCAGCGGCAGCCTTTTTTTCAGCCGCTTTTTGCTCGGCAAGTGCCTTGCGTTCTTTTTCTCGCTGAGCCTTTTCCGCGGCCTTCTTTTTAGCGGCCTCTTTCCGTTCAGCTTCACGCTGCTTTGCAGCAGCCTTTCGCTCTGCCTCGCGCTGCTTTGCAGCTGCCTTTCGTTCTGTCTCTGCCTTCTTTTTTGCAGCAAGTTTTTCCGCTGCAGCCTTTTTTGCTGCAGCAGCCTTTTTTGCTGCAGCAGCCTTAGCTTCCGCAACTTTCTTTGCGGCCTCTTTCTTGCGTAACGCTTCTTTTTGAGCGGTTTCGCGTTTCTTTTCAGCGGCCTTGCGTTCTAACTCACGCTTTTTTGCGACAGCCGCGCGTTGTGCCTCGGCTTTTTTAGCAACTGCAGCCTTTGCGGCGGCCGCCTTCTTTGCAGCAGCGGCTTTCTTTACCTCTGCGGCTTTCTTTGCAGCAGCCTTCTTTACATCTGCGGCTTTCTTTGCACCAGCCTTTGTGGGGGGTGTCTTTTTCCCAGGAGCTTTCTTTGCCGAACTCTTCTTGGCCGGGCTCTTCTTGGCCGGGCTCTTCTTGGCCGGGCTCTTCTTGGCCGAACTCTTCTTTGCCGGGCTCTTCTTTGCCGAACTCTTCTTTCCGTGGTTCTTTTTGAGCTTGTTATTAGAAGGCATGTTTTACTCTCCCGGAGTGTGCAGATATAGGACGTATATCTGCGGGCGCAGGCTACGCCGCAGACCGTGAAAACTCAACGCCTTACGGCAACTGATACGTGAATTTCGCCGCCTTCAATCTCAATTGCACGTGACGCGGACTGATTCCACTCTAACGACACCGCCAAAGTCTCCTCGGAAATCATCGATTCGTATGGTTTTAAGGCAGAACGCACCTGATCATCTGCCCCCAAAACGAGATCAATACGGTCAGAAACATCGAGTTCGGCGTCACGACGCGCTTGCTGAACAGCACGAATCACATCCCGTGCCATTCCTTCTGCGACTAACTCATCGGTCAATGTCAAATCAAGCATCACGATTCCACGACCTCCAGCAAGAGTTGCACTGGCGTCAGAAGATGCAGTCACAAGTTTCATGGAAAACTCACCGGGCTGCAGCACTTCTCCGGCTACTTCAATTGTGTCTCCTACCTGTTTCCAGTCGCCCTTTTTTACCGCGATGATCACTTGTTGTGTTCGTGGCCCGAGACGTGGGCCAAGCATTGCAGGTACTACCTGAAGTTCGTGTTGGGCAACAGTATCTACATCAGTGCGCAACGCAACCTGTTTTACATTCATCTCATCGGCAATGATTTCAACAAAAGACTCAAGTAGTGCAGCGTTATGGGCCGCCACAGTAAGTGTTTGCAACGGTTGACGCACCCGACAATTGTGCGCTTTGCGCACAGACAACGCAGACGAACATACGTCGCGAACCAAATCCATCGCTTGCACCAGCGTGGCGTCCTCCGGTAACTGATTCGCATCTGGCCAATCGGTGAGATGGACACTGTCTTTCTCGCCGTTATACAAACCGACGAACACTTCATCTGCGATTAGTGGCAATAGTGGTGCCACTAATCGAACAACAACGTCCAGCACGCTGTGCAATGTGTCGATTGCATCTTGATCCCCTGACCAGAAACGGTCACGACTTCGTCGAATGTACCAATTGGTTAATACATCGAGAAACACTCGTACGTGTTGACAAGCCCCGAATAGATCGGCTTCGTCCATTGCGCGGGTCGTGACAAGCACTGTGTCACGTAATTTGGCCAATACGTATCGATCAAGCACATTTGTACTATCAACTCGGAAAGATCCTGTTGCGCTTTCAGCGTTTGCATACAGCGATAAGAAATACCACGAGTTCCACAAAGGCAATAGGACCTGGCGCACCGTGTCGCGAATACCCTGTTCGGTCACCGAGAAATCGGAGCCACGCAAGATAGACGAAGACAACAGATACCAACGCATGGCATCTGCACCATGAATGTCGAACATTCCCATCGGATCGGGGTAGTTCCGTAAACTTTTTGACATTTTCTGGCCGTCATCGCCAAGGACAATTCCGTGGCTCACACACGTAGCAAATGCAGGACGGTCAAACAGTGCCGTGGCTAACACGTGCAAGGTATAAAACCACCCACGTGTCTGTCCGATGTATTCAACGATGAAGTCACCTGGATAGTGATGTTCAAACCACTCACGATTTTCGAAGGGATAATGAACCTGAGCAAAGGGCATGGATCCACTTTCAAACCAGCAATCAAGCACCTCCGGTACGCGTCGCATCATTGACCTACCAGTGGGGTCATCTGGGTTTGGTCGCACAAGATTGTCGATTGCCGGACGATGTAAATCGGTGACTATGACACCAAAGTCTCGGCGAATATCTTCGATACTCCCATACACGTCGATGCGTGGGTACGTGGGGTCATCACTCTTCCACACAGGAATGGGCGACCCCCAGAAACGATTACGACTAATGGACCAGTCACGAGCATTTGCGATCCACTTACCAAAACTTCCTTCTTTGAGATGTTCCGGTACCCAACGAATCTGCTCATTCAGCTCCACCATGCGGTCGCGAATGTCGGTGACTTTGACGAACCACGATGAGATAGCACGATAGACAAGTGGTTCGGCACATCGCCAGCAATGTGGATACGGGTGGTTGTAGGTGTCGTGACGCGCCACCACCCCACGTTCTTTCAAATGGGCGATCACACTTGGATTTGCTTCAAACACATGTGTTCCCGCCCACGGGATTATCTCTGACGTATATCGACCGTGTTCATCCATTGGACACAATGTTTGAATTCCAGCTGCGTTACACACAATTTGGTCGTCTTCGCCAAAACCAGGTGCCAAGTGCACAACACCAGTACCGTCTTCAATAGTCACAAAATCGGCACCGAGGACGTGAAACGCGTTATCAGTGTCAGCAAAGTAGTCAAACATTGGCGTGTAACGACGGCCAACAAGTTGAGATCCAAGAATCACTTCTACAAGCTCTAATCCTTCAAGTTCTTTTTCGTACTTGTCTCGACGAGATTCGGCAATGATGTACCGCTGTCCAGTTGAATCTTGCAGAACTGCGTACTCAATATCAGGACCTACAGCAAGCGCTAAGTTGCTCGGCAGTGTCCATGGTGTGGTGGTCCATACCATGATGCGCTCACCTGTCTCGAGTGTGAACCACACTGTGAGCGCTGGATCTTGACGGTCGCGATACACGTCATCCATTCGTGTTTCGGTATTCGATAACGGCGTCTCGCACCGCCAGCAGTATGCGAGGACACGGAAACCCTCGTAGATCAGGCCTTTGTCCCACAATGTGCGAAACGCCCACATGACGCTTTCCATGTAATCAAGGTCAAGAGTTTTGTAATCGTTATCGAAATCAACCCAGCGCGCCTGTCGAGTGACGTACTTTCTCCACTCATCGGTGTAACGCAAAACACTGGTCCTACATGCGTCATTGAATCGCTCGACACCGAACTCGGCGATTTCAGGGTGGCCAGAAATGCCTAGCTCTTTTTCCGCTTCCACCTCTGCTGGCAATCCGTGGCAATCCCACCCAAATCGTCGCTCGACGCGTTTACCGCGCATCGTCTGGTATCGGGGCACAGCATCTTTGACAAAACCGGTAAGGAGATGTCCGTAATGAGGTAAGCCGTTTGCAAAGGGTGGGCCGTCATAGAAGACAAATTCGTTGCTCCCATTTTCCCCCGGCTCACGTGCAGAGATACTGCGCATGAATGTGTTGTCTTTTTCCCAGCGAGCCAGAACACCCTCTTCAATTGAGGGGAAATGCGGTTGGGGGTTGACGTTGGGATACGGCACGCTACGAGGCTACGGCGAGAGGCGCGTCAGCACCCAAGCAAACGAGGAAGGATGATGTTCACTGCGATCAACACCACAATCGGGGTGAAATCAAAAGGGCCGGCCATCGGCAATACACGACGAACCGGCGCAAGTACTGGTTCGGTTAACTGAACAAGCACACGCACAACTGGCGCAAATGGGCTGTTGTAGTCAACAGGAAACCACGATGCAACAATGCGCAAGATGATGATGATTCCATACAGGCTGAGAAGCCCACAGATAATTCCCATGACAGATCAGTAACGCTAGTTAGTGGCGAGATGCGTCGTATCCGGCAGATGGCTTTAACAAGTACACACCACTACCGACTTTTTCCATAGATCCACCGAGTCCGTAACACAAGCCACTCGCGAAATCGATAATGCGTCGCGACATGTCTTTGTCGGCTCCTTCAAGATTCACTATGACGGGCTGACCTTCTTTGAAATGATCAGCAACTTCTTGGGCTTGATTAAAACTACGAGGACGCACTGTGACAGGTTCACCTTGAGATGCGACAGGTCGCACTGTTGATGTTGTACGCGGCGCACCAATTGGACGAACACCGAGTCCTGAATCATCTGGACGGCGAACATTGCCAGTGTCATCGATACGTGGACGTGGCGCAGGTCGACTCACATCTTGCACGTACTCGGGTTCGTATCCGCCACGACCGCGCGTTAATGGTTCTTGCGCGGGCATGCGACTTGAACGAGAGGGGCGTTCATACTCAGTCGACAAGTCGTAATCGTCATAGCCGTCATCACCGCTAAGACCCAAATAATCCATTGCCCTGCGAAAGACCGACATATCTACAGACTAATCGTCATAGACACCCCGCTATGGGACACTCTGCACAGTTCGCGACCATGCTGTCGGCGTGCTGTCGGCGTGCTGCGATACGACGATACAGGTGCTTAGATGCCTCGTGGCCCAAAGATTGCCTGACCAATCCTCACCATTGTTGAACCCTCGTCGACTGCCATGAGATAGTCACCGCTCATTCCCATTGAACACACGCCTAACCCATGCTGGTCAACGAGTTTTCGCAACAGTGCGAATGCCCGGCGAGTCTCCTCGCGATCCTCGTTAGTAGGCCCCATTGTCATAAAGCCCTCCACAACCACTCCTTTGGCATCGCATGCGCCACGAAGGGATTCGATGTCGCGCAGATCACACCCGTGTTTTGATTCTTCCCCGGTCGTATTCACCTGAATCAAGATTCGCGGTGGCTGAGGACTTCGCTTGACGAGCTCCTCAATCAGCGATTCACGGTCAACTGATTGCCACAGATCTACAACATCTGCAACAAGTCGGATCTTGTTGGTTTGGATGGCGCCAATGAAGTGAACTGGGATCTGCAGTTCGTGACCTTGCACCTTGTCGCGCAGTTCTTGTGCATAGTTCTCGCCTACCGCATCACACCCACAGACATGGGCGGCATCAATTGCGTCCCAGCTTCGCGTTTTTGTAACGGCAACTATAGATACGTTGTCGCCACCGCGTTCTTGAACACGCTGATGAATTAATTCTTTGATGTCGCGAACGTTGGCACACACTACCGATGTGTCAACCGATGCAGTCATCTATCTCTATTTCAAGAAAGAAGGAACGTCGAAGTCGTCGTCATCATCTGAGAACGGATCAACGTCGTCATCATTAAAAATTGCCGACGATGAAACAGGACGTGGTTCTGCCGACCGAGTAGACGAAGTGCGACTTGGTGCAGATGATCCGTCCCACCGTTCGAAGCCTGCTGCGATAACAGTGACTTTAATTTCATCGCCAGCTTCGTCGTCGATCACAGTTCCGAAGATGATGTTTGCGTCTTGATGGGCAACACCGTGCACCACTTCCGCTGCAGCGTTGACCTCGAAAAGGCCCATGCTCGATGGACCAGTGATGTTAAGCAAAATGCCACGAGCACCATCGATTGCTGCTTCGAGCATCGGACTTGAAATTGCATCCTTAGCAGCGACAACAGCGCGATTATCGCCACTTGCGACGCCAACTCCCATTAGTGCAGAACCAGCACCAGACAAGATCATTCGTACGTCAGCAAAGTCGGTGTTGATAAGACCAGGTGTTGTGATGAGGTTGGTAATGCCACCGACTCCCTGCAACAAGATGTCGTCTGCCATCTTGAACGCATTTACAAGACTCGTCTTGTCGTTTGCAACAGTCAGCAAGCGATCGTTTGGAATAACAATGAGGGTGTCGACTTTTTCCTTTAGGCGTTGGATGCCGTTATCTGCTTGTACAGCGCGACGACGGCCTTCGAACTGGAATGGACGCGTGACAACGCCAATGGTGAGAGCGCCAAGCGACTTTGCAATCTCTGCAACTACCGGCGCAGCGCCAGTACCAGTGCCGCCACCTTCTCCCGCTGTAATGAACACCATGTCAGCGCCGTGGATGAGCTCTTCAATTTCTTCACGATGCGCCTCGGCAGCCGCACGACCCACCTCGGGATCAGATCCCGCTCCTAGTCCGCGTGTGAGTTCGCGACCGATGTCGAGTTTGACGTCGGCATCAGACATAAGAAGAGCCTGGGCGTCTGTGTTGATAGCGACGAATTCGACGCCGCGTAATCCGGCGTCGATCATGCGGTTGACGGCATTCACACCGCCACCACCAATTCCAATCACCTTGATAACGGCGAGATAATTCTGTGGTGCTCCGGCCATTGGCCTGTACCTCCGGGCAGTGAAGTCATGGGGACTTCGGTCGTTCAATGTTTCCACACCGACACCTCAATAGTGGGGAATTCCGTCTGATTTCCCTCTATTCATGGGCACGCATTACCGCATCGCGACTGTGTTGTAGCGCATCGCGACTGTGTTTTAGCGCATTGCGACTGTGTTTTAGCGCATTGCGACTGTGACTTCCCCGGTGGAGACGTCAATAACAGCGATGTCGGTGGGGTTTTGGCGGCGCAACAACACGACCACTGACACCAGCTTGTTTTGAAGGTCAGTCGGAGTACCAAAACGCACGATGGTTCCAGACGACAATGTCATCGACAGCTCCCCGCCCTGGCTCAACTCCAGTGACTGCACCAGTCGCCCCAACTCATCAGGCAACGCCAGCACTGTCTGGGCAGCCGCACGATATCCGACGTCGGCAACAGCCCCCGCTAAAAGGGATGGGCCAACGCCGGTGACTTGGAGATAATCGGTGGGCCATCCATCAAGAACTGCAATGATGCGACCTTCGGCGTCGACCACGCGAGCCTTGTTGTCTTCCCCGACATACCACACCACCGGAGCGCGCTCATCAATTTCGATCACAACGGTGTTGGGAAAGTGCTTAGAGATTCGAACATCTTCCACCCACGGGTCGTCTTTCAAAATGTCGGATGCTCCATTCGTGTCAAGCGTAAAGTACGAATCACCAGCCAAAAGATCTGTGGCGGCATTAATTGCTTCGGGTGAGGTATACACCGCTCCTTCCACTTGCACATCACGCACAGAAAACAGCGGAGATGCAAGAAGAGCGATCACAACTATGAACAGAACAACACCGACAGCTGCCCATTTGAACCAGCGAATCTTTTTTATTTTCTCCCGCCGCTCCCGTTTGCGACGTCGCTCTTCAAATGTGGGATCGGGCTGATCTTGATCGACGATGACGATGCGATCTATGTCGTCAGCATTGATCACCATGACGTCATCGGCGTGCGAGCCAATATCAAGTACTGAGACATCTTGAGCATTGCCATCACGTAATGACTGATCAGAGATGGTGATTACGTCGCCAGTGTCTGTGTGTGAGAGCGCCGTAGATGCACTTGCCTCATCACCAAACAACTCACCCATTTCTCGCACCACATCATCTGGCACTTCAGTAACGGCAATTTCATCACCTGATGGAACCTGTATCGGGCGTGATGCATCGACGGTGGAATCAAGATCGTCCGGATCATGCGAACCATTTGTGTTCGTAGGAGGCTGTGTTGTCATTACGTCTGATCTCCACGGGCGAGGATGCCTTCCAGTTTGGCGTGTGCACGTTCAGCATTAGGGACACGTTCGATTTCAGTGACATAGTCGCTGTCATCAGCAAACCGTGAAGAAAGCTCAGAGTCAAAGCCGACCAGTGTTATTTCGCTTCGCAGACGGATCCCGTGCTCCTCTTGTACTGCGTCTTGCACAACACACATAAGCGCCAGAACGTCATCAGCTAGACCATCAGGGTCTGACTGAATAAAGTTTGCATGTTTTTCTGTTACGACGGCAGAACGAAGACGAGTCCCGCGCAATCTGGATGCATCAATTAACGCGCCCGCGCTCTTTGCATCACTACCAGGGTTCACAAATACTGATCCCGC
>JBIITN010000004.1:0-94831 GCA_044340485.1 Ilumatobacteraceae bacterium | reverse complement strand
ACTGTTTTGTGCCCACGCACTTCCGGGCGCTACGCGCGCCGTGTACATCCTGTGCGGGCGTGATGGGGTTCAAGTCCCCCCTTCGACACCAACTGTTTTGTGCCCACGCACTGTTTTGTGCCCACGCACTTCCGGGCGCCACCGTGCGCTCGGCACGGTCAATGTTGAGCGATTGCTGCGCCAATGGAGAGGTGAAAGAGGCCGCCGGTGCGAGGTAAATCAAAGTGGTTGTAGTCAATCCAGGTGAGGGGCGAGTCGTCGATCAATCTCTTGATGTCACGATTGAGATGACATCCGCCCGCAACAAATTTCTCGATGGGGTTTAATCGATGCTGCCATTTTTGCTTTTTGGATGATGGCGATAGTCCGTGCTCGAAGCAATACAACTTGCCACCTGGCTTCAACACGCGATGCACCTCACGTAACGCTTGATCGACGTCTGGAATAGTGCACAAAGTCAGAGACGACAATGCGCAGTCGACACTGTTGTCGGGAAGTGGCAGTGATGCGCCGTCGAGTCCGATGAATTCAACGGGAATTCCCCGTCGCGCTATTCGTGGTGCGGCGATCTCGCGTCCGATGGTGGCGGGGTCGACCGCATAGACCTTGGTGACAGTGTCAGGGAAAAACTTCACATTAGTGCCCGAGCCAAAACCAATCTCTAGTACTTCGCCAAAGAGATCTTTTGTGACCTGTTCGCGTAAGTCGTCAAAGCCTTTCGAGCCTGTTGCCTTGTCCATGATGCGTGGCAACACGCGATCGTCATACCATCCCATGTCATGACGATAACAACACCCGTTTGCTAGTAATACATAGTGCAATTGACTCTCTTCACTCACACCGTCGCAATACGACGTGCAGCACTTGCGTTTGCCTGTGTGTTTGCGATTTCCGCATGCGCCAACAACTCATCAGAAGTTGATTTCGATGACGACGTATTTTCGCCGGGCTACCAAGTCGACACCATTTCATGGGGTGCTTGTACAGGCGATGATGCACCGGAGAAGCCTTTTGAATGCGCCAGTTTTGATGTACCTCTACGGCATGGTGAATTACTTGACGAAGACATCATCACGTTGGCGCTGGTGCGATTGCCCGCAGAAGGCGAGTCTCGAGGAGTAATCCTTACGAATCCGGGCGGACCTGGCGGGTCAGGTTTTGACTTGGTTGTAAACGCAGGAGAGTCACTGGTGCAGTCGCTTGATCTTGGCGACTACGACATCATTGGTTTTGATCCGCGTGGTGTTGATCGATCCGGCGGACTGCGGTGTTTGAGTGACGAACAAATGGACAAATACCTGTATGTCGACGGCACTCCCGACACGCCAGAAGAACAGCAACTGTATGACGAGTCGGAAAATATTCTTGAAACAGAATGTAAGAAAAAATACGGCGACACAATCGATTATTACTCGACTCTTGCCACCGCTAAAGACATGAACCTCATGCGTATTGCACTGAAACAAGATGTCATTCACTACATCGGTGTCTCATACGGAACTTATTTAGGTGGCGTGTATGCAACACAATTCCCTGAACATGTCGGTTCAATGTTTTTGGACGCGCCGTTTGATCCCCAAGGCGACACGGTGGAGGAGTCGTATCTCACGCAGATCACCGGTTTCGAAGAATCGTTTAATAGCTGGGCAAAGTGGTGCGAATCTGAAACAACGTGTGAGTTCACGAGCAACGACGTGGGTGCACGTTGGGACCAATTGCTTCAACAACTAGATGACACATCAATTAACACTGCGACTGGACGCGAAGTAAATAATGCGGTCATGGAAACAGCCACAGTGCAGGCGTTGTACTCGCGGTCCTATTGGCCGCTACTTGCAACTGCACTGGCACAAGCAGAAAAAGGAACTGGTGAACCGCTTTTGCGGCTCGCCGACAGGTACAACGGTCGCATTGAAGATGGAACATTCTCTACTGTTGATCAGTCGGGTCGAATCATTCGCTGTGCAAGTGGGTTCGGCAAAGAGCCACCAGTTGACCCTGAGGCATTAGTGAAAGAGTTGCGCGAGAAAGCACCTCGATTTAGCAAAGACATCACGGCAGACGATTTCGACGAGAACACGTGTTCCGGATTTACCGAAGACGCGAGTATTTCAACAATCAGGTACACAGGTGATGCGCCGATTGTGGTGGTGGGCGGGGAGAAGGATCCCGCAACGCCAATTCGGTGGGCCGAAGAAATGGTGACCAATCTCGGCAGCAATGCTTCCCTTGTTCGTTTCACGGGAGAGGGGCACAGCCAACTGTTGACGTCGTCGTGTGTGGACGGCATTGCTCGTGATCTCTTTGGGGAGTCTCAAGTGGTACCCGATAATGGCACAACGTGTGATCCTGACCTTCCGGTCGAAAGGCCCTCGTGGTGGGGTGATCTTCCGAGCCTCACAGCCAACGAGATCACACTCGACCAAGGTGTCGTAGGGCCGGCCGTTGGTATCGATGCAACAGACATCTATGCGGAATATCGTGCCACCATATTGACGGCAGACGCCACATACAACGACTACGTGACGCGGCTAGCAGGTGCAGGGTTCTCCCCAGAAAACTCCGACGCTAAAGGTGCTGTGGAATCAGCTCAGTTTTTCTATCGCCGAGGGCAATCAATAGCGCTCCTTATTATTGATGAGCCCGACCTCTCAGAGGGTCAGCTGATCCAGCCATCAGGTCCCGTCCCAGAGGGGTCTCGCCTGGTCATTTTGGCGTATGTTCCCGCCTCGCAGGAGTGAATATTTCTGACGCTTCCGTTTGACCAGTACAAGCAAAATTGCTACGGTTCAAACCAACAACCTGTGACCACTGTAGGGAGCAGGCTTATCTATCTGGGGGGTAGATCAATGTCAGATAAGAAGTTCACAGCTTCTCACGATGTTTTCATCGTCGGAGCAGGCTTTGCTGGAATGTACTTGTTGCATCGTATGCGTGGCCTTGGTTTTTCAGCTCGCGTATATGACAAGGCAGCTGGTGTAGGTGGCACGTGGTACTGGAACCGTTATCCCGGTGCACGTTGTGATATTCGTTCGCTTGATTACTCATACTCTTTCGACCCAGAACTCGAACAAGAGTGGGAGTGGACCGAGAAGTTCGCACCACAACCAGAAATCTTGAAGTATGCAAACCACGTAGCAGATCGTTACAACTTGCGTACCGACATCCAGTTCAACACTGCAATCACATCTGCCACATGGGACGATTCACGTCAGCGTTGGACAATCGAGACCGACCAGGGTGATGTTATTGATGCACAGCACTTCGTGTTGGCAGTAGGTACTTTGTCGACTCCTAAGTTGCCAGAAATTCCAGGTATCCAGTCCTACAAGGGTGAGACCTACCAAACATCACTGTGGCCACACGAAGGTGTTGACTTCACCGGCAAGCGTGTTGCATTGATCGGAACTGGTTCATCGGCTATCCAGTCGGCCCCACTTATTGCTGCACAAGCAAAGCAGATGACCGTTTTCCAGCGCACACCGAACTTCTCGATGCCTGCTGGTAACCGTGCACTCACCAAGGAAGAGATTCACGAAGTAAAGAGTGACTACCGCAACTACCGCATCGCCCAGCAAACATCGTTCTTTGGTCAGCCAATTAACTTTGAACAAGTTCCCGCATTCAGCGTGACCGAAGAAGATCGTCGTAAGACGTTCCAAGGCGGTTGGGATCGTGGTGACCTTGTTGGTTTGATTGGCGCATACAGCGACATCCTCATCGACAAGAAAGCAAACGACACAGCAGCTGACTTCATTCGTGACAAGATTCGCACGATCGTGAAAGATCAAGAAGTTGCTGAGGCGCTTTGCCCATACGATCACCCAGTTGGCACCAAGCGTCCTTGCCTCGATACCAACTACTACGCCATGTACAACCTTGAGCATGTGCGTTTGGTGAACTTGCGGAAGACACCAATCACTGAAATCACACCTAACGGCATCAATACAACTGATGAGCAGTTCGAGTTTGATGCCATTGTGTATGCAACTGGCTTCGACGCAATGACTGGATCACTCTTGAAGATTGACATCCGCGGTAAGGGTGGTCGTAAGTTGTCAGATCAGTGGGAAGACGGCCCAACCACATACCTTGGTATCTCGGTTGCAAACTTCCCGAACATGTACACCATCACCGGTCCGCAAAGCCCTTCAGTGCTTTCGAACATGATGGTGTCGATCGAGCAGCACATCGACTGGGTCACTGATTTGTTCGTCACAATGCGCGACAAAGGCCAGAAGGTCATTGAGGCAACTCAGTCAGCTCAGGACGAGTGGGTGGCACACAACGCAGAGGTTGGAAACGCAACGTTGTATCCGCTGGCGAACTCTTGGTACATGGGTGCCAACGTTCCTGGCAAGCCACGCGTGTTCTTGCCATACCTCGGCGGTGTAGGTCCATACCGTGAAAAGTGTGATGAAATCGCAGCTGCTGGTTACCCCGGCTTTGTTCTTTCCTGAGCGAAGCCTGTAGCTACAACAGCTTTTCATTGATACTTAGTTCATATGCGAAATTAAACATTTCGCTGATTTAACCTCAGACGACCTGCTCGTTGTGTGCGCAAGTGTGCATGCAACGAGCAGGATTCGTTTGAATTACGTTTCGTAATTACTTATTGCTGTTACTTGATGCAGCACAAATCATTTCTTGCACGTAACGTGCAACAGGTCGCGACATTTAGGATGTGTCGCAACTATTCAACATGAGGAGACATCATGCCATTAGATCCCATCGCAGCCGGACTGCTTCAGCAAATGGAAGAAGCAGGCGCACCGCCGATTGATTCCCTTGCACCACCAGAAGCTCGTGAAGCCGCTGCCGGTTTCGCCGCTCTTGCTGGCGAACTTGAAGAAGTGCAAGAGACAAAGGAATTGAAGATTCCTGGTCCTGGTGGCGACATCCTCGTTACCTTGATCACTCCAAAGGGTGCAGCAGCAACCTCTGGTTGTTTGATTTACTACCACGGTGGTGGTTGGGTTATCGGTGACCGCAGCACGCTTGATCCGGCATGTCATCAACTTGCTGCCCGCTCGGGAATGCGCGTTGCAAACGTGGAATACCGATTGGCACCAGAGCATAAGTTCCCCGCTCCATTCGATGATTGCTACGCAGTTTTCAAGTGGTTCACACAAAATGGCGCATCAGTGGGTGTTGACCCCACCAAGCTTGCTGTTGGCGGAGACTCAGCTGGTGGAAACCTTGCCGCAGCAGTTGCGCTGAAAGCCCGTGACGAAAAGGTGTCGGGACTGAAATTGCAGTTGTTGGTGTATCCAGTGACAGACCACTCATACGGAACACAGTCATACAAAGACAATGGCGAAAACTATTTGCTCACCCGTTCGATGATGGAATGGTTCTGGAATCATTACTTGGCGAGCCCAGCAGATAGTAAGAACCCATACGTGAGCCCATTGCAAGCTGCCGACGTGAAAGGCATTGCTCCAGCAGTGGTGTATACCGCAGAGTTCGATCCATTGCGTGACGAAGGCGAAGCATATGCTGCACGTCTGAAAGATGCTGGTCTCCTCGTTCACTCAAAGCGGTATGACGGACAGATCCATGCGTTCTTCCAGATGGGTGGCGTGTTCCCAGCAGCGTCTGATGCATATGCAGATGCTGCCAACCACATGAAGAAGGCGCTTGCCTGATTCTGTACACACAGATAATTGACAACAGTGGTCGGCATGCCTTTCGGTGTGTCGGCCACTTGTCATTTTCCGATGACTTCACCCACCACGTTGTTTCTACCAATGGGTATTTGTGGGGCGGGCGTCGTGGAATTTGGGTGTGAAAATTCTTGCTACGGTCGGGAAGTAGGGGAGACGACATTGACGTCGTCAACTTGTACTTCACACGTGACAGTACATCGACGTTGGTAGCGGGGGTTGCCAACGAGGAACAAGGAGAAACACAATGCCATTAGATCCAATCGCAGCGGGACTACTTCAACAAATGGAAGAAGCGGGTGCGCCACCGTTGAACACGTTGGCTCCAAATGAAGCGAGACAAGCAGCAGAAGGTTTCGCAGCTCTAGCTGGAGAAGCTGAACCAGTTGCAGAGACACAAGAGATCTCCATTCCTGTTGAAGGTGGAGAAATTCTGGTTACTTTGATTACGCCTCGTGGGCTTTACGGAGTATCAGGTTGCCTCATTTATTACCACGGTGGTGGTTGGGTGATAGGCGATCGTGCAAGTCTGTCTCCCGCATGTAATGCAATTGCATCGCGCGGTGGTTGTCGTGTTGCAAATGTGGAATATCGTTTATCTCCAGAACATAAGTTCCCGACTCCATTCAACGATTGCTACGCAGTATTTAAATGGTTTGCTGAAAATGGAGAATCAGTCAAAGTTGATCCGATGAAGCTTGCCGTGGGTGGAGACTCTGCAGGAGGAAATCTTGCTGCTGCTGTTGCATTGAAGGCTCGTGATGAGGGTCTTTCAAATATCCAGTTGCAATTGCTTGTGTACCCAGTGACAAATCACGCCTACGACACCGTCTCCTACAAGGACAATGGCGACAACTACCTACTTACCAAAGACATGATGGAATGGTTCTGGGATCACTACTTGGCGAGCCCAGCAGATGGCAAGAACCCGTACGCCAGTCCGTTGCAAGCAAAAGACTTAAAAGGTCTGCCGCCGGCAATTGTGTACACCGCGGAATTCGATCCCTTGCGCGATGAGGGCGAGGCGTATGCCAACAAATTGAAAGAACATGGCGTAGATGTCCACCTCACTCGTTTTGATGGTCAGATTCACGGGTTTTTTCAAATGGGCGGAGTGTTTCCATCAGCAACCGCTGCCTATGACGACGCTGGCCGACATTTGCGCTATTCCGTGAACGTGTGGCCACCTCGCCCGTAGATCTCTACGCGTTAATCAACGTACATATCAGTTCAATCAGAGCCGGCGTCTCCTGGGACGCCGGCTCTGTGCTGTCTGTCCGATCATTGTGCTGTGCAAATATGTGATACGTTGATCTCAATTCGCCACTGGGGGGTGGTGAAGGTTTGATCGGTCCGACGCGGCCGTCAAAGAGCCATAGGGGGTTTGGTTATGTCAACCAAAGCAGTCACATCGACACAAGATGTCGTCGTCGTAGGAGCTGGTTTTGCCGGCATGTACCTACTTCACCGTTTACGTAGTTTGGGTTTCCAGGTTCAGGTGTTTGACAAAGCAAGCGGAGTTGGCGGTACGTGGTACTGGAACCGTTATCCAGGTGCACGTTGTGATGTGCGCTCACTTGATTACTCGTACTCATTCGATCCCGAGTTGGAACAAGAGTGGGAGTGGACAGAGAAGTACGCCACTCAACCAGAGATTCTGAGATACGCAAATCATGTTGCAGAGCGTTACAACTTGTGGCCCAACATGAAGTTTGAAACGGCAATTACCTCAGCAATTTTCGACGATGCGCGTGGGCGTTGGACAGTCACAACTGACAAAGGCGACGTGATTGACACGCAACATTTCGTGCTGGCAGTTGGAACTCTGTCAACACCAAAACTTCCCGAGATTCCCGGTATCGAGAGTTTCAAAGGACCCAAGTATCAGACATCACTGTGGCCGCATGAGGGTGTCGACTTCACAGGAAAGCGCGTTGCTGTGATCGGAACCGGTTCATCAGCAATTCAGTCGATTCCACTTATTGCAAAACAAGCAAAACAGCTCACTGTGTTCCAACGCACACCAAACTTTTCTGGGCCTGCCGGAAACCGCAAGTTGGAAACCAAAGAGGTGTCCGAAGTGAAGTCGAACTATCGCGAGCATCGGCAACGTGCGAAGGTATCGGCAAACGGCATCCCATTTGACTTCACACCAGTGCCGACATTTTCCGTGTCGTCAGACGAGCAGCAAAAGATCCTTAATAATGCATGGGATACGGCTGACTTCATGAGAATGATCGCGTCATTTGAAGACGTTCTTATCGACAAGAAAGCAAACGATGTTGTTGCAGATTTCTTCCGCAATAAGATCCGCTCCATCGTGCAAGATCCAGAAATTGCTGAAGCATTGTGCCCATACGACCATCCGATTGGTACGAAACGTCCGTGTGTTGACACCGACTATTACGCCACCTACAACTTGGATCATGTTCGCTTAGTAAACCTCCGCAAGACACCGCTCACCGAGATCACGCCCACTGGCATTAAGACAACAGACGAGAGTTTCGAGTTCGATGCCATTGTCTTTGCAACTGGTTTCGATGCGATGACTGGCTCAATCTTGAAGATTGACATCCGCGGTAGGAACGGAACCAATCTCGCAGACCAGTGGAAAGATGGTCCCACCACATATCTGGGTCTTGCAATCGCAAACTTCCCGAACATGTACACCATTACGGGCCCACAGAGCCCGTCAGTGCTGTCGAACATGATGGTGTCCATCGAGCAACACGTTGATTGGTTGACGGATTTGTTTGTCACCATGCGCGACAAGGGTCGTTCAGTGATTGAGGCAACACAGCAGGCACAAGATGAGTGGATCCATCACAGTTCTGATGTGGGTAACGCATCACTATATCCATTAGCAAATTCGTGGTACATGGGCGCCAATGTTCCTGGTAAACCACGTGTGTTCTTGCCGTATCTCGGAGGCGTAGGTCCCTATCGTGAGATTTGTGACAACGTGGCCGCAGAGGATTACAGAGGTTTTGTGTTCGCCTGAGCGGTGAACACAAAACCACATCTACAACAACTAGTTGCAAAAATACCTCATATAAGAAATAGGGGACTGAGATCATGGCTGACTCATCAGTGACATCAACACGCGACATTGTTGTCGTCGGTGCAGGCTTTGCCGGAATGTACTTGTTACATCGGTTACGTGGACTGGGATTTAACGTCCGAGTCTTTGACAAAGCAAGCGGAGTTGGTGGTACGTGGTATTGGAATCGTTATCCAGGTGCACGTTGTGATGTGCGTTCACTTGACTATTCGTACTCTTTTGATCCCGAGTTGGAGCAAGAGTGGGAGTGGACGGAAAAGTATGCCACCCAGCCAGAAATCTTAAAATATGCAAATCATGTTGCGGATCGTTACAACCTGTGGCCTGACATGCAATTTAACACTGCCATCACGTCGGCTATCTGGGATGAAGTCAATACGCATTGGACCATCACCACTGATAGCGGTGATGTCATTGACACACAGCATTTGGTGTTGGCTGTAGGCACTTTGTCAACGCCAAAATTGCCAGAGATTCCTGGCATCGACACGTATAAAGGCGCTACATATCAAACATCAAAATGGCCCCATGAAGGAGTGGACTTCACAGGAAAACGTGTCGCAGTAATTGGTACTGGTTCGTCAGCTATTCAGTCAATACCGCTCATCGCCAAACAAGCAAAGCAGTTAACAGTGTTTCAACGCACTCCGAATTTTTCCGTGCCTGCAGGTAATCGCGCATTGACCAGTGAAGAAGTGACAGAAGTGAAGTCTCAGTATCGCGAGTATCGTCAGCGTGCGAAAGAATCACGTGGTGGAGTCCCAATCAGCTTTACACCGATACCGATGTTTTCAGTAGACGAAAAAACGCAACAGCAGATTCTTGAAGACAGTTGGGAAACTGCAGACTTTGCTCGATTCCTGGCATCATTTGAAGACATCCTGATCAACAAAAAAGCAAATGACGTTGTTGCTGATTTCGCTCGCGACAAGATCCGAACGATTGTCAAAGATCAAGAGGTGGCCGAAGCGTTGTGTCCGTACGATCATCCGCTTGGCACAAAGCGTCCGTGTGTCGATACTGACTATTACGCAACATTCAATCTTGATCATGTTCGATTGGTTAATTTGCGCAAAACGCCTATTACTGAGATCACGCCAGTTGGAATCAACACCACCGACGAACAGTATGAGTTCGATGCCATTGTGTACGCAACTGGTTTCGATGCAATGACTGGTTCGCTGTTGAAAATCGATATCCGTGGAAAACATGGCATCAAACTGTCTGATCAATGGAAAGATGGTCCCACCACGTATTTAGGACTTGCTATTGCGAACTTCCCGAACATGTACACCATCACTGGTCCGCAAAGTCCATCGGTGCTGTCGAACATGATGGTGTCAATTGAGCAACATGTTGATTGGTTGACGGATCTCTTCGTCGCAATGCGTGATAAAGATCAACACGTCATTGAGGCAACCCAACAGGCTCAAGATGAATGGGTGGCACACAGCACCGAAGTTGGAAACATGACGTTGTATCCGCTGGCGAACTCGTGGTACATGGGTGCCAATGTTCCTGGTAAGCCACGTGTGTTCCTGCCATACCTTGGTGGCGTTGGGCCGTATCGAGAGCTGTGCAACCAAGTGGCCGCTGAGGGTTATAAGGGCTTTTCCATCTCCTGACGCACCATTTCCCTGTTACCCCTGTTCGCGCGATTGTGAATTTATGATATCTTGACTCCTTAAACGTGACTAACGTCACAGCACCAACGGTTAAAGGACGTCGGTGTCTGAATACAAGGGGGCATCTTATGAGGATGTGTAAAGGTACAACGTCGCAAAGCACGAAGAGACGTGGTTTGCGCGTGGGCATCAGCCTGGCGTTGGTGGGTGCGTTATCACTTGCTGCGTGTGGGGATGATGATTCATCATCTGACGGCGGTACAGATGACACAACAATAGATTCAGCGGCACCAGCGCCGACTGGAGAACCATTGGTTGTTTGGGTTGTTTCAACTGTTGATTCTTCGATCTCTTCATATCCAAACATTGAAGCTGCAGCAGATATTTATGAGCAGTACATCAACGACAAAGGTGGCATCGGCGGACGTCCGGTAGATGTCACATTTTGCGATGGAAAAGCAGATCCAAATGAAGACGCAGCGTGTGCGCGTAAAGCAGTAGACGCGGGCGCGATCGCATTAGTTGGAGGCTTTGATGTTGATGTGAGCTTGCTTATCGAAGTGTTGGAATCTGAAAACACCGCATGGTTCGGTGCATGTTGTCCGGTTGTCGCAAAAGAGTTTTCAAGCCCAATTGCATTCAACATGGGCGCAGTATTCTCTTTCAACGTTGCAGCAGCATGGAAGATGAAAGAAGACGGGTGCACAAATCCAGCATTTATTATTGGTGAAGGTTCCACCTATGACTATTTCCAAGGTCAGACTCAGGCCGCATGGGAAGCAGTCGGGGGAGATCCATCTGTGCCAAAGTACGTGATGGTTCCACTCAACGCATCCGATTACAGCGCGATCGCTGCAAAAGCAGGTGATGGCTCAGATTGCATTCACGGTTTTATGGGCGACATCCAGTGGTTGGGATTCATACCTGCCTTGAAATCTGTCGGTGGCACTCAACGTTTGTACGGTCCTCAAGGAAATCTCAACGTCAAAGTCGCAGAAGCATTCCCCGCAGAGACTGAAGGTGGCGTTGTGATCAACGCGTACCCGAACATTGCCGGTCCGATGTGGGATGACTATCGCGCGGCTCTTGAGAAGTACAACGCTCCGGACCTTGACTGGAACTCGCTTGCTGGTTTAGGTACGTGGGCAGCCTTCGAGGGATTTCGAAAGATTGTCGAGAAAATGATTGCTGATGGACTTGAAGTAAACAACGACACATTCATTGAGGCTGCAAATGCCACAAGCAACCTTCAAATGGATTCCATGGTCGGCGATCTCGACTTCACTACACCGTGGGCTGGTGAAGGCGGGGCCTTCCCACGAATCTTCAATCGTTCAGTTGCTTTTGACATTATTTCTGGTGGCAAGTTGACTCCAATGGATGACAAGACTTACGACATGACGCAGTATCACGCCGAGTAAGTCTGGAAAATTCTCCCCAGTTGTTGAACGCGACAACTCACTGACGACATGGGATCCGGGTATCGACTCGGATCCCATGTTCGTTCATCGGGGCCCAACACTGGTGGTATGTTTCATTATGTGACGTGCTCTGCGTCACATAACCAGCAATCGGGGGATCGTTGGTGTTTCAAAATAAGGGAGGCATCTCATGGGGATGTTTGCACGGAAGTCGTCGGCCATAAAGAGGCGGCGCAGTATTCGAGTAGGAGTCAGTTTGGCTCTCGTTGGTGCATTGGCACTGGCGGCTTGCGGTGATGATGATTCATCAAGTAGCGGTGACTCATCAGATGACACCACTGCAGAAACTGGCGGTGCGGCACCCACGGGTGAACCACTAAACGTGTGGGTAGTCACAACAGTTGATTCGTCATTGTTGTCGTATCCAAACATTGAAGCCGCTGCAGACATTTATGAGCAGTACATCAACGATGCAGGCGGCATCGGCGGTCGTCCGCTTGAAGTCACTTTTTGTGATGGCAAAACTGACCCGAACGAGGACGCCGCCTGTGCGCGTAAAGCAGTCGACGATGGAGCAATTGCTCTTGTCGGTGGTTTCGATCTCGACGTCAGTTTGATGATGGAGGTACTTGAGGCTGAAAATACTGCATGGTTTGGTGCATGTTGTCCGGTTGTCGCAAAAGAGTTTTCGAGCCCGATTGCATTCAACATGGGTTCGACTTTCTCATTTAACCAAGGTGCCGCATACAAGATGACACAAGATGGTTGCAAGAATGTAAAGATCATCTACCTAGAAAATGGAAGCCAGGACATTTCAGTGGCGCAGGCAAAGTACGCGTTTGAACAGTTGGAGTACTCCGGTGGACTCGATTTCATTACCGTCCCAGCAACAATCTCAGATTTCAGTGCCGTGGCAGCGAAAGCAACAAGTGGTTCAGACTGCATTTATGGAGCACTCGGTGACATTCAGTGGATGGCGTTTGTGCCTGCATTGAAATCGGTGGGCTTCACACAAAAACTCTATGGAGTTCAGGGCAACTTCAATGAAAAGGTTGGCGAGGCATTCCCGACTGAGACTGAAGGTGGCGTTGTGATCAACGCATACCCGAACATCGCAGGTCCGATGTGGGATGACTATCGTGCAGCTCTTGAGACCTATAACGCTCCTGATCTTGACTGGAACTCACTTGCTGGTCTTGGTACATGGGCAGCGTTCGAGGGCTTCCGTAAGATTGTGGAGCAGATGATTGCTGATGGAGTTGAAGTAAACAACGACACATTCATTGAGGCTGCAAATGCCACAAGCAACCTTCAAATGGATTCCATGGTGGGTGACATTGATTTCACCACCCCGTGGGCTGCTGAAGGTGGGGCTTTCCCACGTATTTTCAACCGATCAGTCGCCTTTGATGTGTTCTCTGGCGGAAAGCTGTCACCAATGGATGACAAGACCTACGACATGACGGCATACCACCCAGAGTAGAAAGCAAGAATTCTCCCCAGTTGTTAAACACGACAACTCACTGACGACATGGGATCCGGGTATCGACTCGGATCCCATGTTCGTTCATTGCGGCCCAACACAGGTGGCAAGTTTCATTACGTGACGTCCTCTACGTCACATCACCAGCAATCGGGGGATCGTTGGTGTTTTAAAATAAGGGGGGCATCTCATGGGGATGTTTGCACGGACTTCGTCTGCCAATAGTCGGCGACGCGGTATTCGAGTGGGAGTCAGTTTGGCTCTCGTTGGTGCGCTTGCACTGGCTGCATGTGGTGATGATGATTCATCAAGTAGCGGTGACTCATCAGATGACACCACAGCAGAAACTGGTGGTGCGACACCCACTGGTGAAGCGCTCAACGTTTGGGTTGTTACGACAGTCGATTCATCTATCGCGTCGTATCCAAACATTGAGGCCGCGGCTGAAATTTATGAGCAATACATCAACGATAAGGGTGGGATTAGTGGTCGTCCTTTAGACGTCACTTTCTGTGACGGTAAGGCCGATCCCAATGAAGATGCTGCATGTGCACGAAAGGCTGTCGATGACGGAGCGATCGCTCTCGTCGGTGGTTTTGACGTTGATGTGGGTCTGTTAATTGAAGTACTTGAATCAGAGAATGTTGCTTGGTTCGGAGCGTGTTGTCCGAGTGTGGCGAAAGAATTCACGAGTGCAAATGCATTTAACATGGGTGCAACTTTTTCGTTTAATGCTGGTGCAGCGTTCAAAATGATTGAAGATGGTTGCGAAGCACCCGCCTTCATCTACGGCGATAATGGATCGCAGGATTACTTCATTGGCCAAACTAAGGCTGCTTTCGAGAAACTCGGTTTTACAAACGAAGTGAAGTACCTCACATATCCGTTGACGATCTCTGACTACAGCGCTTTGGCCGCCAAGGCAGCTAGTGGAACTGACTGTATTCACGGTTTCATGGGTGACATTCAGTGGCTTGGTTTCATTCCTGCGATGAAGGCAGTGGGCGGCACGCAGCGACTCTATGGTCCGCAGGGAAATCTCAACGGCAAAGTAGCCGAAGCGTTCCCAGCAGAAACCGAGGGTGGCGTTGTGATCAACGCATACCCGAACATTGCTGGTCCGATGTGGGATGACTACCGTGACGCACTCGAGCGCTATAACGCTCCTGATCTTGACTGGAATTCACTTGCTGGTCTTGGTACTTGGGCAGCCTTTGAAGGTTTCCGCAAGATTGTTGAGCAGATGATCGCTGACGGTACTGAGGTCAACAGCGACACATTTATTGAAGCGGCGAGTGCCACAAACAATTTGCAGATGGACAACATGGTGGGCGATCTTGACTTCACTGCTCCATGGAATGGTGAAGGTGGGGCATTCCCACGCATTTTCAACCGTTCCGTTGCATTCGACATCATCTCCGGCGGCAAGTTGGCGCCATTGGATGACAAGACATACGACATGACGCCATATCACGCCGGCTAACTGCCTGAGTACAGGTGGTGTGGGACCTCGCAATGGGGTTCCACGCCACCCGTCATCAGATTTATTTGCATAGCGCAAGTGAATTTGTGATTCATTATTGTGTCCTCGTTTGGTGACTGCAGTCACCAAACTGCTACTCTGTACTCGACGAAAGTCAAAAAATCAGTGAGTCCCGGGGAGGACTTGCTCTTAACACACAGGGGGGATCATCGCATGTCGATGTTTTCGCGTACCTCGGGCTCTGGGCGTTCGCGCCGGACGCTTCGGGTCATGACAAGTCTTGCGCTTGTCGGTTCATTAACACTTGCCGCATGTGGTGATGATGATTCATCATCAGATGGCGGCACCGACGACACCACTGCAGATTCAGCGGCACCAGCACCAACTGGTGATCCATTGGTCGTGTGGGTTGTGTCAACTGTTGACTCATCAGTTCAGTCATATCCAAACATCGAGGCTGCAGCTGAGATCTATGAGCAATACATCAATGACAATGGTGGCATCGGCGGACGTCCGCTCGATATGACATTCTGTGACGGTAAGACCGACCCGAACGAAGACGCAGCGTGTGCTCGTCAGGCTGTTGAGGCTGGTGCGATTGCACTTGTTGGCGGTTACGACACAGACGTGAGCTTGCTCATTGAAGTGTTGGAAGAGTCAAACACCGCATGGTTCGGTGCATGTTGTCCAGTTGTGGCGAAGGAATTCTCAAGCCCAATCGCATTCAACATGGGTTCAGTGTTCTCGTTCAACGCTGGTGCTGCGTACAAGATGTCGGAAGACGGTTGTGAAGCACCTGCATTCTTATTTGGTGAAAACGGTTCACAGGATTACTTCATTGGTCAGACCAAGGCTGCTTTCGAGAAGCTCGGTTACACCAACGAAGTCAAGTACCTCACGTTCCCATTGACCACTTCTGACTACAGCGCTTTGGCTGCCAAGGCAGCAAGCGGCACAGACTGCATCCATGGTTTCATGGGTGACATTCAGTGGCTCGGATTCATTCCTGCAATGAAGGCAGTAGGTGGCACTCAGCGTCTCTACGGTCCACAGGGCAACTTGAATGAAAAAGTTGGCGAAGCATTCCCAGCAGAAACAGAAGGTGGCGTTTCAATCAACGCATACCCGAACATTGCTGGACCAATGTGGGATGACTATCGTGCAGCACTTGAGAAGTACGACGCACCGGATCTCGACTGGAACTCACTTGCCGGTCTTGGAACATGGGCAGCTTTTGAAGGCTTCCGCAAGATCGTCGAGCAGATGATTGCAGACGGTCTTGAAGTCAACAACAACACGTTTATTGATGCTGCGAATGCAACAAGCAACCTGCCAATGGACAACATGGTGGGCGACCTTGACTTCACATCACCATGGACTGGTGAAGGTGGAGCATTCCCACGTATCTTCAACCGCTCAGTCGCATACGACATCTTCTCTGGTGGCAAGTTGTCACCAATGGATGACAAGACATACGACATGACGCCATATCACGCTGACTGATTCTGGTCAGATACGTTCGAAAGAACTATGAGCGCTTAGCCGCTAGTGAAGACCCCACACCGAAAGGTGTGGGGTTTTTGCGATCTCGGGTGGATCGCGTGTGCAGGGGGTTGCGGCGTGGGTGTTACTCTGTGCCCATGTGAAGTGACCACTGTCACGAAATCGAGACCTGATCAGGGCAGTGTGCGGAGTCCTTGACCAAGTCCATGTGCGCCTCTGAGTAGTTGGATGAAATGCCACCCTGTGTGAAATGAAGTCCGGGCGCAAGAGGGGTTGTGCCTGTAACGGGTACAACCCCTCTTCTTATTGATTCTCTGGGCCAGAGCAGTTTCTGTACGCGTTGTGAATGTGCGCACGTGTGAGGATTTTTGGCGGTTGCGTCGTCTTAAGTTGGTGAGGGTTTTTATCGGTGTGATACGTTTCACAGACGCCTTGCGGTGGAGTAGTCTCAAGAAATTGTGACTGCCGTCACCGTAGGGCGTCAGTTCGATAACTGCAATAACAGTTGCGGGCTTGTGGGGAACCACACATCTGAGGGGGGAAAATGCAGGAGTTCATTAAGTTTGCCATTTTGGGCTTAGGTGTAGGTGCTCTGTATGCACTTGCTTCGCAGGGCCTGATGGTGATCTATCGCGGCTCGGGCGTATTGAATTTTGGCCACGGTGCAGTGGGCATGGTTGGCGCGTATTTCTCGTGGGAATTGCGAGAAAAGCAAAATTGGCCGTTCATTCTCGCATTGTTGTTTGGTGTCGCCCTGTCAGCGTTAATCGGTGCACTCACACACTTGGTTGTGATGCGTCAGTTGCGTCGTGCGTCTCCGTTAGCTCGAATTGTTGCAACGCTTGGTGTGTTAATTATTTTGCAGTCCGCTGCCGTTATTCGATACGGCGGACGCGTCACGTTTGTTCAAACTGAGTTGCCAGACAATCTTTATGAAGTGGGTGGCATTACCATTGCGCTAGATCGCATCATTTTGGTGATCATTGCAACTGTTTTGACGTTCGTCTTGTGGGCGTTCTACAAATTCACCAACTTTGGTCTTGCAACTTCTGGAGTAGCAGAGAACCAACGTGCAGCTGCCGCTATCGGTCTTTCCCCCGACAAAATTGCAACACTCAACTGGGCAATTGGTTCGGCTTTGGCAGGTCTTGCTGCGATTCTTGTATCGCCGATCGTGACTCTGCAAGTGACCACAATGACAAACCTCGTTCTTGCGGCACTTGCTGCAGCACTAGTTGCAGGTTTCCGTTCGTTTCCGGTGGCCCTTGTTGCTGGACTTCTGATTGGCGTTGGTCAAACAGAGTTAGTGAACTACGTCAGCACTCCAGGTATTTCACAATCATTTCCTTTCCTTGTGATTATCGCAGTGATGGTGTTTCGCGGAACCGCGCTCCCAGTCCGTGGATACTTCCTGTCCCGACTACCAGCTGTTGGTGATGGTCGTGTGCGGCCGTTGCACGTGGCAATTGGTGTAGTGATTTCGCTTGTTCTGATTACGCAGTTGCCAACATTGTGGCAAGACTCCATGGTCACTACCTTTGCAATGGCCACAATTCTGTTGTCAATAGTTGTTGTGACGGGTTATGCGGGGCAGTTGTCACTTGGTCAGTATGCACTTGCTGGTCTTGGTGCCTACATTGCGGGTCGCGCAATTGATGTATGGAATTTTCCATTCCTATTATCAATCCCATTTGCATTGATGGTTATTGCGCCGCTTGGTGCACTGTTTGCTCTGCCTGCCGTGCGAGCACGTGGACTGAACTTGGCAATTGTGACCCTCGGTCTTGGTAGCGCGATTCAGTTGATCATCTTTGGCAACAGCGCGTGGACTGGTGGTTTTATTGGTACAAAGATCGGTAAGCCGAGCGTTTTTGGAATTGATATTTCAGCAACTCGTAACCCGAGTCGCTACGCCATCTTCTGCATGGTTGGCTTCATCTTGGCCGCGTTAGCAGTTGCTGCGATGCGTCGAGGTCGAAGTGGTCGACGTCTGCTTGCTGTGCGTACTAACGAGCGCGCAGCTGCAGCATTAGGAATCAGTGTTGTGGGTGCCAAGTTGTATGCCTTCGCTGTTGGCGCCTCCATTGCTGGTCTTGGTGGAATTCTTATTTCATTCCGTAAAGACACCATCTTGTTCTCGTCCGAGTTCAACAACTTCATATCTGTCACTTCGGTTGGTTGGGCCTTCCTTGGAGGTATCGGTTGGCTAATGGGTCCCATTTTTGGTGCCACGTTGACGTCAGGTTCCATTGGCGCACGCATTTCGAATTCGATCTTCTCGGGGATTGAGCAATATGTGCAGCTCATTGGTGGAATCTTCGTGGTGTTGATCGTGTTGCTGAACCAAGATGGCATTGCTAAAGAGTCTGCAATGCAAGTGAAGTGGGTCGGCTCGAAACTGAAGGGCTTGGTGAAGAAGACGGATCCAAATGCTGAAGTAGTCGTTGAGAAAGTGGTGCTTCCACCAGAAACTCGCGATCGGGTCGCACCAGTAACATTGAAGGTGGAGGGACTGACTGTTCGTTACGGCGGTGTAACCGCTGTTGAAGACGTCACCCTTCAGGTTCCACCCGGGAAAATCACCGGACTTATCGGACCAAACGGTGCTGGAAAGACCTCATTTATCGACGCCGTTACAGGTTTTACCCGTGCAGCAGCTGGCTCAATCACTTTGGACGGTGTGGATGTCACCAAGTTGAACGCACCGAAGCGTGCACGACTTGGAATGTCTCGTTCATTCCAGTCGCTAGAGTTATTCGAAGACTTGTCGGTGCTCGACAACCTTCGCGCAGCGTCTGATCCCCGCGATCAAAAGTCGTACTTTACGGATCTGTTCTGGCCAGTGAACCCGCCGCTTCCTGGAGCGGTGGTGGCTGCAATCAACGAGTTTGGTCTCGAAGATGACTTATTGCGAAAAGTAGAGGACTTGTCGTACGGAAATCGTCGACTCCTTGCCATTGCTCGCGCAGTTGCAACACAGCCAAACGTGTTGCTTCTTGACGAGCCTGGTGCTGGACTCGGTGATGCCGAGACTGCAGAACTCGCTTCTCTGGTTCGTCGCCTTGCAGATGAGTGGGGTATGAGTATCTTGCTTGTCGAGCATGACATGAACTTCGTGATGAGCGTGTGCGACAACATTGTTGTTCTTGACTTTGGTCGCAAGATCGCAGAAGGAACTCCAGCCGAAATTCAATCCAACCCGTTGGTGATTGCTGCCTATCTTGGCGGCGAGCACGCGGACCACTAGTAGGGAACACACATGAGTGACACAGCAACAGCAGTTGGCTCGATGGGAATCGAAGCCCGTAACTTGTCATCGGGATACGGTGGCCAACAAGCAGTAATCAAAGGGATCAACCTTGTAGCCAACCCCGGTGAAGTAGTGGCAATTCTTGGACCTAACGGTGCGGGAAAGACAACCACCATGTTGACCTTGGCGGGGGAACTATCTCCAATGGAAGGCGACGTGGTGATCGGCGGTGAAGTGGCCACTGGTCCACTTCACGTGCGTGCGCGTAACGGACTGACCTTTGTAACCGAAGAGAAGTCGGTTTTCATGGGACTTACCACTCGCGAGAATCTCCGCGTGGCCGGCGCCGATATTGATGAAGCATTGCAACTGTTTCCCGAATTGGAAAAACGCATCAATGTCTCTGGAGGCTCGCTCTCTGGTGGTGAGCAGCAAATGCTTAGTCTCGCTCGAAACTTAGGTCGTAAACCTTCGGTGCTCTTGGCCGATGAATTGTCGATGGGTCTTGCTCCGATCGTGGTGCAACGTCTTTTGCAAGCGGTGCGCGATGCAGCTGATCAGCGTGGAACTGCAGTGGTATTGGTTGAACAACACGTTCGCCAAGCATTGAAGTATGCAGATCGTGCGTACGTGATGCGTCGTGGGGTGATCGAGATCTCAGGTACGGCTACCGATTTAGCAAGCCGCATCGACGAGATCGAAGCGTCGTACATGTCTCGTGGCTAGAGGCTGACGACTGCGAGAAATTCTTTCAGAACATAAAAAAGGCGGCAGGTGACCCTGCCGCCTTTTTTGATTGAACTATTTCAGTTAACGGGAATGACCTGTGAGATCTGAATTGCTGGTTCGCAGTTTGTGTAGTTACGCACATCTTCTTGTGCCTTCACTGCATCTGCGCCACCCATGCTGCGCTGCAACTCTTCCATGTTGTCGAAAAAGAGATGACCTGCTGCGATGTATGGACCATCAAGGCCTTGCTCCACGTCCATTTTCTTCAAGTCTGGGAGGACTTGGAAGCAAAGATCGCGGTGCTTGGTCTTGTAGTAGTCCATGTCAAAGGTGGTTCCGTCGCTCTTTGGATAGAGCACGCTGACTCGAATCATGGTTGTTGTTCCCTTCAGTAGAAGATCAGGACATGACGCACGTCACTGATTGGAAAACCAGTGTAGAACGCTCGAGGCGACTCCCACCACGCCAGATTGATACTGGTAAAGAAAGTGCTTCTTAGAGGGCTGATTTCTCCAAGATATGAAGGCCACACGCAGATCCGAGGCCAATGACATGAGCCATACCGACCTTTGCTCCTTCAATCTGGCGGTCGCCCGCTTCGCCACGGAGGTGATGACACACTTCCCAGATGTTGGCGATGCCTGTTGCCGCAATGGGGTGGCCCTTGGATTCAAGGCCACCAGAGACATTGACAGGAAGACGACCATCGCGCCATGTCGCGCCGGAGTTAAAGAAGTCGACTGCACCACCTTCTTCGCACAACATCAAGTTGTCGTAGTGAACAAGTTCAGCAGTTGCGAAGCAGTCATGTAGCTCTACTAGGTCCAGATCTTCTGGGCCAACGCCAGCTTGTTCATATGCTTGCTTAGCGGCAATGCGAGTAAGGGTGTTGACGTCTGGTAGCACTTGGCAAGCTTCTTGATATGGATCGCTTGTCAAGATCGATGCTGACACCTTGATCGCGCGGCGCTGTTGTTCCTTCGAGAGGGTCTTCAATTTGTTGCCGCTCACCACTACCGCAGCGGCTGCACCGTCGCAGTTTGCTGAACACATGGAACGGGTATTGGGGTAGGCGATCATGACGTCGTTCATGATCTCGTCAAGCGTCATTCGCTTGGTGTAGGCAGCAAGGGGATTTAGCGTGGAGTGTGCATGGTTCTTCTCGGCAATCTTGGCGAACAACTCAAATGTTGCACCGCCGTATTTGTGTCCATATTCCATGCCAACCTGGGCGAAGGTTCCTGGCATATTGTCGGTACCAATAAGACCGTCGGTGGGAACTACGGCACCAAAGCGCCCCTTTGGCTCAAACACTTTTCCATCTGTGCGTGACTTTGCGCCAAGTAGTCCAGCGCCAGCGAGTTTTTCAACTCCTACGGCTAGTCCCATGTCGCACTCGCCAGCTTTAATGGCCATAATCGTTGTGCGTAAAGCAGTTGCCCCTGTGGCACAAGCATTCGACACGTTATATGCCGGAATTCCGGTCTGGCCAATTTGTTTTTGAATCGACTGTGCAACACTGCCTTCACCGAATAGACAACCAGCCGCCATCACGCCCATGTCCTTCATTGTGACGCCGCCGTCTTTGAGCGCCGCGAGGGCCGCTTGCGCAGCGAGGTCAACGGTGTCTTTGTCTGGATGTTTTCCAAACTTTGTCATGTTGATTCCGAGGATGTAAATGTCTTCTGTAGCCATGGTCGTTCTCCTGTTGTAAGTGGATGTAAGTGCGAATTTGTCGTCGTTGTTGGTGAGTGTGTTATTTGATCACGCGGGTTCGTAGCCAAAAGCGATTGCTTCGACGCCGTTGTCGTCTTTTCCGAGCGAATAGGTGGCGAGTTTCACTTTCATACCAAGTGAGACTTTGTCTGGAGTGGGATCTACGTTGATGATGTTTGCACGAACACTGGTTCCGCCGCAGTCGATGATTCCGGCCGTAAATGGCACAGGCACTCCTGGTGGTGCAAAAGTGACGATCGTGAATGAGCGTAAGACCCCTTCTGTCGCTATGGGGACGATACGAAAGTCAGTTCCCGAGCAATTGGCACAGGCGTTGCGGCGTCCGAAAAAACGCGCAGAGCAGTTGGTGCATTCATTTGCGACCAGGTGTGGATTGTCGCCTAATACAAGGTAATCAACGTGGGGGACAACAGTGCTGGACATGCAAAACCTCTGGTGAGTCGTGGTGGCGGGGTCGCCTCACAGGCTAATTGCTCCAGGGTGTGTCTTTTTCATTCATCTAATTGATCGAATCGCTCGCCACGAGGGCGTCGGATGCGCTAAAAACTTGTATATGACAAAAGCCGTTTCATTCCCGAAAAACGTGTCCGACTCAGAACTCGAGCAGCACTTGGCCGACGCCTCGTGTCCGTCGTTGTTGCCGGCACTTGCGTATATCACAGGTAACTACACGATCTTGAAGCCACACCTTCGACCTGACCCCGCACTCGTAGGAATGCCACAAGGTGGAATGACAGACGAACAGCAGGCCGAGATTCGCACGATTGCCCTGGCTGTGCTGAAGAAGTTCCGTGATAGCGGTGCAAATGTTGAGTTGTCTCGTTCGGACGATGACATGCGCAAAGCAATGGAATGGGCGTCGGGAACGTCAATGGACGCCAACTATTTGCCGTTGCTCAAAGAAGAGTTGTCAGTGACTGGCGATGATCTTCGTGCTCCGCAGTGGAACTTGAAAGACATTGCCCCCGGACGCTCGTTCAAGGTGTTGATAGTCGGTGCAGGAATGTCTGGCATCCTTGCCGCTCACCGTTTGCGTCAGGCAGGTGTCGAGGTTGAATTAGTCGATAAGAATGCCGACGTTGGTGGTACATGGCTCGAGAACGTGTACCCAGGTTGTCGCGTAGATGTCGCGAACCACATGTATAGCTACTCGTTCGAACAACGCAATGACTGGCCAGGTTATTACTCAGCACAAGCAACTTTGCTTGATTATTTCCGCAATTGTGCAGACAAATTCGGCATTCGTCCATTGATCAACTTCAATACCGAAGTACACCGCAGTGTATTTGATGAAAAATCAGGCAAGTGGACGGTGGAGACCACTTCAAATGGTCAGAAAAAGAATTTTGAAGCAGATGCAGTCATCTCAGCTGTCGGTCAGTTGAATCGTCCCAACATGCCAGATGTTGTTGGCATCGATAAGTTCAAGGGCGAAAGTTGGCATACAGCTCGCTATCGCACAGATGTCGACATCAAAGGAAAGCGTGTGGCAGTCATAGGTTCTGCTGCTAGCGCAGTTCAGTTGATGCCAACTGTCGCGGCGCAAGCTGCTCATGTTGATTTGTATCAACGCACGCCAAACTGGTTCTTTGGAATTCCTGAGTACCACGAGTCAGTAGCACCAGGTTTACAGTGGTTGTTTGGAAATATTCCTGGCTACGCCCAGTGGTATCGCTTCTGGCTGTTCTGGCGTGGAAGTGAGGGCATGTTGCCCGCATGTCAGGTGGACCCAAATTGGAAAGATCAAACTCTTTCGGTGAGTCCGGCAAACCAAGAAATGCGCGCGATGCTCGTGGATTACCTCACTGAGCAATTCGGCGACCGCCCTGATCTACTCGAGAAAGTGATTCCCCAGTATCCGCCAGCATCGAAGCGAATTGTGGTTGATAACGGCATTTGGGCGCGCACGCTAAAGCGTGACAACGTGTCGCTTGTAACCGATCGAATCGCATCAATTGAGGAAAACGGCGTTCGTGACGTGGAAGGTGTACTTCGTGAAGTGGATATCATCATCTACGCAACTGGCTTCCAGCCATCAAAGTTCCTTATGCCAATGGAAGTTGTCGGCTTGAATGGAGTCGAATTGCAGCGCGAATGGAAAGGCGACGCTCGTGCATTCATGGGTGTCACAGTTCCAAAGTTCCCGAACTTCTTCATTCTCTACGGTCCAAACACCAACATCGTTGTAAACGGAAGCATCATCTATTTCACTGAATGCGAAGTCACCTATGTGATGCGCTATGTCGAACACTTATTGCGAAACAACTTGAAAGCCCTTGATGTGAAGCAAGAAGTGCACAACGCGTATAACGAGCGTGTCGACCAGGGCAATGCCGGCATGGTGTGGGGAGTTGCCACAGTGAATTCGTGGTACCGCAACGAATACAACCGTGTTGCACAAAACTGGCCGTTTAGCCTGCTTGAGTACTGGCAACAAGTGCAAGAGATCAAACCAGAGCAGTACAACGCTCTGAGTTAGTTCTCACAAACAAATATCGTACGGTCGCACAGGGACGCGAGAGAGATCCTTGCCGGTTGCGTCGCGAATAGCAGCAACAATGGCTGGGGTAACCGAAATACACGGTGGCTCTCCCACGCCCTTTGCGCCTAACGGCGCCTGTGGATCTGGTTCCTCCACAAATGATGCGACAACTACTGGCGCATCGAGAGCGGTGGGCAACAAGTAATCGGTGAAACTAGGATTTCGTACCCGGCCATTGTCGACAATGATTTCTTCCATAACAGCAAGACCAAGTCCTTGGGCAATGCCACCTTCAATTTGACCTACTACTGATAGTGGGTTGAGAGCTCGTCCAATGTCTTGTGCAGTAGCAACCTGCACGACCTTGACTAATCCGAGTTCTGTATCGACATCAACAACTGCGCGGTGTGCAACAAATGCGAACGCCACATGGCAGTTTCCTTGTCCGTTCTCGTCAAGGTCTTCAGTTGGGCGATGGTGATACTCGAATGTTTCCTCAAAACGCTGGCCAAGTGTCGCTTCAGCGACAGAGATGCGAAGATCGCCCATTGTGTCGACCACGTCAGTCCCATCGATGGCAAGGCGCAGGGGATCAATGTTGTGTTGTTGACCCACGCGTTCAAAGAGGCGTTCACGAACGAGGCGACATGCTCCATCAACGGCACCGCCACTCATCCATGTTTGTCGTGACGCACTGGTGGAGCCGGCTGATCCAATGCTTGTATCCATGGGATCAATCAGTATCTGATCAACGCCAAGAACTGTGCGAGCTATCTGTGGCGCAAGAGTGACAAAACCTTGTCCCACTTCGCTGGTGGCGAATTTCAAGGTCACTACACCGTCTTGCAAGGTCACGCGTGCTGTGGAGTAATCATCGAAGCCCTCTGAGTACATGATGTTCTTAATTGAGACACCCCAGCCAATACCGCGCTTGATGTGTTGACGGTCAGCTGTGCGCCCAGATCCGCCGGGTAATTCCAGCGGATCGGGTGTAGGTGATAATTCATCTGGCATTGGAAGTGCCGCAGTCTCACGAATGCAACGAGCAACTGGTGCGACGCTTTCAACGGGTTGACCGGTGATGAGTAAATCGCCGGTTTCCATCGCATTGCGCAGTCGCACTTCAACTGGGCTGATAAGAGCAGCAGCTGCAATCTTGTCCATTTGACTTTCATGAGCAAAACAGGCTTGAACAACGCCAAATCCACGCATCGCACCGCACGGTGGATTATTGGTGCGCACCGCATAGCTATAGACGGTTGCGTTGTCACATTTGTACGGACCCTGTGCATGAGTTGCTGCGTTGGTCAACACTGCAGACGATGTAGAGGCATACGCTCCACCGTCGAGCAACATCCGCGACTCGACTCTGATGATTCGTCCGTCGGCATCTGCGTGGTGACGCATCCAAATCTTGGCCGGATGGCGATGGACATGGCCAAAGAAACTCTCTTCGCGTCCATATTGCATTTTGATTGGTCGCGATGTGCGCAGTGCCAGTAGCGCACAGTGCACTTGCAGACTGATGTCTTCCCGCGCGCCGAATGCACCTCCAACACCGCCCAAAGTGAGGCGAACCTTGTCGACAGGCAGGTTGAGGCATGCAGCCATTTGCTTTTGGTCTTCATGCAACCACTGTGTGGCCACATACACGTCCACGCCTTTTCCATCATGATCGGGAAGTGCAAGTGCTGCTTCTGTGCCTAAGAACGCTTGATCTTGAATGCCTAACTCATAGGTACCTTCGACAACAATTGGCCCGGTGGCGCTTTGATCACCGCGAATGATCTGTAACTCGCGAATCACATTTCCGTCTGGGTGAATAGGAGCAACTGTTGGGTCGAGAGCGCGTTCTCCGTCTGCTAGAGGGGTGAGAACTTCGTACTCCACAACAATCGCTGCGAGTGCACGACGGCATGTCTCAGGATGATCCGCAGCTACTGCTGCGATAGGTTCCCCCATGTAACGTACAAAATCTTTGGCAAACACGGGTTGATCACTGGAAATGAGGCCGTATGTCAACTGCCCGGGTACATCTTCATGGGTGATGATGGTTTCAACACCTGCAATCTTCCATGCAGCAGTTGTATCAATCGAGATAATGCGCGCATACGGGTGTGGCGAGCGAAGTGTTGCACCCCACAACATGTTTTCTGCCCACAGGTCTGAAGAGAACGCAAATGATCCCTGTACTTTGGCTCCGCCGTCTGGACGTAGTGCACTTGTGCCCAATACATCACGTTGACGAGTGGACGTAGAGACGCTGCTCATTGCGATGCTCCTAAGCGAACTGATACAACTTTGTCAACTGCTGCAAAGATTCGTCCATACCCCGTACAGCGACAAATGTTTCCTGACAGTGCTTCTTTGACCTCAAGTTCGGTTGGTGTTGTGTTGTGGTCAAGAAGATGGTGTACAGCCATGATCAAACCAGGCGTGCAAAAGCCACACTGCACTGCACCTTCATCAATGAACGCTTGCTGCACATCAGTGAGTGATCCGTCCGGGCTCAGACCCTCGACGGTTGCAATCTCTGAACCAACCGCGGAAGCGGCGAGAACCAAGCAGCTACACACGGCATCGCCATCTAGTACCACGGTGCAACTTCCACACTCGCCTTGCTCGCAGGCACCCTTTGCGCCGGGAAGTCCGAGTCTCTCGCGTAAAACATAGAGAAGTGACTCTCCGATCCATGCGTCTTTCACATGGTGTTCGTCACCATTAATGCGCAGTGTGTAGATCTCGTGTTCGCTCATGATTGTGTTCCTCTGTGTAGAAGACGACTGGACAAAACAGAAATCGCATGACGGCGATACTCGGCGGTGGATCGATGGTCATCAATAGGTCGCGATTCTTGACCCGCACGAACTCCAAATTCTTGAATAACGGACGCAGAACGTTTCTCAGCATTGGGGAGGTTGTTCCACCAATTCTCGGTCTCGCGACAACGAATGATGGTGGGACCTACTGAACCAAGAGCGATACGAACAGATGGTTGGTCGTTGTCTTTACTATTGGAGCCGCTGTCGATCACTAAACACGCAGAGGCCACGGAAATCACCATTGCATTACGTACTCCGACTTTTGCGTATCCTTGCCAGCCGGTTGGGATGTTCATTGAAACGCTGGTGATGATCTCACCCGGTTGTCGAGCATTGCGTTTTGGTCCCGTCATGAAGTCATGAAAGGAAATCTCGCGACTACCGGACTGAGAAGACAGATGAATCGTTGCGTCGAGAGCAGACAAAACAGGTAGGCCATCACCAGCGGGTGAACAGGTTCCTAAGTTGCCACCCAACGTTCCTGCCGCGCGAATCTGTGGAGACCCCACAGTACGCGCCGCTTCTGCCAAACACGGCAAAGCATCAGCCAAGGGGCCGTGTTCCATCTCGGCGTACGGAACCCCGGCGCCGATTGTGATCCGTTGTGTTTGCTGGTCTATCGACCAGGTGTGCAACTCGGCGAGTTGCCGCAATGCAATCACTGTGGTTGGTTTGCGGTGATTGAAATTGACCTCCACCATCAGATCTGTTCCGCCAGTCAAAAGATCTGCGGACGGATGCTCTGACAGCATCTGTAGTGCTTCATCAAGCGAAGTAGGAAGTAAAACTGTCATCGGTATCTCCTAAGCGAGTCGCTTGTGTAGTCGGATGGCAGCTTCAGCACTTTTGGCTCGAATCTCATTAATGTCGAACGAGACGGGTTGTCCGTCTTTTACAACGTGTTTGCCGCTTATAAAGACGTCGTTTGGACGAACGCCTGTGGTGAATGCCATGTGCCATGGACTATCGACGTGATCGTAATTCCACATAACGCGGTCTTGTCGAACCTCCGGGAAAAGTTCCTCACCATTGGTCAGCCACTGCCATGCAGTGTCGGGAGTTGCCGTCAGATTGTCTTCGCGAAGTTTCACATACGTGAGTCGTGCTTCATCAAACATGTCTGCGCCGATCCCATCAGTTCCCAACACGACTCGATTCGAGAACCGTGTCGGTCTTGCGTAACCGACTGCGTTATTCATGTTTGATCGTGGATTGTGCACGATGGTGCCGGGAAGTTCTTCTTTCAGATTCACACAGTGCACAAGAAGCCAATCGTCAGTTGCAAGATCTTTTAGGCGCGAATATGCATCAGCATCATCTGGTCCTTCAGCTACATGGATATGAACTCCCACCCCTAGGCGTTGTGCTGCGTCTGCGGCTGTGTGCAGTAATTCATCGCTACATGTAAACGACGCGTGCACGCCAATCATGCCCCGACCGCCATCATGTAAATAACGTTCATTCTCGAGAAGTCCTCGACGGGCCGCGTCGGTTATTGCACGTTGAGTTGGGACGTGAGAAGACAAACCTGCTTCGTCCCAGCGATCAGTGACGCCATAACACAAGTTGGTTCGCACGCCAACGAGGGCGGCTCCATCTGCAAGCGCTGAGAGGCTTCCTTCGATGGCATTCGGAGATTCGTGATGGTCGATGATGGCTGTTGTCCCACACAGCACTGCTTCGGCTGCACCGAGAGCTCCAGACCAATAGAGCATGTCGAGATCGAGAGCGGCGTCAAGTCGCCACCACACCTGTTCGAGTACTTCAATAAATGTGTGAGGCGTTTTTGGCGGCGCCGGCATCCCACGTGCGAGCGCCGAATACAAGTGATGGTGGGCGCACACAAGACCGTGAGTTTCTAACACGCCTAATCCTCGAGCTTGACGCCGCGTTGTGATGTGATTCGTCCGTACACCTCAGGACGGCGGTAGCGGTCAAAGTCAAACAAGGTGTTCTTATATTTATTGCACCAGTCAAGATCGCAGCGCGCCATGATCAATTCGTCATCGGTACTTAATGTTTGAGCAACGATTTGGCCGGAAGGCGCCACAATCATGCTTTGGCCCAAGCTGTCAACGCCTTCCTCAACACCTGCCTTAGCAACTCCTACAACCCACGTTCCGTTTTGATAGGCACCTGATTGCATAACAAGTGCGTTGTGAAATCCCTGCAAAATGTCTTGGCTGGGATCGGGGACATAGTGAATGGGGGTGTTGTATCCACACAGAATTAATTCTGCCCCTTGAAGTCCCATCACACGATATGACTCTGGCCAACGACGATCGTTGCAGATCATCATTCCCACGTGTCCGTCGAACGCTTTCCATACTCCAAAACCTTCCATTGAAGGTTCAAAGTAGTAACGCTCTGCATGTTGAAAGGGGCGGTCGGGTTCGTGGTGCTCGTGGCCAGGGATATGGACTTTGCGATATTTCGCAACCACTGATCCATCTCGCTCCACCAAAATTTGTGTGTTGAATCGATGTCCGTCTTCGGTTATTTCTGCGTAGCCGAGACAAAAGCCGAGTCCCAGGCGTCTCGCTTCATCAAAAAGTGGTTGAGTAGCAGATGACGGCATGGATTTTTCGTACCAATGATCAGCTTCTGCAATGTCATCGACAAACCAGCGAGGGAAAAACGTAGTCAGTGCAAGTTCCGGAAAGACCACAAGATCACATTGATGCTCAGAGGCTTGTCGCAACAGAGCAACGAGGCGCTTCACAACATTCTCGCGAGAATCATCGCGCTGAATGGGGCCCAGTTGGGCCGCGCCAATAGTCAATATTCGACTCATGAGAAACTCGTTTCAGCAAGTTGCAACATCACGTGGAGTAAAAGATTCGCACCGTCGACGAGCTGGTCGGGATCGGTGTACTCAGCAGGGTTGTGGCTAATCCCTTTGTGAGATGGCACAAAAATCATCCCACTTGGGCACACACGTGCGAGCATTTGCGCATCGTGGCCGGCTCCAGATGGCATCTGCATGACCGAGAGACCTTGCTGCCGTGCGAGGTTCTCGACCGTATCGATCACCGCATGGTGGAAAAGAACTGGCTCAAAACGAGCGAGCGAACGCGTGGTGATTGTGACGTTTTCTTCGACGGCAATTGAGGTAAGGAAATCGGCAATCTCTTTTTCTGCTCTCTGCAATATCTCTTCGTCAGTGTTGCGCACATCAAGAGTCATGGTTGCGGTTGCTGGCACCACGTTGACAAGATTGGGGAACACATCGATCTTGCCAACTGTGCACACTTGATGGCCGCCATAACGATGGGCTATCTCGCGAAGAAACACCACGATACGCGCTGCCACATACGCAGGATCGCGTCGCATCGACATTGGAGTTGTACCTGCGTGATTGGATTGTCCGTCGATCGTTACTTCAAGCCAGCTGATTCCTTGCACAGATGTGACGGCGCCAATGACAGTGTTTTTCTGTTCGAGGACTGGGCCTTGTTCGATGTGTAACTCAACGAATGCGTGAGGTACGAGACCAGGACAGGGTGTTGCACCGAGATATCCGATACGTGCAAGTTCGTCACCGACACGTGCGCCATCAATTCCGACAATATCGTGTGCTTCTTCCACTGGTAAACCGCCGACATACACCAGTGATCCGAGCATGTCGGGAGGAAAGCGGGAACCTTCCTCATCGGTAAAGAAACCAACTGCGAGTGGTCGAGATGGAGTGATCCCTTGTTCTTGACACGACTGAATGACTTCAAGGCCGGCAAGAACTCCAAGGTTTCCGTCGTACTTGCCGCCAGTTCGTACGGTGTCAATGTGGGAACCTGTCATGACGGGGGCTCCGGTGCCAACATTCCACACTCCGATGACATTGCCAATGGTGTCAATAGAGATGTCGAGACCAAGATCGCGCATCCATGACACCACGAGATCGCGACCTGCCTTGTCGTCATCGGTGAGTGCAAGTCGAGCACAGCCTCCGTTATCAATCGCGCCAATGTCTGCCAGTGCAAACAGACGCTCCATTAGACGGTTGCCGTCAATGCGAGATGTCGTGGTGGTCGAGACAGACACACTCCAAGTGTACAAAAAGTAAACCCCACATCTCGGAATGACAGGGGTTTGGAGAGACTGATGATGCGGGCCATCGTGTGGGAAATTCACGGAGTTGGTCAGTGGTGGGTCCTATCGTGGATACACCATGGCTGCATCAATCGACCGCGATCGTCTATCTCTTGCACTTGCTGATGAACGTGACGTATTTGCTTCACGTCACCCCAATTCGTATGAGAATTCATTGCGCGCTCAGCAGCATCTGGTGACAGGTGTGCCGATGCCATGGATGACTCGCTGGCCAGGTGGGTTCCCTGTCTTTTTTGAAGAGGCGCATGGGGCCCATTTTGTGGACATCGACGGAAATGAGTTCATCGACTTCTGCTTGGGCGATACCGGGGCAATGACGGGTCACGGGTTGAGCCAAGTAGCAGAGGCACTTGCTGTGCGCGCCCGACGTGGCATCACAACGATGTTGCCAAGTACAGATGCCGTCGTGATCGGAGATGAACTGACGGAACGCTTTGGTCTCGCCAAGTGGCAGTTTGCGATGACTGCAACTGATGCCAATCGTTTTGTGCTTCGTTTTGCACGACAATTGACTGGACGTTCGAAAATTGCCGTCATGGACTGGTGTTACCACGGCACGGTCGACGAAACGCTCGTCATCATGGATGAAAAGGGCAATACCATCAGTCGTCCCGGCGCGATTGGTCCTCAGGTGGACCCCGCACTAACAACACGTGTTGTGCCGTTTAATGATGCAGATGCACTAGACAAAGTTCTCGCACACGGAGATGTTGCATGTCTTCTCATGGAGCCAGCTCTCACAAACATCGGAATCGTGTTGCCACAGCCCAGATATCTAGAGAAAGTTCGTGAGATCACTCGTCGGCACGGAGTGTTGCTCATCATCGATGAGACCCACACAATTTGTGCAGGGCCAGGCGGATGTACAAAGGCGTGGAATCTAGAGCCGGATTTTTTCGTCATTGGAAAACCCATTGGTGGGGGAATGCCTGCTGCTATCTACGGCATGACTGATGAAGTTGCAGACAAATTGGAGCCGTATCTGCGTAGTGATGGCGTTGACGTATCGGGAGTTGGTGGAACACTCACTGGGAATGCGCTAGCACTTGCAGCAGTGCGAGCCACGTTGTCGTCCACCTTGCGACAAGAAGATTTTGATCACATGATTCCGCTTGCAACA
Organism: Ilumatobacteraceae bacterium; assembly: GCA_044340485.1. Taxonomy (GTDB): domain Bacteria; phylum Actinomycetota; class Acidimicrobiia; order Acidimicrobiales; family Ilumatobacteraceae; genus UBA2093. Next base: position 62,339 of record JBIITN010000004.1, on the reverse strand, counting down.
CAATGGACAGAGGGAGTGCGATCAGGGTACGAGCGACATGGTCTCGCGTGGAATGTTCAGCAGTTGGGCTGCAGAGCCGAATACTGGTTTTGCCCACCTCCAGTTAATGGCGCCCAAGCGGCTGCAGCAATCGATGGGGAACTAGATGCTTTCATGCATCTCTTTGCTCTCAACCGTGGCATCTTGCTGACACCATTTCATAACATGGCGTTACTGTCGCCCTTTCATACCGAAAAAGATGTCGACACCCATACTGAAGTGTTTGCTGAAGCTGTCAACGTATTGATGTCTGCATGAGTGTTCTTGAACTCATCGGCATTGCCAGCGCGATGGCAATTGCTGCATTTGTGCAGTCAATATCCGGGTTCGGGCTTGCATTGTTGTCGGTGCCTTTGATGTCTCTTTTTGCTGATGTACGGCTCTCGGTGGTGGTTGTCAATCTCATCGGCTTAGTCACCACTTCGGCGCAAGCATGGAAAGAAAAGGAGCATGCGAATGCTCGACTAGCTGTTCGAGTGACCATTGCAGCAGTGATGGGGATGCCCATCGGATTGGTTGCGTTTATCTATCTCTCTGAGACCATTCTGAAGATTGGTCTTGGGGTTGTTGTGTTGTTTGTGACGTTTCTTTTGATGCGTGGATTCACATTACGAGGAGCATCCCGGTCTGCTGATTGGTGGTTAGGTGGAGCCAGTGGAGCACTCTCTACCTCAGTTGGTACAAACGGTCCACCGCTGGTTTTCCTGTTTCAAGCGCGACAAATGCCCCAGGAGGTGTTTCGTGCCACGGTCAGTCGCATTTTTATTTTCTCCAACGTTGTGACCGTGACAATCTTTGCTGTTGCGGGCAAGATCACGGCGGATTCAATCATCGCAACAGTGGTGTCATTGCCGATCCTTGTCGTCGCGATTGCGCTTGGCTTCAGGACACGAAAATATGTCAACCAACAACGATTTCGAATCTTGGTATTAACGCTGCTCGTGATTTCTGGAATTTCCACCATCGTTTCGGCAGTGTTGTCGTGAAGGTCTCGTTAGTCGCGACGAAACATCATCATCCACGCCTCTTTGGTTGTGGGTTTATAGACGATGTTCTTCTCTTTTATTTCGCCTAAGTACGCAGCAGGTGCTGGCGAGTACAGGTGACCGGGTAAAACAATGGTGTCATCGGGCAAACGAGCCAACGTTGACAAACTCTCGTACATGTCCTCAACATTGCTATCGGGTAGATCCGTACGACCGCAGCTATCGAGAAACAAAGTGTCTCCAGATACGAGCGCTCCACGCACGAGGAAACATTGGCTTCCTGGAGTGTGACCTGGAGTGTGCACCATAGTGATATCGAGGTTGCCAACACTAATGACGTCGCCTGGTTCATGAGCAGAAAGTTCGGTGGGTGATACGCCAGTTACCTTGATCACAGAATCAACTTCAGCTTTTTGAACGTGAATGGGAACCTGGATTCGTTCAAGAAGGGTGGTGATGCCTTCGATGTTGAAGCCCATCATTGAACCGCCAATGTGATCGGGGTGATAGTGGGTCGCAAGCACGCCTGTTACACGCATGTCGTCTGCTTCAACGATGTCTATTAGCTCATTGACCGAGTACGCCGGATCAATGAGTACGCACTCACCCGTGGCCCGATCACCAATGATGTAGGCAAAATTCACCATGCCTACTGCGACTTGATCATCCTTGGCAAAATCACGCCCACTGAGAAGTTGGCGGAAGTAAATGGATTCGTCTGTGGATGTCGTACTCACACAGGTCAGAATAGGCGTGTGAAAGAGCCTTCAGATACACCTGGTGTCACAAATGATGGGCCACGTACTCTTCGGGCGGGCGATCGAGTGTTGGTCGGTTCTCGTGTCATCGAGATCGATCAGGAATTCGAAAAGTCACTCCAGCCAGGAGATGTCGTGCTGGGAATTGCTCATTCTGGTGCGTTGCGCCGCATTCCGACTGGGGTCGCAGAGACGGTAGAGAACGCTGTGACTCGGGCTATCAGTGCTTTTTCTCAGATGTCGCTGGTGTCTGATGAACAGATCACCAGATTTTTTGAACTGTCTGCGCAACGTTTGGCAGACGACGATGTGTTTGCATCTATTCGGTCTGCGAATGAGGTCGATGTAGCACAGGCCAAACAACGTGGACGTTCCACCACACGTCTGGTTCTGTCCGATGGAATGCGCGCCGACATGGTGGGCGCACTTCGTATGTGGCAGTCATTAGATCTGGCAACCTCTGAGAAAATAGATGAGGTTGCCCACGACGGATGGACTGTCGAACAATGGAGATCTCCGCTCGGTTGTTTAGCTTTTGTTTTTGAAGGCAGACCAAATGTCTTTGCTGACGCAACGGGAGTACTACGCGGTGGAAACACGGTGGTGTTTCGCATTGGCAGCGATGCACTCGGAACTGCTCGCGCGATTATGGACACAATCATCGAGCCGTCATTAGCGGCTGCGGGTTTGCCGCGCGGTGCGGTGACATTGATCGACTCTCCCGAGCACGCTGCGGGGTGGGCGTTATTTAATGACGCTCGCGTGTCGCTTGCTGTGGCGCGCGGATCCGGAGAAGCGGTCGCAGAACTTGGGGCGATCGCACAACAAGTGGGAACACCCGTGAGTCTTCACGGAACCGGCGGAGCCTGGATTCTGGCAGGGATGAGTGCAGGGGATCGGTCGTTGGCTGATGCTGTTGAGTTCTCGCTTGATCGGAAAGTCTGCAACACCGCAAACGTCATCTGTGTAGTGAAAGATAGAGCAGCTGTTCACATTCCGCTGGTGTTCGATGCCGCCGAGCGCGCCTCTGCAAAACACAATACGCACGCTCGTATTCACTGTGTGTTTGGAGCTGAGCGGTGGCTTCAGACGAGTGTGGAAATCGATGTTGTTCGCGCTGGTGGCACTGTCCGCGAACAGCAGGTCAGTAGTGCGAGTGAGTCTGACCTGGCGAGGGAATGGGAGTGGGAGGGAACTCCTGAATTCTTCTTAGTGGTCGCTGATGATCTTGCGCATGCAATTGATTTATGCAATGCCTACAGTCCACAATTTGTGGTCAGCGTGATCGCCGATGACTCAAAAGAAATTGACACAGTGTGGTCGCAAGTAAATGCACCATTTGTGGGGAACGGATTTACGCGTTGGGTGGATGGACAGTTTGCTCTTGAGCGCCCCGAACTTGGACTGTCTAATTGGCAACACGGTCGACTGTTTGGTCGAAGTGGAGTGTTGTCGGGAGATTCTGCATACACGGTGCGTTTAAAAGTGGTTCAAGAAAGAAGCGACATTCACCGGTAGGAGTGGTGGTCAAGAAGGCCCTGTGTGTCGTGAATTAGGGCTGTAATTCGATGTTGTCAATTAGGCGAACGTCGCCAAACCAGACGGCGACTGCGATGACAGCGCGATCTATTACCTCTGACACTGGTTGCAGCGTCGCCGCATCGGCAATAGAGACATATTCAGTACGAGCAAGTGGTTCGGAGTCGTAAGTCTGCGATACCAGTGTGGTGAGTTGTGCGGGATTGCGCTCACCGTTATTGAATGCGTCGTGTGCTTTTTGCAGTCCGCGATAGATGATTGACGATGCTTTCCGTTGGTCTGGATTGAGCCTCACGTTTCGGCTTGACATTGCAAGACCATCTTGTTCCCGCACAGTCGGTGATCCAATAACGGTGATACCCATGTCGAGATCAAGGACCATTCTCTTAACCACTGCTAGCTGTTGGTAGTCCTTTTGGCCAAAGTATGCGCGGTCTGGTTGCACCGAGAGAAAGAGTTTGGTGACAATCGTTGTGACTCCGGCAAAGTGTCCAGGTCGTCCAGCACCCTCCATCGGTTCAGCGGTTCGCCCGGGAAGCACGGTTGTCTCATGTCCCGCCGGGTACATGATTTCTCTGGTGGGTAAGAACACAGCGTCAACACCCATGAGTTCGCATTGGCCGAGATCGCTATCAGTGGTGCGTGGGTATTTGTCGTAATCGGATTGCACATTGAATTGCAGGGGATTCACAAAGATCGACACGACAACGATGTCACACTCATTTTTTGCCTGTCGCATGAGAGAGAGATGGCCGTCATGTAACGCGCCCATAGTGGGGACAAAGCCTACGGTGAAATCAGGCGAGGTTCGCTGATGACGAACCCATGTACGTATGTCGTCTGGTGTTGACGCGATGAACATGAAGAAATTAGTGGAAGGTGTGATCTGCGTCTGGCCACGTACCATCGCGTACTTCGCTGACGTACTGTCCGACAGCACGCAAGGCATCTTCACGCAATGACGCATAGGGCTTTGCAAATGAAAGTTTGCGTTCGGATAATCCGAGAACATCGTGGAGCACGAGAACTTGACCATCACAGTGGTGTCCTGCGCCAATGCCGATGGTAGGAATCGCAACCTTGTCGGTGATTTCGTGTGCTACTTCTTCGGGAACGCCTTCGATGACGAGACAGAACGCACCCGCTTGTTCGACGGCATGTGCGTCTTGCAGCAATCGTTCGCGACTTCCAGCCTCTAGACCTGGTGTTCGACCTTGGATCCGGTTCCCACCCATACGGTGATAACTCTGGGGAGTTAATCCAATGTGCCCGACCACTGGAATGTCGACACGGGCGATTGCATCAATGGTGTCGGCCATGTAGATACCGCCTTCAAGTTTGATTGCTTGTGCGCCAGCTTTCACTAAACACACACTGCTATCGATGGCTTGAGAAATACTCGACTGGTATGACCCAAATGGAAGGTCTCCCACTACGAGGGCTTTTGTGTTCGCACGGGCGACCATTCGGACGTGGTATTCCATTTCTTGAAGAGAAACGGGCAACGTCGTTTTCTCGCCTTGCATTACTGTCGCAACTGAATCTCCGACCAAAATCATATCGACGCCTGCCTCATCAACAATCGACGCGAAAGTGGTGTCATAGGCAGTGATCATGGCAATCAGAGCGTCGGATGATTTCCGAGCAAGAAGAGACGGAACCGTGACGCGAGGACGTTGCGAGGTGGTCATCACGGTCTCCTTTCAGACAAGTGAAACGACCTCTACAGGCTATGGCGATTACCACCGGGTACCCCACACGGTGGAATTTTCCCTTGCGGTGTAGTGCTTGCGGTGAGAGATAAGTTGACCATCGTGTTCAGACAGTCGCTCGGAGCAGCATATGCCCGCACCACACAGACGCTGCAACGATGGGCCGCAATTGGTCCGTCCACACGTCGTGGCAAACGGTTTCATAGCTTTGGAAGCAAAAGCGTGATTTGCTGGCCTCCGACCACAATCATGAATGAACATCACATCTCAATTGGAGAGCACACGATGGTAGGGCCACATGTTGCGTTGTCAGTGGGGATGGTGGAAGGTCAAGACGCGCTTCATTCGCCTGTAGTACGAATTGGTGATCGTTGTTTGATTGGGCGAGGAAGTGGAATCGTTGCTCATTTTCTGATCGAGATTGGTGACGATGTATGGACTGGCCATCACGTGTACATCACCGATCAAAATCATGGATATGAAGATGTGTCTGTTCCGATCTCACGGCAAAGCCAGCCAGAAAAAGCGGTGCGTATCGGAAACCGATCATGGATTGGTCATGGAAGTGTTGTCCTTCCGGGCGTCACCATTGGTCACCATGTGGTGATTGGTGCTAATTCAGTTGTGACGAGAGATATCCCTGACTATTGCGTAGCAGTCGGTGCGCCGGCGAGAGTGATTCGTCGATTTGTGAAAGGCGATGGCTGGATAGACGTGTCGCCCAATGAGAGCGACGCACACTTCTAGTTACAAGATGAGATCAAAAGGCGGCTGACAAGCGCGCATCTTGTTCTCGCGAGCAAATTTTCCAACACGTTCACTCACTGGCACATCGTCAACAAGGGTTTCTGAGAAGGTGGGCAAGGATCCGGTACGTAGTTCAGCCGTATAGTCACGGCGATCCTCGATGTAGAGGCGATAGTCGGCGATCCATTTAGGAACCAGTGCAAGCCCTTTTTCGGTCGATGGTTGATCACTCTCGATGTCGTTCAGCATTGTCTCGAGTGTGTCGGTTGCTTTATCGACGAGATCTGCGCGCACCATCAGTGTTGCGGGGTCATTTTCGTCGATGCGAGTGAGGTTGGCGAGCGCAGTTCGCTGCGTTGCTGCTTGCTCGCAACGAGTTTGGGAACGCGCTGCCCATTCATCGTCGTAAATCCTGTTGATACTTTCGCGTGATGCGAACACAAACGCATACAACCACATCGCTCCGATCAGGACGCACGCAATCACAACGATGAGCCGACCAATGCGTTGGAAGCTCGATGATGATTTTGGGGGTCGTTTATCCATGAGAAAAGGCTGTTATTGCGCGGGCTGCGCAGGCTGATTCTTGGGTCGATAAAACAATAAAAGTTGCGCGATCGCTGATCCCACGCCGATAGAAGCGGTAAGTATCCCGCCAGCGACACCCCAATCAATTGAGAGTGCGTTGTCGAGAGATGCACTGCCCGGACCTGCGATACCAATAGCAAGAGCTACAGCAATAATTGATGCGCAGTATTCCCATCCACCGCCAGGTAAGAAAATGAAATAACCGTTCTTCCAGTGAGACGTAACGATTGCAACAATCATGAGGGCGACAAACGCCGCTGACGCAACTGGGGTCAAGAGGCCCGCAGCAAGAGCAATTCCAGCAAGTATCTCAGTACCAGACGCCAACCGTGCCTGTAGTTTCGGCGCGCGCATGCCGAGAGATTCGAACCACGATGCAGTGCCAGCAAGACCTGCTGATCCAAAGATCTTGTTATAGCCGTGGTAGGCCAGGGAAAGACCAAAAGCGACGCGTAAGACCAATAGAGCGGTATCAACAGCAGTCACCGGGTCAATCTACTTTGAGGATGACGGAAAAGGGCCATCACTAGCGACAACACTGGTGTGATGTCCGCGCTAGCCACCGTCTGTAGATACTCACGGTGGACGGCAGCGATGTGTGTTGCACCGGTCTCTGTTCTGTCGCTCGCTGCTTGTTCATCAGAGCGAGATGCGTTGTGTGGTCCCGAACAATCTTTGGGAGTGGTTGCGGCATCTATTGCTGTGGGGCAATACGAGTTTGACGAGACAGACGGAGGAGCCACTATGCGGGTGTCCGTGCTGTCATCTATTAGTCAACTCGAGATCGTGACAGAGGACGCTTCAAACGAACTTGGACAACAAGCAACCTTAGTGAGAACTCAGTTCGAGGAATTTCTCGATGTCGCAGATGAGGTGGTGTGGGATGACACATTGATGTCGAGTGACATGCGTATCGATGCTGTGGTCGCTGAATTAAATAGTGATGTTGGCGTGTATGCGATTACTGCAGTTGATTCATATATCTCGAGCGAGTGTGACACGGAATCTGAAAATGTGATGGGCGAAGATGCCGGTTTACCCACTTTGCCTCCACCGGCCATTTCGTCACCAACTGCAACTGATCCACCCATTGAAATGCTGGATGTCGACAATGAAGCGCGCGCATTAGGCGAGACGATTGCAGCATTATTTGGGATTGACGTGGAATCAGAAGTGGCACTGTGTCTTGGCCGGGCACTATCGGAGATCACAGATACTTCAGAACGAAATGCCGCCGAGTATCAAGCGCAGTTTCAAAGAGCTTTTGATGTATGCGGACTTGATTTCACAATTCCTTTGGACACCACTCCAGATGCTGAACTGGGCGAGGAGTAATTACGTATGGACATCACCCTTATTCGTCACGCAGAACCGCAGTGGGTGCTCGGTGGATTAAATGTCGATAATCCGCCCCTCACGTCTCGTGGTCACGACCAAGCGCAGTTGTTAGCGAAGTTCTTGGCTGACGAACACTTCGACGAGGTATTGGTGTCACCGCTTGTGCGTACTCAGCAGACCGCAGCACCACTGCTCGAGATGCTCAATCACGAACTTGTGATCGAGCCGTGGTTAGAGGAAATCCGTAACCCTATTTGGCACGGTACGCCTGAGGAACGCGCCGAAGAGGCCTATCGCGCGGTGCGCCAGCAGGCTGCTCGCGAACGTTGGAAAGGTCTCGAGGGCGGAGAACCCGTGAATAATTTTGTCGAACGGATCCATTTGGGTTGTTCGTTATTTCTCCAAGAACGTGGGATCGAGCGAAAAGAACATGAGTTGCCCGTATGGGAAACCAATGATCGCTTCGATCCCGACGTGCGTATTGCACTTGTTGCTCATGCCGGCACAAACAGTGTGGTGATGTGTCATCTTTTAGGGTTGCTCACCACTCCATGGGAATGGGAGCGTTTTGTTATCGGGCACGCGACGGTGAGTCGAATTCGCTCGATCACCTTGGGTGATGGCATCACGTTTGGTCTCACCAGTTTGTCCGACGATGAACACCTTCCCAACGACATGCGCACGTATTAAAGCCATCTAGTCTCTTCGTATGACTTCTAAAGATGTAACAAATCGCGAGGCTGACCCCGATGCATTAAAGATGTTCTCGTTCAACGTCTTTTCGAAACTTGACGGCGCAGTAACTGCGGGAATGATTCACCTTGGAGACAGACTTGGCCTCTACAGAGTGCTTGCCGATACATCATCACCAATGACGTCACAAGAATTAGCTCTCCGTTCGAAGCTTCATGAACGGTGGGTTCGAGAGTGGATGTATAACCAGATTGCTGCAAAGATGCTGCAAGTTGAAGATCTCGAGGCTGACACCCCACGCGTGTATTTAAGCCCAGAAGCCGTTGCCGTACTTGCATCGCCGAACCATCCGGCCTTTGGTATGGGGATGTTTCATCGACTTCCACAAACCATGAACGCTTTAAACGATATGCCTGAAGCATTTTCAACGGGTGTGGGATTCGATTACGACTCACATGGTCCAGAAGGTGCAGTGGGGATTGAGCGCAGTTTTGAACCATGGAATCAAGCGTTCTTTCTTCCAAAGGTGTTGCCACTTCTTAACGGCGTCACTGACACGTTACAAAAGGGTGCACGTGTAGCTGATATCGGTTGTGGTGCCGGCGGTCTCGCACTGTTGATTGCCAAGACATTTCCAAATAGCCACGTTGTCGGGTATGACATTTCACAATTTGCGCTTGAGCGAGCCAAGGATCGTCAACGCGAGGAAGGCATCAACAACGTGGAGTTTGTTGATCCGCGTGAGAATCCCATCCCGCAAGATGGATCGTTTGACTTGGTATGCACGTTTGACTGCATCCATGACATGACTCGTCCACAAGAAATGATGAACCTTATTCGTAACGCGGTATCAGATACTGGTACGTGGTTACTTGTCGACATCAAGGCTCATGACACGTTGAAGGACAACGTCACGAAGAATCCGATGGCTGCGTTGTTGTATGGAATCAGCGTCCTCAGTTGTATGTCGTCGGCAATGTCAGAGCCCGAAGGCGCCGGTTTGGGCACCCTCGGGCTCTCTGCATCTCGTGCACAACAGATGACTACAGATGCTGGCTTTTCTTCTTTTCGACGTCTCGACGTGGATCACTCCGTCAATGCGTTTTATGAAGTCAGGCCATAGCTCATAGTTCTGTTACGAACGGCTCTTTTGTTTTGGATCACCGAGCTTTTGCAGAACGTGCGGTGGTGACGCCGCATCCATCAATTGCCTTCATGATTGGGTATGGGTTGATTGCTTCGCCACCACCAGGATGAATTTCAAGGTGGAGATGTGGTGTAGTGGTGTTGCCTGTCGCGCCAATCGTTCCGATGACTTGTCCGGCGGTCACAGTGGTTCCTACTGCGATGCCGGGGGCGATGGTGTCGAAGTGTCCGTAGAAGAAATACGTTCCATCAGCAAGGGTGAGGCGAACTCCATTGCCCGACAGTTTGTCCCGGCCTACATGGTATGTGCGAGTGATGGTTCCGTCAGCAACGGCGTACACGAGATTGCCTTTTGGAGCGATGATGTCGACACCAATGTGGAGGCGACCTGCACCGCGTGGATCGTGCCATGTGTCGATAAAGGAGCAAGGACCCTGCACTGGGAAAACATTCAATTGCATTGCAGGAGCTTCGATGAGCCCCAGCTTGTATGCAGTTTGTGCATTCATGACGCCAGTAGCAGTCATGGCATTGAGACGCTGAAAACGCTTAATTGCTGTAGTGGTTAATCGACCAAAGATTCCGTCTGCGCCACCTTTGATTTTGATGCCAGAGGACACGAGTGCTTGTTGGAGTACGCGCACGCGATCGCCACGTTCGCCACGTTGTGGCAATGAATCAATAGTGAATGCGACTGTGGTCGCTGTCGAAGTTTGAGCTGCGGGAGCTTGTGACGCTGGCGCAACAAGACCAAGCGCAGTAGCGGTTGCTTCATCAAGAAGACCATTTACTGTGAGTCCCTTTGCACGTTGGAAATCTTCAAGAGTGCGGGTTACTCCGAGACCAAATACACCGTCAATGCCACCACGCACTGGTGTACCTGCAGCTTCGATGGCTTTTTGTACTGCAATCACTGCATCGCCTTGCGCACCACGTTGTGGAAGGGTGTCCATGGTGAAAGGGAAACTGGTGGACGTTGGGGCAGAAGAGGGGGCCTCAACATTGATCTTCAGGACTTTTGCCGTGGCTGCGTCAACGCGACCAGTCACCTTCAGGCCGACCACTTTTTGGAAATTACGCAGAGTGGTACGTGTGTTCTGATCGAATACCCCGGTGGCTCCACCGCGAAGAGTGAATCCATTTTGCATGAGCGCATTCTGAACAGCGACCACGATGTCGCCCTTGTCGCCAAAACGGGGAAGGCGAACCGGAGCATTTTTCGTCGAAGACTTTTGCATCGATGACTTGCTGCCAGTCGATGCATCAGCCGAAATGGCTGGCGAGACACCAACGAAAAGAGCCACGGCGACGAGGCAACCGGTGGTCATGCGAACGATTTTTTGTGTGTGAGTTGTGGGGGCCATTTCTTGCTCCTTGTGTGATCCGGGTAAGGGATCGGCAGCACGGAGCAGAACTTGAGGGATTTCTCACGGAAAATGTTGATGTCACTACTCAGAGTGACAACGGTGGTGATCTAACCACAAAAAGTGGTGAGACTTCGCGAGAACGAGGCGATTACCTAGCGTGAAATAGGGTGGTCCCATGGTGAGATTGTCGAAATTGTCCCGATCTGTAGAGGGACTGCGGGTCATCGTGACCGGTGCAGGAAGCGGGATGGGTCGAGCCACCGCTCATCTTTTTGCTGATGAAGGAGCCCGTGTTGTGGTGGCGGATCGCTCAGGTGAGGCGGTCTCTGTGGTGGTGTCAGAAATAGAAGGGGCTCATGGCGAGGGAGTGTGTGTGGGGATAGCTGGTGACGTGTCGGATCCTTCGGCTCGCCAGGCAATCATTCAACGTTGTCTCGACTCCTTTGGCGGGTTGGACGTGTTGGTGAATAACGCCGGGATCAGTGCGGTTTCGTCGGTGTTTTCTGAGGAAGACGATTTTTTGCACGCGTGGGATGCAACATTGGCCATCAACCTGTCGGCTCATGTGCACTTGGCACGTCTCGCAGTTCCACATCTCATGACGGCGCCGAATGGGGGACGCATCATCAACATCGCATCTACCGAGGCGATCGTCGCGACCCCAGGACTGGCGGCGTATACGGCCGCCAAGCACGGTGTTGTCGGGCTTACGAAGAGCTTGGCCGCCGAATTGGGCCGCCGACACATCACCGTGAATGCAGTATGTCCCGGCCCTATTCGCACAAACATGACCGCAGACATCACAGAAGATGCCAAAGAGGTGTACGCAAGGCGTCGTGTGCCCCTACGCCGGTATGGAGATCCTGAAGAGGTGGCTCATATGACCGTGAACTTGGCAATGCCATGTTCATCGTTTGTGAACGGAGCCACAGTGGTTGTTGATGGGGGAATGACGATTAAGCATTAGTTTTTTGTTATGGCGTTACGGGTTTCAGATACCACGTTTCGTCGACTCACTGCTGCTGCACTTGCGTCACTGTGCATCATCGTTGTGTCTGGCGCTGCTGTTCGACTGACGGGATCTGGGCTCGGCTGTGAAGATTGGCCGAATTGCAACTCTGAAAAATTGATTGATGTGTCGTCTAGTCATACGGCAATTGAGCAAATCAATCGTCTGTTCACAGGAGTGGTATCCGTTTCGGTGATTCTGGCAGTACTTGCCGCACATGGCATTCGTCCTTTTCGACGGGATCTTGTGTGGCTGGCATGGTCGCTTGTGGTTGGAGTTCTTGCACAGATTGTGATCGGTGGAGTGGTGGTGCTCACCGGCTTACATCCATTATCGAACATGACGCACTTTCTTGTTTCTATGGTCTTGGTGGCATGTGCCCTTGCGTTGCATAAACGTGCGTTGGTGCCGGTAAATACTCCGTTTTTTCGTACGACCAGAACGTATGTGGATCGCTACCTAGTTGCGATGGTGATTGCATCTGCGGTCACCATCGTGTTGGGAACTGTAGTAACTGCAACAGGTCCACACGCTGGTGATGAAAATGCACCTCGTTTTGGATTCGAGTTACGCATGGTTGTTCAAACACACAGTGTGTTTGTATTGCTGACGCTGGCATTAATGGTGCTCTTGTACATGTCGATTCGGTCATTGCCTACGGGGACCATGCGATCCAATTTGGACTCTGCGATGAATACTCTTGTGATTGTGACGCTGACACAAGCAGGTGTGGGGTATTGGCAATACTTCACGGGAGTACCTGCCGGGTTAGTTGCACTACACATTGCAGGCGCGACCGCTTTTTGGTTGGCTACATGCAACCTGGTGCTGCAGTCATCTTCCGATGTAGCGCAAATAAAAGTGACTACGTCTGAAACCGTGTCTTTGTGATTCAGATGCTGTGGCGTTGCAACTGATTCACACGATCATGAAATTCTTGCGCCGTTGACCACAGGATGTCTTGCACTGACTCGATCGAGGTGATTCGCCCACACACTTGACCTGTGAGCGCCACTGCAGCCTCCATGTCGCCACCGAAATACAGCTCTTGTGCGCGTGACAATTCTTCCATGCCGAAAGAGTCTTCACGCTCGAGTCGCGTGGTGCGTTCGGTGCGCAGTGCACGAAGTGAAGGCTTACCAAAGCGATTCAAAAAGACAGTGTCTGTCTCTGCGGCGTTAACAATCGCATTCTTCCAGTTGTCATGGACGGGTGACTCCTTCGCAGACACCATTCGTGTTCCCATCTGAACCCCGTGGGCACCGAGAGCAAATGCGGCAGCCATGGACACACCATCAGTAATTCCACCAGCCGCAATGATTGGCACGTTCACGCGTTCGGCGACGAGAGGCAACAACACCATTGTCGAGACATCGCGGGGATTTTTAAAGCCGCCTCCTTCAGCGCCTTCCACTACAAGTCCGTCAACGCCAGCATCAACCGCTTTCAATGCGGAGGCCAACGTGGGTACCACGTGAAAGACGGTGAGTCCGGCGGATTTGAGTTTCTGGGTGTACTTGGTGGGATCGCCAGCCGAAGTGGTCACAAATGTGACACCTTGTTCAATGACGAAATCAACAATGGCTGGATCGCGCACGAACAATTGGGCGATGTTCACTCCGAATGGTTTGTCGGTGAGTTGTCGCATCGTGGCGATCTCTTGTTTCACTTCATCAAGTTCACCAGAAGATGTTTCAATGATTCCTAATCCTCCGGCATTCGACACCGCAGAAGCTAACTGTGAACGCGCAATCCAGCCCATAGGTGCTTGCACGATTGGGTATTCGATGCCGAGTTTCTCACTGATGGTGGACCGAATAGGGGCCGGTTTAGTAGTCATGGTGCTGTTTCTTTCTGATTTTTAAAACTAGTCGTTATACAGATGGTCGTACAGATGGTGGCAGTCATTAATTGTAAGAACACTTTTATTGGTGTGGTTCACATTGACTGTTGTGATACTGGTGTTTTCCACTTTCATCCACAGTGACCGAGGAGTGTGAAGAGATGCGGCGAGATAGGCGTTGATTACTCCGCCATGGGCAACAACTGCAATGGTCTCACCGAGATGCTGAGCTGCAATGGCATCAACGCGTGTAGTGACGCGCGTGCGCAATTGTTCGTCGGTTTCGGCATTTGGTATGCCGTCCCAGCGACCAGTTGCATACCAAGCAAGAAATTCGGGATCTTTAAGTGCGGCGCGTCGACGAAATTCACCATTTGACCAATCGCCAAGGCGTACCTCTTCGAGATCTTCGTACACGGTGACATCGAGATTGTGATGTGCTGCTACATGATGGGCGGTACGGAATGCGCGTTTTAAATGGCTTGAGTACACCCCGGATAAAGAAACTCCAGAGAGTCTTTCTCCCAATGCAATTGCTTGTTCGATGCCTGACTCGTGTAGGTCGGGATCGGCGCTCTCAGGACTACCTGGCACAACATTTGCCGAACGTCCATGGCGAATCAAGAGCACCCGGCAAACATCACCGAGTACCGCATCAAGAGTGGGTTGGGCAACGCTTGTTGAGTCGACATGATCAGCCACGGCGCCATTCTCTCATGCCCGCGTATGCATTCTTCTATGCAGGGATAGTTGTACCGCTACGGTTATGCCATGACGACACAGCCCGAAGTACTCCTTGAGGTCTCTGACCACATTGCCACCATTACCTTGAATGCGCCGGAGCGAATGAACACGATCAGTGGCCCAATGCTTGATCAACTTTCTGCCGCATTTCTTGAAGCTGATCACAATCCAGATGCGCGATGCATCATCTTGACTGGTGCAGGCCGTGCCTTCTGCGCAGGGCTAGATCTTGGTTCACAGTCGGGCAAAAGTGAATCATTGGGAGTTCTCGATGGTGATGGCAGTGCCAACATTGTGGAGTTCGATTTGCGGAATGCTCCGCCCATCGTGTTGCACGGTATTGATACACCGGTGATTTGTGCACTGAATGGTGGTGCTGCTGGGTACGGTCTCGACATTGCACTGGGTGCGGACATTCGAATTGCGTCTAATACCGCCAAATTGGCGCCGGGGTTTGCCAAGCGGGGCATTCTGCCAGAAAGTGGTGGTACATGGTTACTGCCACGCATTGTTGGATACGCCAAAGCTGCTGAGATCTCATTCACTGGGCGCACCTTGATGGCACAAGAGTCGTTGGAGTTGGGTTTAGTGAACCACGTGGTGGCTCCAGAGGAACTGATGACATTTAGTCGTCAACTGGCTTCGGAAATCGCAGCCAATGCACCTCTTGCTGTGCGCGCGATTAAGCGAATGATGAGGGCTGCAGAAACAGAGACATTTGAGCAGAACGTTCACCACGTGTTTTTGCAACTATTGCCGCTGTTTCGTACAAAGGACTTCCGAGAGGGAGTCGCTGCGTTTATGGAAAAGCGCGAACCTGATTTCAAAGGTCGCTAATGGACCCATTTGTCACGCTCGGCATCTCTGCAGATTCCTCAGTGGATGTTATTAAAGATGCGTGGCGAGAAAAAGCACGCGTGTGTCATCCAGATGTTGGGGGAACTCATGAAGCAATGCAACAGTTAAATGAAGCGCTTCGCCTTGCTCTGTTAGAAGTGACATCTACTGCGAAGTCAACTTCAGATGTCACAGCACAGTCCGGCATGTCATCGTCTGGCAAAAGGACCTCCTCCGGCGACAAAATATCGTCCGATGTGAAAACAGTGGATACACATCGTTTGTCTCGAGATGTTTCTTCGTTCACAATCGATTGTCTGCCAGTGGAAGCATTTGAGGCATTGCTCATTGCGTCGTCGTGGCACGGAGATGTCGCTATAGATGAGAGTCCCTATGTCTTGGAAATGGTGGTGCGTGATCCATTTGCTTGCTGGGTGCGATTTGACATTGTGCCCGAAGCGGGGGCGAGCATGGTGAGTATCACAGTGTCAGCTATTTCGGGTCAAAGACGTGTGTCTGCCGAAGAGGTCCGTGACCTGTTTGTTGAGTCTGTGAATCAGATCAATTGGGAAGAGCTTCATACATAACGTGTTACTGCTGCTTTGGTGTGGCTGCCTTTTGAAGGCGATCGCGAATTGCAATGCCAAGTCCTTCATTGGGAGGCAAGACTGCGATGATTGCGTCGTAATCCATGTCTTCGGCATGACGCAGATCTCGATACAAAAGTGCGGCATACTCCGCGAGATCATCATGGTGAATCATCACGCTATGGCGGTACTGCCTTTTGTGTCGGGTGAGAAGATCACGGCCTTCACGGGTCGATTCCACTAGCTCTACTGGGATGCGCGGTGCGTAATGAGAGGCGAGCATTCCGGGCGCACGCGATGGTCCCTCGGTATCGGCCACAGTTATCGACAGTATTTTTTCAATTTCAACTCGTGTGATTGCTCCTGGGCGAACAATTTGTGGAGGTGATGTAGTGCAGTCAACGATCGTGGACTCAACGCCGATGTCGCAAGATCCGCCATCAAGGATGAGATCGACCTCTGCTCCGATGTCATCATGCACATGTTGTGCCGTGGTGGGACTGACATGTCCGAATGTGTTTGCAGAGGGAGCGACAACGCCATCGGCAACTCGTGACAAAAGATCTTGAGTGATCGGATGAGAGGGCATTCGAATTGCAACGCTGTCACGTCCTCCCGTCACGATGTCAGGCACGGCAGTAGTGCGGGGCACTAAAAGTGTGATGGGGCCAGGCCAGCACGTCTGTGCCAATTGCAATGCATCGCTGTTAAAGAGGCCCCAATGTTCGATGTCTGCTTCTGGACCGATGTGAACAATAAGTGGGTGATCATGTGGACGCTTTTTTATTTCAAAAACGCGACGAATTGCTGCATGATGGCTGACACAGGCACCCAAGCCATACACGGTTTCTGTCGGGATTGCGACAACACCACCGTGTTGCAAGATGTCAATCGCACGGTCAACATCTGTTGTTATCGGGGCTGATCTAGTCATGAAATGAGTGCGAATCTAACTGTGCAAAGCCAACTGTGTAGAGCATGATGCAAAACAGCCGACTACGCCGACATGACCTCGAGAACCGCATCAATAAATGGAAATGACTCCGGTGTCGCGAAATGGTCCGTATTTCGCAACGTGACAAGACGACCATTAGGGAAAGATGTAGCGAGTTCGTCTGCCGGTCCGGCGAAATCCTTGTCACCAATCACGACGGTGACGTCGTTAGTAATGGCTGACAGTTGGGCCCTAGATAGAGGAGATTGTCGGGGTCGTTTCAAAACTGCAATTAGAGCCGCGGTGTCGTTTCCACGAGTGTGTCCATACTGACGAAATAGCGCTGCAAAAGTATCTGTTTCGTCAGCGCGACCCTCCATACCAGCGATGATGCGCTCAGCTCGCGCGGGATCAGCTTCGTGGAAAACGCCATCGCCAATGCCAGCAAGAACAACCCGACGGAATCTGTGCGGTGCCGCGACGAGCGCAGACAATGTAGTGAGAGCGCCAAGAGAAAATGCCACCACATCAACTGGCCGGTCGGGCGGAAGTTGATCGAGAAGCCATGTATCGAGATGTTCGTAAGCATTGGGATCGTGGGGTTTCTCGGCATCGCCGTGACCTAATAAGTCAATTCCCAGCACTGTGCGACCCACATCTTCAAGAAGGGCGTTAATCCCCGGTTTCTCCCATGTTTCTCGGTATGAGCCTGCCCATCCGTGGATAAGCACAACAGGAGTGTTCGCAGAGTTGCTCATGTTCACACGGTACTCTTGAAATGCTCTATGCGCTTCCTCAACGACATACCCTCACATGATCTGACGTATAACGACGTCTTCATGGTTCCAAGCCTTTCCACTGTTGGATCTCGTTTGGAAGTAGACCTGACGACGCCAGATGAACTCGGCACCAGCATTCCCATTGTGGTGTCAAACATGACTGCTGTGGCGGGACGACGAATGTCAGAAACAGTGGCACGTCGTGGCGGTGTGGCGGTCTTGCCACAAGACATTCCTGTCGACATTGTCGAAATCGTGATTGATTATGTGAAGTCACGTCATCCAATTTTTGAAACGCCCATCACATTGCTTGAAACTGACACATTGGGGGAGGCAATGAGTCTTATTCATAAGCGGGCTCATGGTGCTGTGGTGGTTGTTGATCCCGACAATCGGCCCCTTGGGATCTTTACCGAACATGACGCGCAGGGTTTTGATCGTTTTTCTCAGTTGCGCAACGTCATGAATCGAGAAATCTTCTCATTGTCCGATCGCTTATCAGCCGAAGAGATGCACGACAAACTGGCAGAGGAACGTTTAAGTTTTGCCCCGGTAGTGGACGATGACGGTGCACTCGTTGGTTGCATTACGCGCAAAGGTGCGGTGAGAAGCACCATTTATCGTCCAGCAACCGATGCCAACGGTCGTTTACTGACTTCCGTTGCTGTGGGTATTAACGGTGATCCCGCAACTCGTGCAAAAGCTCTTTTGAACATGGGGGTCGATGTGCTTGTGATCGACACAGCGCATGGCCACCAAGGTCGCACTATTCGGGCAATCGAAGAAGTCCGTGCTGTCGCTCCCGATGCCAAAATTGTTGCCGGAAATGTTGTGACTGCTCAAGGCACCAGGGATCTCATTAATGCAGGTGCAGACATCATCAAGGTAGGTGTAGGACCCGGCGCTATGTGCACCACTCGTATGATGACCGGAGTTGGTCGACCACAATTTACTGCCGTCTTAGAATGCGCAGCAGAAGCCGAATCCCACGGAAAGCATGTGTGGGCAGATGGCGGTGTGCGATATCCGAGAGATGTCGCACTTGCACTCGCTGCTGGGGCATCCAATGTCATGTTTGGTTCTTGGCTAGCGGGCACCTACGAATCAGCTGCCGACACAATGCGTGACACCGAAGGGCGCTTGTACAAGGAGAGTTTCGGCATGGCATCGAACCGTGCTGTAAAGAACAGAACTCGTTCAGAGTCTGCTCTCGATCGTGCAAAGAAAGAACTATTTGAAGAGGGCATTAGCACCTCGCGTATGTATTTGGATCCTGTGCGACCAAGTGTTGAAGACATCATCGATCAAATCGTTGCAGGATTGCGTTCGTCTTGCACTTATGCGGGCGCCGCGACTGTTCGTGAATTTCAGGATCGTGCAGTGGTTGGACTACAAAGTGCTGCCGGTTACGACGAAGGACGTCCGCAGGGCACAAGTTGGTGAGTGTGCGTGTCATCGCGATAGATGGTCCTGCGGGTGCTGGAAAGTCAACGGTGGCTAAAAAGGTCGCCGGTGTAACGGGTTTGCCGTATCTCGATACTGGGGCAATGTACAGATGCGTCGCGTTTGCAGTAATCCGTGATGGCGTCGACGTACATGATGTGAATCGTGTTGGTGAGTTAGCTGAGACCAGCAAAATTGTGATTGAAAAAGACAGCGCCGTGATCAACGGTGATGACGTGAGTGATGTCATTCGAGGGCACGAAGTGACTTCAGTGGTGAGCATTATTGCTGCCCACTCCAGTGTGCGTGCAGCGATGAGGGAACAGCAACGTGCTTGGATCCGTGCACATGGGGGCGGTGTAGTGGAAGGCCGTGATATCGGAACTGTTGTCTTCCCAGATGCGATGGTGAAGGTATTTCTCACTGCGTCGCCGAAAGAACGTGCTCGCCGACGCGTGTTGCAGTCTGGTGGTGACGTGGATCTTATTGAGAAAGCCATTGCTGAGAGGGACCACTTGGATTCATCTCGTGAAGACAGTCCGTTGCGTCCGCATGAAGACTCGATCATTGTTGATTCAAGTGCAATGCCAATTAACGACGTGGTTGAAGTCATTGCACAGATTTTTGAACAACGTGAGAAAGAGAGCGGTCGTGGCTGAAGTTGATTCCTTTTTGGCAGGTCAATCCATCGGAAGTAAGGCGTTCTATCGTTTCTGCCGAGCAATAGTGCTTGGTTTGTCGTTGATCATGTTTCGCGTGAAAGTTGTAGGTCGCCACAACATCCCTCGTACCGGAGCTTTTGTCGTGGCTCCCATTCACCGTTCTAACATTGACATTCCATTGGTGGGTTTGATCACCACACGTCGTCTTCGTTTCATGGGGAAAGACTCATTGTGGAAAAAGAAGCCAGCTGCAATGTTGTTATCTGCGCTCGGTGGTTTCCCTGTGACCCGTGGAAGTGCTGATCGTGAAGCCTTAAAGCGTTGCATTCAGGTGCTTGAAGCAGGTGAACCACTCGTGTTGTTTCCTGAAGGCACACGGAAATCTGGGCCAACTGTTCAGCCGCTGATGGATGGCTCGGCATACATAGCGGTGAAGGCACGAGTCCCGATTATTCCTGTCGGTGTCGGCGGAACAGAAGGCGTCATGCCAAAAGGTGCGAAGTTTTTGCGTCTGAAGAAATGTGTGTTGGTAGTGGGCGAGCCCATCAGTGTTGCACTTGACGCCGAAGGTCGGGTACCTCGCTCAGCTGTCAAAGATGTCACGACTCAACTCACCACCGAGTTGCAGCGACTTTTTGATGATGCAAAAACACGGGCAGGCGATTGAGTGCGCGTGATCATTCGCTGAAGAATGCTGCGAGAAGAGACAGCAGCGTCATTGGATCTTTCGCCCCACACATCTCTCGAGCGCTGTGCATTGAGAGCTGCGGAACGCCAATGTCGACAGTGTCTATTCCCAGGCGTCCAGCAGTGATGGGCCCAATTGTTGAGCCACAGGGTATGTCATTTCTCGTTACAAAGTTTTGGAGATTAATTGTGTGTTTTGCTGCGAGTGTTTTCACATATGCAACTCCGGTAGCGCTTGATGCGTAGCGTTGGTTTCCATTGACTTTCAATGCAATGCCCTGATTCACGATCGGGGCATGGCGAGGATCATGGCGCTCTTGATAGTTCGGATGAAGTGCATGAGCATTGTCGACTGACAAAGCCATAGAGGCACGAAGTGTGTCTGAATGCTGTGAGATGTTTGAACCGTCAGTTATCGACAACGACGTCAAGACATGGTCAAGAAGTGGTCCATCGGCGCCCGTCGTGCTTACCGAACCCACTTCTTCATGATCATTAAGTACAACGACCGAGATGTAGCTCTGTGGCTCAACGCTGACGAGGGCGTGGATCGCTGCCCAGCATGACACTTGATTATCGAGTCGGCCGCTAGCCAAAAACGATTGGTCGTGTCCGAGGAGAGCGGCCGGTGTGTTGTCAAAAAGGTGCGCATCGAAAGCGGCAATGGCTGACGTTGCGACTCCAGTGTGTGAGCTCAACCACTCAACAAAAGAGAAGTTCGTGCCGGTCGCCCACAACGGCATCATGTGAGTCTGCTTATTAAGTACTAATCCTTTGTCGTTGACCTCACGGTCAAGGTGAATAGCAAGTTGAGGAATGCGAGCCATGGATTCGCCGACATGGAAAAGATGTTGTTCTCCATCGCTAGTGACAATACGTCCGGCGATTCCTAGGTCGCGGTCAAGCCAAGAGTTCAATAACACTCCGCCGTAGATTTCGACTGCCAATTGACTGCATCCCGCCTGATAGAGATCAGGTTGAGGTTGAACCCGTAAATTTGGGGAATCGGTGTGTGCGCCAACTACATGAAACGGCGCACCATTATGGGTTGCGCGGCGCCAAGCAACGATTGCACCATCACGACGAATAAATCCCCGTGTTGGCAGTTCGATACCTAGCTCGGTCGTCTCAAGAAAGTTGGCATCGGTGAGAGTGCGTGCTGCGAGATCAACGACATGAAAAGGCGTTGGACATGCATCGAGCCACTGTCGTAGCGAATCGATAGTTATATCTGGTCTGCGAGATGTAGATGTCATAGAACGCGTACCTGCAATTTCTTCACGCACTACTGTCGTTGGCGCGTAGTTCAACGGCATCACGTTAGGGCATCAATGACCGATTCTTCACCCACAATGTCCATCACGGATTCGGGTATTGCCTTTAGCGATACAGGTCCTAGAAGCGACATGGCCGTTGTCTTGATCCATGGTTCGCTTGATCGAATGGCAGGAATGGCCCATGTAGCGCGCATTCTTCAACGCCAATGGCGTGTCATTAGATACGACCGTCGTGGCTACGGACGATCGCTTTCTCACGATGGTCCGTTTCATGTGTCAGATCATGTGTCGGATCTTTGTGAGGTGATGGACACCGCTGGACATGTTTCACAGGCGCTATTGATCGGTCATAGTTTCGGGGGTCATGTCGCACTCGCGGGTGCCATTGCGTGTCCGACTCAAGTTATTGGGGCTTCAATATACGAATCTCCACTGTCGTGGATGCCTTGGTGGCCAGGCACCACGGCAGGCAACCAAGCGATGGCGACAGACCCCGCAGAAGCAGCGGAGGTTTTTATGCGTCGACTAGTGGGTGACAAGAAATGGGATTCTCTCCCGGAACCGACGAAACTTGCACGTCAGCGTGAAGGGGTTGCACTGGTGGGTGAGTTGACGTCATTGCGATCATCTGCGCCATACGATTTTTCGGACGTCTTAGTTCCGGTGTTGTGTGGATACGGCGAACTAGGAGCATCGAGACATTGCGATGGCGCACAACACGTTGCACACAACGTGCGACACGGAACGTTAGTGATGATCGCTGGAGCAGGCCATGGAGCGCCAACTTCTCATCCGCAAGAATATGTCGATGCCGTAGTGATGCCACACCTTGTCGCACTATGAGCACCTTGTCACATTATGAAAAGTGCAGCGAGCTGTTTGTTATAGGTCGGGGACGTCTACTTTGACATCCTGCCCAAAGAAACGACACTGGATGGTTGAGATTTGACCAGATGCTGCTTGCTCTTGAACTTTGTTGGCGCAGTCATCAATTGCTGCTCTTTGGCTGAACACCGCAATTGCAATAGCTAAGAGCACAACAGCAGAGATGACCTTGCCCACTATGGAGCGCACAATCTTCAGGAGGATGAGCCCCACAACAATTACGCCAATGCCCACACCGAGTGCGATATTTTTCACGAGTTCTGCATCAAGAGAGCCTGAATTTCCGCCCATGCCCGTACCCTAGATGCCTGAAACGTCTAAGCGTGGTCTTTATGTCTGGTTCCGAGTTCACCGTAGCAATCCTCATTGGGGGAGATAGTTCCCGCATGGGGACTGATAAGGCGCATTTCGAAGTCGATGGTGTCGCCATGGCTGAGCGTGTGGGCAACGCTGCTCGCGAGGCTGGGGCAACTGAGGTTCTGTTCGTCGGTGGTACACAGGCAAAGTCAAAGAAGCTGACGGGTACATGGAAAAAGGACGCATATCCAGGTGAAGGCCCCCTTGGTGGTGTGATTACGGCATTGCGCGCCGCGACACATAACAATGTGGTGGTGTTGTCATGTGACATGCCGTTTTTGACCCCAGCGGTTGTGACAAGTCTTGTCCGCGGTCTTTCTGATGCTCAAGCCGCAGTCGGACGCACCGATCGATTGAATTGGTTATGTGCGGCGTGGGATACCACAGAGTGTCTCAAAACTTTGGAATCTGTGTGGAAGCGCAAGGAACGAGCGGTACATCGTGCAGCTGTGTTGTTAGATGTCATTGAAGTTCCCGTTCCTGCTGTTGCTGTACGCAATATCAACTCCCCGGCTGACCTCGAGCCAGCCACCGAAGAATGACCAATCGATCATCTGTCAATGATCGAATCGAGTGGATCGACACGGATCTCGCGCTACGAGATTTTGTCTCATTCGCAGTAGGTCATAGCGAGTACTACCTCGACACAGAATTTCACAGAGAGCGCACGTATTTTCCGCGTATTGCTCTCGTTCAAATTGCAGTTGATGATCGACTTGCAATTATTGATCCTTTAGCGCTCGACATCTCATTGCTGGGACCTCTTCTCACATCGCATTCATTGGCCGTGGTGCATGCCGCACAGCAGGATCTCGACGTGTTGTCGTATGCCTGTGGTGCGATTCCTTCAAAGCTGTTTGACACGCAGTTGGCAGCAGGATTCCTCGGGCATTCAACACCGTCCTTAACGTCGTTACTGTCGACGTTTCTCAAGACCACATTGCCTAAAGGGGACAGATTGACCGATTGGTTACGTCGTCCTCTCACAGAAAATCAAGTGACATATGCGGCAAATGATGTTGCCTACCTACCTGAACTGTCTGCATTGGTGTCTCACCAATTGCACGAGCGTGGTCGCTACGTGTGGGCACAAGAGGCATGCGAGGAATTGAGAACTCGTCCAACTGGCCCTGGTGATCCCATGAATGCCTGGCTACGGGTGAAAGACGTTCGTGGTCTGCGTGGACAGTCTCGTTGGGTGGCCCAATCACTTGCAATGTGGCGGGAGAAGCGAGCTCAGGAACTCGACATACCAGTTCGCCATGTGCTGTCGGACATTGTCATTGTCAGTGTTGCTTCACGTATGCCTCGAACTGCTAATGAACTGGGGCACATTCGCGGACTTGATGACAAACTCGCTCGTGGTTCAGTAGGTACAGCGATTCTGGATGCTGTCGCCGACGGAATCTCCCGCGCCGAGGGGGATTTGGCATTTCCCACGAGCGATGGCGATGATCTTGATCGCAGTTTGCGGCCCGCGGTGACATTGATTTCGGCATGGGTGAATGAGTTGGCTCGACAGCAACACATCGACCCTCAGTTACTTGCAACAAGATCAGACATAGTTGATTTATTACGTCATGCACCCAATGCGAGGCTGATGGAAGGCTGGCGCGCTGACATCGTTGGAAACGATGTTGAGGACCTGTTGCAAGGCAAGAGGGCCCTCTCATTTGGACCACTCACTGGTGGCGCTCGAGGGCTTCGTCTGGTCGATACCCCAGAGGGCACCTGAAATGCCGTACAAATGGGGCTATTGGGCGATACAATAAACAAAGATCGTCCATAGGCACTTGTTGCCACTCAATGTTCGGAGACCGACCGTGAAAAAGGGTCGACATCGCCGGTTTGAAGAAGCCCGGAAATTAAAGCAAGCTGGTCCTACTGCGGCCGACTTAGGTTTTGGAGAATCCTCCCGTACCTCACGTACGGAAGAGGATGAATACGCCGAAATCGCTCAGCGCTACGGCGTGAGTTTTGACGACGATGAAGAAGTCGTCGACGACGACGAGCAGTAGCTCGATTCGTCAATGTAGTTATAAACCCTCTCAATCGTTAGTGATCAATGCCTCATCTTCGTAATGTCGCCCTCGTGGCCCATGTTGACCATGGAAAAACAACACTTGTAGACGCTCTCTTGCGCTCCACCGGCACGTTTGCCGCTCATGAAGCTGTGGTGGATCGCGTCATGGATTCCAATGACCAAGAGCGAGAACGTGGAATCACCATATTGGCCAAGGCCGCCCGAGTCACATGGAAAGACACTCTGATCAATCTCGTTGACACGCCTGGCCACGCCGACTTTGGTGGCGAAGTGGAGCGTTCGCTAGCTCTCGTCGACGGAATTGTGCTGTTGGTTGATGCAGCTGAAGGCCCGTTGCCTCAAACCCGTTACGTTTTATCGAAGGCGCTGGGCTTAGGACTTCCTGTCATCTTGGTGATTAATAAAGTCGACAGACATGACGCTCGTCCTGAAGAAGTACTGACCGAGGTTGAGCAGTTATTCCTAGATCTAGCAAATAGCGATGACCAGTTGGCGTTCCCTGTGATCTCTGCCGTAGCTCGTGAATCACGGGCGATGACAGGCATTGGTATGCCTGCTGCGGATGCAGATCTGTCATGTTTGCTCGACTGCATTGTTTCCACCATTCCGCCGCCAAAGGTTGACCCAGACTCGGCCATGACAGCACTCGTAGTCAATCTTGATGCGTCTGACTATTTGGGTCGTCTTGCAGTCGGTCGCGTGCAATCCGGAAAAATGAAAAAAGGTGACGCGGTTGCTCTATGGGGCAAAGATGCAACTGCATCGCCATCTTCTAAACATCGCATTGCTCAACTGAGTGTGTTTGACGGCATTGGACGAACTGAAGTCGAAACCATCGAGGCGGGCGACCTATTTGTTCTTGCGGGCATTGCAGAAGTGGAAGTAGGTGACACTATTTCCGCGCTGGAAGTCACCACGCCGTTACCTCGTTTAGAGGTTGATGAACCAGTACTTCGGATGAGCTTTGGTGTGAACACGTCACCGTTTGCTGGACGAGAGGGCAAATATCTCACGAGCCGTCACATTCGTGACCGTTTGAATAAAGAGGTACTTGGCAACGTATCTATTCGTATTGCTGATACTGAGAATGCAGACGTGATGTCTGTTGCTGGTCGAGGCGAGCTGCAGTTAGCGGTGCTTATTGAAAGTATGCGTCGAGAGGGATACGAACTGCAGGTGAGTCGACCTGAAGTAATCACGCGCGAGATCAACGGGAAAAAACACGAACCTCTTGAATCTGGTATGTGTGACGTGCCCGACGAGCACGTGGGCACTGTGACGCAAGCGCTCGCACCGCGAAAAGGCCGCGTGACAGATTTACGTCCAGGCGATCCAGGACGAACGATTGTGTCATTTGAGGCACCCTCACGAGGCCTGATTGGCTTCCGATCAATGTTGATGACTGCCACACGGGGAACTGCACTTCTTCATCAACATCACGCGGGATGGACAGCGTGGGCAGGCGAGTTGCCACACCGTACTGGTGGTGCGATGATCGCCGACCGCCAGGGCTCCACTACTGCATACGCACTCGACAATCTTCAGCTACGAGGCACTTTGTTTGTGCCTCCCGGTGTAGATGTCTACGACGGCATGATCGTGGGTGAGGGATCCCGCGGTGAAGAGATGGTCGTAAATGCGGTCCGGCCCAAAGAAAAAACCAACATTCGTACACACAGCCATGACGATGGTGTGAAGTTGGCCGCGCCTGTAGTGCACACACTTGAAACAGCAATTGAATGGATCGCCGATGATGAGCTGGTGGAAGTGACACCCTCAAAGATTCGTATTCGCAAGCGCCTTTTGAACTTGGAAGATCGTCGGCGTGCCTTTAAAAAACAAAATAGTTAAATCAGTTTTTCGTCTTTGCTTTGGCAACGCGTTTTACAGGGTGAGGGATTGGCGTTGGCTTCGGTTGAGAAAGCAATTTCACAAGAATCTTGTATGACTTTTTCCCCATCATTTCAGTGAGCTCATTTTTGAAGTATTCATAGGCAGGCTCTTTGCCCACAAAGGCGTCTGACGATTCGGTGCACCACCAATGAAATTCATGTCCGCCTTCGCCCCAATCGCGTCGTTTCCATTCTCGTACGATGGAGACCACTTGACCAGATTCTTCGACGTGTTCTTCAAGACGTAGCGGGACCTGCCAACACACGTCGGGTTTCCAATCCATGTGGCGTTCACCTGCTTCCTCTGCTGCAATGTGCAAAGCACAACCCGTGCCACCTTCGAAACCAGGGGGATTGTGAAAGATACATGCACCGTGTACCACGCGTGTTTTTGTGGTGCCGTCATTTGCAGTTATCGACCAGCCTTTTTTCTTTGCGACGTCGTAGTTGGCCCAGTTTTCCGGTGTGAGTCTCTTTGAGGATCTCTTTACTGTCTTCACATCGGCGTCATTGATGAAGTGCGCGCCAAATGAACAACAACCATGCATTAGCTCTGGGGACGGGTCATCGAGGACACCTTTGCAGCCATTGCCGTAAATACACATGTAGTTAGAGCGGAAAAAGGAAGCATCAACCATCCATGTGCGATGCTCATCGGGATCGTCGAAACTTACCCATTCATGTAGGTCTTCTGGTTGTGCCACAGGTGCAACGCTAGTGCGTGCATACATGCAGCGCGTAATACATGGACACTAAATGTCTCTTTGACATGTGTCCGGCAACGTAACGTTGTGATCGAGAGGAGAGTGCATCGTGTCACAGTCACATGAGTCTGAGGACTTTTCCGAGGTAGTCGACCAGTTGCGCTCGATTGCTGACATTTTGGACGAGCGTGCGATGAGCATGCTGCGAGAAACCATTGAGGCTGGAGAACAGAAGCCTTCGGCTAAGGAGAAGAAAGTCATTCAAGCCCGGCGGGCGATCGAGAAGGCAATTTCGCTGTTGCGCTAGTTACATCTGGAGCGGTGGCGACTATAGGTCGGTGGCTTTCGCTCTTAAAGCGGTCAGCAATTCATCAAAACTTTTCTGAAATGACGATACGCCTTCACGCTCAAGCAGCTCGGCAACATCTGCGACATCAACGCCTAATGTCTCGAGCTGTGACCATTGATCTTTCGCCTTATCAACGTCAATGTCGATAGTGCGAGCCACGGTGCCGTGATCGGCAAAGGAGGCCACAGTGGCGTCAGGCAAAGTATTGACCGTGTGTGGCCCGATGAGTTGGTCGACGTACAACGTGTCTGGGTAAGCGGGATTCTTTGTGGACGTGGACGCCCAAAGCGGTCGTTGTACTTGTGCGCCGGCAGTTGCCAGTTTTTCCCAGCGTGGTCCGGAAAACAGTGACTCAAACATGTTGTAAGCCAACTTGGCTTGATTGACAGCTGCCGTACCGCGAAGTTCTAATGCCTCATTCGTTCCGATTGTTTCAAGACGGCGATCAATCTCGGTGTCAACGCGGCTAATGAAGAAACTCGCAACACTGGCAATTTTCGAGATGTCGTCACCTGAGGTCATTCGT
The DNA here is from genome assembly GCA_044340485.1 of Ilumatobacteraceae bacterium. Classification (GTDB taxonomy): domain Bacteria; phylum Actinomycetota; class Acidimicrobiia; order Acidimicrobiales; family Ilumatobacteraceae; genus UBA2093. The sequence continues at coordinate 33,867 of JBIITN010000004.1, read as the reverse complement.
TGTTCGAGCCCGTCGATGTATGCGGTCATCACTTCTCGATAGCGATCAAGACTGAAAATGAGCGTGACGTTGACATTGCGGCCCTCAGCGATCATCTGTTTGATCGCCGGTATGCCTTCTTTTGTCGCGGGGATCTTGATCATTACATTGGGGCGCGAAATGCGTTCATCAAGTGCACGAGCAGCAGACAATGTGTCTGTGCCTTTGTGAGCCAACCATGGATCGACTTCAACACTTACGAAACCATCACGTCCGTGTGATGTCTCGTAAAGAGGGGCAAATGCATCGAGCGCTCCCCAGATGTCTGAAATGACAAGTGACCAGTACGCATCTTCTGGTGTATTGCCAGCCCCTATCTCTTGCGTGAATTGTTGGTCATAGTCGCTTGAGGATTGTATGGCCTTTTGAAAAATGGTGGGATTTGAGGTCAGTCCACGGATGCCCGATGCGATGAGTTCGTGCAACTGACCTGTTGTGATGTATCCCCGTTGAAGATTGTCGAGCCACGGACTCTGTCCTTGCTGTTCATAGAGGGCAAGTAGACGTTGAGTCATTGCGGTGACATCACTTTCTTTACGGTTGCAACGACATTTGCAACATTGATTCCCAATTGTTCCATAACAACATTGCCCGGCGCACTTGCCCCGAACCGATCGATGCCAACCATTGCATCTGCATATCGATCCCATCCAAATGTGGTGGCTGCTTCGATGCTGATCACGGGAACGCCGTCGGGAAAAACACTTAGTTGGAAGGATTTGCTTTGTGCAGCGAATCGATCCCATGACGGCATTGACACCACTTGGGCTCGCACAGATTCAGAAGCAAGTGCTTCAGCTGCTGCCACAGCGACGGAGACTTCGCTACCAGTTGCGACGAGCACAACATGGGGTGAGTCAACTTTTTTGAGGGCTGCTGCACCCGTAGCAACAGCGGCACCATCTGTGATAGCCGGAACGTTTTGTCGTGACAAGATCAAAGCTGTCGGGCCGTTGTATTGCAGTGCAGCGCTCCATGCTTGGGCAGTTTCGTTTTGGTCAGCAGGACGAATTACTTGTAATCCAGGAATTGCGCGCAGTGTCGCAAGGTGTTCCACTGGTTGGTGAGTGGGGCCATCTTCGCCCACTCCCACCGAGTCATGGCTGAACACAAAGACACAGCGTGCACCGGAAAGTGCAGCGAGACGAATGGCTGGACGCATGTAGTCGGCGAACACAAAGAATGTGCCACCAACAGGAACGACGCCACCGTGGAGAGCCATACCCACGAGTGCGGCACCCATCGCGTGTTCGCGAATCCCGTAATACACCTGTCGGCCCTCTCGAGATGAGACGGAGAACCCGCTTTGTCCCGAGAGCTTTACACCGGTATTTCCCGTGAGGTCCGCAGAGCCGCTCACCACTTGGGGAAGCGAGGGAAGTGTGGCATCGAGGACCTGTTGGAATGCAACACGAGTTGCAAGTTGTGAGTCTGATCCAAACTCCGGCAAATCACGTACTGACGGTGGTGAATTCCACATTGTCGCAAACGCTGATCTTTTGTCGGATGGTTGTGTGGACCATGTCGCGTATGCATCAATACAACGTGTCGCACAGAAACTGCGGTATGTGTTCACGATGTCGGCGGGAGCCCAAAATGGTTCGTTGGGGATGCCCATCACTTTTTTTGTTGCACTCACGTGTTCAGCAGTAAACGGATTTCCGTGTGCTTCATGTCTGTCGGTGAAGTCTGGCGATGGGAATCCCACGTGTGAGCGAAGCACGACAAGAGTGGGAGATCCAGTGTGTTCCTTTGCTTGTAGGAGTGCTAACTCGAGTGCGTCACAATCTTCTGCAATTTCTCCAGCTTCAATCACATTCCAGCCGTACGAGCGAAAACGAGCAGGTACATCGTCGGAACACGTGAGTGATGTTGATCCGTCAATCGTGATTTTGTTGTCGTCGAATATGCAGATTAAGCGCTCTAGTTTGAGATGGCCTGCAAGCGACGCCGCTTCGTGGCTGACGCCTTCCATCAGACAACCATCACCTGCTATTACCCACGTATGGTGGTTTTGGTTTTCGATACCAAAGCGTGCACGCAAGTGCTCCTCTGCAATTGCCATACCGACTGCGTTTGCAAAACCCTGACCAAGTGGACCGGTGGTGACTTCGACACCCACTGTGTGCCCAACTTCTGGGTGGCCTGGCGTTAATGAATCCCACTGGCGAAAAGATTTGAGATCATTCATTTCGAGTCCGTATCCAGCCAAATACAACAGCGCGTACTGCAAGATAGATGCGTGACCGATCGACAAGATGAAACGATCGCGATCTGGCCATTGTGCATCGACAGGATGATGTTTCATCACTCGGCTGTAGAGAACATGAGCAAGCGGAGCAAGAGCCATGGCCGTACCTTGATGTCCACTTTTTGCAGCCAGTGGCGCATCCATTGCTAACGATCGAATAATTGCAATTGCTGCAGTGTCAAGGCTGGAATCAAGGCGCGGTGCGTTAGTCACGTTCGAATCGTAATCGGTGACCTCTATGTGGGAGATGATCGATGCGGGAGCTACCACATAGATCGTTACGGCCTACGCGGCTTCAGATGTAGATTGCATGCTTTTTGCGCGAGCAGTGAGACGAACGTCTGTGAAACGCAAGTGGGCAAGGCGAGACCACGCAAGAATTCGAACTACCCACCATCCAGGGTCAAACTCTGAACGTCGATGAGAAAGACGCGGAGATGAGGGTGCAGCGTGATGATTGTTGTGCAGCCCTTCGCCCATCGTGAGAAGTGCAAGCCACTGCAAGTTGGTGGCACCGTTCGGGTACGTGCGACGTCCAAAGCGATGACCAATGGCATTCACAGCTGCCGAACCAGCTAGGTAGAAATTCATGTGCACCACCGCCGCAATAAGTCCAGCGATAGGTCCAAAAACGACAATGAGCAGCACAATTCCGACTCCAAGTCCGAGGAATGCTCGGTTAAAGAGTGCCCGATCCCACGCGTCATAGGGCAGATCTTTGGCGTACTTGTTGAGGAGTTCTTCATCTTTTGCAGCAGCCCGATACAGCGCAACGTTTTTCATCTGCACCGTCACCCAACCCAATAGAACGGGCGAATGAGGATCACCCTCAATGTCGGTGTACGCGTGGTGTTTGCGATGAACCGCAACCCATTGGCGTGGACGGATGCCGGTAGTGATCCATACGAACAGTCGGAAGACAAAAGTGGCAGGTTGACGCAGTGTCAATGCACGATGACTAAGTGCTCGATGTAAAAAGACAGTGGTGCACGTGTTGGCAACGATTGAGACGCCAAGCCCAACAAGAGTTCCCAACAACAATGCTTGAAGAAACCAGTTCATTGCGAAAGTCTAGTGCGCTACCTACCGGTAGGTAGACACAGGTGTAGCCTGTGGATTATGTCATCGGTCGCCCCTTTGGTCGAGGCCCCCCTCCCAAGCACGAGAGAGCAGATTTTGACGGAGGCTCTGCGTTGCTTTGCTCATGCCGGATACGAGGGCACTTCTCTTAATGACATCGCCGCAGGAGTGGGAATTCGCCGTCCCAGTCTCTTGCATCATTTTCCCAGCAAAGAAGCTCTGTACGGAGATGTGTTTGAGACTTTGTTGTCGGATTGGTTGGAACGCATCGCTGATGCGATCACCAGTACTGCAACAGGGTGGGAGAAATTTGAAATTGTGGTTCGTGCCGGGTTCGAACTGTTTGAAGAGAATCCCGACTATGTGCGCATCATGAGACGAGAGGCTTTGGACGGCGGCACTCATCTCGGTATTGATCTTGCTGCTGTGATCAAACCGCTGTTTGATGCGTCTGTGTCATACCTCGAGCGGGAAATGTCTGCTGGAACGTTTCGATATCACGAACCACGTCATTTGCTCATCACTGGCTATGGTGCGATTTTGACGTACTTCAGTGATGCTCCATTGATAGATGGACTGATCACAGAGAGCGTGCTCAGCAGAGAAGCCGTATCAGATCATTGTGATGCTGTTATCAGCTTCTTTCATGCGGCTTTGGTGGGATAAACATCGCTACCGTAGTGAGGTGACTTCTCAGAACCCCGCTTCGCATTCAAGTGATACATCACGAGGTGCCACTCTTTCAGAGACCGATTCAAAGGCATTATTGGCTCCACTTGGTGTTCCTTTTGCACCTGAACGTGTGGTGTCAACGGCGCAAGAGGCCGAAGCGGCAGCTGCGGAGGTTGGCTTTCCTGTTGTTGTCAAACTTGGTGGGGACGCGATTGCACATAAGACAGAACGCGGTCTAGTGCGCTTACGTCTTTCAGATGCTGCAGCGGTGTGTGACGCAGCAACCGACCTACTAGCGGCTGCTCGCCCAGAAGATGGAGAGGTTCACTTACTAGTGGCGCCAATGGTGCACGGCAATCGTGAACTCATCGCTGGTGTCGTGGTTGATCCACAATTTGGTCCAAACGTGATGCTGGGTATTGGTGGCATTTTTGCTGAAGCCATCGCTGATGTCGCGTTTCGTCCGATTCCTCTCACTGAAAACATCGCGCGCGCGATGGTGTCGTCATTGCGTACCCAAAAAATTCTCGGTGAATTCCGTGGTGAGTCAGCTGTGAACGTCAACGAGGTCGTGGCCTGTTTGATGGCGTTATCGCGGGCAGCCGAGACCCACACCGACATTGTGTCGATCGATATCAACCCAATGATTATTACCCCAAGAGGATCTGTAGTCGCCGTTGATGCGCTAGTCGAAAAGGGTGTACGAGAGGTAGTCAGCACAGTGCAACGTGCGCCTTATAGTGACGAGCAGTTCCGCGCGTTATTTGAACCGCGTGGCGTTCTTGTGACGGGAGCGTCTTCTCATCCAGGCAAATTTGGTTTCGTGTCGTTACACAACATGTTGGCAAGTGGATATGCAGGTGGGGTCTACGGGACAAACCTCAATGGTGAGGAAGTGTTGGGTATTACGACAGTTGCCGATATTGCGCAGTTACCGGAGAATGAGATCGATCTTGTTTTTGTGTGTACACCTGCTTCAGCGAATCCTGATTTGCTTCGAGCCTGTGCAGCAAAGGGAATTCAAGCGGCATTTCTTACTTCTGCGGGATATGGCGAAGCCGGCCCAGAAGGCCAAGAGATGGAGCGCGAACTTATTGCACTCGCCGACGAATTAGGCATCTTGCTTGCAGGCCCAAATGGACAAGGAGTGGTGTCGACACCAGCTCATCTGTGCGCACAAATTGTGGCTCCTTACCCACCGGCAGGACAGATTGCAGTTGCGAGTCAAAGCGGCAACTTCGTATCAAGTTTTATGAATTACGCACGTCAAAGCGGCGTAGGCATTAGTCGTGCAGTGTCAGCGGGCAATGCAGCTGCACTCGGTGTTGCTGATCTCATCGAGTGGTACGCAAATGATGACAAGTCGAAAGTGTCCCTTGCATACATCGAAGGCATTACCGATGGCACATCGCTCATGCGTCGCCTTGGCCAATCGACGAACCGTAAGCCAGTGGTTGTGGTGAAAGGTGGTTCTACAGAAAAGGGTGCACGTGCAGCGGCTAGTCATACTGGCGCACTCGCTGCAAACGATTCGGTCTTTGATGGAGCATGTCGCTATCACGGAATCACGCGTGCAGCCAATGTCGAGGAAGCGTTTGAAACCGCCGCTACTTTTGCCACTCAGCCGTTGCCACTAGGCCCCAACGTTGTGGTGTTGACGACTGCCGGTGGATGGGGGGTGGTGACTTCTGATGCGATTGCAGATGAAGGCAGCCTGCAACTGCTTGCGTTACCCGATGATTTAAAGGCAGCAATCGACGAGAAGTTGCCGCCACGATGGAGCAAGAACAACCCCGTTGACTGCGCTGGCGGCGAAACCCGTGACACAATTCCAGAGGTCATGGGTCTCATCGCAAATCATCCACAAGTGGACGCGGTGATTTATCTTGGACTGGGTATTCAAGCGAACCAAGCGCGCCTGATGCGCGAAGGTCCGTTCTATCCCGATCACGGATTAGAACGCATTGTTCAATATCACGAACGACAAGATGCTCGCTTTGCCGAAGCTGCTCACGAATTGTCGGAACACACCGGCAAACCAATCCTCGTATGCACCGAGTTGTCACTAGCTGACCCCAACAATCCAGGTGTAGTGGCAGTGCGTGAGTCGGGTCGACTGTGTTATGCAAGTGGTCATCGTGCGGTGAAGGCACTCGGTCATTTGTACAGATACGCGGTACATCGCGGTGTCGCAAAAAGATAAAGGGATGGTCATGCGTCGCGCGAGTAATCCGTTGCGGGTGGTGATTGCAGCTGGCGTTGTCGGGACCGTTCTTCTCGCGATCCTCATGGTATGGCTCGGCAATATTGCATCACGATCAGAAGCGCTCGCTACCAAAGAACCTATTGCCCCTGTTTCAGTGTCCGTGCTGTCGGTACGACGTCACCCAGATGTGCTGTCGCGGACAACACGACTGAACACGGTTCAATCGGGGATGGATGCTTTTGTGTCAGATCTGCCCAGCGGCTCGTGCACATCCATGACTTGGCTCAACAAGACCTTGACAGCAACAAACATGAATGCCACTTTGGTGCCGGGTTCGCTTGTCAAAGTGCTGACTGCGGTTGCATCGATGGAGATTTTGGGACCAGATTTTCGTTTCGTCACAGAAGTGCGCGGTTCGATTGTGAACGGGGTTGTTGCAGATCTGTTCATCGTCGGTGGGGGAGATCCTGTCCTCGTTCGAAGCAACTACCCAACAACAGAGAAGTATCCGACTTTGTATGGAACGACACTCGACACCTTGGCCGACTCCGTTGTTGCTAGTGGAGTGAGACAAATACTGGGTGCAGTTGTTGGTGTTGAGAGTCGTTACGACACTGCACGTTTCGTGTCGGTGTGGCCGGAGACGTTCAACGGTGTTGAAGCAGGGCCACTTGGGGCGTTGATGTCAAGCGATGCAATGGTCGGTTCAACGGGTATGCGGGCAAATGAGCCGGCAAATGGCGCTGCATTGGATTTCAGTTCGTTGCTGGCAGCGAGAGGTGTCTCTGTGACTGGATCTACGCGTGTTGGTCAGTTACCCGATGGCCTTACTGTGTTGGCCACAATTGAGTCGGCGCCTCTTTCAGAGATTGTGAAGGAGTTACTGATTAACAGCGACAACAACACGGGGGAGTTGTTGTTAAAAGAAATGGGATTTAAAGAAAAAGGTGAGGGGTCGACAGCTGCCGGAATCACCGTGGTTCAGGAATTTCTAAAGCGCGAATATTCAGACCACACTGCTTTGTTGTCTGATGGTTCAGGACTATCTGCTCAGAATGGCTTTACGTGTTCTTTCGTGATGGACGTATTGTCAGATCACGAAGAATGGTTGTTGCCGTCGTTACCAATTGCAGGTGAATCTGGAACATTGCGCGACATGTTTAGAACATCGCCGATTGCTGGCATCATGCGTGCGAAGACAGGAACATTGTCCAATGTCAAAGGTCTTGCCGGTTATGTTCCAGTAGAGGGTGACGATTCTGTGCAGTTTGTCCTAATGATGAACGCACCATCTGTCGATCAACAATCGGTGTTCATGCCACATTGGAATGATCTGGCAGAGGTGACAGCGCTTGCATCGTCGTCTCCGTCTGCATCTGAACTCGCACCATAGGTAGTGAGATGAAGATCGCGATGTTTCCCTTGTCGGGAGTGTTTGTTCCCGGAGATGAGGTGTCGTTGCGTGTATTCGAACCTCGGTATGTGGAGATGTGTCGGGACCTATTGGCTGGCGAGGATCTTGTGTTTGCCACGGTGATGATCACTGCAGGCTCTGAGGTGGGTGGCAGCGACAAACGTGGCGACATAGGAACACTGGTGGGAATCGAACAAATGTATGCAACCGACGATGGCGGGTACGTCGTGTTTGGTCGTGCTGGGTCTCGATGCACTATCACTGAATGGTTGCCAGATGATCCGTATCCAGCAGCAGAGGCAGTTGTGATGGCGCCTCTTACGGTGCAACCTGACGATCGCGACGGTGTGTGTGATCGTCTCACGATGTCAGCTCAACGAGTTCGAAGCCTTATCTATCAACTTACTGAGCAGCGTGGTATCTCAATGGAGCCTCTCGTAGAACTGACAACACTCGCAGCAGGGCAATGGACTCATGACATTCAGCACGATGATGCTGTTGATGCAGCCTTTTGGTCTCTTGTGCGACACACTCCGTGTGGCCCTCATGATCGGTATGTGTTGTTGCACGCCAGCAATGTAGGTGATGGTCTCGACATCTTGGACCGAATATTGGAGCACGTCACTGAGGTCATTGCGTTTCAAGCATTTCCTTCAGATTGAGACGCCTTCGTCAGGGTGCAAACAGTGCGAACGCCTGACACAATAGGCATGTGGTCAAAGGCTCTAAATTTGCATTTCTCAAGGGTTCACCCACCACGTCTGATCACGTCTCTGACGTGGTCGAGTCGGTGAAACAGTACGCCCGTCAAGAGACTATTGAACCGCTTCGTGGGGCACTTCGTTGGCTGGCATTTGGGATCGCCGGCGCGTTGGCTATCGGGCTAGGTCTCGTCCTTGTTGTGTTGGGAGTTCTTCGTTTGTCACAAGATTTCTTGTCTTCTCAATTGAATGGTGCATGGACTTTTGTGCATTACGTGATTGCTGCTGTCTTCAGTCTTGTTGTTGTGGTACTTGCGCTCAGTCGAGTACAAAAGAAATCTCTTAACAGAGGAGGTCAATGATGTCCAATGCTCCAAAGATCACCCGTGATGATCTCGAATCAAAGTTTCGTGCACTTCAAGCAGATATACAGTCGCGAACACTGGGAAAGAAAGAAAGCATTATGAGTACGTTGGCTATTGGCGGCGTAGTCGTAATGGTGGTGTCGTATTTATTTGGCCGTCGTCGTGGACGAAAGCGCGCTGGTCGTGTTGAGATACGTCGTTTCTAGTATTTCTCGATTTATTGTGCGCCGATTTCGACGTCGCTTGCGACGCTCGGCGTTTTTGCGCACATATCTCCGGCCGTATCTTTTACTGTGGGGCGCATACAAATGGTTCATGGCGTCACGACGTCGGTCGTATCGAATTGATGTGAAGCGCGGCGAGACCTTACATCTGGAAAGACGATGATTGAACAATCATCACCCGAGCGGGTATTCCGCTCGGGTGAAAAGGCAATGTTTCTAGATTCAAAGTCGCGTCGCTATCTCGTGACATTAAATGAAGAAGGCGAGTTTCATAGCCACGCAGGCTACGTGTCGCATCGTGATGTCATCGGCAGACCTGAAGGGGTCGTTCTCGAATCAACAAAGAGTGCAAAATACATCGTTTTGCGTCCAACTTTGGAAGATTTTGTAGTGGAAATGCCACGAGGTGCGCAGGTGATTTATCCAAAAGATCTCGCGCCCATTTGCATGTTGGCCGACATTTTCCCTGGAGCTCGCGTGTTCGAAACAGGCATAGGTTCTGGAGCACTGTCAATGACCATGTTGCGTTGGGGTGCCCATATCACTGGCCTTGAATTGCGTGAGGACTTCTTGAATCGCGCCAAGTCGAATGTGCGATCCTTTCTTGGGGAAGATGCCCTGTGCCACTACAACGTGTCATTGGGTGACTCGTACGAGGGTGCGCCCGAGGGAAGTTTTGATCGAGTGGTACTAGATCTTCCAGAACCATGGCAAGTAGTGCCGCACGCCGAGCAATGTTTGGTACGTGGTGGAATCTTGGTCGCGTACACGCCTTCGATCATTCAGGCAAGCCAAGTACGCGAAACACTTGGCAAGCAATGGGTAGATCAACGCACACTCGAAGTCCTGCACCGCACGTGGCACATTGAGGGAAACGCCGTACGACCTGATCACCGCATGGTTGCACACACGGCTTTTCTCACTGTCGCGCGATTTGTTGGTACGCGTTAGTTATAGATCAGGGTTCGATAAAGATGCACTCGCCGGGGCATTCCTCGGCGGATTCAATCACTGCATCAAGCATGTTGTCGGCGAAGTTTGCCAAGCCTTCAGCACCCTGTGGGTTGCCTTTGGCAGTTGCAAAAACTTTGTCGCCCTCTTTGACGTATGCGAGACCATCGTCAAGAAGAGTGAAAACATCCGGTGCGATTTCTTCGCACAATCCGTCGCCAGTGCATAGGTCCTGGTCAATCCACACCTTCATGGGTTTTCCCTTCGTAACGTTGGTTGATACGCGCTCACTCTACACAAGGACCCCCACTTAAGGCAGGCTTCATTGGTCACATTTGGGGTGACAAGAAGACTGAAACAGGAATAGGGTGTAGTCGTGGCTGGCAGTGACGATCCGAGGATCGATGAACTATTGCAAGAAGTGGCCGATTTGCGCGAGCGTCTGTCGACCTCACCTCGTCGTGAATCTTTGCTAGAAGAGCGATTGCTGGAAGTAAAAGGGCAATTGTCTCGCGCTGTCGCTCACAATGAAACGCTGACCCGAACATTGCAAGAAACACGTACTCAAATCGCAACGTTACGTGAAGAGGTAGCCAAGCTCAGTAAACCCCCCACCGCCTATGGGGTGATACACGACCGTAACGACGATGGAACGGTCGATGTAGTGGTGAACGGTCGCAAGATGCGAGTAGAGGTACATCCAGACATTGAAATTGACGAAATTGAGCGTGGTGCAGAGGTGTCGCTCAACGAAAGTTTCAATGTGGTGTCTGTTCGCCGTTCCGAGTTGGTCGGCGAAATCGTGTCATTGAAAGAAGTGCTAGAAGACGGCATTCGCGTTGTTGTTTCTGCGCGTGGGGATGAAGAGCGAGTCTGTGAATTGTCCGATTCATTGCGGGGAACGTTCCTTCGCTCTGGCGATTTACTTCGTCTCGATACCCGGTCTCACCTTGTTCTTGAGAAGTTGCCTCAACCAGAGGTTGACGATCTGTTGCTTGAGGAAGTGCCAGACGTGGCCTACGAAGACATCGGTGGACTCGACGAACAGATCGAGATGATTGCCGATGCAGTGGAGTTGCCGTTCTTGCACAGTGATCTTTTCGCAGAATACAAATTGCCTGCACCGAAAGGAATCTTGTTGTACGGCCCTCCGGGTTGTGGCAAGACTCTCATTGCAAAGGCTGTAGCAAACAGCCTTGCCAAAAAGGTTGCGCACAGAACAGGTGACGATAAGGGTCGCAGTTACTTCATCAATGTGAAGGGCCCCGAGTTGCTCAACAAGTACGTGGGAGAAACTGAACGACAAATTCGTTTGATCTTCCAACGTGCCCGAGAAAAGTGCGACGAAGGTTGGCCTGTCATTGTTTTCTTTGACGAGATGGATTCGATGTTCCGTACACGTGGTACTGGAATCTCATCCGACATGGAGTCAACGATCGTGCCACAGTTACTTGCAGAGATTGACGGAGTCGAGGGTCTGCGAAACGTCATAGTGATTGGCGCAACAAACCGAGAAGATCTCATTGATCCGGCAATTTTGCGACCTGGTCGTCTCGACGTAAAGATTCGCGTCGAAAGACCTAATCGGGATGCGGCACGTCAAGTGTTTCATCGTTACCTCACCGCCGACATTCCGCTAGACGAGAGCGAAGTTGCAACACTTGGCCAAGGCAATCCAGATCAAGCAATTGCGGCCATGATCGATCGAACTGTTGATGCGATGTATGACGACAATGAAGAGAATCGCTTTCTCGAGGTGACGTATCAAAACGGTGATCGGGAAGTGTTGTTCTTCAAGGATTTTGCTAGTGGTGCGATGATTGAAAACATCGTTCGGCGCGCAAAGAAGTTAGCCATAAAGCGCACTTTGTCTGGCGAATCCCCAGGAGTACGCACTGATGACCTCATCGTCTCGATTCGTCAGGAATTCCGCGAACATGAAGACTTGCCCAACACAACCAATCCTGACGACTGGGCGCGCATCTCTGGAAAGAAGGGCGAGAGAATCATCTTTATCCGCACGTTGATTAATAACGAGAATAAAGAGAGCCCTGGACTAGGCGGACGCGCAATTGAACGGACAGCGACTGGACAGTACCTCTAGGTGATGTCTCATCACATCTAGAGATGCGCTGATAGGGGGAACAATGGCGCTGCCAAAGATTTGTGGTATCGAAACCGAATACGGCATTGTCAGTCGGGGAATGGAACTCTCGCCGATGTTGGCGTCAGCGCTACTGGTGTCGTCGTATTCCGGTGGTGTATCAATCAAAATCGGCTGGGATTTTTTTGATGAGTCGCCGCACATTGACGCTCGTGGTGCCGTGCAAGGAACATCAATTTTTCCAGAAGTTGAAACCGCAATGCCCAACATGGTCCTCACTAATGGTGCGCGCTACTACGTCGACCATGCGCATCCGGAAGTATCAACACCCGAATGTCGTCGTCCATCAGAAATCGTGTTATTCGATCGGGCAGCCGAAGAAATCATCCGAGACAGCATGGCAAACGCAGCTGCAACCATGGGAAATGGTGCCGAACTGATTGCCTATAAAAATAATTCCGATGGCAAGGGAAACAGTTATGGTTGTCATGAGAATTACCTAATCGATCGAACCATTCAATTTGAAAAAGTTGCAAAATACATCGTCTCCCATTTCATAACTCGCCAAGTGTTCACAGGAGCGGGCAAAGTTGGCGTCGAGGCACAACGCGAAGGCGAATTGCCGGTGGCTTTTCAGATCTCTCAACGCTCCGACTTTTTCGAAGAATTCATGGGACTCGAAACCACGTTGAAACGGCCGTTGGTAAACACCCGAGATGAACCCCATGCCGATAATAAGAAATATCGCCGACTCCACGTGATCGTGGGGGATGCAAACATGAGTGAAGTTGCAACATTTCTTAAGGTCGGAACCACAGCACTGATTCTGTCCCTCATTGAAGATGACTGGTATCCCAACGAATGGCAGATTCTTGACCCAGTAGATCAGGGACGCTTTATCAGCCACGACGCCACCATGAACCACAAGGTGACACTGGCAGAGGGCGACAAAGTAACAGCGCTCGATTTTCAAGAGATGCTGTGGGAGCGAGTGCGCGCATATCTTGATTCAGGAGTCGCCGACCCAACTGGTGGTGATGCCGAGCTCATCATGTCGAGATGGGAACAGGTTGTCACCGGATTACGCAACGATCCGCAAAGCGTGTCTCATGTGGTTGATTGGGTGGCGAAGAAGAATCTCATTGACGCCTATGCAAATCGTCATAAATTGAGTCCGTTTGACCTGAAGTTGAAAGCAATTGATCTGCAGTACCACGACATGCGCGCCGAAAAATGTCTTGCGTTGCGAGTTGGTCTGGAGACTTTTGTTGATCAAGCAGATGTTCGACGAGCAATGACAGAGCCGCCTGAGTCGACACGTGCATATTTTCGAGGCCGCTGTGTATCGAAATGGCCAAACGAGATTGTGGCTGCTAACTGGGACAGTGTGGTATTCGACATTGGGGAACCAACGCTGAAAAGAGTCCCAATGATGGAGCCGCTAAAAGGCACGAAAGACATCGTGGGGGATCTCCTCGATTCGGTGGACTCTGCGTCAGATCTTCTGCATCACCTGCAAGACGTGGAGAGCACTCACGCATCGCCAGATCCGGGTTGGTGACTTGCCGGCTCGCAGATGCGTGAGTAGTTGGCTACGGTAGAGACATGGCAGAGAGAACTCAAAAACAACGCTCCACGCCCGCTCAAACTCCGGAAGTAACTGAAGAAGTTCAGCCTTCCTCCGAGAGTGGTGAAAAAGTGAAGGCCGATCTTGATGATCTGCTGGATGAAATTGACGATGTGCTGGAGACAAACGCAGAGGATTTTGTACGTAGTTATGTACAAAAGGGTGGCCAGTAGTACCTAGCCTTTTGTATTGATGTCGCTTCCTTTCTTTTCTCCCTCCGACAGTCCTGGCCCAAGTTTTCTCGACTTGGTACAACGCCACGGATTGCAACCTTCTGTCTCTGTTGATGTATCCGATCTGAACATTCCACACGCCACCACGTGTGTGGCGCTGCGGTACCTCGATGGAGTTGTGATGGCAGGAGATCGTCGCGCAACCTCTGGCAATTGGATCAGTCATCGTGCGATGGAAAAAGTGGTGCAGGCAGACCAGTTCAGTGGTGTTGCCATTGCAGGCGCTGCTGGTCCCGCAATGGAAATGATTAAGTTATTCCAACTTCAGTTGGAGCACTACGAAAAGATGGAAGGCAAGCAGTTAAGCCTTGAAGGCAAGGCCAACCAATTGTCGGTATTGGTGCGTAACAATTTGCCTGCTGCCATGCAGGGACTGATGGTTGTTCCGCTGTTCGCAGGGTATGAACCACGCGATGGCATAGGACGCTTGTGGGATTATGACGCAACAGGTGGTCGATACGAAGAGCGTGAACATGTCGCTATTGGTTCTGGTGGCATGTTGGCTGGAACCGTGATCAAAGTGGGTTGGCGCAGCGACCTGACACGAGATGAAGCTGTGACACTTGCATGTAAAGCACTTTGGGAAGCAGCAGAGGCGGACTCGGCAACAGGTGGGCCGGACGCATTGCGTGGAGTCTTTCCAATTGTCGCATCTATTTCAGCCGATGGATGGAAAAGCTCCAGTGATGAAGAATTGTCGACGGTGTTCGAAGCCATTGCAGAGGAGTTCAAATCGCGATGAGCATGCCTTTTTATGTTCCACCCGAACAACAGATGAAAGATCGCGCAGACTTTGCGCGAAAAGGAATCGCAAGAGGACGAGCCTTAGTTGCTTGCCAGTACGACAATGGCATACTGCTCATTGCTGAGAACCCATCAAGCACCTTGCGCAAAATTAGCGAAATCTACGACCGCATTGGTTTCGCAGGTGTGGGAAAGTACAACGAGTTTGATCAGTTACGTCAGGCGGGTATTCGCGCCGCTGATATCAAGGGATATCAATACTCGCGTGCAGATGTTGATGCACAGAGTCTTGCCAACAGCTATGCACAGATCATGGCGCAGATCTTTACCCACGATGCCAAGCCGCTTGAAGTTGAGATTCTGGTTGCTGAAGTAGGTCTGACAGGCGATGGAGATCGGCTCTTCCATTTACTGTATGACGGCACAATTATCGATGAATCAACCGGTTACACGGCTCTTGGTGGCGATGCAGAAACCATCAACACACGATTGAAAGAGTCGTACGACAAGGACGCCATCCTGGACACGGCGCTCAAGCACACAGTCGCGGCTTTGGCCGGCCCAGAGCGAACTTTGAGTGCAAACGAGCTTGAAGTCGCGATCCTTGAACGATGTGATCGTCGGCGCTGTTTTCGACGTCTCCCAGATGAGGAAGTGACAGCACGTCTTTCGTGACATCTGCATTGCGAGAGAATGTGTGTACTACGGGCAACGTCATGAGTAAAGCGACATGAGTGAAGTAAAGAGCAGACGTATTTACGGTCTCGAAAATGAGTACGGAGTCACGTGCACTCTTCGGGGTCAACGGCGCCTCAGTCCTGATGAGGTCGCGCGCTATTTATTTAGAAAAGTAGTGGTCTGGGGGCGCAGCTCAAACGTCTTCTTGGAAAATGGAGGACGCCTGTACCTCGATGTAGGTTCCCACCCCGAATTTGCTACTCCAGAATGTGACAGCGTTTTAGATTGCGTGCGGTTTGATAAGGCGGGTGAACGCATTGTCCATGATCTTGTTCTAAGTGCCGAGGAACGGCTTGCTGAAGAGGGTATTCGCGGCACTGTGTATGTCTTCAAGAACAACACCGATAGCGCCGGGAATAGTTACGGCTGTCATGAAAATTATCTCGTGCGCCGCGAAGGTGAGTTTGAACGCTACGACGAGACGTTTATTCCTTTCCTTGTGACACGGCAGATCTTCACAGGCGCTGGAAAAATTTTAAATACTCCAAAGGGGCCGATCTATTCCATTGCTCAGCGCGCCGAACACGTATGGGAGGGAATCTCGACGGCCACGACCCGTTCTCGACCTATCATCAACACGCGTGACGAACCGCACGCCGATATCGAAAAATATCGACGCCTTCATGTGATTGTCGGTGACTCAAACATGAGCGAATATTCCGCCTTTGTCAAAGTGGGCTCCACTGCATGTGTTTTGCGAATGATGGAACATCCAGATTTTCACCTCCGAGATTTGTTGCTCGAAAATCCCATCCGAGCAATTCGCGATATCAGCCACGACATCACCTGTCGCCGTACGGTACGACTTGCGTCTGGACGAGAAATGTCTGCGCTCGACATACAACGTCTTTATCTTGATAGAGCTCTCGAGTTCGCAGATAGTTACGGATTTACTGACGAGGAGATGCAAGCACTGCACATGTGGGAACATTGCATTTCAACAATCGAAAGAGATCCTCTTTTGCTCGACCGGGAAGTGGATTGGGTGATCAAACTCAAATTGATTTCCCAGTTCATGGAGAAAAAGAATGTCGGTCTCGATGATCCATCGGTCAATGTGCTCGACCTGCAGTATCACGATATTGATCCGGCTCGCGGTGTGTTTAACAAGATGCAATCAAAAGGGCTTGTTGAACAGATGCTAACTAGCGACAGTATCGATCAAGCAAAAGATGTAGCACCCACAACCACACGAGCTCATTTAAGGGGAAAGTTTGTGCGCGCGGCAAAGGCAAAGAATAAGGATTTCACCGTCGATTGGATTCACTTGAAAATGAACGACACAACACAACGAACAGTGTTGTGTAAGGATCCTTTTGCAAACGTCGATGAACGCGTTGAACGTCTCATTGAGAGCCTGTAAGTCCTTTTTGCGGTCAACCGCACTACGGTTAAGGATCTATGAGTGACGCATCTGAGCAACCCTCGCGTTCTGTAGATGGCCCAGGAGTCCCGTGGAGTACTTCGCGGATGACAAAGAGCCTGATGAAGGTGTTGCGCGATTGGGCAATTGTGGTCGTGCTCGCGCTTTTCGCAGCCTTCATAGTCCGCACGTTTCTACTGCAACAGTTCTACATCAGTGGTCCGTCGATGGAGACGACGTTGTTTCAAGACAATCGCGTCTTGGTGAATAAGTTGAGTTATCGATTCACCGACATCAGCCGGGGCGACATCGTGGTGTTCGATCGCGTGACTAGTAATGGTGTCGACGTACAGCATGATGATCTCATCAAACGCGTGATTGGTCTCGAGAATGAGACACTTGAGATCAAACAATGTGTTGTGCACATTAACAACGTCGCGTTGGAAGAGAAGTATCTTGACGATTTCACTCGTACTGAAGAGGATCTCGTGTCAAGATGCCGCACCCCCGACATGCATGCAGTGACTATTCCCGACAATCATGTGTTTGTGATGGGTGACAACAGAGCTGAGTCATTCGACAGTCGATCATTTGGTGCCATCGAAGAGTCCAAGATTGTTGGTAAGGCCTTTGCAATCGTGTGGCCGTTGTCAAAAATTCGTCTGTTGTAGCGTTGAATGTGTGTCGCAGAGCTTAAAAGGATGGTTTTCCAATGACATTGCGATATACGTCCATCATTCGATCGACATAGTCGCTGTACACGGCATCGACGCCCATGCGCAACAGGTCTTCAAGGTGTGATTCGAATTGGAGATCCCAGGTAAACGCGAACACTTCAAATCGGTGCACCATCGTCACTGATCCACCAGTCCAATCGCTGTAATGCATGTTGAGCGCATCAATGCCATGTTGACGCAGTTTGTTGGCACGACGCTCTAGCCCTTCGGAGATTTTGGAGATCCGTGTGGAGTCAACCAATCGGACATGGGGAACCTGTGGTCGATGCGCAATCAGGACATCGACATCCCAGTGACACAGCCACGCACGAGAGAGGTCGTAATTGGAGCGACTGAGTACTTGAACGGTGGGTATCAAAGCGCGAACATCTTTGATGTCGAGGCTGAGATCGAAATCGTCGCCACAGGCATCAAGCATTTCCTCCAAACTCGGTATGTGTGAGGGCAGATTGGACCTTGTTATTTCGGCGATGGGAATGCGCCGTAATCCACGTCGTACAACTCCATCATGGTCAAGTACCACGACGTTGTCGCGTGTAAGCCATGCATCGCTCTCAATGCCGGTTGCGCCTAATTTGAGCGCGAGCGAGAAGGCTTCAATAGTGTTTTCGGCAACGTGGGCACGTGCACCGCGGTGAGCGAATGCGATTGGCAGGTCTCGTAAAGAAGGGAGGCGCTGTTGCACCCTGTCAGGCTAGGACACCGCCTCCTACACTGGCGGAGTGTTCAACCTGTCGGGAAGTGAGATTATGTTCCTTCTCCTTGCAGGCCTCGTAGTCCTTGGGCCCGAACGCCTCCCTGGAGTCATTCGTCAACTAGGACGCCTGTATGGCGAGTTGCGACGTATGGCGTCGGGTTTTGAAAGGGAATTCAAGGACACCTTTCAGGAACCAATCAACGAGATCAAAAAATCGGCTCAAGAGTTCACCGATCTGACTCATGACTTCGGCAAGGTCGATACTGAGCCGTCTCCTCCAATGAGTGCTGAACGTTCGACGGCACCACCAGAAGTGATCGATTCAACCGTGCCACAGGTTGAGCAACCAGAGTTACAGAGTGAAGATGTCACCCCGATAGAGGACACAGGGGAGCCACGGTGATGAATAGCTCTGAAATGACAATGGTGGAGCACCTCGGCGAATTACGGATGCGCATCATTCGTTCATTATTGGCCGTTGGCATCGGAATGATCGTTGTCCTTATTTTTTACGATCCGATCAAAGAATTTCTTACGCAGCCGTACCGAGATTTGTGCAACGATCGTCAAGATTTTGATTGTGATGGATCATTGTTCGCACTTGGACCATTGGATGGGTTTTCCGCACGCGTACGACTGTCGATCTATTTAGGAATTGCCATGGCGGCACCCATTATTTTGTGGCAGATCTGGCGATTCATCGTGCCTGCACTAGAGAAGAAAGAAAAGCGATACGCGCTTCCTTTTGCGCTGGCAACTCTTGTGTTGTTTATCGCTGGAGCACTTCTCGCGTATTGGACTCTCGACAAGGCGCTGACCTTTCTCGTGACATGGTCGGGTGATGATGTAAACCAGACGTACCAAATCATGTCGTACATGAATTTGGTGATCATGATGATGCTGGCCTTCGGTATCGGATTCCTAAGCCCAGTGCTGATTGTGTTTGCCCAGCTTGTCGGCATAGTAACTCCTCGAACGTTAATGAAGAAGTGGCGATACGCCGTCATGCTCATTTTTGTTGCGGCGGCGGTGATCACGCCGTCTGGAGATCCGGTCAGCATGTTGGCTTTAGCGATTCCACTCACTGTGTTGTATGCACTGGCAGTTCTTGTGGGGTGGCTATTAGTTCGTGGACGCACCCGAACGTCGGTGTAGTTGTGGCGGATTCATTAGCGACGTTTTTGCAGGGTCTCTCATATGAACCTGATGATTTTCAACTACGCGCGATGCACTCACTCGATCAAGACAACTCTGTTTTGGTCGCAGCGCCTACTGGGTCCGGAAAAACTCTGGTGGCGGAGTACGCGATCCATCGCGCTCGATCTCAGGCATTGCGCTCGTTCTATACGACGCCGATAAAAGCGCTTTCGAATCAGAAGTATCGAGACCTTGGGAAGCTTTATGGGTTTGAACATGTGGGGCTAGTGACGGGCGATAACGCAATTAACCCTGAGGCATCAGTAGTAGTGATGACGACCGAAGTACTTCGCAACATGATCTATGCATCGTCAAACAGACTCACTCGGCTGGGTGTAGTAGTTCTTGATGAGGTTCACTATCTACAGGACACATACAGAGGCCCAGTGTGGGAAGAGGTGATTATTCAGGTTGATCCCACTGTGCAGTTGGTGTGTTTGTCGGCAACAGTGTCTAATGCCGATGAAGTTGGCAGGTGGCTAACAACGGTACGCGGCACAACTGATGTCATTGTCGAAACGCAGCGTCCTGTTGAGTTGATTAACCATTTCGCAGTTCACGATGGTGCAAGTGATTCAACTGTTATGCATCGAACTGTGGTCGGCAGTGAGCCAAATCAAGCGATTATTCGATTGCTTGCATCTGCTGGTCGATCACAACAACAGCAAGGGCGGACCAAGGGCCGTCGGACACCGAAGAGATTTGCCACACCATCTCGTCCTGAAGTTGTTGAATTACTCGACGACAACGACATGCTGCCAGCAATTGTTTTTATTTTCAGTCGGGCACAGTGCGAAGACGCTGTGAGTGCGTGCATTAAATCAGGGCTCAGGCTTACTAACCACGATGAAGCAAGTCGCATTCAAGAAATTCTCGAGGACCATACCGCAGGGTTGTCACTTGACGATAAGAACGCACTGTCGTATGACACTTTTTTGTCACAAGTACGCGCTGGTGTCGCTTGCCATCACGCCGGGATGATCCCAATGTTCAAGGAGGCTGTCGAGGAGTGCTTTATTGAAGGTCTTGTCAAAGTGGTCTTTGCTACCGAGACATTGGCTGTGGGAATCAACATGCCAGCGCGTGCTGTGGTGATTGAAAAGCTCACCAAGTACACCGGTGAACATCATTCACTTCTACGCGCATCAGAGTTTGCACAACTTACCGGACGAGCAGGTCGCCGTGGTCTCGACAAAATCGGTCATGCCATCACCTTGTGGAATCCTTTCGTATCTTTTGATCAAGTGGTGGGACTCGCAATGAGTCGCAGTTTTCAGTTGACGTCAGCATTTCGTCCCACATTCAACATGGCGGTCAACATGGTGCGGCGCCACAGTGAGCGTGCGGCCGCGCATCTATTGAATTTGTCGTTTGCCCAATTTCAAGCAGACCGCGATGTTGTGACAGTCGAAGCAAAATTGCAACGTAAACGCGACGAATTGCGGGCGTTGTCTGATGGTCAGTTCACAGATGAAGATCCACCTGAGTTAGATGAGGAAAATGTCTCGTCGACGTCTGCTGGCGCACGGTTTGCAACTGAGGTAGAAGTCGAGATTGCACTCCGCGGGTTGCGTCCCGGAGATGTCTTGATGTGCGATGCGCACAATGTTCGGGGCCGTGCATTGGTTCTTACCACTGCATCACGGAAACAAGGCACAAAACTAGCGGTACTGACTCCCTCGAAAAAGACAATCGATGTTGTCTCGTCCGATTTTCGCTCCGTCCCTGTGAAAGCGGGCCACGTGGATCTTCCCGTACCGTTTGAACCCAACAGAACTGACTTTATTATCGAGGCGCAACGGCGGTTAGTGAAGGCCCGTGTTGAAGAAGTGGCAGGGCGACTAGTGGCGTCTCCACGCTTAGACGCCGCCACAGTTCGAAGTTCAGCGGAGCGTAAAATGCGCAAATTACAAAATGAGATTGTGTCGCTAGAAGCGTCAACTCACACGCGCTCTGGGTCAGTGTGGGCCCGCTTTGAAGATGTGATCTCGGTGCTCGGTCAACTTGGGTACGTCGACAACTGGCAGCTCACTGCAAAGGGAGAAATGCTTGCCGGAGTTTTCCATGAGTCAGATTTACTCGTAGTAGAGATTTTGCATAGTTCAATTCTTGACAATTTGAGTATGCCCGATCTTGTAGCGGTGCTGTCGTCTGTCGTGTACGAACCTCGGGGAGGTGAAGAAGTGGGCTCAATGCGGGGATTGAATGACACCGTTCGTAATCGGATCAAACGTATTGAGAAACTCAGTTCGAAGCTCCAGGATATTGAACGATCACGTGGGATGGCAGTGCATCGCTCTCCTGATGGAGGTCTTGGGTGGGAGATGTCGCGATGGGCGCTTGGTGACCCACTGTCAAAAATTTTGGATCCGTATCTCACGCCAGGTGATTTTGTTCGCTGTGTGCGACACATGATTGATCTGATGCATCAACTTCAAACAGTGATTGATCCAAGTAGCGCACTTGCTGATCGAATCACTGAAGCTATTCGTGGTTTGGACCGAGGCGTGGTGGCTGCGTCCGCTGGAGGTGGAGCCCCGTGACCATCGAAAAAGGACGAGAGTGGGGACACAGAGGACAACGTCCGCAGTCAGTACACGTTGTCCATTCAGACGCTGATGTTGTACGCGCCTGGACGCAAGATCCCAACACAACATTTGCGGTAGTGGCAGGCGACCTGCACATGGCTCTTGGGCAACCCAAATGGAAAGACGATCAGACAGAGTGTCAGTTTTTGTCCGTCGATGTGTTTCATGTAACTGTCACGCCACAGCAAGATCACCAATACAGCAAACAGAACAACGCGGGGAAAGAAACCATAGAAACATTTGCCCTATCGTCAGTTCGTATCGGATCGTGGTTCACACGAGGAAGATTCATCACTGTTTCTAATTGCGGGTTTGTTGGTCGCTACAACATTGCGCCACGAGCGCATCCAAACGACGGCGAAATGGACGTGGTCACGGTGTACTCGGACATGGACTGGAGACAACGCATACAGGCTCGCTCCCGTGCGCGACTTGGCCAGCATATTCCTCATCCCCAAATCTCTATGGAACGCGGTCTGTCTCATTCGTGGCACAAAGAACACAAACGGGAAAGACTGTTTATAGATGGCGAGGAAATGCGAAACTGGGGGTCCGTGGAAGTAACGGTCATACCAGATGCATGCGCTGTTGTTGTCTGAGCGGATCCAGCACCTACGGTGTAGGGAATGGATGCATGGATACTTGACGAATCACCCGGCTCATATCGTTTCGGCGAAATAGATGAACCATCCCTCGGACCTGACGATGTAAAAATCCGTGTTCACGCGAGCGCGCTGAATCACATGGACTTGTGGGTGACACGAGGAATGCCTAAACCCCCGCTGCCACATGTTCCTGGTTGCGATGCGGCGGGAGTGGTGGAAGCCGTTGGCTCACACGTCACAAGCATTCACGTGGGCGATGAAGTGGTGGTGAACCCGGGCGTGTCTCCAATTGAAGACATTGTCGCATTGGGAAATGACTCACCAATGGGCGATGGTTTCATGATTTGGGGCGAACATTGCTGGGGTGGCCATGGCACGTACGCGTTCGCACCCAGTCGCAATGTGCGGCCGCGACCCTCTAGTCGCACATGGGAAGAATCCGCTGCGTTTCCACTCGCGTCACTCACTGCGTTACGAATGTTGCGACGTGCGCGCTTAGAGGCTGGACAAACGGTTCTCGTCGTTGGAATTGGATCCGGAGTGTCTGCTGCGGCATTGTCAATTGCAAAGTTCATGGGTGCAAACGTGATCGCCACAAGTCGAGATGCGGCAAAGCGGGAGCAAGCTCTATCGATGGGCGCAGTGCACGTCGTCGACACCAGTGCAGATAAATGGGGTGTGCAAGCTGATGTGGTGGTGGAAAGTGTCGGACCTGCCACATGGGAGAAATCTTTACGTTCCTTACGACCTGGCGGACGCATGGTGGTCTGTGGCGGAACAAGTGGCACATCCGCCGAAGTCAATATTCCGCGCTTATTTTTCAAACAGTACGAAATCATTGGCTCTTCTATGGGTAGCTACGAAGAGTTTGATCAACTCCTTGCGCTAATGAATGCTGGATTGCCGGTGCACATCGACAGCGTGTTGCCCCTTAGCCAATACACAGAAGCGTTAACTCGTCTAGAACAAGGACAGCAGTTGGGCAAGATTGTGCTGCAGCACTAGGAATGCCGCATCTGAAAATTGGGAGATCACAATGAACGATGCTGAAAAATTGTACGAAAGAGCGTTTGGCATCATTGACGATGCCGCAGCCGATTTGGTTGCCGCAAGTCACCACATCCATGCTCACCCTGAATTGAATTACGAAGAATTCATTGCCTCAGACACACTGGCACGCACTGGTAATCAACGTGGTCTCGCCGTTGAAAAAGGTGTGTTCGGTGTCGACACAGCGCTTGCTGCATCGATAGGCAGTGGACCAACAGTATGCGTGATGTCTGAATATGATGCACTCCCAGCTATCGGCCACGGGTGTGGACACAACGTTATTGCGGCTGCTGGTCTGGGAGCGGCTATCGCCTTATCCCACATTGCACCAGACGCTGGAGGTCGACTTTTGTTTCTCGGAACGCCAGCAGAAGAAGGGGGCGGCGGAAAGATCGAGATGGCCCGTCACGGCGCTCTTGAAGGCGTTGATGTTGCAATGATGGTGCATCCCGCCGATGCCGATCTCACCACCATCGATGCAATAGCTCTTCAGCAATTAGAAGTGCACTACGAAGGGCGTGCTGCCCATGCAGCAGCGGCTCCCCAGCAGGGGAGAAACGCCCTCGACGCTGCTGTTTTGGGGTACATGGCGGTGGCTGCCCTTCGGCAACATATTGCACCCACCGAACGTGTGCATGGCATTTTCATAAAAGGCGGCGATAAGCCAAACGTTGTGCCCCGTCAGGCCGAGATGTTGTGGTACGTACGATCTGATACCACTCGCACTCTTCAGGAACTGCAAAAACGTGTATTGAACGCACTTGAGTCGGGTGCACACGCAACAGGGTGTTCATGCACATCGCGTTGGGTTGGCAACGTGTATGCAGACATGGTCGACAATTCTCCCCTAGGAAGTCGCTATGTACAGCACGCACAAAGAGTCGGACGTACAGTCAGTGTTCCATCGTCAACGACTGCGCGAGTAGTGGGAAGTACCGACATGGGAAATGTGAGTCATTTGGTTCCCAGTATTCATCCCATGATCAAAGTGGCTCCAACAGGGACTGCGATTCACACCGAAGACTTCGCACGCTATGCATGTTCGCCCGAGGCAGACCTTGCAGTTATCCACGGAGCAAAAATCATGGCGTGTGCGGCCATCGATTTCTGGCTGGATGCGTCACTTCGGAGCGATATTCGTGCAGATTTTGTACGAAGCAACTCAGACCCCGACGTTTTGTAAGGGCATCACGTCCCTGCTGCGCGCTGACTTCTAGCATGGACAATCGTGACGGTCTACGTCCCTGAGGATTTCACGCCCGACGAGGCGGCAATACTGCGTCATTATTTCACCAATCTTGACCAGCCGGTTTTTGCACTGGTCAATTTGCCAGAGGTAGTGAAAGGCGCGCTGTTTGCGCGGTATAGCCGCAGTCCAAAAAGTCTGCGCAGATTGTTCCTTGATGAGTTTGTCGGAGATCTCGATATCACAGGTGATGAGAATTACGACGCAACAATTGGTGTTGAGCGTGCTGAAACGCTTTATGAGAAAGTCTTCTTCGAATACGGTGACGATTCTGTCGCGCAGTTAGGTGGAGTACACCTCGCGTGTGAGCAGGCATCAAATGTTCTCACCAAGATCCTTGAGTGGGGCCGCTTAATGAGCTATCTCGAGCAAAGCACGAGATACATCTCCTATGACGAGCGTCTTGGCGGTCGTTACCGTTTTTATCGCGATCCCGACATCATGGCTGGAAAATTTGGCACACGGTACGTGGGCGACATGGATCGGATGTTTGATTCCTACAGCACTCTTGCAACGCAAGTAACCGAACATGTTCGTTCGTCATTTGCGCGCTCTGAAGGCGACAGTGATTTTGTGTTCCGTCAAGCAACCCGAGCAAAAGCACTCGATGCTGTACGTGGTGCGCTTCCCGCAGCGTCATTGTCGAACCTCGGTATCTACGCAAGTGGACAAGCTTTCGAAAATCTATTGTTGCGTATGCGGGCTCATCCGTTACCGGAAGCGCAGCATTACGCAGATCTCATGCTTGAAGAGCTTCGAAAAGTAATTCCAAGTTTCTTGAAACGAATCGACATCGCCGAACGTGGTGGTCGCTGGGTCGATTATCTGCGTACTACACAGTCGTCAACGAGTGATCTGGTGCAACGTTTACTTGGCGACGACATCGCACAGGACGTACCTGAAGTATCGCTGGTGAGTTTTGATCCAGACGGAGAGAACAAAGTTATTGCTGCAATCTGTTACGCGCAGTCTCATCTTCCAGAATCACAAATTATGGCCAAGGTCGCCGCACTATCGACAGAAGAGAAGATGGCGATTCTTCGTGTGTACGTTGGCGATCGTGAGAATCGTCGTCATCGGCCTGGTCGTGCATTCGAGCGTGTTGATTATCGCTTCGACGTGTTGTCTGACTACGGAGCATTCCGCGATCTTCAGCGGCACCGACTTCTGACCATTGAATGGCAACCGTTGACGCCATATCATGGATACACCAAACCAGATCTCGTTGATGCTGGCGGGTGTGGTGATCTGTTTGATGACGTCATGGAACGATCACGCTCGTTGTATGAATGTCTGGTCGATGATTATCCACATCAAGCTCCATATGCGGTGTCGATGGCGTACCGTCTTCGTTACGTGATGCAATTCAATGTTCGCGAAGCCATGCACATGCTCGAATTGCGCTCAAGTCCACAAGGCCACCCCTCATATCGACGTGTTGCTCTCGAGATGCATCGTCTGATAGCCGACCAGGCTGGTCACAAGGCTCTTGCAGCGACGATGTCTCACATGACGACTGAAGCACCCGAACTCGAGCGTCTCGAGTCTGAGAGGCGTGCAGAGAGCCGTAGAAGCGGAACTTCACAGACTCCTTAGAGGGGGAGGACCTCTAAAGTGCTCCAACTCGTTCGCTTGGTGTCCTGCAGGTGACTCCAGTCACCGAACGTGCATTCGTGCATAATGATTTTTCCAATGAATTCGTGCATGTCGTCAAACTTCTGCCTAGTATCCGCGTCCGTACCGTGTTGCACAGTGGCGTGCTGCACATGAGAGAGGGAGAACCGGGTGGCACACGACGACATCGAACCAGAGGAACTGGACGACGAAGTCGGGATTGAATCCGATGATCTTGAGCTCGAAGACGATGAGCTACTGGTCGATGAAGAAGATCCCTTTGTCGACGACGACGATGAAGTTGCAGAAGACGACGAAGACGATGAAGACGAAGTGGTCGTCGAGCGTTCTCGCAAAAAGCGCTCCAACGACGACGATGAGGATGACGATGACCTCATCACTCCAGATGATGTCGAGGAAGACCTCGACAAGATTCTGAAAGACCGCCTTGCGTCTGAAGATGTTGACGAAGACGACGAAGAGGTAGAGGTCGACGATCGCACTACCAATGATGACGCGTTACAACCAAAACGTGCTGACGAACAACTATGTACGAGTTGTTTCCTGCTCGTACGTGATTCTGCGCCGCAGTGTCCCGTTGGCGACGAGCAGTGTCCGATCTTTTCAGTGAAATAATTGTCGACATGTCACAGCGCCTGATTTTTGCGCAAGTTGTGCATGACGTTGAGCGCGAGTTGTTGAATCAATTCCGTGACGCCGCATTAGAAGAATCGTCAAAATATCGCGGACATATGGATTTCCGACCGATGCCATCATCGTCAGATGTTGTTGTCGTTGCCGGTGTAGCCGGTTCGACAACATTCGGATTGCTATCGATGTACGACGTCGGCGAACGCGGTTGGTTTATTGACCTTCTCTACGTTCAGCCAGACGCAAGAGGTGTGGGCATTGGGAGCGCAATGATGGAGGTGGCCCTCGCTGAAATCACACAACGCGGAGGGTTACGTATCAACGCCGCAGCGCTTCCTGGAGATCGCTCCACAAAGAACCTTTTCGAGCGTCATGGTTTGGTGGCCCAGATGATCACAGTGGGCAAGACACTGAACTAGTGGTCAGCGGCCTTTCCACTGTGGAGAACGCTTTTCGATAAACGCTGTGAGGCCTTCTTTTAAGTCTTCAGAATTCATCACAATTTCCATCGCGGAGTTGCTCATTTTCTTTAGCGTCTCATCATCTTCGTATTGAGATGCATTTACGATTTTGCGACTTTCCCACACAGCAAGTGGGGCAGACGTTGCGATCTTTTCAGCGATTTCAATTGCTGCTTCTAGTGCTTTACCTGGCTCAGTGAGACGATTTACTAATCCGAGTTCGTATGCACGCTGAGCGGGGAGTGGATCACCAGTAAGGATTACTTCCATTGCAGCTGATTTACCGATAGCGCGCGGAAGACGGAACAGCCCGCCGGCTCCGGCAACTAGGTTGCGTTTCACTTCTGCAAGACCAAAAGCTGAGTTCTTCGACGCAACAACGATGTCTGCCGCGAGCACGATTTCGCAGCCTCCAGCAGTTGCAAGTCCGTCAACTGCGACAATCACGGGCTTTTTGCGATCGCGATACACAAACCCTGCAAATCCGCCACGTTCAGTACTTAGACCGGAAGCATTACCGGAATTAATTGCTTTGAGATCTGCACCAGCACAAAAGACTGGGTTGTTTTGTCCCTCGGTATTTGCGGTGAGAACTCCACACCACACACCATCTTCGTCTTCTAGACGATCGATACAAGCCTCTAATGCGCTGGCGACATCACCATTGATTGCGTTACGAGCTTCTGGACGATTGAGGGTGATGACTCCAACGGAGCCTCGGCGTTCATAGGTGGCAAATTCGGTCATGAAGAAACGGTATCAGTCTCGGCGTCTTGCGCCTTTTCCGAAACAGGTGCATCATTTTCCACTGGAGCAATATGATCTGTCGACACATCTTGTGATATCGGCTCGTCCTGTTTGGCGGGCGCATCATTAGTTCCGGATTCTTGCTTTTTCCCAGAAGTTTGTTTTTTGTCGGGCACATCTTTTTTGGCGGGTTTTCCAGATTTGACCGCTTTGGGATCACGCTGCACACGAAGTGGACGGGGCGCGGGTGCTTTGGGATCGACCTCAACGCCATACAGTGCAGCAATCTGGGGCATGAGTACACCCAATCGCGTCACTGTTTTCGTTAGATCCGCTGTGACGTTCTCAGTTGGCCGCGGAGGGATGACCTGCGCACGAATCGGCGAGAAGGCTGCGGCCTCCAATACGGTGATCCAACGCTCTGACGGAGCATCGGTGGTGAGGCTGGCTGACGTAGCAGCTGCCAATTGCAATGCAAGATCGGCTGGGAAGGGGACACCGGCTTTGGGAGGCTGAGATGACAACTTGAGCGCACGTACCACGCGACCAACTTCTACTGCAGCGCGAATATCTTGCAACCAGTTATCCAGTTCTGTCTTTTGTCTGTCAGCAAGAGCCACCTTCAATTGGCTCGCTAATTCGCGAGTTGTTTCATCGCGTGCGATGACAGGATCAGCGGCCGCTACTACAACAGACCGAAGATCGCGTAGGTCAATGTCGGAAATGATTTTGGCTGCAGCTTCGCCACGATCACGCCATTCAGCAACACGCAATTTCGGAAGTAACTGCTCGGCCATAGTCACAAGACCGTCTGCGGGGATCTTTTCCTTACCCTCGGCAATAGCTTTCTTGTTTTGTTCTTCTACTGCAGCTCTCACAGCCGGAATGCCGCCCTGCAACACTGTTTCTGCAATCGTTCGTTGCGCTTCGGGAAGCGTCGCAAGCACTTCGTCGACATGGATACGTCCAGCCTTGAGTCGTTTTGGTTTCGGACGCATGGGTACTTCGGGTGGTGTTTCAAACCGTGGGCGATTGGGCTTGCCAGCACTAGGACCTTTTTTGTCACGACGTCCACGTTTGTTGTCGCGATCTTTTTTACTGAGTTGTTTTGTGACAGCCTCAAAAGGTTTTTCATTGGGCAACAGTTGCAAGGTGTTTGATTTTTCTGCCTTTTGTTTTGGAAGGGCGATACTCAATACTCGCGTACCGTCAAGGTCGGTTTCTACATCGGCACGTACAACTGCGTGAACGGCGGTTCCATTGGGAACAAGAGCATCTGATACGACGCCTTTGGGTTCACGCGCTCCTGCAGCGCGCCACGTCCACGTGCCGTCGTCGCGTTTGCTCGTGAGTTCAATCTCTATTCGCCGTGACATAGGCGTGTCACGCTATCTGAGGAATGCCGCCGCCGCCATTTCTGGAAGAGGTGATTGCTACCTTGTTGGGTATGGCAATTTATTCACTTGGAGATCTTGTACCTGAAATTCACCCGGATGCCTATGTCCACCCCGATGCGGTCGTCATCGGCGCCGTGAAGATCGGGGCTCATAGTTCGATTTGGCCACACGCTGTATTGCGTGGTGATGATGGCGAGATACACATCGGGGAGCGCAGCAGCATTCAAGATGGCACCGTTGTACACACAACACCCTGGTCTTTCACGACGGTGGGTAACGATTGCGTGATCGGCCATATTGTGCATCTTGAGGGTTGCATCATCAAAGACGGCGCGCAGGTGTCATCAGGTTCTGTCGTTCTCCATCACGTGGTGGTGGAAACAGGCGCAATTGTCGCTGCAAATGCGGTGGTGCTCAACAACATGCACGTACCATCCGGGGCGCTCGCAGTTGGTGCACCTGCTGTTATCAAAGAAGGTCGTGCACGTGCTGAAGACATCAAGATGAGTGCCGACATCTACGTAGCAAAGGCGGCGCGCTTCAAAAAAGAAATGCGTCGTCTCGACTGAGAACTCCTTTCCTTTTCAACCCGTCATTGCGCGTCATGACATGAGCTCCTCGAAACATTGGCACCTATTGTCACTGTTGGTGCCTCGATCAGAGGTTGAGATAGTTGCTGATTATCTATGGAGTCGGGGAGTGGCGGCCATTGAAGAGATCGACCACGGGAATGACTCCAGTACAGATGTCATTGAATTACGTACCTCATACGGCGACAAAGTCGATCAATTGTCACAAGATGTGACGTTGGCATTTCCTCATGTTCGATTGAAAAAACTGGTTGAAGAACGAAGCATCGCTGATAGGTGGCGGGAATTCGCACAAGCAGTATTCATTGATGAGTCTTTGCGACTTGTGCCTTCGTGGCAGAAAGATGATGTCGCTGAGATTGCTGGTGTGGTCGATATCGCAATCGACCCGGAGGACGTTTTTGGACTCGGGAATCATCCCACAACAATTGGCGCATTACGTTTGGCAAGGAAGTACGTCGACAACAAAAGCACCGTATTTGATTATGGGTGTGGTTCGGGTGTGCTCGGCATTGCGTTGGCACGAACACGAAGTTGTCTTGTGAGTGCATACGACATCGCTGACAGCGCCAAAGCGGTCGTTTCCCGGAACGCACACGTGAACGACGTGCAGGTGTTGTGGGTGGCTTCGCCCATGCACGTGCACTATGCATTTGATGTGGTGTTGGCCAACATCTTGGCCCCAGTGTTACGCGAGATTGCAACGAACATTCATACATTGACACGTGTCGGTTCGCTTGTTTTGTTGTCAGGAATGCGCGCAGAACAATGGGAGAGCGTGCAAGTGAATTATTCGTGGTGCGACGTAGTGGACGCACTCACAATTGACGGCTGGATGTCAGTTGTTCTTCGCAGAACGCATTAGCCGACGTTTCGAGCACGAACCCCAATCGGTGCAATCAGTCGATAACCAGCCGCATGGCGTTCTTCTTCAGATTCGCCACCCCAAAATCCGTATTCGCGATTACGGCGCGCGAAATCACGACAATCATCCAACACAACGCAGTCCTGACATACCTGTCGAGCTTGTGCCTCGCGGCGCTCACGTGCTTGCGGTCGCTCTGCAGCAGGAGGAAAGAAGACAGTGGACATCCCACGACACTCCGCTCCATCAGCCCATGACTGGTCGTCCCAAATACGCAACGGAAACAGATCACCTGCAGCCATACAACCCCCTTTGGTCTTGCTGTGTTGTCTCAGATCTCGGTAGAGATGTTCCCCAAAACACCTCTAGACGCAAGAATACTTGACCACTACAGACAATTAAAAAACTGTCGATGTGACCGACGGCTCACCGCATCACAGTTAGGGCTGAAGGAGTACTGCAAAAGGCATCACGATGTCAGGAGCCTGTACACACAAGACGTATGGCTGTGGAAAACCTCGTGATGTCCTCGAGATCGGTGTCCCAAGATGTCATCCATCGCACTTGCTGTAGTGACACGTCCCAGTCCCAAAAGAAGCTCCAATCCTGCAGCAGCGTCTTTGCTGGATCGCCGAGCGTGGGGTACAGGCTGTTCACAATGGGAGGAGAGAGGCATAAAGCGGAGATATCAGACAGAGATGTGAATAATTGCTGAGCGGCAGTATTTGCGTGTTTCGCGGTGCGCAACCACAGACCAGTGCGAAGTGCAACGTTGAACTGCGCCGCACTGAAGCGCATCTTGGATGGCAATTGTGTGTGTTGCTTATGCAAGAAGGCGCCACGCCGGGACGCAAGATGTGGTGCGAGAAGAACAGCTTCAGCATTCAACATTGCATTTTTTGTGCCACCAAAACTCACAGCGTCTACACCGAGATCAAAAGTCATCCTGCGAAAAAGAGAGGCGTCGTTGCCTAGTGACGCAACAGCATTTGCCATGCGTGCCCCGTCAACATGAACACGCATGTTGTAACGATGTGCAGTAGTGACAATTGATCGCATCTCATCAATCGAATACAACGTTCCCATTTCTGTGGGTTGTGAGATTGACACAACTCCAGGTTGAGTGTGATGGACATTGCCTAATTGTCGGGCAGCATTGTCAATGTCTGACGCAGTCAACTTGCCGTCGGCTCGCATCACAGTCAGTAATTTCACACCAAGATTTCTCTCTGGTGCTCCCGTTTCATCTACTGCGATATGGGCACTCGAACAACATAAGACAGATTCTGCTTTGTCAAGCAACACAGAGAGAGCAACAACATTTGCTCCGGTGCCACCGAAACAAAAGAGAATCTCAACATCGAGGCCGCACAAATCACGAAACGCCTCAATTGCATCCTTCGTATAGCGGTCATAGCCGTAGGCGAGTGCATGCCCATCGTTTGCCTCAGTCATCGCAACGAGATAATCAGGATGAATACCACTGGCATTATCTGACGCAAAGAGACGATGAGGGGGATCCAGCAATGCCAAGCGTGCACGCATTGTCTCTGAAGATTCCACACCGGGACATTACTGCCACCGTACGATTTACGTCATGACGAAATTCAAGCGTGATGACACGAGCGGGTATCCCCGATGCAAATGGTGCCGGATGGTGCTCCCAGCCCCAGAAGGTCCAGGACGTCCAAAGAGGTTTTGCAGTCAAGCGTGTCGACAATGGGATTGGGTGTCGCGCCAACGTGCAGACGAGTTGGCCTTGTCCGAAAATGAATTGGTCGTAGCTCGCGAAGAAATAGATGCACTGAAGGATCAGATTTATGTATTGGCATGTGCAGTTCAAGATGTCCAGCACGACGTGAACCAGGGTGGGCCTCAGAGCAAAGAGTCACTGCGTGAATGTTTGGACTGGTTGCTAGAGGCGGCAATCCCTATCACTCAATCATCTATACGCCCATAATCTTCGTTATGTAATTTATGTTGGTAGAAGGAAACGCCAATAACCACAGGGCTTTGACGGTTGCTTCGTTTGTTGTCCCCCGTGGGACTGGTCAGGCCGTGTGACCTGCCTGAATGGCTTTCACAAGGTCGACAAATTCAGACAACTCAGACGGCGACAACACGCTGTAGGCATTCACTTGCATCTTTGTGGTGGCGTCTTCCACCGCCTGTCGAGTGGCGGCGAGACCCGACACGTCACCACAGTCTCCTGCCCAACCGAATGCCTGTGCAGTCTGGAGTCCGGCATCCTGACTGCCAGCTCCTGTCACGATGGCCTCCTGCGGTGACATGCAAGTTGCGGCCACTGCACAAATGTGAGCTGAGCCACGCCACTCGCGCATCACATGAAGGTTCTGATACGCCCGAGCAGCGGCATTACTTGGTCGTGACACCTTGCGCCATCCCGCAAACAGACTTAATCCCGTCACGTCAACGGCATCGATGACCTTCTCGGCCAATTCATTGAAGCGCTCAAGTCCACTCACACCCGCGAGGTGATCTTCGCCGTACGCGCCACATAAGTTGGCATATTGCTTGACCGCTGAGTCAGCATCTGCTGTCTGTCG
The DNA here is from genome assembly GCA_044340485.1 of Ilumatobacteraceae bacterium. Taxonomy (GTDB): domain Bacteria; phylum Actinomycetota; class Acidimicrobiia; order Acidimicrobiales; family Ilumatobacteraceae; genus UBA2093. Next base: position 143 of record JBIITN010000004.1, on the reverse strand, counting down.
CGCCATGTCCCACATCGTGCGCACCATGGCGGGTTCGAAGAAGGCAAATGCAGCAGCCACAACGTCGGCGTCAACATTTCCCAGCACTCCTCCCCGCCCGAGGAAATACAGAGCAAAAGGATGTCCATAACCAAGTTCAGTGG
>JBIITN010000024.1:0-29785 GCA_044340485.1 Ilumatobacteraceae bacterium | reverse complement strand
GTGTCATCACCCCCGCCTCAGCAACAGGAACAACAATCAACGTCACCGTTGCAAGCTGTGGTGATGGAACACTTGACCTGCGACTCGCCGCCAACGCTGTCACCGACACAGCCGGCAACGCCGGACCAACCGCAGCTGTCACCGCAGCATCACGATACGTCGACGGATTCCCGGGAGCCCCTACCGCGACCTTCACCTCTACGCCAACTTCGCCCAGCAATTCCCAGACATTGACATTCCAACTGACGTTCAACGAACCTATCACTGGATTCACCGACGCTGACATCACAAATGTTGGCACCGCTACGGGTTGCACCTACACAATCACAGGAACACAACCAGGAAATGTTTTCTCAATCGCTACGAATAGTTGTTCGGATGGAACAGTCTTGTTACGAATCAACAATGCATCTGTCACCGACCGAGCCGGAACCCTAGGACCCGCGTCCGGCGGTGCGGAAAATTCCTTCGCCGCAAACATTTCAACCAGCAGCACGATGTACTCTGCGGTGCATCCTGACGGAACCAAGCTGTACGTGGCTTCCGAAGGACTCCAGAGAGTTCGCGTTATTAACACCTCTAACAACTCGGTGATTCAAGACATCGTTGTGGGCACCACCCCGCGCGGTATCGCAGTGTCGCCCGACGGGCAATTTGTATATGTTGCAAACTACAGCTCTAACACGGTGTCAAAGATTTCCACCTCTACAAATACGGTCGTTGCAACCATCACCGTTGGACGAAATCCAGTCGGCTTGGCTATATCGCCAGACGGTTCAAAAGTAGTGGTAGCTAACTATGGCGGATCCTCAATTTCAATAATAAATACCAGCACAAATATCGCTTCAAGTACGGTAAACCTTGGTCGCGCTCCATGGAACGTCAAGATCAGTCCAGACGGACGCACCGCTTACACTGCGAACATTGGCAGCAGTTCGGTCTCAGTTATTAATCTCACTAGCAACAGCGTCACAACGCACATAGCTGTCGGATTGTCACCGCATGAAGTCGGGATTAACCGATCGGGCACACGCGTATATGCCGCAAACTACAGCAGCAGTTCAGTCTCTGTCATTGACACAACGAATAACACTGTTATTCGAACGGTTTCCGGGATCACCGGAGCCATGGGAATCATCACCTCTCTCGACGATCAAACGGTTTATGTCGTCAGCTATGGAGGACAGAGCCTGCGGTGGTTTAATGCTTCAACATACGCACTAAATAGTGGAACAGTTACGGCTGGAAGTGCAGCATGGGGTATTGCAATGGCTCCTGATGGATCGCGAGGGTACATCAGCAATCTCAGTTCGGGAACAATCACAGCTTTCAATGCTCAAGGATTTGTCCAATCATCCTCGGTATCACGCGACGTCAATGCGCCAAGTCTCATTTCTTTCACTGCAAACACAAACTCTCCCAACGATCTAACCGAGCAATCATGGACGCTGACATTTTCTGAAAACGTCACTGGCTTAACTGCTAGTGATTTCACCGTCGCTGGAACGTCTCTCAATTGGGACTCGCTGTCGGTTACGGGTTCGGGTTCGACCTACACAGTGTCCGTCTCACACCAATCTCCCACAAACGGAACGGTGTACGTACAGCTTGCGCCAGACGCGACATCTGACGCTGCCGGCAACACAGGGCCAGTGAGCGCAACGAACTCACCGACCATGCGATGGGCTGCGGGACAAGGTGTCTTCAAACTTGAATCTCTCACAACGAATAACATCACTGCAGTCGACATCAATTCAACAGTCGGCGACGATCGCGGTGGTATTGCGCTAACCACAAGTCGTGTATTGGTGAATGGCGACACTGCTCTCGGTCGTTTTGACATTACGTCTCTTGGAAGTCCAACAGTTGTCGCATCACAAAACTCAACATGGATGGATGCCATCGTCACCGATGTGAAAGCTCTCAAGTCATACGCGTTTAACTTGAACAGTTCACGAACTGGCAACCTCACGACGTTGACTTTGCTCAATGACAGTACCGGCGCCCAGACTTCGACCGTGATTACTTTGTCATCACCTATCGCTGTGAGCGGCTCCGGCGCTCTCTTCTCCGGGTATGGACGTGTCGCAGTGTGGGCCAACAACACTCTGTATGACGTCTCGGTGCCAAGCGGACAAGTAACTAGCTACGGTTCATTTTCGATGCCTGCTCTTCAAGGAGCAGAAAACTGGGCAACGTGGGGAGTGATTGAGTATTTCAGTGGCCAACTACACCTCGCGTACGCGCAGAACAGCTCAACCATTTCCCGCGTCAATGTTGCCACTGGGACAGTCTCAACCATCGCATCTTCTTCAGCGGGTTATTCCGATCTCGCCAGCTTTACTGTCAATCCTCGAGCAAATCGCTGGTACTTCCGCTACGAAGGTCGCGCCGGTGCTTTTAATTTTGGGGCGTCCGAAACTGTCGGCTATGCAAGTGCAAGTTTCAACATAGGCGGCGAAGCGCCAGAGCCAGTCACTAACATCGTACTTTCTACGCGCTCAAGCACAGCGGCGGTCTCGTGGACTCCGCCAACATCAGGGCCAACACCAACTGATTACGTTCTTCAGTATTCGCGTAACGGCGGCCAGACCTGGGTGTGGGTTAACGATGGTGTCTCAACCTCTACTTCAGCCTCAGTTCCCGGCTTTACCCCCGGGGAGACGATCCGATTCAGAGTTGCTGCCGTGAGCGATGTGAATGCGAGCTCATTTGTGAGTTCGGCAGACGAATTAGTGAGTCCCTACCCGTCGGCACCCACTATCACATCCATTACGACGGCCAACGCAAGTCTGAGTGTTGCATTTAATCCACCAACAAGTCGCGGGGCCTCAGCCATTACGAACTATCAGTATTCACTGGACGGTGGTACGACGTGGACGACACGAGCACCGACTTCGGCTAATAGCCCATTGACGATCTCAGGACTCAATAACGGCACTTCGTACTCGGTCATCATTCGCGCGGTCAACACCCAGGGTGCAGGGGAAACAAGTAACTCGATGGAAGCTACTCCGTTCACCACTCCGGAGGCACCAACGATCACTTCAATAACACCGAGTGCTAGCGGAACGCTAACCCTGGCATTCAACGCACCTGCAAGTAATGGTGGAAGCCCCATAACGAATTATCAATACTCATTAAATAACGGCGCAACGTGGATCACACGTTCACCTGCTTCTACATCTAACAGCTTTGCGATCACTGGTTTAACAAACGGTTCGAGTTACACGGTCGTATTGCGCGCAGTCAATGCTCGCGGCTCAGGATCTTCAAGTTCACCGATCATTGCCACAGCAGGCGTAGCACCTAACACCCCTACCATCACCAGCCTCACAACTGGCGATGGCACTTTAAACATTGCCTTCAATGCGCCGTCGTACAACGGTGGGTTACCCATCACTAACTATGAGTATTCGTTTAATGGCTCCACCTGGATATCTCGATCACCATCTTCTACTGCATCCCCTTGGGTGATCAGTGGACTGACTAATGGCACTGCATACACGGTTCGTATCCGTGCGGTGAACCTTGCCGGCGTGAGTGGAGCTAGCGCGACACAGACTGGCACTCCGTCTCGCACTCCGGATGCCCCCTCCATCACCTCAATCGAGCCATCATCACAACGTCTCCGCGTGACGGTAAGCGCACCGCAATTCGATGGTGGAACGGCTATTACGAACTACCAGTTCTCCACCAACAATGGCCTGACATGGACCGCGCTTAGTCCAGTCAATACCAGTGGAGTATTCACTATCACCGGATTACTTAATGCCCAGAGCTACCAAGTGCGCGTACGTGCGGTCAACTCTCGTGGTGCTGGGGATGCAAGCGCATCTGTCACCGCAATACCCGCAACAACTCCTGGTGCACCCACAATTACTTCAATTGCGCCATCACCTGGCACTCTCACAGTGTCATTCACCCCGGGTGCGACCGGTGGCGCAATTCCAATCAACTATGAATACTCAATCAATGATGGTGAAACGTGGGTTGCAGTGTCACCCGCAACCACATCAAGTCCGATCACAATTAACGGTCTCACCAATGGAACCACGTACACAGTAAGAATTCGCGCAATCAACTCCCAGGGTGCCGGTGGTGCGAGTGCTGCGATGGATGGCACACCCGCAACTGTTCCAGATGCTCCGACGATATCTTCAATTTCTGGCTCCAACGGTCGCATCACAGTAACTATCTCAAATGGCTTCACCGGTGGAGCACCAATCACTAACTACCAATACTCAACTGACGGTGGAACAACTTGGACAACCCGCGTACCTACATCTGGCTCAAACCCGCTGGTTGTGTCTGGGCTAACAAACGGAACTGATTACGAGGTTCAAGTCCGTGCTGTCAACTCTCAAGGCATCGGCGTGGCGTCAGCAACGGTTGTCGGGAGACCCGCCACCGTACCCAATGCTCCTTCCATCACGTCGATTACGCCAGATCCAGGGACACTCGCAATTGCATTTACCGCTCCAAATTTTGATGGCGGCAACTCAGTCACCAATTACGAATTCTCGACTGACGGCGGAACAACATGGACGACGCGTTCACCCGCAACTACTGCGTCTCCCATGACGCTTACTGGACTAACTGACGGAACCACGTATTCAATTCGCATTCGAGCCGTAAATGCGCAAGGTTCGGGCGTCATTAGCGCCGCTGTAGAGGGAACTCCCGAGAATGTTCCTGGAGCGCCAACAATCGCCAACATCGTGAGCGGGAACCAATCTCTGCGGGTGGAATTCTCGCAGGCTCCACCACGCGGACGAACCGTAACCAATTATGAGTACTCGATTGATGACGGAGCAACTTGGATCACACGTGATCCACCATCAATCCAAAGTCCTATCGAGATTGCGAATCTAACTAACGGCACGACGTATCTAGTGAAAGTCCGCGGTGTAAACAGTCGCGGTTCCGGTATTTCGAGTGAAGCCGTTAGCGCAATTCCGTCTACTCCACCTGGCGCTCCAACTATTACGTCCGTGACTGGCGGACGTCGTCAGGATGATTCACTGATCGGCAGTGGTTCACTTGAAGTTGCGTTTACCTCTGGCACAACTGGTGGTGCTCCAATTACTTCAACGCAATATTCACTTGATGGTGGAACATCATGGACAACGGCAAACCAAGCGACGAGTCCCATCACAGTGGCGGGACTTACCAACGGAGTGTCGTACTCAGTGAAATTGCGTCACGTCAATGTCCGCGGTGCTGGAGTTGCAAGTCTGGGTTCATCGGGAATTCCATCAACGACTCCAAGCGCACCGACTCTGCAGACAATCCGAAGTTCTGATCAAACATTAACTTTGTTCGTGATGGCACCAACGAGCACTGGCGGAACAGCCGTTACTAACTACGAATTCTTGATAGACAACGGCGAAGCTGGGACATGGGTTGCAGTTGACCCAGCATCTACAGCCATGCCGATCGTTGTCTCGTCCTTCAAGAGCGACGAAAACGCAACTCCAATCCCACTAGAAAACGGCACGACGTACACACTGATGGTGCGTGCTCGCAACGCAAATGGTGTTAGTGAAGCAAGTGAAGCTCGGTCGGCAAAACCCTCGGCAGTTCCGGGTGCGCCAACAATCAATTTGATAACGGGTTCAAACAGCTCTCTATCTGTCGTAATTACTACCCCCACTAACAATGGCGGCGAAGAAGTTACAAACTACGAATACTCAACGGACGGCGGACAGACATGGACCACGCGTTCTCCTGGAAGCCCCCAGTCTCCAATAGTTATTTCTGGCTTAACAAACGGCACGGATTACTCTGTCAAAGTTCGTGCAGTCAACATCCAAGGAAGTGGTGCGGCAAGCAACACCGTTGCTGGCCGTCCCGCTGCTCCGCCGAGTACCCCGGTAATCAACTCAATAACATCACGAGACGGAGGTCTGTCAGTCGGATTTACGCAGGGATTCAATGGTGGTAACCCGACAACCAACATTGAATACTCGGTCGACAACGGAACCAATTGGGTCACTCCAACGACAGCGACGACGTCAAGTCCGCTCGTTATCACCGGACTGACGAATGGAACCGAATACCAAGTTCGTGTTCGCATGGTCAATGCCAAAGGCCCGGGGGCATCGTCAACTGCGACAGCAGCGACTCCGGCCACAACTCCTAGCGCTCCCACTATCTCGTCTGTAATTCCTCAAGATGGTGCGCTAGCTGTCACAGTTTCACCAGGAAACAACGGTGGCGCCAGCGTCATTGCTTTCGAATACTCCACCGACAACGGTGTCACGTGGCGCTCTAGCAACACTGCGAACACCTCATTTGCAATCTCTTCACTCGTTAATGGCAACTCGTACCAAGTAAAGGTGCGTGCAGTAAACCGTACGGGTTCAGGAGCAGAATCAACTGCCTCGTCCGCGATTCCGTCACGCGTTCCCGACGCCCCAACTATTGCTTCAATCTCGTCCGGTAATCAGAAGTTGACCGTCTTCTTCACTGAAGGCTTTGACGGTGGGAACGCCACTTCGAATGTTCGCTATTCACTCGACGGCGGAACAAGCTGGACGGTGCGCTCATCTGCTTCGTCGGAGAGTCCTCTGGTGATTGGCGGACTAAACAATGGTCAGTCATACGACGTACGTATCGCCCTCATCAATGATCGGGGCAACGGCGCGCCGTCAAACGTAATTGCGGCCATTCCCGCCACCACACCTGGTGCACCCTCCATCTCAAATGTATCCGTAGGCAGTCGAAGCCTCACACTTTCCGTTATTGCTCCAAGCGATAACGGTGGCAGCAACATCATCAACTATGAGTATTCCCTCGACAACGGTGCGTCATGGACTCCAGAAAGCACCGCTCTCAATACTGGTTCGTTTGATATTGAAAATCTCGCCAATGGAACGACTTACAACATCATTATTCGTGCAATTAACTCATTTGGCGCTGGGGCATCGTCATCTCAAGTTCAGGGAACACCCGCAACAACGCCATCGATGCCAGTCATCCTGTCCGCTACTCCGCTTGATGGCGCCGTATCACTCGCATTTGCACTGGGATCATCCGGCGGTTCCGCTATCACGAACATTCAGTACTCGATCGACGATGGCGACACGTGGACAACTCGCTCTCCAGCATCCACCCAAAGCCCGCTTGAGATTTCTGGACTAGTCAACGGCGTGACATATCCAATTAAGATGCGGGCTGTCAACGCACGTGGCTCTGGGATGGCGAGTCGCACGAGCGGTACCCCCGCCACAGTTCCCGGTGCGCCTGTTCTAACTCGACTGGCGCCTCGTGACGGAGCACTTGTTGTCGAGTTTGAACCACCACAAGACAACGGTGGAGCACTTATTACCAACTTTGCATACCGAGTGGACGGTGGTTCTTGGATAGCCCTCAACCCAACCTCAATAGATAGTCCATTTGTGATCTCAGGTCTAACTAATGGTGCGCTAAAAACTATTGAAGTCGCCGCGATTAACTCTCAAGTTGATCTTAACAGTGGCGGCGTTAACGATGCTGTTGCGAGTAACTCTCTAACGCAAAGTGCGGGCCGCATTCCTGGTGCTCCAACCATCTCTGGGTCAACTGTGTCCGATGAGACAATCAACATCGGATATTCGGTCAGCGACAATGGAGGTCGCACAGTAAGTGGAATTGACTATTCACTCGACGACGGTGAGTCGTGGACAACTGTGCTTGCACCCACAAGCCCCATCACGGTTCAGGAACTAACAAATGGCACCGATTACCGTGTACAAATTCGCGCACGTAATGAACTTGGAGTTGGGCCAGCCTCAAGCGCGACCACATTGACGCCAGCACGTGCTCCAGATGCTCCCACAATCGCCAACATTGCTCGCGGTAACACCACTCTGACTGTCGCATACACCTTGGGCGCAAACGGTGGCGACGCGATCTCAGATGTTGAATACACGTTGGATAATGGCACAACATGGTTACAGCAGAGTTCTGCCTCCGCTCAAAGCCCACTTACAATCACTGGTCTCACCAATGGCGTGTCATACTCAGTCAAATTGCGTGCGGTGAATTCACAAGGTGCAGGTGATGACAGTGCAGCGTCAACCGGAATGCCCGCTGGAGTGCCATCTGCACCGACAATCACGTCGATTACACGTGGCAACGCTTCCGCGACGGTTGTGTTCAACCTTGGTGCAACAAATGGTGCAGCGATTTCCAATATTGAGTACTCAATTGATAATGGCAATACTTGGACGACGCGTTCGCCGGCTTCGGACATAAGTCCCCTCACGTTGAGCAACCTCGTCAATGGCACCTCATACGGAGTGCGAGTTCGTTCACTCAACGCCATGGGTACGAGTTCTCCAAGCACGTCGTTCTCGGTAACTCCAGCTGCGCCCCCCGAAGCTCCCACAATTACATCCGTCATTGGTGAGGACTCACGTGCAGTCGTCGCATTTGTTCCCAATGGTGATGGTGGTGACGCGATCACAAACTATGCCTACTCGACCAATAATGGAGCGACATGGACGACCCTAAGTCCATCATCGACACAAAGTCCGATTGTCATCCCGAGCCTTACTAATGGAACGACATACAACGTACGTCTACGCGCCATAAACACAGTGTCTGAAAGTGAACCGTCAACGACTTCTGCGGTGATGCCGTCTGGTCCGCCTCTCGCACCTACTATCACGTCGATCACTGGAAGTAATCAATCTCTTGAGATTGCCTTTACTCCCGGTGGTAACGGTGGGGCTCCAGTAAGCGGATACCAAATCTCAACTGATGGCGGGTCAACATGGACCACTGCCACGGGTACTACGTCTCCGCTGTCGATTTCAGGCCTCGTAAATGGAGCTTCGTACACGGTTGCAATTCGCGCCATCAATGCTCGAGGAGTTGGAGTTACAAGCAACACCCAAACCGGCATCCCCGCAACAATCCCTGATGCTCCCCAGATCACAGAAGTGCTTTCAGCCGACGGCGCGGTACATCTGGCAATTACCTTCGGGGGCAACGGTGGTAACCCGATATCCAACATCGAATACTCCATTGACAACGGAGAAACTTGGGTGACACGCAACCCTGCAAGCACCCAACGTCCGCTCACGATTACAGGGCTGTCGAATGGCACCACGTACAACGTTCGCGTGCGCACGGTAAATGGAATTGGTGCCTCTGATGCATCAGAGCCAGCACCTGCGCTTCCTGCAACTACGCCCAGCGCCCCAACCATCACCTCTAAGACTTCTGGAAATGGAACATTGATGGTGCACTTCACACCACCTGTGAACACTGGTGGTGCACCAATCACGCATTATCAATATTCTCTTGACGGCGGCAGCACATGGACCAATACACCTGGAAATACATCGCCGATTGAAATTGACAACGTCACAATCGGTACCGCATACGAAGTAGATCTTCGCGCAGTGAACTTCCGAGGCGCAGGAATCAGTATCGATAGCGTTGCCAAGCTTGTAACAGCACCCCCGGCTGCGCCAACAATTACCGCTACTGAGACTGGCGATGGTGAGATTGCCATTCGCTACGTCGCACCAACCGACACAGGCGGCACAGAACTTGACGGTTTTGAATATTCAATCGATGGCGGAGAAACATGGAATGACGTCACGCAACAAGTGATGGCGCCACTTTCATTACGTTCGCAAATTGTTAGCGCAGTGATGGCATTCCCGATGACAACGCCGTCAACTTCCGTACAATCTTTCCGACTCACTGGTCTTGTCAACGGGCAAACCTACGACGTCGCCGTTCGTGCCCTGCACTCCGAAGCACTCGGCTTGCCATCAACAAGCTTCCGTCTCGTTCCGTCAACGACACCCGGCAATGTGCGCAACATCGCGGCCTCATCATCGGATGAAACTTTGAGAATTGCGTTTGATCCACCGTCTGATAATGGTGGTCGCGAAATTTCGCGTTACGAATACACCATTGACGGCGGATCAACATGGAGTGATGTCCCCGAAAATCCGTTTACAGTAATGGGCCTCGAAAACGGAGAGGAATATGACGTTCGCGTTCGCGCGTTTAACGGAAACGGTGCGGGAACTGCCACGCCACCATTGCTTGCTACTCCATCAACAACTGCGGGAGCCCCCGGAATCCCACGCGGTACAAGCGGTATTCAATCAGTTGATTTGTCCTGGACAGCACCAGACAATGACGGAGGTTCTCCTGTCACCGACTATGTCATTCAATACTCAACAAACAACGGAGCGACGTGGAACGACGTCAACGATACGGTGAGCACGTCAACAACTGTGGTTGTGCGTTCCTTGATGGGAGGGCAACCGTACGTTTTCCGTGTGATACCAATCAACTTGGCGGGCCGCGGAGATCCGTCGGAAATGTCGGCAACGTTTGTTCCAGCATCACCAGCATCCATTGAAACTCCCGCAGCTGGAGCACCAACGGCCAGCCCAGTAGAAGAAAAAACCACATCAAAAATCCGTCGCTCCCGCAACAACCAGTCGGCAGGCATTCAGAATCCTGACTCAAGCGCCATCGCCGATCACGACGAGACGGTCGACGCCTCAACAGACGAAGATGGTGCTTCACAGACTCCAGACACGCCATCAGAACCAGAAGAGCCAACAGTTCCAATAGATGTCAGTGATGAAAATCAATCGATGCTGGCGATTGCGGCTGTAGTTGCGCTCATCATCCTGATGGGTCTACTGGTCCTCGGAATAGCCGGGTTTGGATTCAATGCAGGCCCACTAGCAAGCAGAGCTAGACGACTCACAGCGCGTTTCAAGAAATGATGCTAAGAGCGAGCACGACGCGCGCGTAAGACCAACACAACAAGTCCAATTAGAACAAGCGCGATCACGATGTATTGCAGATAACTACCCCACGTTTCGGCTTTTTCCCATTGCGACCCGAGACCCCATCCGATCGATACCCACACGGTGTTCCAGATCAGCGAGCCAAGACCTGTCAACAGTGTGAATTTGACAAGAGGCATTTTTGCTGCGCCAGCAGGAATGCTCACCACTGAGCGCACAACCGGAATAAGTCGACCAAAGAACACCACCGGATCCTCATGGCGCTCAAACCAATCGAATCCTTTGGAAACGTCTTTCTTTTTTAAACCGACATATTTACCAACACCTGCCAATAACGCTTCTAATCGCTCTTCGCTCAACACACGCCCCACGCCGTACAAGAAATACGCGCCGATAATCGATCCAACTGTGGCTGCGATCACCGCCCCGATGAAACCAAATCGATTGAGTTCAACGTTGTATCCAGCAAGTAACAAAATGACTTCCGATGGAATCGGTGGAAAGACGTTTTCAAGAGCAACTAATACGGCAACTCCGACGAGGCCAATACTGTCAATGAAATCTGTTATCCACTCGACCACGGGTCAACAGTAAGCGACGAGACTCCCCCCGTGGAGTGACCCCGGGTAACGCCGTGTGAATCCCCACAGGAAACAGTGAATCTCGGTAGACAAGTTCCTATAGGGCATTTAGGATTGTGACTATGAGCACAGCATCAGTCCAATCCATTGCAGACATCGTCCGAATTCACGGAGAAGCACGTGCAAATGACACGTGCTTGGTCGAAGGTGACCGAGTGATCACGTGGGCACAGATGTACGAACGCGCTCAACGCGTCGCAAACGGTCTCGCCGCCAACGGTGTTGGCAATCAAGATCGCATCGCGTTTCTCGACAAGAACGGCATCGCTCACTTCGATGCGTTCTTTGGTGCCGCATTGTTGAATGCGGTGTGTGTCGACGTGAACTGGCGACTCGCAGCGCCTGAAGTTGAATACATCGTCAATGATGCCGATGCAAAAGTCATGGTCGTGGGACCCGATTTCATCCCCATCATCGACGCAATCGCCGACAAGTTGACAACCGTCAAGAAGATTCTTGTTATCGGTGGTCATCCAAAGTTTGAAGATTTTGAATCATGGATTGCGGCACAACCAACTGGCGACCCAGGTGCCGTCTCGCAAATCGATGATGTTGCGTTTCAGTTGTACTCCAGCGGAACAACCGGTCGTCCAAAAGGCGTCATGCTCTCGAACTACAACATGTTCGGCATGCTCGACACCGGCAAGCAAATGTGGGGCATCACTCGTGACACCGTCAACATGGTCGCAATGCCGCTGTTCCACATTGGCGGCGGCGGATGGGCCGTGGCCGGCATGTCAGATGGTGGCAAGAGCATCATCGTGCGTGACCTTGACCCCACAGTTGTCGTCAATCTGATTCAACAACACAAGATCACTCACACGTTCCTGGTGCCTGTCGCACTGCAGTTCATGTTGATGGTTCCCGACGTCGACAAGGCAGATTTCTCCAGTCTGAAAACCATTGTCTACGGCGCATCTCCTATCTCTGAAGATGTCTTGGCGCGGAGCGTGCAGACTTTCAAGTGCGACTTCTGGCAGGCATATGGTCTTACCGAAACAACCGGTGCGGTCATCAACTTGCCGCCAGCTGATCACGATGTGAACGGACCCAACAAGCATCGCTTGCGTTCATGTGGTATCCCAGGCCCTGGCGTTGAAGTGCGCATCGTCGACAACGACACCGGAAAAGATACGCCTGTTGGTGAAGTCGGCGAAATCTGGATTCGCGGTCAGCAAGTGATGAAGGGCTACTGGAAGATGCCAGAAGAAACCGCCAAGGCCATCACTCCCGACAAGTGGTTCCGCTCAGGTGACGCTGGATACATGGACAAAGACGGGTACGTCTACATCCACGACCGCGTCAAAGACATGATCGTCTCGGGCGGCGAAAACGTTTACCCAGCCGAAGTCGAAAACGTATTGATGAGCCATCCCGCCATCGCAGACGTTGCCGTCATTGGTGTACCTCATGAAAAATGGGGTGAAACACCAAAAGCAATCGTTGTGAAAGCAGCAGGAACTGATGTCACTGAAGAGGAAATCATCTCCTTTGCTCAGTCTCAGTTGGCCAAATTCAAGTGCCCCACAAGTGTTGATTTCGTTGACATGCTTCCGCGCAACCCAAGCGGAAAGATCCTGAAGAAGGATCTTCGTGAACCGTTCTGGGCGGGTCGCGAGCGTCGCGTCAACTAATTGGCGGAAATACACACACCGTGAAAGCGATCCGAGCATTTCGCTCGGTAGTTCGATTTGATGTGCCGCAGTGGAATCCCACTGAGCGTCGATTGTCGCGAGCCGCAAACATCGACGACCTGCGTCGGATTGCTCAACGTCGACTACCTGGTGGCATTTTCGACTATTACGACGGAGCCGCACTTGATGAGGTGACGCTGTATCGAAACTCTGCGTCATTCAACGACATCGAATATCGGCCGCGCGTGTTACGCGATGTGAGCAACATCGACTTGTCGACCTCACTCTTTGGTCATCAGATGGCAATGCCGGTCATGCTGTCGCCGACTGGTTTCGGCCGTATTGCACACTCACAGGGTGAGCTCGCTGTCGCACGTGCGTCACGAGATGCTGGATTGGACTATTGCCTCTCGACTCTTGCCACACGATCGATTGAAGAAATCGGCTCAGTTGATGGACTCAACAAATGGTTTCAGGTGTACACGTGGCGTGACCGTGACATGGTGAAAGACATGGTGCTGCGAGCACAACGCGCCGGATACGCGGGTTTACAACTCACCGTTGACACGCCCGTGTTTGGTCGACGTGAGCGCGACGTGCGCCGAGGCTTTACTTTGCCACCAAAGATCGGCCCAGGAACAATTGTTGACGGCATTCTGCACCCGTCATGGACATTGGACTTTCTGCGCAATGACCCAATCACATTTGCGGTGGTTGCAGAGCGAAAAGACTTGAACGGTGAAACCGCAGTAACACTGGCTGATTACATCAACAGCCAGTTTGATCCGGCGTTGTCATGGGACGACGTTGCATGGTTGCGCGACATCTGGAACGGTGCGCTCGTATTGAAGGGGGTGCAGTCTGTCGACGATGCCCTTCTTGCAATTGACGCCGGTGTTGACGGCATCATGGTGTCGAATCATGGCGGCCGACAACTGGATGGTTCTCCCCCAATCATTGAACTCATCGAGCCAATTTCCCAAGCCGTCAATGGACGCATCACCGTTATCTGCGACGGCGGCGTTCGTCGTGGAGGAGACGTTTTCAAAGCTCTTGCACTGGGCGCAGATGCCGTGTCCATCGGTCGCGCCTACTTGTACGGACTTGGCGCCGCAGGTGAACGTGGTGTCACGATGGCACTCAACATGATTCGCAATGAATTAGCAATGACAATGGCGCTCGTAGGCGTTACGCGTGTGTCCGACATCAATCGAGACATGGTGCAGTGGCGCCCAACACGATGACGCTCTCTCGCTGTTGCTAAGAATGACCAACACGATCAGGGGGTTGACATGACGTCTGCAAGCAATCGCGAGGCTTGGATCATTGATGCGGTGCGCTCGCCGCGCGGCAAGGGCAAAGACACTGGATCTCTCCACAATGTGCATCCTCAGCGCATCCTGGCCCAAGTGTTGAATGCTCTTCGTGATCGCAACGGCTTGGAAACGCGAGATGTCGATGACGTGGTGATGGGATGTGGATCTGGTGTTGGCGATCATTCAATGGATATCGCTCGCATGGCTGCTCTTGATGCAGGCTGGTCACTCGAAGCCCCCGGTGTCACCTTGAATCGTTTTTGTGGTTCAGGTCAGCAAGCAGTGAATTTTGCTGCGATGGGAATCTTGTCGGGATTTCAAGATGTTGTCGTTGGCGGTGGCGTGGAATCAATGTCACGACCAGCACCACTTCATGCCGATGGTTTCACCGCAAACAACCGACATCTCCGCGATCAATTCAACATGGTTCCACAAGGCATCTCTGCCGACTTAATTGCAACAGTTGAAGGTTTCACACGCGAACAATGCGACGCTCTGGCGGTTGAAAGCCAAAATCGCGCTGCGACAGCCATCGCAGAGGGACGTTTTGACAAAGCTCTCGTTCCCATTTTCCATGACGATGGCACACTCGCTCTCGATCACGACGAACATCCGCGCGCTGGAACAACCATTGCAGATCTTCAAAAACTGTCTCCGAGTTTTGAAAAGATGGGCGCGTATGTGCCCGAGGGCGAGACCCTTTCACTCGATCAAGCCGCACGCCTTGCCTACCCGCACATCACACAGATCAACCATGTTCATCACGCAGGTAACTCCTCGGGTGTTGTTGACGGAGCCTCTGCGGTCCTTGTGTCATCTCCTGACTATGCAAAAGCACATGGATGGAAACCACGCGCACGAGTAATCATGACCGCAGTGGCCGGCACCGAGCCGGTCATCATGCTCACCGCTCCGGGACCAGCCGCAGAACTGTGTGTCAAAAAAGCTGGAATGACATTTGACGACATCGACTTGTTCGAAGTGAACGAGGCATTCGCATCTGTGGTGTTGAAGTTTTTGAAAGACACGGGAGTCTCGCCCGACAAGGTCAACGTGAATGGTGGCGCCATGGCACTAGGTCACCCCATTGGTGCAACCGGCGGAATGTTGATTGGCACTTTGCTTGATGAGATGGAGCGTCGTGACCTGTCAACTGGGCTTGTCACGATGTGCACCGGTGGTGGCATGGGTACAGCCACCATCATCGAACGCATCTAGTGACGATCGGTAAAGCCCTAATGATCGGAGCTAGTGAAACTAGTGACGATCGGTAAAGCCATAGCAGGCGCGCAGATTGTCATCCGTCAACACATCGCGCGGCGCTCCCTGTGCGATCACCTGATGAGCAAGTAGCACCACGTGGTCCGCAGGTTCCGCATCGCTCAAATCGTGCGTTGCGAGCACAACTGCTCTCCCCCTCGCACGTTCCTCAGCAATCACACGAGCCACGGCATTTCGTCCCTGGGCGTCTAACCCAGCGGTCGGTTCGTCGAGGAGCAATACATCTGCCTCACGTGCGAGCACTTGCGCCAAGTGCACACGTTGCTGCTGCCCACCTGATAACGCGTGCAGAGGCTTGTCCTGAAAGGGATGCACCGACATGCGCACCATCGCGTCATGAATTGCTGCCCGATCATCAGCACCCATTCGTCTGATCATTCCAAGACGCGGAAAACGACCCATCGCAACGACATCGCGTGCACGTAGTGGCAGTGTTGTGAGTGATGCCGGATGCTGAGGCAAGTACGCACAACGAGCATGATGGGTACCAGGCATGTCTCCAAGCACCGACACATCGCCTGAGATGGGCTCTAAAAGACCAGCAAGTGTGCGCAAAATGGTGCTCTTTCCTGAACCGTTTGTGCCCATCAGAACAATGAGAGAACCGGGGCCGGCATGTGCGTTGACATGGTCCACCACAGCGTGACGGTGATAACCAACGGCGAGGTCGTTCATCTCTATAAATGACTCGGAGGTGATGTTGTGTACTTCTGCGCTCATCAGTGATGCGCTCCGTGTGCAGGGTGTGTGGGAGGTGCGTGATGATCGCCGCCAGCGATCGCAAACACGATGAGAAAGATTGCGACACTGACCAATACCACTGTTGCACCAGCAGCCAAGTCGGCGTGAAAACTGATCAGTAATCCGAGATAGGTACTCACTGAACCCACGATTGCTGCAACCAAAATCATTGTGGACAGACGACGCGAGACCAATGCTGCGGTTGCTGCGGGCGCAATCAACATGCCAAAAACCAACAACGTTCCCACAGTTTGAAATGACGCAAGCACTGCGGCAGCAATCGTTGCCAACATCACCACATTGAAACGGCTCGCGTTGAAGCCAGATGTTTGCGCGAGATCAGGATCAATGGTGAGCAATAAAAACGGTCGATGACACAACGTCACGGTCGCCCCTACAGCGATTACCGCCACCACTTGCCACCATAACTGCGTTGTTGTGGTGCCGAGTATTTCCCCGAACAAGATGCGAGTGATGTCTCCGCTAAATGTTGACGATCGCGACGTCATAATGACACCTAATGACAACATGCCAACAAAAAACAAACCGATGGCGGTATCGCTTGATAGTCGTGAACGACGAGTCACGAGACCCACTCCCCCCATCAAAACGCCCGCACCAACAGCTGCGCCGAAAAAGCCGGGAATACCAAGCAACATCGCGCCCGCGACTCCTGGCAGTACTCCGTGGGCTAATGCGTCACCAACGAACGCCATGCCACGGAGAACCACGAACACTCCGACGAATGCGCACAAGATGGACACCAATACGCCAGCCGCGAGGGCATGACGCATGAACTCGTTGTCAGCAAATGGAGCCCAAAAAGCGTCATTCATTCAGCAGTTAATCCATCAACAATCACATCGGCGATAGCAACAACATACGCCATGTACCCGCCCTCGTCGGGAACGGTGTGTGATGCCAATTCATGCACCTCGACTCCCACTTCTGATGCGATTTGTTCAGCGACTTTCGAAGGAGTTCCTTCGTCAACAAAAATTGCGCGAACCTGCGCCTCGACAGCCTTCTCTTTGAGATCTGCCAACGCTCCGGCTGTTGCCTCTGCGGTACTCGACAATCCAGGAATTATCGCCCCCACAATGTCGCAGCCATAACGATCGGCGAAATATCGCATTGATTCATGACCAGTGACAAGGGTGCACGGAACATCTCCGAGCGAATCCATGATGGTTAACACTTCAGTGTGACTTGATTCAAACATCAGTGTCAGTTCGTCAGCTGCAGCAGAAAGATCTGTGTTCGTTGCCTCTTCTAACGCCTCAATGAGAGCAGGCACCATCTGCTTCATTGTTTCTGGATCGCTCAAAAAGTGCGGGTCAGCACCCTCGTGACTATGGCCTTCCTCACTATGGCCTTCCTCACTGTGGTCTTCCTCACTATGTGCTTTCTCGCTGGTGTCACCCTCGTGACTATGACCTTCATGATCAGGCGTCGCTTCGGTATGCACCTCACCACTGCCTTTGCCTTCGTGACTGTGCTCTTCTTCACTGTGGTCAGCAACAGCATCACCATCTACGTCCTTCAACTCAACGTGATCGGAGATGGTAAAAACGGCCACACCGCTGTCACGAGCTGAATCAATCGTCTTATCCAAACCGACGTCGTATGCAAGTCCAGTTTCAATGATGAGGTCAGCCTTCATCATCTCTTCAACGTCTTGCGCTGACGGTTCATAGTCATGCGGATCTTTTCCATTCGGGATAATCACCGATACGGCATCTTCACCCAGCACTTGACTCACCACTGCTCCCACGATGGAATTCGTCGCCACGATGTTCACAGCATCTGGTGACGGCGCCATTGAGCTGTCACTACTTTGCGAATCAGAAGAACTAGAAGAGTCAGAGCCACACCCAGTGAGCCCAATCACTATCGCTACAGCACACAACGACACCATCGCTGCGCTACGTCGTCCCCGTCGATTCATGGTTTGCCTCCAGTAATGAGAATGGTTCTCATTATCGCACTATGAACCGCAGTTTCCAAATTCCCACTGCCACGGCGGCGCCCCAGCAGCTACCGTTTGGGTCATGCCAGGACGGTTTTTGCACCCATTCGCCAAGCCCACCCGGCAGTCGTTCATCACGATCGCCCGTGGCGAGGGCGCTCTCCTGTGGGACAGCCAGGGACGCGAGCTCGTCGACGGCATGGCGAGCCTCTGGTATTGCGCTGCTGGTCATGGGCGGAAAGAGATCGCCGATGCAGTAGCAGCTCAAATGTCCACAATCGAGTCGTACTCCGCTTTTGATCCCTTCACCACCGCTCCAGCAGAGGAGCTTGCGGAGATCATTTCGTCTCTGTCACCCATTGAACAATCACGAGTCTTTTTTTGTGGCAGTGGATCCGAGGCCATCGATACCGCGATGAAGATGGCTCGACTCGCACACGTGCAAGCAGGACATCCCGAGCGCACTGTCATTATTTCTCGCGGACGCGGATATCACGGCACCAATTACGGCGGCACTAGCGCCCAAGGAATCGCACCAAACAAAGTTGGCTACGGACCACTAGTCCCCGAAGTATTACAAGTCGACCCAGACGACACGGAAGCCTTGTCGATTTTGATGGCCGAACACAGTTCGCATCTTGCGGCCGTCATCGCAGAACCAGTACAAGGTGCCGGAGGTGTGTTCCCACCTCACCCTGACTATCTCGCAACGCTGCGCCGACTCTGCGATCAACACGGGGCATTTCTCATCTTTGATGAAGTGATCACTGGTTTTGGCCGGTTGGGAACGTGGTTTGGCGCAAGCTACTTCAATGTTGTTCCGGACATGATCACGTTTGCAAAGGCTGTCACTTCTGGATATCAACCACTTGGTGGTGTTGTGATGGGTCGACGCGTTGTTGATGCACTGGAAGCGGACCCCAATTTCTTTTTGCGTCACGGTTACACATATTCGGGACACGCAAGCGTGTGTGCTGCCGCAATTGCCAACATCGCAATTTTGGAACGAGAAAACTTGCTGGAGCGCGCCAATCACATCGGCGCACGACTCGGTGCCGGACTGCACGCGCTTGCACAAGACGGAATCATTGATCATGCACGTGGCGAAGGCGCCGTGTGGGCTGCGGGCCTTCACTCACATCAAGATGCGGTTGCCATTCGTGACCGAATGCTTGATTTAGGAGCGATCACTCGCGCGATTAACGATGCGAACACATTCTGTCCCCCGCTGGTGATCACCGATGAGCAGATTGATCGTTTGCTCGACGCGTTCGCAACGGCGGCGTCAGGATAATAGAAACTGAAATCAGTCGTCAGTATCGTCAGACGCATCATCGGCGTCGTCATCTGCAGGCTGTGCTGCTTCGGCCTTCTTCTTCACCACTTTGGCTGGCTTCAGAACGCCCTTTTCAAGAGCGGCATTTAAAAATGCTTCCGCTTCTTCGTTTGACACCTTTAGTGCTGGTGCAATTTCAGAGATGAGATTGACTCGAGCGCGTTCGTACATGGTTCGCTCGGCTGCAGATAACGATGCATCACGGTTACGAGCGGCAAGGTTTCGTACAACTTCGGCAACCTGATAGACATCGCCACTTTTCAGTTTTTCTTGGTGGTTCTTGAATCGTCGTGACCAGTTAGATGGCACGCGAGGATCGGCTTTGGACAAGACCGATACGAGGTCTTCCAATTCGTCTGCTGACACGGGTGGGCGGACACCTACTTCATCGGCCTTTGCGACAGGAACCTGCAGAGTCATTTCGTTGATGACCGTGCGAAGGATGAGATACTCCTGACGAGAGCCGAAAGCGTTGATCTTCTTGATTCCCTCAACAATGCAAGCACCGTGTTGGGGGTAGATAACGGTCTCGCCCTTCTTATAAGTCATGGCTTTCTATTCTAGGGCGCAGGGGTGTCAATCACTCAATGCTGCGAGGTCGGTAGACACATGCTTGCAAACAGCGCCCCCGGCAGGAATCGAACCTGCGACTTACGGATTAGAAGGCCGTTGCTCTATCCAACTGAGCTACGGGGGCTACACGATGAAGTGTACCTGTCGCAGTTTTGACACAAACGCATACTGATTTGCCATCAACAATGTGTCAATTAGTTATTGCTGTTCCAGCAAATACTTTCGCAAAAAGTCAAGCGCACTGATCACGCTGAATTGACGCATTTGATCTCGCGTAGCAGGCAACGTAATGGTCATTGCGCGTTCGGTTCCGTCAGCACACGACAACCCCACCCACAACGTGCCTACCGGTTGACCGTCTTGTTCCTCGGGGCCTGCGACCCCAGTTAAAGACAATCCAATATCAGAGCCCAGATGTGTCCGCACACCACGTGCCATTTCCCGCGCCGCCGATTCACTCACGACGGGTCCATGTGTTACTCCCAAAACATCAAACTTCACTTCGCTTGCATACGAGACCACTGCGCCTCGAAACACATTCGAAGAGCCAGGGACATTCGTGATGCGTCCACTTGCTAAGCCGCCAGTGACAGATTCAGCAAGTGCGAGCGTCAGGTTGTGTTTGCGCAGCAATGACACAACAACTGACTCCATGTTTTCGTCATCAACCGCGAAAACAAAATCCTCCACATGATCACGTACGCGTTGTTCCCATGTGGAAAGTAATGCCCGTGCAGTTGCCTCGTCTTTGGATTTGGCTGTCAGACGAACCTTGATGCCTTCCCATCCGCTGGCAAGAAATGCAAGCGTGGGATTACCCACCTTGTCTAATTCGTCAATAACAGATTCAAGTCGCTCGTTCATTCCCGACTCGCTGTCACCCCACGTACGAATAACTCGACTCACGATGACATGGTCTTCACCACTTCGCCCGAGAAGATCGGGCAATACCGCGCGCGACAGCATGTCATACATCTCGTGTGGCACACCGGGCACTGCATAAATCACTTTGTCACCCACGGGACAGATGAGACCGGGGGCTGTACCGCGCGTTTGAGGAATCACTGTTGCCCCAACAGGAACCATCGCTTGACGAAGATTGTTCTCTGGCATGTTGCGACCGCGAGATTCAAACAGATATTTGATCACAGATGCAACGTCGTGGTCGAGCTCCAATGTTGTACCCATCACTGCTGCAATTGCTTCGCGAGTGACATCGTCGTGAGTGGGCCCCAACCCTCCGCAGACAATCACAGCATCAGAGTCGGCCAATACACGCTCCAGAGTTGACGTCATTCGTGGCAGATTGTCTCCCACTTTCACTTGCAAAAGAGAATCAATCCCCACTGCTGCAAGCTGCTCGCCAATGTATGAGGAGTTGGTGTCGACGATTTGCCCAAGCAACAGTTCGGTGCCAATAGCTACAACATCACAGCGCATACTTCACATCCTTTGCTCGCTTCGACGGCCTGGCTGGGCCATTCGTGCGATACAACATGTACGCCGCAGCAAGAAGACCACCCGCAAGAAGAGTTCCGATCGTTGACAACATGTGATAGCCAACAGCACGTCGCACAAACCCGGACGCAAGGCCGGCCAATCCACCACAAAAACTCATCATGAGATCTGCTGCACCTTGCACAGTTACTCGCTTGTCGTCGGGAACCGACTCGATGAGCAAACTGGATCCACCAATTAAGCCAAAGTTCCAACCCACACCCAATGCCCACAGTGCGGGGAAGAGGATCCATTCGTAATCGCCCGACACTGCCGACAACACAGTGGAGCCAGCCAAAATGACGGCGCCAACAAGGATGGTGATCTCACGACCGTTTTTATCAGCGAACCGGCCAACGAGCGGACTGAACGCAAACATCCCCGCAATATGAAGCGACACCACGTATTGGCTAAGGGACTCATGCCCGTGCACTTTCATGTGCACGGGTGTCATCGTCATTACTGCAACCATCACCACTTGCGAAATAACCATCGCGGCCAGTGCGATACGGCCAGGAAAAGTAGCTGTGATCGTTCGCAAGGCGACCGCAATAGATGGAAGTTTTTCACTTTCACTAGTACGTAGTCCGCCGATCACCGCCAGCGGATCTGGTCGCAAAAAGATTGAAGTACTCACAAATGCTGCAGCCAAAATGACAGCAGACAGTGCCCACGGTCCAGTGTATTTTTCCCAACCAAACCACTCTTGACCCGCTGTTTGTGCAGGCCCGATGAGAAGCGGGCCGAAAACTGCTCCAAAAGTTGACGCAAAGACGATGCGACTCATCGAGCGGCTGCGGTGTTCGGCATCAGCCAGGTCGGTCGCAGCGTAACGCGCGAGCAAGTTTGAGGCCTGTCCACTACCAAAAAAGAACAACCCCACTATGAAAGTAAAGAGTTGTCCGTGCTGGGCACCAAACGCAGCAACAACGCCTCCACACGCAGCCATCGCATACCCGGTTTGAAGACCAGGTCGCCGACCACGACGCAACATAAGACGCGACAACAGTTGTGCCATGAACGCGGTCCCAATGGTCACCGTTGCAGTGGCGATACCACCCCATGATGTCTCTTGTCCGAGAATATCTTGAACAACGAAGGCGCCAACGGTGACGGCCGCAGCAAGTGCGGCGGCGCCAATGATTTGACCAGCAGTAAGCACACGCAGCACTCGCTGTTGTATGGCAGCCCTCTCTTCTGACGACAGGGGCGCAGTAACTCCGCTTTCAGCTGTGGTCATGTTCCCGCAGCCTCTCGTGAACGCACCGCTCGCACTGCATATTGACCGCCACTAATGATGGTGAGCGAAACAGCAACCCACAAAAACGTCTGCCATACCCATGACGCGTCAGTGACAATGAACGGCATGAGAGCAAACCCCACAGCCAACTGTTGACTAAGTGTTTTGATTTTTGCCAACCTACTCGCGGGCATGCTCACACCCTTTGAGCCAATCACCACGCGGTAAATACTCACAAGAAGTTCCCTTGCAGTGATAATCGCAACCGGCAGAATCCAAAAAACATCTCGGCTAACGAGTGTGAACATGGCACCGAGAACCAAAATTTTGTCGGCAAGTGGATCGAGAAACGCCCCACTTCGTGTTGTCCCGTGACGACGTGCGAGATACCCATCAATGCCATCGCTCCAACACAAGACGGTCCACAACACAAAGGCGATCCACGAACCGTTGCCATCTTCGGGAATCAAGGTGAATAGCACCGGGGACAACAACACACGCGCCACTGTGACCGCATTGGCCCATGTCATAAGCGCCGATTGGTCAACGACCACGAACATCTCCCTGAGCCAGAAGAACTGCTGAGCCTTTTGCTGCAAGAAGGTCTGGTCCAAACACGTCTGCCACGGTTACACGGTAGAACTCGCCAACGCTTAATTCGTCATCCACCTGCACCACGCCATCAATTTCGGGAGCTTCGCGGTGTGAACGAGCAATTCCAATCTCATCTACCAATACCTCGATCGTCTCACCCAACAACATGTCACGACGTTGCGCTGTAATCGCGTCCTGAATCTCACGCAACTCGGCAAGTCGTTCATTCATGAGTGCAGAATCCACTTGATCTGGAAGTGACACCGCATGTGTTCCCTCTTCGGGGCTGTAGGCGAAAAAGCCACACCAATCAAGTTGAGCGTCTTTCACAAATCGCAGCAGCTCGTCATGGTCTTCTTCCGTCTCGCCTGGGTAACCAACAATAAAGTTGCTACGAAATGCGACATCGGGCGACAGAGAACGAATCCGTTCAATGCGATCTAAGAAACGTTGACCATCACCCCACCTGCGCATACGACGAAGGTGAGCCTTGCTCACATGTTGTAGCGAAAGATCAAAATACGGAACACCAGTATCGAGAATTGCTTCAATCAAATCATCAGAGAGATCACTTGGGTACAGATATAAAAGTCGCGTCCACGTAGCGCGCTGCGACACGGCACGCACTAGAGAAACAATTGAACCAGCCCCGAGTTCGTCAGGGCGATCTTTTCCGTAGCTCGCAAGATCTTGCGCAACGAGAATAATTTCTTTTGCTTCAAGTTGTTCAACCTCGTCCAAGATTGCCGACACATCGCGGCTTCGTTGTGGTCCGCGAAAACTTGGAATTGCACAGAACCCACAGGTACGGTCGCAACCCTCTGCAATCTTCACGTACGCCCAAGGCGCAGTGCTCTTCGGGCGAGGCAAATTCAATAAATCAAATAACGGAACCTCGGTGGTGACACTTAATGGCTTTTTCCCAAATGCAATGGGTACACCAAACCCGGCAACTTGATCTGCCTCTGGCAACGCTTCTGCAAGTTCTTCCCCGTAACGCTCTGCCATACAGCCAGTGACCACCAAACGGGACGACTTCTTTCGCACGTCATCAAGTGCAAGCAGTGTGTCGATACTTTCCTTGCGTGCGTCTTCGATAAAAGCACAGGTGTTCACCACCACAATGTCGGCTTTGGCGGCATCATCAGTCTGCTCAAGACCATCTGCCACAAATTTGCCCACCAACTTGTCGGAATCAACTTGGTTTTTGGGGCAACCCAAAGTCTCAATGTAGAAGCGTTGACTCACCTATTCAGACTACCGAGTGACCATGTTCTGTCGTGAGGTTAGTGTGCCGTAAACGCACACGCGAAGGAACTACCCCTGTCGACGTAACTCATATTCTTCGACACTCATCATCACAGTGCGCGCCTTAGATCCCTCACTTGGTCCCACAATTCCCTGCTCTTCGAGGAGGTCCATGAGGCGACCCGCACGTGCAAAACCAATCTTCAATTTGCGCTGCAAGAGCGACGTGGAACCTACGCCAGATTTCACCACGATCTCGATGGCTTGCTGCAACAGTTCGTCGTCATCTGAGCCACCGCCACCAAACGAGCCAACTGAAGACCCGCCATTGTCTTCGCCCTCGATGCCACTGACATAGACAACTTCAGGGGCCTGACGGCGCCAGTGCGCCACGATCTTTCGCACTTCATCTTCACCGACCCACGAGCCCTGTATGCGTTGTGGAACATTGCTGTTACCGGGCAATAACAACATGTCGCCTTGACCTATGAGTTTCTCAGCTCCCGGTTGATCGAGAATCACGCGGCTGTCGGTGAGACTTGATACAGCAAACGCCATTCGTGCGGGGATGTTTGCCTTAATAACTCCTGTGATGACATTGACACTTGGTCGCTGCGTGGCAACGATGAGGTGAATACCCACGGCTCGAGCTTTCTGAGCAATGCGAGTAATGCATTCTTCGACGTCTCGTGCAGCCACCATCATGAGGTCATTTAATTCATCGACCACAACGACGATGTATGGCAAACGCTTGTACTCGGCGCCTTCGTTACCTTCGTTGAGTTCGCCACGATCATATGCCGCGTTGTAACCGGAGATGTCACGGAATCCGACTTCAACCAACAAGTCGTAGCGACGCTCCATTTCTTTCACTGCCCAACCAAGTGCGTTTGCAGCTTTCTTTGGATTGGTCACGGGCGCTGTTAACAAGTGAGGAAGACGAGCGTACTGACCCATCTCTACTTGCTTTGGGTCGATGAGAATAAGTCGAACTTGATCAGGTGTTGTGCGCATCAACAACGATGTGATGATGCTGTTAAGGCCGCTCGACTTGCCGGCGCCGGTAGCACCAGCAATCAACAAGTGAGGTGTGGTTGCAAGATTGAGAAACACAGCGCGTCCGGCAATGTCTTTACCAATTGCGACATCGAGCGGATGAACCGCTGCGCGCGCTTCAGGAGACACGATGAGATCACCAAGTGACACAAGCTGTCGCGTTTCATTCGGTACTTCAACACCGATTGCAGACTTGCCCGGAATTGGCGCCAAGATACGCACGTCAATTGCTGCCATGGCATAGGCGATGTCGCGGTTAAGGCTGGTGACTCTTGCAACTTTGACACCAGGTCCTAATTCAAGTTCAAATCGTGTGACCGTTGGGCCCACCGTCATGCCAAGCAATGTGGTGTCGACACCATGCGATGCCAGTGACTCTTCCAACAAACGGCCACGTTCTGCAACACGCGCCTTGTCGACCT
Source organism: Ilumatobacteraceae bacterium (assembly GCA_044340485.1). Classification (GTDB taxonomy): domain Bacteria; phylum Actinomycetota; class Acidimicrobiia; order Acidimicrobiales; family Ilumatobacteraceae; genus UBA2093. The sequence goes on along the minus strand of JBIITN010000024.1, from coordinate 3,462 downwards.
CATGCGCCTGAGACTTCACTAATAAATCGGTAGCTGGTAATACCCAGTCGCTTATTGTTGTGATTCCAAGATCGAGTTGTTCGGGTTGACCACCAGATGTTTGGCTCGTCGGCTGATTAAACGAAGGGGTCTTGGGTTCTGACGCCGGCTTTGGCTGACGCGCTGGCTTTTTCTTCTCTGCTTGATCAATGAGATCGGGATCATCGCCTGCGTCATAAATCGATGCTGGTGCAGGTGGTTCGCCCGGAATATTTACGAGTGGTGAATAATCATCAGATGGTGGCGGTGCAGTTTTGCGACGCGGTGTTTTTAATTTCGCACCACCGTTGTGGTTGTCACTGGAATTATCACTGTTGTCGTCTTCGTCGGCGTTACGCATCTTGTCGACATTGGATCGCGCCAACGCAATTAGTTCGGGCAACGTGGTGTCGGCAACAATCATGATTCCAACAACCGCAATGCCAAGAAGAACAACAGTTGCACCAATAGCGCTCAATGTAGAACGCAATGGCTCGGCAATGAGCGCGCCGATCCATCCGCCCGCGCGCGACATGGCATCAACCTCGGCGACAATTGCATCTGCTCCGTTCACAAGGTGCAACATGCCAAGCACTGCAACAGCGATGACTCCCCAGCCAATGGAGAGACGAGCGCGATGTTCGATGGAACGATGCCGCACCATTGCAACGCCAATGCCTCCGATCAGCGGCGGCAATCCGAAACGACCAATTCCCACCAACCAACCAAGTGCGGTGTCGATGCCAGAACCGACTGGGCCAGCAAGATCGACATACATCGACAGTGCAAGAAGTAGCGCAATGCTGATGAGCGCGACCCCCCACATCTCTACCTCGCGACCGTTGATGACTGACGACTTGGCAGAGGCACCCTTTTTGGGACGCACCTCGGGGATCGGGTCGGGTGCGATGGGACGCTTCTTGCCTTTGGGCGGGGTCTTCACTGCACCAGAGCGCCCAGCACCTGACCGTGGCGAGCGCGAATCCTTTGCAGACATGGCTTCTAGGGTACTAACGGGGTGCTATGCCGTGGGGGGATAGTCCAGAAACCCAATGACGACCTACGTCGTCATAACTACAGGCACGATCATGGGGCGTCGTTTGGTGCGTTCATTCACGAACTTTCCAGCGGCTCGTCGCACTTCGCGTTCCAGCACATCAATATCGTGATTGCCCTCATCTAAAACGCGTTCGACAGCTTCAGCGATGATGTCGCATGCTTCGTCAAGCAAATCATCAGCTTCGGGTGCATACACCCAGCCGCGCGTGATGATTTCAGGTCCGGTTAACACTTCGCGCGTTTCGCTATCGACAGTGACCACAATTACAACAACGCCCTCTTCCGCAAGAGCCTTACGGTCACGAATCACTCCCTGACCAACATCTCCTACGATGCCGTCAACATACAAATAATGTGCCGGTATCCGTGAGTGAAACGAGATACCGCCATCGTGCACCTCAAGTACGTCTCCGTCGGACACAATGAGCACTTTGTCGGAATCAACACCCATGGTTTTGCCCAGTTCAGCATTCGCAACGAGATGTCGATACTCGCCATGGATGGGCACGTACCATTCGGGCTGAACCACTGATAAGTACGTCTTGATCTCTTCTTGTTGTGCGTGTCCAGTTGCGTGGACATCAGAAATTCCCGAATGCACTACTTTGCAACCAAGTTTGGTGAGACCATCAATAACGCGATGAACGTTGGATTCATTTCCGGGGATGGCATGACTCGACAAAATAATTGTGTCATCCTCGCCCACCTTTAACCACTTACTCTCGCCTCGCGACAACAACGACAACGCCGACATCGGCTCGCCTTGTGAACCTGTCGATACAACACACACTTCGCCGGGTTCATAATCACGGATAGTGGCAGCATCAATTAACGAACTCTCGGGAATAGAGATAATGCCCAACTTTCGCGCCATCGCAACGTTTTGCTGCATGGAACGTCCCAACATGGCAACTTTGCGACCGGTTGCAAGCGCGGCTTCGATCACTTGCTGCACACGGTGAATGTGGCTGGCAAAACTTGCAGTAATAATGCGACGGTCAGCGTTCTCGTGAAACAACTGCCGCAGCACTGGCCCAACACTTGTCTCGCTGGGCGCATGTCCATGTTCTTCAGCATTTGTGCTATCACCCATAAGCAATCGCACGCCAGACGTTTTTGCGAGTTGGCCTAATCGTGCCAGATCAAGCCGTCGCTTATCAACAGGCGTCAGGTCTAGTTTCCAGTCACCAGAGTGAATAAGGACGCCTTGAGGAGTATGCAACACAATCGCATGTGCCATCGGCACCGAATGTGTCACGGGCAAAAATTCCACATCAAACACACCGATTGACAATCGATCCCCGTCGTGTACTTCGTTGAGCGACGTCTGATCTAAAAGACCAGCTTCTTCAATGCGATTGCGCGCCAGTCCAAGCGCCACCGCTGACCCATAGATGGGAAATGACAGCTCACGCAAGATGAACTGCAACGCGCCCACATGGTCTTCGTGCCCGTGAGTGACAACACAGCCAACAATACGGTCTGCGTTTTCATTCAAAAACGTGAAGTCCGGTAGCACGAGGTCGATTCCGTGCATATCGAAATCAGGGAACATGAGACCACAGTCAATAATGAGCAACTGGTCTTGCTGCTCAATGACCATGCAGTTGCGACCGATCTCACCAAGTCCACCGAGAAAATAAATACGTACTGGTTCAGCCATAGGTTCTTACGTGTTGAGTATTCGGATAAGTGTTAATTGCGTCGTGCACGTTCGAGATTTGCCAATACGGCTTCTGCTTTCGCGCGTTGCGTCGCAGGAGCAGGTCCCATTGGTAAACGTGCATCGCCCACCTTGAAACCAAGTACTTCCATCATCACTTTTGTGGGAATCGGATTCGGAGCATCATCGCCTGTTTCGTACGAGAAACTCTCGACCAAACGCTCGTTAATGCGGCGTGCGGTCACGACATCTCCCGACTTGAATGCAGTGATCATCTCTTGATGATCTTTTGCAGCCCAATGTGTTGCCACACCGATCACACCCGTTGCGCCGTAGGCAAGAAATGCCAACGTCAGGCCGTCATCTCCGCTGTACAACAAAAAATCTTTTGGTGCTTGCGCCATTAACACCGCTGTCTCCGCGGGATTCCCAGCTGCATCTTTGACGCCCACAATGTTGGGGGTCTCATTTGCCAAACCGAGCAAAGTGTGTGTAGCGATTTTGCGTCCTGCACGAACAGGAATGTCATACACAATCACTGGAAGCGACGTCGACGCTGCCATGGCGGTGATGTGCGCAGCAATGCCTGACTGCGACGGACGGTTGTAATACGGACACACTGCCAGAATGCCTGCAATGGGGCGCTTTGATGCTTCTTTTGTGAGGTGCACCGAATGAATCGTGTCGTTAGACCCCGTTCCCGCAATCACCGGAATGGTGAC
>JBIITN010000041.1:0-9426 GCA_044340485.1 Ilumatobacteraceae bacterium | reverse complement strand
CAGTCACCGTTCGCATCCCAACCACCATGCGCCCTTTGTCGGGCGGCGCTAGTACCGTCTCGGTTGAAGGCGCCACCTTGCGCGAAGTTCTCGCCAAACTCGAAGCCGCCCACCCTGGCTTCGGCGAGCGCTTGTTTGACGCCAATGGTGATTTGCACAAGTTCGTGAACATCTTCGTCGCAGACGATGACGTGCGTTATCTCCAAGGCCTCGACACTCCGGTGAATGACGGCGACACCGTCTCCATTATTCCGGCGGTCGCAGGCGGCTGTTAAGGCGTCAAGACTCGAGTTCGGCTGTGGTCGAACGGCAAGTGCATGGTCGCAGGCGGCTGTTAAGGCGTCAAGACTCGAGTTCGGCTGTGGTCGAACGGCAAGTGCATGGTCGCAGGCGGCTGTTAAGGCGTCAAGACTCGAGTTCGGCTGTGGTCGAACGGCAGATACATGGTCGGTGTGGCGGTTAGCAGTCTCGGCTGTAGAGTGCTAGCACTCAGTCGTCCCGAGTGCCATACGGCTGTCTCGGGAGAGACACGAAGTACCCCCTGACTTGGAGGAACAACCATGGCAAAACTGATTGCGTTTGATGAAGAAGCCCGTCGCGGACTTGAAGCGGGAATGAATAAGTTGGCCGACGCCGTGCGCGTCACGCTCGGACCAAAGGGCCGCAATGTTGTGTTGGAAAAGAAGTGGGGCGCTCCCACCATCACCAACGACGGCGTGTCCATCGCAAAAGACATTGAGCTCGAAGATCCATACGAGCGAATTGGTGCAGAGTTGGTGAAAGAAGTTGCCAAAAAGACAGATGATGTCGCTGGTGACGGAACCACAACGGCAACCGTTCTTGCATGGAGCATGGTGCGCGAAGGATTGCGCAACGTGGCTGCTGGTGCAAACCCAATGACCCTAAAAAAGGGTATTGAGGCCGCAGTTGCAGCTGCAGTCGAGAGTATTCGTTCGCTCGCAAAGGAAGTTGATTCGAAAGAACAGATTGCTCAGGTTGCGTCTATTTCTGCAGCCGATCAAGAAATTGGCAAGATGATTTCTGAAGCAATCGACAAGGTTGGCAAAGACGGTGTTATTACCGTTGAAGAGAGCCAGACCTTCGGCATGGAGATGGATCTTGTTGAAGGTATGCGCTTCGACAAGGGCTACATCTCACCGTACTTTGTTACTGACTCAGAGCGCATGGAAGCAGTTCTCGAAGACGCATACATCTTGTTTGTAGCGAACAAGATCACGGCTGTCCGTGACATGCTCCCCGTACTTGAAAAAGTGATGCAAAGCGGTAAGCCACTCGTGATCATCGCCGAAGACATCGAAGGCGAAGCACTCGCAACTTTGGTTGTGAACAAGATCCGTGGAACCTTCCGTAGCGCATCAGTAAAGGCTCCTGGTTTCGGCGATCGTCGCAAAGCAATGTTGCAAGACATGGCAATTCTCACTGGTGGACAGGTCATCAGCGAAGAAGTTGGTCTCAAGTTGGAAAACACCACACTTGATCTGCTTGGTCGTGCAAAGAAAGTCATCATCACCAAAGATGAAACAACAATCATTGAAGGTGCTGGCGCAGAGACCGACATTACGGGTCGCATCAACCAAATTAAGACCGAGATCGACAATACCGATTCTGATTACGACCGTGAGAAGCTGCAAGAGCGTCTTGCCAAGTTGTCTGGTGGAGTTGCAGTGCTCAAAGTTGGTGCCGCAACAGAAGTTGAACTGAAGGAAAAGAAGCACCGTATTGAAGATGCTGTGAGCACCACCAAAGCTGCTATCGAAGAAGGCGTTGTGCCTGGCGGTGGCGTTGCTTTGCTGCGCGCACAGGCCGCAGTATTGACCGCAGCTGAGAAGTTAGATGGTGACGAAGCAACCGGCGCTCGTATGGTTGCACGTTCACTTGAGGCACCGATTAAGCAAATTGCAGAGAATGCTGGTCTTGAAGGTGGCGTAGTTGTGCAGAAGGTCAAGAGCATGAAGGGCGCTGAAGGCCTCAATGCTGCAACCGGCGAATACGAGGATCTCGTGAAGTTGGGTGTTATTGACGCGGCAAAGGTGACTCGTTCTGCATTGCAGAATGCGGCATCAATTGCTGCGCTATTCCTTACCACCGAAGCGGTCATCGCCGACAAGCCACAGCCTGCTGCTGGCGGTCATGATCACGGTGACATGGGAATGGGCGACTTCTAAGTCGTTCAATCTCTATACATCGTGACCATCGCGCTCATCACAGCTAGTGAGGCGCGAGACCACGACAAAGACCTTCAACCGGCTTTCGACGCACTTGTTGCGCGAGGGGTAGACGTTGAAATTCATAAATGGGACGACGCCGCGGTGGACTGGAAACGGTTCGCTGCGGCGATTGTTCGTTCTCCATGGGATTACCACCGTCGTTTTGATGAGTTTTCAACATGGTTAAAGGAAGTCTCTCGAGTCACCACATTGCATAACTCGGCGGATGTCATCGCGTGGAGTCTTGACAAGAGGTATCTGTCTGAATGTGTCGCGGCGAACATTCCGACGATTCCCACGTTATTTGTGGGATCGCCAGAAGATCTCACAGATGATGTGGATGAATTGTTGCGACGTGATGTAGTGGTGAAGCCCACTGTTAGCGCAGGATCAAACAACACCGAACGTTTTCGTAGTGACTACAACTCAGCACTGTCGTTTGTTCATCAGATATTGAAGCTTGGCAAAGTAGCAATGGTGCAGCCGTATCAAAGAGCCATTGATAAAGAGCATGAAACTGCACTCAATTACTTCAACGGCACATTCAGTCACGCATTTCGCAAAGGTGCCATTTTGTCAACAGGAGTCAATGTAAAAAATGGCTTGTTTGTGGTGGAAGACATCGCCGCACGCGAGCCCACTGAAGCTCAACACGCGTTAGGCGACAAAGTGATGTCATTTCTTGTACGACGATGGGGAAAGGCTCCGTTGTATGCGCGCATCGACTTGGTGCCCGATAACGACGGTAATCCGATTGTCATTGAAATCGAGATGGCAGAACCGTCCTTCTTTTTTCATGTGGCGCCACATTCGGCCGATCGCTTTGCCGAGGCGGTCATTTCATGTCTCAACTGACACTTCTTTACTTTCGACGCCGAGCGGTAACCTGACTGTATGAGCGAACCAATGTCCCCCTCGGTCGGTCTTGCCGTCATTCACCTGTTTTGTGCACCCAGTGCAAACTTTGATGGTGAAGCGGTGATCGGTGCGGTGAAAAATGCTGAAGCGTCAGGCGTGACTGTCATCGGAGTATCGATGCTTGGACACAAGGCGGATTGTGCTTTTATGGCGATGTCATCTGACATGCGCGAGTTGAAGTCGCTACAAACTGGTTTGCAGCATGCAGGTTTGAATATCATCGATAGCTACGTGTCACTCACCGAAGTAAGTGAATATGCAGACGGTGTACCTGAGGAAATGAAGAATGCGCGTCTGTATCCGCAGCTTCCACCTGCTGGAAAAAACGCTTGGTGTTTCTATCCCATGTCAAAGCGCCGCGACAACGGTCAGAATTGGTTCACACTTCCGTTCGATGAACGCCGTGAATTGATGCACGAACATGGTGTGAGTGGTCGTAAGTTTGCGGGACGAGTGATTCAAGTTGTTACGGGCTCTGCGGGCCTCGACAAATACGAATGGGGTGTCACGTTGTTTGCGGTGCATCCTGATGATCTCAAAGAGGTGGTGTACACGATGCGCTTTGATGCGGCATCGGCGGTGTATGCAGACTTTGGCGATTTTTACGTTGGCATGGTGACACCTGTCGATGAACTCGTACATCAGATATAAGGCCCTTTTTCCGCCGGAGCACGTTATGTGCGCACGCTTTTCGACGGTTCTTATACGCCATGTCTCGACACTGTGACAAGAGTGTTAAATGACGATGTAGCCCCTAGAGGGATTCGAATTACGCCATTACCCTGACGAGTGTGACTTCGCCCAGTGATGACATGTCGCCATATGCACAGCGACTGCTAGATGCGGTAGTTGCAGCCGTTCCCCAATGGGTGGATGTGAATGTGCGCAAGTTGGTCCGACGTCATGTTGGCGTAGTGAACGATGATGTTGTTGCAGCCATAGTTATCGCTGGTAAAGAAGCGCAAGAGTTTGTTTCGATGCATTTGTTGACATTGTTGTCAACCGATGTTGACGAGCAGTCTTCTAATCCGTTACAGATATTGCGTAATTCTGCACGTTTCCCTACGAAAGTGTTGGTGGATACGGGCATTCCCACTCTCCAACGTGACCATTTTGATGAACAGATCAATCCTGACGACGTTTATGGACTAGGTCCCTACACATGGCGTGATCTTGGCGAAGAGGTACATGATGCAGGCATTGAGTGGGGAGCGTGGAAGGCAGCAACCGTGCTGTCGCGACGACGTGCGGAAGGAAAACTCCCGTGACCCCAGCACGTGAATTGGTCGCGATGGAAGCTTCTCTTCAAGGAACGCAACTGTGCCATGCGATTAGCGACCACACCGATGACTGGTTACGTGGCGTTTTTACTGAAGCAACTGCCAGTGTGACACCTCGTGACCGCTGTGTATTGCTGGCGGTTGGCGGATACGGCCGACGTGAATTAGCTCCGTTTAGCGATCTTGATGTGGTGTTAATCCACGACAAAGTGAAATGTATTGATGAGATTGCCTCAAAGTTGTGGTATCCGATCTGGGATACGGGTATGAAATTGGGTCATGCTGTGCGCACGCCTAAAGAAACTCTCAACATGTGTCAGTCAGATCTTGACACCGCGACAGCGCATGTCACCGCGCGATTTATAGCCGGTGATGAGTCATTAGCAAATGAAGTGTTATCAGCGGTTCGAGACAATTGGGCTCGTAAAGGAAAAGATTGGCTGCGTGTTCTCCATAAGCGCGTGTTGGAACGCCATGAAGCCGCAGGTGAGGTTGCGTTCTTATTAGAACCGAATCTCAAAGAAGGTGTTGGTGGTCTGCGTGACATTCACATGTTGTGGTGGGCTATAGAAGCTGGTCTAGTTCTTGGTGATGACGATGTTGTTGCACTTGCTCGGTGCAATGAAGTTCTTTTAAGCGCGCGAACAGCTCTTCACCAGCACGCAAAGAAAGCTGGTGATGTCTTACGTCTCGAACAACAACAAGCAGTGGCGTCGTTATTGGGATATGACAACGATGATGCGTTGATGAAGGCCATCTCCTCAGCTGCGTCGCGGGTTGCGTGGATTTCAGATGAAGCATGGTCGCGTCTTGCCCCTCCTCAAAATGCACGCTCCACTCCACAAGCACTTGCCTCGGGTATCGAATTGGTAAACGGCGAAGTCCGTCTGACTGATGACGTTGATCCAGCAGATGACCCAACCTTGGTATTACGTGTTGCAACAGCTGCTGCGCATCAACGAGCCCGTATCGAACGCGCAACGTTAGATCGTTTGGGAGAAAGGTGTGCTGAGTTTCCTGATCCATGGCCGACTGGCGCCAGTGATGGGCTCGTCGCATTGTTATTGGAAGGCAACGCAGCGATTCCAGTATTCGAAGCCTTAGACCAGCGCAATCTGATCTCACGCATTCTTCCTGAATGGGAATCTGTTCGCTGCAAACCGCAACGAAACCAGTTTCATAGGTACACGGTTGATCGTCACTTATGGCAGGCGGCCGCAAACGCTGCACAGCTGGCGGACTCAGTGTCACGACCAGACTTGTTAGTACTCGGTGCGTTGTTTCATGACATCGGCAAAGGATATCCGGGGGATCACACCGATGTTGGTGTGGAGATGCTTCAACGCATCGGCCCACGTATGGGTCTCAGCGCACATGACACAGAGATTGTGGTGTTAATGATTCAGCACCATCTCTTGCTTCCTGACATCGCAACTCGACGAGATATCAGTGATGATGCAACTATCACCATGGTTGCTAAGAATGTCCAAACACCGTTGAACCTTGGTTTGTTACATGCACTTACCCAAGCGGATTCCAAAGCGACCGGACCGTCTGCGTGGAGTGATTGGAAGGAAAGTCTTGTTAATGATCTCGTACGGAGAGTCCATCACGTATTGGGTGGAGGAGACATCAACGAGGTGACATGGCGATTGTTCCCGAACGCCGACGTGTTGGAACTGATGGCTCAACGCGAGGTCGCCGTTGTCACCGCCGACGATCGAATAACGGTAGTGAGCCCAGACCGACCCGGAACCTTTAGTCGAGTGGCAGCCGTCCTTGCGTTATCGAACTTAGATGTCTTAACAGGTGAAGCGCATTCAGATGAGCAAGGCATGGCTGCATCAGAGTTCCGGGTCGTAGCGTTATATGACTCTCACATTGAGTGGGATCCGATTGTTGCCAACATTCACAAAGCGTTGCGAGGTGAGTTGGCGCTTGAAGCACGGCTTGCGGAACGGGCTCGTGCTGGATCGTCAAAAAAATACCTGTCGGCAAAGAAACCAGAACCGCCGTCGGTGCGCTTTATTGATAATGCGTCATCGAATGCAACAGTGTTGGAATTACGTGCCCCCGACAGCATCGGATTGCTCCATCGTGTTGCAAAGACTCTTGCGGAACTGTCTCTTGATATCAGACATGCACGTGTCCACACACTTGGGAACGAAGTTGTCGACACGTTTTACGTCCGTACCCAGATGGGGGACAAGGTCTCTAATTCAGAGCATCGGCGAGAAATCGAACGCGCACTGCTGCATGCTGTTTCGTAAGTAGGCTTGTGAGAGTGACAAGTTCTCCAAATGATTTCACTCGCCACCTGGTCCGCTGGAGTGAGACTCTGTCGGCAATTGCTCGTACAGGTATGGGATTCACACAAAGTCTGTACGAGAAAGAACGTTACGAAGAAGTTCTTAAAGTCGCAGCAGATATCAAGGCGTCTGCACAAGAGTCAATTGAGGTTCGACGAGAACAAGATCATTTTGTTCAAGAATGGATGCAAGCAATCGGTGAGGGAGTACCGGGTTACATCACGCCAAAAATCGCCATCGGTTGCATCGTCGGTAACGATGATGGTGAATTGTTGTTGGTACAACGTCCAGAGCATCGCATCTGGTTGTATCCCACCGGATGGGCCGATGTCGGGTATTCGGCATCGGAAGTGGCAGTGAAAGAAGTAGAGGAAGAGACGGGCATTGTCGCTGAGCCTGTGCAGCTTCTCGGAGTTGTCGATGGAATGCGAATGGGCTTTTCTCGCTTCGGGATGTACATGCTCATCTTCCATATGCGCGCAGTAGGTGGTTCGCTACAGGGACACCCGTTAGAGACAGCAGATGTGGGTTGGTTCGCTGAAAACTCTCTACCCGAGGCAACCGCCGGATTTGAATGGTGGGGCCCCATGGCTTTTGCTGCTATTCGAGGTGAACAGCAACCTGCAACATTTGATGTGCCACGCCCTGAGATGTGGCGCACAACTGATCAGTAAACACCTGATTAATAGCTAGATGAACACCACTTAGTGGCCATCTTGTTCTCGCAAGAACTGTTCCACTTCATCAGCAAGAGAACTACCGTCGTCATCTTCGGTATCAAATAACGACAGTTGTTGTTCTTCGGTGTCGTCATCAAAAACGTTGTCACCCATCGAATCAAGTCGTTCAACGTATGCAGCAAGATCCTCGTCTTCTGACACAAGATCATCAACGCGCTCTTCATACGACACAATTGCATTGTGCAATGTCCCGATCGGTGCGGGAGTTCCGATGATCTCGCCCGCGCGTTGAATTAGTGCTGACGAAGCTTTGGGTGAAGGTATTTGTGACGCGTACGCCGGTACGGCAGCCCACAACGATGCAGATGGAATCTCAGATTCATTGCAAGCGTCGTGCAAGACACCAACAATCCCAGTTGGTCCTTCATATCGTGAACGCTGTAGATCGAAACGTTCGATCATGTTCGAGTCAGTAGCGGTACCAATGAGTTGTACTGGCCGATTATGTGGCACATCTGCCAGCAAAGCACCTAACGAAATCACCATGGCGGCATCAAAGTGCACGGCAACGCTGATGATTTGCTCGGTAAACAAACGCCATTTCAGACTTGGTTCAGGTCCGAGCAACAAAATGACGTCGGTTCCCGGAGTGGATGCGTGCCACAAGGAGACCTTCGGCCACACGATCTTTCGGATGGTGCCACGTTCAAGAGTGACTGATGGTCGCACTGTTGCGAAATCGGTGAACTCTTCGGGATCAATTTCCGCGAGCGGTTCGGCCCCCCATGCGTCCACGAGAGTGCGCACTGCGGTACTTGCCGCATCAGCAGCGTCGTTCCATCCACTAAACGCAGAGATGATGACGGGGCGACGAAGTTCGGGCTGTGAGAGCCATCGAACGTGATCAAACGACGCCATTGCTCATACGTTATCGCTACGATCGGGCAGATTCAGCCAGATCGTGCGGACCTGACATGGGATAACCCTTGGCATCGCGAATCGCGGCGCCCCATGGGCCAAGAATTGCAATCAACTCATGTACGTCATCTGACAGCGCATGGAGAACCGGCATCATCTGATCATCCGTGTGGATTTCGATTTCTTCGCGCACTTCACGCCCTGTGCTGGTGAGTTCTCCATCGGTGGTGATGAAAGATTGTTCAACAAGGGAATCGATGGCTTCTGCATAATCGGCATCGGACCAACCGCGCGTGCGACTGTATGACTTGAGTGGTAATCCCCAATACAGTTCCGACAACACACCGATTTCCGTCGCGGTGATTCCTTTACTCACCCACGCTGCAGTGTGGCTATCACCGCGATATTCGCGCAACATATCGCCGAGGCGCCACACATCACCCATCACTGAACCTGGTAATGGAAGTGATCGCAAACCGGCATATAACGGCCGACCTTCGGGCCGAAGTGGAGTAACGGCTCGCAGCAACAACTCGCGTGCTCGTTCAGCGCCGGTGGGTGATACACCCACTATGCGATGAAGGGCTGCGATTGCACCGTTGTCGCGTGCATGGCAGATGGTGGGTGCATCAGTTAGTGACCATCCCTTTGTCACGGCAGGAACAACTATCGCCGGGTTAAATACTGCAAACGCCGCAGCAACAACTTCGCCGGGCACTTGTCCCATCACTGAACCACGACTAGTGAAGTACGCGGTGAAATCTGGTCCGGGGACGCCGTTAATGTCGCGTGGGCTCGGACCAAAACCAAGCTTGACATAGTTGTCGTGACATTCACGTGCGAAATACACCTGACCCGTGACGGGTTCAAGGACCGACGCTAAGCGACGCGCAAGAACATGTGACGATGACGGGATTGTAACCATGACCACACCGTAGTGTGTATGGCTATGGCAACAACAGTGGCGAGTGCAGTTGAAATAACCGATGAACTACTTGATGCATGCAAGCGGCTCATCCCTCAATTGTCATCGTCCAACCCAGCGCCGACGCGAGAGGAACTTGCAGAGATCATTTCTTCACCCTCCACGGTG
>JBIITN010000023.1:0-29811 GCA_044340485.1 Ilumatobacteraceae bacterium | reverse complement strand
CCTTGCCAGGCACTGAGATTGGGAACGCACCCGGTGTGATCACACTTGCGTCGCTTCTTTTTGGCTTCAATGAAGACACCGTATATCTATCGCCAGCACCGCTGTACCACGCTGCTCCGTTACGTTTTAACTTGGCTGTACACATGCTCGGTGGCACAACAATCGTCATGGAGCATTTCGATGCTGAAGATTTCCTGAAGTTCGCACAGAAATACTCGGCGAATGCCTCACAGGTGGTGCCCACGATGTTCATTCGGATGTTAAAGCTTGCAGAAGACACTCGGACTAAATACGACGTGTCGTCGTTAAAGTGCGTCATTCACGCAGCCGCACCATGCCCTATAGAGACAAAGCGCGCAATGATCCAATGGTGGGGACCAATCATCCACGAGTACTACGCCGGTACCGAAGGGAATGGCTTTGTGTATTGCAACAGCGATCAATGGCTTGCACACCCGGGCACCGTAGGTGTTGCTATCCAAGGCACATTACACATACTTGATGACGACGGAAACGAAGTTCCTCAGGGTGAATCTGGCACTGTGTACTTCGAAGGCGGCGCAGATTTCAAGTACCACAATGATGAAGAGAAAACGAAAGCATCACGCGATCCAAAAGGTCGCGGTTGGAGCACCCTCGGAGATGTTGGCTATCTCGATGCAGACAACTTCTTGTACCTCACCGACCGCAAAGCCTTCATGATCATCTCTGGTGGTGTCAACATCTATCCTCAAGAATCGGAGAACATTTTGGTGAATCATCCGAAGGTCGTTGACGTGGCCGTGTTCGGAGTACCCAACGATGATTTTGGCGAAGAGGTAAAGGCCGTCGTACAGCCAGTAACAATGCCGTCATCTGATGACGAGGCAAAAGAGTTAGAGAAAGAGCTCATTGCGTATTGCAAATCACAACTGGCAGACATTAAATGTCCCCGCTCCATAGATTTCCGACCTGAATTACCACGCCATCCAACGGGCAAGCTCTATAAGCGTCTCTTGAAAGATGAGTACTGGAGCGCAGCGGGTCGCTCAATCTGATATCAACGTGCATCCGTACCTCGACCATGTAGGCCCAATTCCTTTTGCACACCGCGGTGGTGCTTCCGAAGCGCCCGAGAATACAATGTCAGCCTTTGCTGATGCTGTTGATCTCGGTTATACGTATCTCGAGACCGACGTGCACGCCACCTGTGACGGCGTATTGGTCGCATTTCATGATGATGATCTGAGCCGTACATGTGGGCAAGGCGGCCACATTAAAGACCTGTCATGGGAGCAATTGCGAGGTGTCAAAGTGCACGGCGGCGAACCCATTCCCCTACTTGAAGACATACTTGATGCCTTCCCAAAAGCAAAGATCAACATCGATTGCAAGACCGATACTGCACTACAACCACTTATTGATGTCTTAGCTCGTCGAGGGTGTCTTGATCGAGTGTGTGTGGGTTCATTTAGCGATAAACGTCTAGTCGCTATACGACGTCACTTCGGGCCCGATTTATGCACATCAATGGGCCCCCGTCAAATAGCCCAACTACTTTTTGCAAGCAAGACGTCCCCTCGATATGCCAGATCACTCACTAATTTTGTTGCCCAAATTCCAACGAGGCAAACAGGCCTTCACCTCACAAGTACACGACTATTGACTATGTCTCAGAATCTCGGCATTCCCGTGCACGTGTGGACCATCGATGACGAGCAACAAATGCACGAATTATTGAATGCTGGTGTCGATGGAATTATGACCGACAAAACGCGTCTGCTGAAAGATGTATTTATTCAGAGAAACATCTGGCCACAACAGAAGAAATAGCATTCACATATTGGAGTACGTGTCGCGTAATTCTTTTTTTAACACTTTGCCAGTTGCATTGCGTGGGAGCGGATCTGTTTGCCAGAACAACTTGACTGGCACCTTAAATGTGGCCAGTCTTCGAGCTGCGAACTCTTGCACAGATGCCGTATCAGACTCTCCATAACCTGCTTTCGGGACAATCACTGCAGCCACTTCTTCGCCTAACGATGCATGAGGGATGCCGATCACAGCCACATCTTCCACTGAATCATGTTCAAAGAGCACTGCTTCCACCTCAGCGCAATACACGTTTTCGCCGCCACGCAGAACCATGTCCTTAATTCGATCCACTACGTATACGAAGCCGTCTTCATCTATTCGCGCGGCATCCCCACTTCTGAACCATCCATTGATGAAGGCCTTGGCAGTCTCTTCGGGTTTGTTCCAATACCCACGAACATTGTTCGGACTGCGTACCCACAACTCGCCAACTTCACCAATCGAGAGGTCATTCCCATCTTCATCGACAATCCGAACATCCGCTCCAACCATTGGCAGACCGACACTGTCGTTTTTAGCAAAGTACGAAAGGCCTGAGTTAGAGATAATCGCTGATGTTGTCTCAGTAAGTCCATAACCATTTGTTGGATTCACACGACGTTCAAAATCTCCTTCGATTTTTTTGATCGAATCTGGTGGTACTGGGGAGCCCCCTTGCGAGATTGTGGCCAAAGAAGACAAATCGAAAGATGCAGCGTGTGGATGTTCCAGCAACGATCTCACCACCGTTGGGACTCCTGCCAACGTAGTGACGCGATGCCTCTCGATAAGTCTGAGGGCTTCATCAGCGTCCCACTTGTACATCGACAGCAATGCTCCACGCGTGGCAGCCGCAACATTTATCCCAGTGACACCAGCGATATGAAAGAAGGGAAACGTCCACAACGACACCGGTTGTGTTGCAGGCTTTGGTTCCACTCCTGCTGCAAGTGCCATCTCAGTCGAAACCGAACCCACCAATAAGGTGTTCAAGATATTTGTAATGTGATTGCGATGAGTTCCAACTGCACCTTTTGGAAAACCGGTTGTTCCTGAGGTGTACAAAATTGTGCAGTCATCGTCAGGATCAACGGAGATTATTGGTACACCGTGTGAAGGGTGCAACGCCACGTCATCAAACGAGTGAAACCCCTTGCGAGGAGTGTTCCTAGCGACCACCACATCGGTGACACTAAGTCGTTTCAATAAGTCATCAGATAGTCGGTCTTGACGTTCACCATCAACAAATAACACCTTGCATGAAGAATCCGCAATTGCATATTCCAATTCTTCTGCAATCCACCAAGCGTTCAAGCTGACCGAGATCGCGCCAACCGAGATGATCGCCCAATACGCGAGAGGCCATTCCGGATAATTACGCATTCCTATGGCGACACGGTCACCTTTTTTGACCCCTCGGTCAATGAGCCATTGTGCAATCGAAGCGATTTTTTCTAGAGCCTCACCGTAGGTGATGACTTCTTCGTGGTACATGAGATATGGCCGATCACTGCTGTCGGCGGTTGCAACAATGATCTCGCGCATCGACTCTGGGGCATTGGCAAAGACACGCAATGGCACCCCATCAATTGCTATGGTTTGCAACTCAAACGGCGCCCCAGGGGCTGTCATTTTCGCAATGATCTCGTCTCGGATAGTCATGTCACCGAAACTAGCAATATCGTATGGATGACATGAGCGCTGACCCACTTCTTTCCCTCGATGGCGTCTGTCAGACCTTTGACGGGGTGACGTCGATAATTGATGGCCTCAACATGTACGTTGAAGACGGCGAGTTTGTCGCAGTTGTGGGCCCAACGGGCTGCGGGAAATCCACACTGCTCAGACTTGTGGCGGGATTAGATCACCCCACTGCGGGCATCATCGAACGACGGTGCCATTCGTTGCAAATGCTGTTTCAAGAACCAGCGCTGCTGCCATGGCGAACATTAAGAGAGAACGTTGCTCTCGTAGGTGAATTACAGGGACACGCACTGTCAACTGAAGAGGTCGATGCAGTACTTTCTTCGGTCGACCTATCAGATCACTCCGATAAGTTCCCACATCAGTTATCAGGTGGCATGAAGATGCGTACTTCGTTGGCACGCTCGCTGGCTGCCAAGGGCGACCTGTACCTCTTCGACGAACCATTTTCTGCCGTAGATGAAATCACTAGAGAGAAACTGAACCGACTACTGCATGAACTTTCCGTGTCACGCAAACTCACCTGTGTATTTGTGACCCATAACATCAGTGAAGCGGTATACCTATCCCATCGTGTCCTCGTAATGTCACATAATTCTGGAGCAGGTTCGCGTATCACTCACGACATACCAATAGCTTTACCAATGCTCAGAAATAATGAGATTCGCTTTACATCTCAGTTCCAAGACTTATGTAAAGCAGTTCATACAGCAATGTCCATAGGCGGTACGCCGTGAACAAGAAACCCCTCCCACAGGTCTCGCGATTTTTACCGCCCCTTGTAATGTTCGCTGCGTTTATAGGACTGTGGTATGTCGTATCAACTCTTGTGCTGCCACCACATAAAGAGTTTCTTCTTCCACGTCCAGACGTCGTCGTCACTGACGCTTTCTTTGTGTGGGATTCAGGCCAACAACGCGGAATGAAGAACATTCTTTTGTCACTGTGGGATACGACACAGATCGCCCTCATCGGATTGGCTATCACTTCTGTTGTGGGCGTCATGGTGGCGTTCCTCATGGCACTTTTCCCGTGGGCGGGTCGCGCCACCTGGCCCTATCTCGTAGCGTTACAAGCAGCTCCCATCGTTGCCATTACGCCCCTTATTCGTGCACTTATTGACTACAGCACTGCGCAACGGTTGTTGGTGGTTGTACTCATTGCATTCTTTCCACTCGCCAGCAGCACCTATTTTGGACTCACGACTGCCCCTCAATCACTGCATGATGTCTTCACCATTCATCACGCCACGAAATGGCAACGAATCAGCAAACTCCAGGTGCCGCATTCCCTACCCACAGTGTTTTTGGGTCTACGTACATCTGCCGGCCTTGCCGTTGTCGGTGCTGTAGTTGGTGACTTCTATTTTCGACAAGGCGGACGAGTCGGTATAGGCGCACAGATCGATTTGTATCGAGCACAATTATGGGGACCCGATCTCATCGCGTCTGTCATCATGGCCTCTGCCCTTGGGATTGTGTTATTTATATGTTTTTCGTGGCTGAGTCGGCAAATAGTTGGACATTGGCACAAGCCCACCACTACATAGTGAACGTCTTGACATAGGTCAGCGGATTTTGAACCGCTATGTTCAATCTGTGCCCCATACCTCCCTTCGCAACCTATTTATAACCGCCCTACTCGTGTCATCTCTTGGCCTCGCGTCATGCGGAGACGATTCCGACAACCAAAACTCGGTATCTCCGCAAGACACTGCCCCTGATACCCCAATCAACCTGTCAAGCATCTGTCCGGAGACCGTTGTTATCCAGACAGATTGGTGGCCCCAGGCTGAACACGGTTTTGTATATCAACTTCTTGGCGACAGTTACTCGATCAACACAGACCAGATGTCGGTTCGGGGTCCCCTTGTCGTATCAGGGCAGTCCACAGGAGTAAATCTGCAAATCAATGCTGGTGGTCCAGCAGTGGGCTTTGATCCTGTCATTTCACGTATGTACAGCAAGCCAGAAATTCTCCTTGCCTTCATGGGCACCGACATTGCGTTATCGAAATCTGAAGAATTTCCCACCGTTGCTGTGGTTGCGCCGTTCAATATCAATCCTCAGATCATCATGTGGGACCCCGCCACATACCCGAACGTTCGCAGTATCAGTGATTTGAAAGATGCGAACGTCACGGTGCTGTATTTCCCCAATGTCGCATACATGACCTATCTCACAGACACGGGAATCTTGAATTCTTCTCAGGTGGAAGGTACCTACGACGGGTTTCCGGAGCAGTTCATCTCTGCAAACGGTGCTGTTGCACAACAAGGATTCGGCACCAACGAGCCGATCTTTTATGAGACCAAACTCGAACAATGGCAGAAGCCACTGCGCTATCAGTATCTTCACGAAATTGGTTGGACACCGTACGCGCAGTCACTCGCTGTGACACCAGCCAAGAAGCAAACATATGACTCCTGCCTTGCCAAATTAGTTCCAATGATCCAACAGGCACAATACGACTACGTATTGAACCCCGCACGAACCAATGAAGTAATCGTCGACGTTGTGCAGACACTTAATCCGACGACTCAGTATGACCTTGATTTGGCAATGGCATCAGCTGATAAACAACTGACAGATGCGCTTGTATCGAACAGTGCCGATGGGACTCTTGGGTCATTCGACATTGAACGGGTTGAAGATTTTCTCAAAATTGCAGCACCGATCTACATCACACGCGGCGACAAAGTGAAACAACCAGTAACCGCAAATGATCTCGTTACAAACGAATACATTGATCAAACGATTTCGCTGCCAAGAGAAACAGCGCGCTAATTACTCGCCGCTTACGCGTCGAGGACTGTGCCTAATTACTCGCCGCTTACGCGTCGAGGACTACACCCTCTTTATTGACGACAGGGCCTTGTTCACTCCACGGGAAGTTGATCCACAAATCGGTGTACTTCCACACGTAATCACACTTCACAATTGATCGTGGTTTTTCATACAACACTGCAGTGCGTACTTCTTTTACGCGACCCTTAAAGAAGTCTTGAACGATCTTCAATGTATGACCAGTGTCGGCAACATCGTCAATCACCAAGATGCGGGCAAAACGTAGTTCCACTAAATCAGGAACCGGTGGCAAGATCATTGGTACAGGAAGACGTTCATCTACACCGGTATAGAACTCGACATTCATCGTGTACAAGTTCTTCACTGCAAGCGCATAACCCAACGCACCCGCTGGCAGTAAACCTCCACGCGCAATGGCCAAGATCAAGTCGGCATCGTAGCCCGAGTCAGCAATTTGCTGAGCCAGTTCCCGACTAGCCGATCCAAATGTTTCCCAGGTAAGGATTTCGCGTTCGCTCACGAACAAGAAACTAGTCGCAAAGACCGTTCACCAACGAGATTCTCAGGCCCGATATTGAGGGGGCCGTTTTTCGATAAACGCACGCATGCCCTCTGTTGCATTCTCGGAAAGACTCGCCATGATCTGCTGTCGATTTTCGAGATCAATTGCCGCCTGCTGTCCGGGAATCTCCAGCGCTGACCACATTCCTTCTTTTGTCAATGCGACACCAATTGGGGAATTCAACATGATTTCGTCGGCTTTGGCATACACCCGCTCCATCAAGACATCATCTGGCACTGTTTCCAATACAAGACCTATCCGTTCGGCTTCATCGGCCAAGAAAATACGGCCAGTGAGCATCAATTCGTGCGCACGTGCCGCTCCGACTAGGCGTGGAAGCAACCAACTGGTGCCGATGTCACAAGCAGACAACCCAATACGAATGAACGCTGCATTGAATTTGGCGCTTTGCGCGGCTATGCGTATGTCTGAACCCAAGACAATTGCAAATCCACCACCAGCTGCTGGTCCATTCACCGCAGAAATGATGGGTTGTGGTGTACGCCGAAGATGAGGAATGAGACTGGCGATGTGTTTCTGGGTTGCAAAGCCTTTCTCCACCTTGCCGCTGAATTCCATTCCAGGAGCATCACCGTACCCACCTAGGTCTAGACCTGCACAAAAGCCTCGGCCCGCACCAGTAATCACAATCACACGAACACTGTTATCCACAGCGATCGAGTCCAAGGTGTCGTGGAGAGATTGCACCAATGTTGTGGTCAAAGCATTGAGACGAGATGGTCGATTCAAGGTGATGAGAGCAACACCGTCACGTGGTCGAGTGACAACTACTTCGGCGCTACTTGGATCTGTGGATTGAGTCATGTCCTAATCCTGACAGACGCCACTCCCAGTCACTATGTTCACGGTGTATGACAGGTTCACCGCAAGCCGACAGTCTTGTGCGACACACCGTTGCGATGATGCGAAATGGCTCCAAGGATCCAAGTACGGTCCTCGACGGTGACACCCTGTGGCGCGCCACTCTCACCCCGCATGGCGCAGCAACCATTGCAGTTGAAAACCTCTCTGGTCCCGTCCCCCATGTCCGTCATTACGGACCCGGGGGAACCTGGTTAGCCGAACGGGCACACGACCTACTTGGCCGTGCAGACACCTTCGCAGACGTCAATGCCGTACACGAATCTGTCGCACGAGCCCAGCGAAAATATTCCCACTTTGTCTTGCCGCGTACTCATAGTCCGTACCACGAATTACTTCCAGCAGTGCTGGGCCAACGCGTCACCGCGCGTGAAGCGTTCTCCCAATGGCGAGACATCTGTTTAGCGTTTGGTCAACGTGCACCGGGCCCACTAAAAGATCTTCAACTACCACCCGATCCAGAAATATTGGCTAAGCAACCGTACTTCGTGTTACATACGTTCGGCATCGAGAAAAAGAGGGCTACCACACTGTCGCGGGTGGCTGCATATGCATCGCGACTTGTTGCCAACATCGATTTCGCACAGACAGATCTTCAGTCACTCACTCATCAACTCACCCACATACCCGGAGTTGGTGTGTGGACAGCCGCAACAGCAGGCGGTATCGCATTTGGTGATCCCGACGCGCTTCTCGTTGGTGACTTCCATGTAAAGAACACAGTGGCTTTCGCACTCACAGGACGCGCACGTGGCACAGACGAAGAGATGATCTCATTGTTACAACCATATGAAGGACAACGAGCCCGAGTGGTGAAATGGCTCGAACTGGATGGCTGGGTGGCGCCAAAGTATGGTCCACGTCAACGCATCTCATCAATCGTGAACAGGTAACCGTCTCCAAACAGACCGCGGGAGTACAGCGAATACTCCAAAGATAAAACGCATGATGCCTGGGACCCATACCACCGTTTGGCCTTCGGAGATACCACGAGCTGCGCGCTCACCCACAACGTGGGCGTTGGTTGCAAATGGTGCAACCTTCATGCCAGATGTCATTTTCGTGTGGACGAAACCGGGACGTATGACCACAACCGACGCACCAGAGCCCTGCAAATCGTGATCAAGTGCCAATGCAAATGCATCAATTGCTGCTTTTGAAGCACCATACGGCGCGTTGGCCTTACGCACTCTCACTCCTGCCACCGAGGAAAATAATGCAATTCTGCCGTGTCGCTGCAATCGCATTTGTGCAGCGAGCGCAAACATCAATGCCATTGTGGCGGTGACATTCACGTCGAGAAGCGCCTTAACCGAACTCGGATTGCTATAGCCATCTATGTCGTTACCAAGCAAGGCGTGCGCAATAATCGCAACGTCAATATCTCCCACTGCCGACACAATCTCTTCCACTACCGCATACATTGATTCTGCATCAGCGCCGTCAAAACGAATGTGGGTGATGTCAGCTTGGGGTGATCGCTTTATTAAATCATCTTCAACAGTCTGCGCTTTTTCTATATCGCGACTCACAAGCACAATGTTTTGCACGGTTGGTGTTAATAAGTGCGCCACCGTGCTGATTCCTAATTCACTTGTTCCACCAAAAAGGACAATTGTTCCGACGGCGCCTGTTCCATTTTTCATTGAGATACCCCCACGAGTTGCAAACGTCGAGCAAGATCGCTTGTCCATTTTTCGTTTGGATCCATTTCGTTGCGAACAGCTTTCCAGCGACCCAAATGGGGATACCCTCGCACCAAGGTCGAGTGCGACATATGGGAATCTTTTGCTAGATAGTGTCGACCCCCCGCCGCAATAACTTTCTCATCTATCTCGGGCAACACCTCAGATAGTCGCGAAGATCCAACCGCTATGTCAACGGCAAGTGTCCAACCCTCCATCGGGAAAGACAACGGCCCAGGATTTGCCGGACCCATGCGCTTAAGAACCGCGAGAAAAGAGGGAACACGCGCTTTTTGCATCATGGTCATAATTTCTTTCAATACGTCACTTGTATTGAGTGGAACAACACACTGATACTGCAGAAAACCGCGAGATCCATACATACGATTCCAGTGGCGTACCCCGTCAAGTGGGTGGAAGAACCCGGTCACATTTTCTACGGTCTCTGTCGGAAATGCAGGTGCTTTACGAAACCACAATTCATTAAATGTCTTGATCGTTGCGGCATTAAGAACTCCATTTGGGAACCACGATGGCACCCCCAACCTCGTTCGTGGCCGATACGCCAAAGACGGTAGATCGCCATAATCGTGAACAGCTTCAACACTTGCATGATTGCCTCGCGTGAGAACACCACGGCCAAATGCGTCGCCTTTTGACATCATGTCTACCCACGCCACGGAGTATCTAAAGGAATCATCGGTGGATGAATCACTCATTATTGTAAACAATTCATCGATGTGCTCTGTTCGCTGCGTTGTCACGGAAATCATGTTGTTGGTAATGGGGATGAGATCGATTACTGCCTCTAACACGACACCGGTGAGCCCCATGCCGCCGACTGTCGCCCAAAACCAGTCGGTGTTGTGAGTGGGTGTTAATTCCACTATCTCCCCATGAGACAGCATCACCGACATTGAAGAGATGTGATTACCGAAAGTGCCATCCGTATGATGATTTTTACCGTGAATGTCAGCTGCAACCGCGCCACCTAAGGTCACGTGTCGTGTTCCCGGTGTCACCGGGACAAAGAAACCTGCAGGCATGAACGCCTGCAACATCTGTTCGATAGACACACCTGCGCCAACTCGTGCCAAACGGCGAGATGTATCTATTTCAATGTCAGAAAGTGTCTGCGCGCCTCGAGGTGTGTCACCAAGAATCGCCACAACACCACCTGAATTGATGGCCGCATCACCATACGAGCGTCCCAATCCTCGCAATGTGACACCTCGTGGCGTTGTCCCCGACAGAATGTGTTTCAGATCGGCAACACTCTGCACGTGAGAGACATCGCTACTTGAACCAATGGCACGACCCCAGCCAGACACCTTTGTCATGTTGCATACACTCCGACGACATACAACACAAGCCACAGCGACGCGTACACGCGCATTCCCCAATCCCGCATGAACACCTCTTCCGGAGCACCACCTTTACCTGTTTCTAGGACCATCAAATAACGCAAAAGCGCCAACACCATCGGAATGATTGACAATTCGTGATACGGGATGCTGCTATCCGCATCTGCTGCATTTTCAAAGGCCCACAAAAAGTATGCAATAGCTGTAGCGGTGCAGGAAAAGACAATGAGTTGACGAAGGTATGTAAGCGTGTAACTAGATAGAGCCGAGCGCGTTTCAGTTGAGCGCTCACCCATTTCCAATAACTCGGCGAATCTCTTCCCCGACGCCACGAATAGTGATCCAAAAGTGATTGATAACAAGAACCATGTAGACATTGGAGTTTCCGTGCCCGCAGCGCCGGCCATAGCGCGCAACACAAAACCCGCAGCAATGACGGCAAGTTCGACCAAAGGAATGCGCTTTAATATGAGGCTGTACATGACGGTGAGTAACGCATAGAGAGCCACCAGGGCACCTGATTGCCAACGAGGGACACTTGCAAGACAAATACCCAACACCATCAAAAGGCACCCAATAACAAGGGCTGTTCCAGATGACAATTGACCTGCGGCTATGGCACGCGAATTCTTCGTGGGGTGACGACGATCATTTTCTCGGTCCACCACATCGTTTAAAAAGTACGTTCCACTAGCAGTTGCCGAAAAACCAGCAAAAACCCACAGACTCGCCGAGACCGTGTCCCAAGAGTCAAAACCACCAGCAGCTGCTGGACCGGCGAACACCAACACGTTTTTTAACCACTGACGAGGTCGCGCCGTTGACACAACAGCATGGAAGAAAGATCTGTTCTTAATCATTGAATTAATTGTGATGGTGAGATGTCACGGCGACCGACACGAATCGGCATGCATGCCATGGCCAACATCTCATCATCTCCAGCTGAGTCGCCATATGCGTAATCAAGCAATCGGCCTTGCAGCCAGTTCGTCAGTCTGCGTGCTTTTTCATCCCCTCTACAGTTTCCACCCACAAGTCCACCTGAGTATGTGTCACCGTCATTCTCCATTGCGCTACAAATCACGGTGGCTACACCCATTGCTTTTGCCATTGGTTGCATGTACGGCTCAAGGGAAGCCGTAACAAAGACTATGTCATCGCCATTTTCCTGGTGCCATTTCAACATCGCACAGGTGTCTTTCCTCATCCAATGTTGTGTCACATGTGATGCAAAGTCCTCGCCTATCTGTTCAATCTCTTGCACAGAACGTCCGGCAAAAACAAGCTTCACTGCAAATTCCTTTAAGCCGTCGCGATCTCGGCGCATGACAAATCGTGTTACTGGGAGTAGGTGTCGCACGCAATGCCTAACAAATGCGGTCAACCCAATAGAGCGAATAAAGAACGGAACGACACAATCTCGTGTTGTCAGAGTCTTATCAACATCGAAAGCAACCGTCGACCGACGTGGTGGCCGTGATGAGAAAAAAGGCTTCATGGAAGTCCAGTAACTCGGCCAACTTTTCGTCACCACATGTGGATCTTCAATTTCAATGCTGGGTATACGTAAACCAAGCAAAGCCATCGACATCGCCAGACGATGATCGTGATGAGTCCCTAAGACATTCCCGTGTCGCACAGTAGCGGGCTGAATGCGCAGTCCATCTTCGATAACTTCCAGTTCTGCGCCAGTCTTTTGCAGCTCTGCAACGACATCGTCGAGTCGATTGCTCTCTTTTGCAGTGATGAAACCAATACCGGTTAGTTCAGATACTCCGTTCGCAAAAGATGCAAGAACTGCGACCACAGGTACTAAGTCTGAACAATCCGACATGTTCAAGGAAATGGGATGTATTTCTCTATCAATGTTGGGGGTAATGACAATGTCATCTTTCTTCACATCCACCTGTGCACCCATGGCCTGAACAATCTTGAGAATCTGTGCATCACCTTGTATCTGGGCACGCGCAAGGTGGGGCAACCGCACAACGCGGCCAGACAACAGACTCGCGACAATCGGAAACGCAGCCGACGAGAAATCAGGCTCAACAACCACGTCTGTTGAAACGTACTGTTTTGGAGAAATGACAATGAGGTTTCCCTCGATTGCTACCGACGCTCCGAACGTGGACATCACCGCAGCAGTCATCTCCACATAGGAACGCGACACCAAATCACCTTCAATGTGAATCTGAAGGCCCTTTGTCAGCAAGGGTCCAATCATCATCAGTGCCGAAATGAATTGACTCGAAATATCTCCGCGGAGTGTGACGTCAGATGCGATCGCGTTCATGTCCGATGGGCAAGAAACGGTTAAAGGCAAAGTCGATGACGACTGTGGAGACACCGTGAATCCGATGGAACGCAATGCTTGCGCTAACTCTTTAACTGGACGAGCTAGAAGTGGCGCTTCACCAGTAATCGTTATTGGATGCTCGCTAAAGCAACACATGGCCAACAAAAAGCGCGAAGTAGTTCCGGCCAACTGCGCATTCACCACGCTTTCATTGGGTGGCCGTACGGGTCCACGTATCCGCACAGTTGAGTCGCTGATATGGTCAACCGATACACCAAGGAGAGTCAGTGCAGCCAGCATTGCTTCGGTGTCGTCTCCATCTGGAAGATTGGAAATAACACTTTCTCCTGCTGTCAACGCAGCGATCATCAAAGCACGATTGGCGACACTCTTGCTTCCCGGAACTCGTACCACCACCGGATCGGTGTGCGATGAGGAAGTGATTCGCACTGTTTTCATGACACCACTCATAGATCTATGAAAAGCGTGACACAGCTGGTTTGAATCCACGAGCCATCAAGCCACCGCGGAATAATTCGACATGATCGAGTCCGATCACAACCACGATCACACCCGACTCACCTTCAGCTGAGTGCACTACTTCGAAGTCGTAGATGTTCACGCCTAACTCACCAGACAAGGTAAAGATTTGTGCGGCTGATCCGGGCCTGTCTGGTATTGGAATACGCACTTCAGCGAGATCTTCAACACGACCTGCTCTACTGGGCAGATTCATTCGCGCTTCTCGAGCACGTACGAGACGCTCCAGCAAATGAGGACTGTCGTTATTTTTCACTATGTCTCTTATCGACATCAGTTCGTTAATAAATCGATCAAGTGTCCGCACAATCGCATCGTTATTTTGACGACAAATGTCAAGCCAGATGTCTGGGCGGCCTGACGCGATACGGGTCATGTCACGAAAACCACCTGCCGCAAGGCGCAAGAGAGCCAGATGCTCTTCTGATCGTTCGTCTGCTAACCCCATCAAAGTGACTGCAGTTAAATGTGGGACATGGCTGATGAGTGCAACAAAATCGTCATGTCTCTGCGGATCGAGTGCCACTACTTCACTGCCAAAACTCGCCAGCAATGCAGCGATGAAGGAAAACGCTTCATCAGAAGACGACGGTGTAGGTGTGAGCACCCAGACGGCACCTTCGAACATTGACGGATCAGCGCCATCGAGACCGTCTAACTCCGAGCCTGCCATTGGATGACCAGGCACAAATCGAGGATCAGAGATGTTTGCAGCCACTTCACTTTTCACAGAGCCAACGTCAGTGACAAAACCGCTTGACTCTCTAAGCAACTGCTCGACAGTTGATGTGAGGGTGAGGACCGGAGTCGCCGCCACACCAATAAGCGCATCTTGGGCAATACCGCGCTCATTGATCACCCCTCGATCGAGCGCAAGATCTACGCGTTGAGGATCGGCATCATCGCCATGTACTTGGAAGCCCGCCTTCTGCAATGCAAGCGCGATTGAACCCCCAATGAGGCCCATGCCAATTACATTCGCACGCTTCACTGATACGTCATCACCCATGAAGGCTCACCTTGAAAGTCACTGCAAAATCGTATCGGGGCCGCCAGTTGCGGCTGCGGTGGATATTTCATGTACTTCTTGATGCGTTAATTCGCGCCATGAACCAGGTTTCAGACGTTGATCACGCAACGGCCCAATGCTTGTACGTGTTAACTCGAGCACCGGACACCCAACCGCTTCACACATTCGCCGCACCTGCCTGTTGCGTCCCTCGTGAATAGTGATTTGCAACAATCCTGGCTCTGGTTGTGTTACATGAGCAGGATGAGTGATCCCATCTTCAAGTTCGACCCCACGCCGCAATCGTTGTAGCGCACTCTGGGGTACACCGGTTGAGGGGCACTGCACCTTTGCAACGTATTCCTTTTCCACGCCATGGCTCGGATGAGTAACTAGTTGAGTGAAGTCACCGTCGTTCGTGAGAAGCAAGAGACCAGATGTCTCCAAGTCGAGCCGTCCCACGGGAAACACGCGCGGTTCCTCCGGAACGAGATCCATCACCGTAGGTCGGCCGTGGGTATCTGCCATGGTTGTGACGTACCCAGGCGGTTTATTCACGACGTAGTACACAAGACCCGGCGCCACCCCCACTCTGACTCCATCGACTGCAACAACATCATTGTCGACATCGACCCGTCGACCAAGAACCGCAATCTCTCCGTTCACCGTCACCCGACCATCAGCAATGAGGTCTTCGCACACGCGCCTACTACCGAAACCAAGTTTTGCAAGAACTTTCTGTAATCGTTCACCTTCTCGTGAACGTTCTAGTTGTTCCCACAACGGTGGTTCATATTCCATCTTCGAAACGATCGGAATTACTCAACTATGAGTTTCTGTCTGGGTGTTCTGGTCGTCGTGGTCAAGCTGATCTTGAACAACATCTGGCCCTTCATCGACGACATCGACATTCACTCGTAAGGTTTTCTCTAGTGCTTCAACAAGTGATGCATCGGGCACAAACGATGCAACCGACGGCAGATCATCTAGCGACGCAAGACCAAGTTTTTCCAGAAAGAGCGGCGTGGTCCCCCACATCACTGCTTGACCTGGTCCGCTATCTCTTCCAACTGGGGCGATGTAGCCACGGCTATGCAAGGTGCGCATCACTGCATCGGGATCGACACCACGAATTGATGCAACCTGCAGACGAGAAATGGGCTGCTTATACGCAATGATGGCAAGAGTTTCTAATGCTGCACTCGACAAGCGCGCGCGTTGACCATCTAGAACAAAACGCTCTACGTACTGTGCCATGGTCGGATGACTTTGAAAACGCCAACCTCCAGCCACGTTTGCTAATTGAAAACCATGTCCTGCTTCTTCATATGCGCTTGACAATTCTCCAAGCACAGCTTCAATGACCGTTACTGGTTGTTCCAATAACTGCGCCATCAGCTCACTGGGTACAGGCTCTGAAGACACCATCACAATCGCTTCTACTGCGCGCACGATCTCTGCATCAACCACGACTCTGGTCATCCTTCATATGAATCGATTTCAATGGCGTCACGTGCTGCTTCAGGTCCGGCTCCGGTCCACTCAACTTCAATGTCTCCAAAGCGATCTGCTTGAAGAATGTCGATGTATCCCTGTTTGTACATCTCAAGGATCGCAAGGAAACAGACGATCACCTCAAGACGTTCTACAAAGTGCGAGGTCAGTTGACGAAATGATGATGTGCCTACATTGGGCAACGAGGTCATCATGTTGGACACGGCTTCGGCAACGGTGAAACGAATCGGAGATATATGGAACGTGGAAAAGGTGGGAACTGGTTTTGGTGTGATTGCGTTAACAAACGCACGCTCCAGTTTGAACAGATTCAGCCCCTCAAGGGGATCTGGCATGACATCAGCAAAACGTTCGTCGGGGCCAACTGTTCGTCCATACACCCGGTCGGCGTCATCGACAAAGCGAGCAAGGACTCGTGCCACGTCTTTAAATGTCTTACATTCGAGGAGTCGTGCAAGAAGCAGGTCCCGTTCTTCCCAAAGCGCCAACTCGTCATCTAGGTCTACGTTCTCACGGCCCGGCAATAATCTTCGTGCCTTAATTTCCACCAATGTGGCCGCGATCAACAGAAACTCTGTCGCAATT
This sequence comes from Ilumatobacteraceae bacterium, assembly GCA_044340485.1. Classification (GTDB taxonomy): domain Bacteria; phylum Actinomycetota; class Acidimicrobiia; order Acidimicrobiales; family Ilumatobacteraceae; genus UBA2093. Next base: position 13,029 of record JBIITN010000023.1, on the reverse strand, counting down.
TCAAGATTGAGCTCCTCCATACGAGCGAGCTCGGTGAGATAACCATCCACGATCGTTGACAAGCTGATTTCATGGATATCGACCTCTTCTCGCATGATGAGATGTAACAAGAGATCAAACGGACCCTCATACACCGGTGTTGTCACGTCGATAGCCACCAGTTCAGGCTAGTTCGCATGAACCGCTTGAACAGGGTCTCTCCCGCTAGCGTTTCGCCGTGACCAGAGTGCTCTCTTGCATCCAACCCACCGGTTCCGTCCACCTTGGCAACTACCTCGGGGCGCTGACCAATTGGGTGGCAGGCCAGCATCAGGCAGATGTGTACCACGGAATTGTCGACCTCCACGCTCTCACCACCACCGACACACCCGGTGTTTTGGGCAATCAGACACTCGAATTGACAGCAATGCTCTTTGCCGTTGGACTAGATCCAGAGGTTGCAACAATTTTCGTACAAAGCCACATTCATGAACACAGTGAGTTGGCGTGGATCATGGAGTGCACAGTCTCTTTTGGCGAATTATCACGTATGACGCAATTTAAAGACAAGTCCGCCAAACGTGAATCAGATTTTGTGTCGGCAGGTCTCTTCACGTATCCGGCTTTACAAGCAGCAGACATCTTGTTATACGACGCTAATGAAGTACCCGTGGGTGAAGATCAACGTCAACACGTTGAAATTACCAGAGACATTGCGATCCGTTTCAACCATCGATTTGGAGACACCTTTGTCATTCCAAAGTCAGTGCATCCAAAATCGGGGGCACGGGTGATGGACCTCCAAGATCCCACCTCAAAGATGTCGAAATCTGCAACGACAGACAGCGGCATGATCTACATGCTTGACGACAGCAAATCGATTGAAAAGAAATTCAAACGCGCGGTCACCGACAGTGAAAACGTTGTTCGCTTTGACCGTGAGAAAGCTCCGGGAGTGGCCAATCTTTTAGAGATCCTTGCCGCAGCAACCAACAACACTCCCGAGAATCTTGTCTCACAGTATGAACAGTATGGCCCCTTGAAAAATGATGCCGCTCAGGCGGTGATTGCCATGCTTGAACCGATTCGCAATCGCTACCACGAATTGATCAACGACAAAGGCGAATTAATGCGCTTGCTTGCCGTTGGCAATGATCGGGCACGCAATGTCGCTGCAGCAACGCTCGCACGTGCTCATTCAGCAATCGGACTTTTGCCGAGAGCCTGACCCACGCAAATTTTTTCAGATGTTGTCCGCCTCGATTAAGGCGCGAACAACATTATTGCCAGAGCCACAACCGTCAGAGCTCTCGTACAACATGCGTAAAAGATCCAGTGTTTCAGTCTCGCTGATCCCTTCAAGAATCTGCAGTCCCAATTGTTCGTGATCGTGGTATGCACGAAAGGTTGCCGTGCGAGGACCAACAAAGGTGGCGATCACCCTCATGGTGGTCGACAACGGTGCGACAATTTTTCCGATGTCGTGCAAGAGAGCAGCTCTCAACTGCGCATGATCAGCTGCGGGCAGGCGCTCTTGAAAACGTTTCATGACGACGTACGAATGCCGCTGATCCTCGACAGGAAACGCATTCCATAGTTCCCGTTCGGCTTCTAACAAGATGGCACTCACCTCTCGCTGTTCCTCTGCGTCAAGTGGTTTCGCACGATATGAAGACCACGTCCTTTTCGTGAGATGCCAAAAATAGTCGATACGTTTCATGCTTTATCGTTTGGTGCTTTTTCCCGCGCGAGCACGAGGATGAGCCTCGGTGTACACCTTCCACAACATCTCTTTGCTTACTTTTGTATAAATCTGGGTGGTGGAAATGGTCGCATGGCCCAACATCTCTTGCACAATGCGAAGGTCAGCACCGTGTTCCAGCATGTGTGTAGCACATGAATGACGCAAGGTATGAGGGCTGAGCGCTTCTGATATGCCAGCAGCTACACCAGCATCGCGAACGATGTGCCACGCTTTCTGTCTATTCAACCGCTTGCCAGTGTTGGTGAGAAAAACTGCTTCCCTATCACGATGGTCACGCCAATATTCTGGCTCCAACAGATATCGCTCAGCCAAATATTCATCAAGTTGTTTCGATGCGACAGAACCATACGGCACAAGTCGCTCCTTCGAGCCCTTTCCAAACAACCGCACCACACGATTATCTCTGTCAAGATCATCTAGATTCAGACCACATAGTTCTGAGATGCGTGCACCTGTGGCATACAACAGTTCGAGAACAGCACGATCACGTACGGCAAGGGCATCATCGCCCACGACAGCTGCTAACAACGCATCCACATCATCTTCCGACAACGGTTTCGGAACTCCCGCTGCCACTTTGACTCCGTCAACGGCCAAAGAGGGATCATCTGGTCGTATACCTTCATTCGCGAGATATGAATGGAACATGCGAACGGCAGCCAGTGCCCGTGCAGAAGACGCTGGAGATTCCCCCGACCGTTGTCTGTCGGCGACGTAGCGCTCAACCCCTGACGGCGACACCGTGAGAAGAAACTCGTCGTGCTCTTCTAACCACAACACATAGCGACGAAGGTCCCGACGATATGCCAACACGGTGTTCGTTGCACGTCCGCGCTCCACTTGCATCCATGTCAGAAACTGTTCACACCACTGCATTGACTGATCTAGCGCAATCTCTGACCGCTTCATTGCCATAGCACTACTTATAACAGTTCAGGGTATTTTCGCGCCGCCAGCAATAACGCAATCGATGACTTTGCATCGTTAATTCGACCGTCTTCCACCATCGCCAGCGCTTCTGCAAACGGCACTTTGGTAATCGTCATGTGCTCCTCTTCGGGCCCATGGGGCTGCAGAGCAACTTGGGTCAAACCTCGCGCAATAAATACTTCGACAATCGAATTCGTTACGCCAGCAGCAGCCGTGAGCGACCCGAGCCTTTCCCATTGCGATGCAACTATCCCCGCTTCTTCTTCCAATTCGCGTTGAGCGGTTACAAGCGGATCTTCGCCTTCAATGTCGCGCATCCCTGCTGGGATCTCCCACAACATGTCATCAATGGTGGCTCGGTATTGATGCACCAACACCACATTGCGGTGTTCGTCAACTGCTAATGCGCCTACAGCGCCAGGACTGTCAAGGATTGTGCGTTCAAATGTCTGTCCATTGTTTGTCGACAATCGCCGCCGTAATAAACGAAACACATGCCATGAATGCACCACCTCTTCTGCCTCTACAGAAAACGGATGGGATCGACGGGTCACAAACGAGCTGACGACACTGCCGAACTGGATGTGCGCTGGTCACGATATGTCAACGCCGCAGCGATCAACTCTCGAAACAAGGGATGCGGCCGATCCGGACGACTTTTGAATTCTGGATGCGCTTGTGTGGCAACCCAGTATGGATGATCAACTATTTCGATGAATTCCACAAGACGCTTATCAGGTGAGGTGCCACTGCAAATAAAACCGGCTTCTTCAAAACGCGTACGGAAATTTGAATTGAATTCATAACGGTGACGATGACGTTCGCTGACCACCATCTCGCCATAGGCATCCGCAACTTTGGTCCCTGGCTGCAGTACGGCGTAGTACGCACCAAGGCGCATCGTGCCACCTTTATCGGTGACATCACGTTGGTCGTGCATGAGGTCGATCACTGGATGTTGAGTGGCGGGATCAAATTCCGTGCTATTTGCATCGGCCATTCCGAGAACGTGGCGGGCAAACTCGATCGTCATCACTTGCATTCCTAAACACAAGCCCAAGCAGGGGACGTTGTTTTCACGAGTGAAAGCAGCAGCCGCAATCTTTCCTTCCACTCCGCGTGGACCAAATCCGCCAGGTATAACAACACCATCGAGATCTTCGAGTCGCCCTGAAGCCAACAATCCCTCAACGTCTTCTGCTTGAATCCAATCGATTTCAACCTTGGCGCCGTGATGAAAACCGGCGTGTTTCAAACTCTCAACCACCGATAGATAGGCGTCTTGCAGTTCGACATATTTACCGATGAGCCCGATGCGCACCGGTCGCACAGCGTCATCGACCTGGGCCACGAGTGATTCCCACGACGACAAGTCGACTTTGCTATCAATACGTAACACGTCACACACAAAATCGTCTAAACCTTCTTCGTGCAAGATCAGTGGCAATTCGTAAATGTTCCGCGCATCGGCCGCGTTAATAACGGCGCGATTGTCAACGTCGCACATGTTTGAAATTTTGCGCTTCAGGCTTTCGGACAACGGTTCTTCTGAACGACATACAATAACGTCTGGTTGAATGCCACGACTGCGTAATTCGGTCACGCTGTGTTGTGTGGGTTTTGTCTTCTGCTCACCACTTGGACCAATGAATGGCACCAGTGTGACATGGATGTAACACACATTGTCTCGACCGACCTCGTTACGGAATTGCCGAATCGATTCCAGGAACGGCAAGATCTCAATGTCTCCCACTGTGCCGCCCACCTCGGTGATGACCACGTCGAGATCTTCAGTGGCTATACGGCGAATGCGGCGCTTGATTTCGTCGGTGATGTGCGGGATCACCTGTACGGTCTTGCCGAGGTAGTCCCCTCGACGTTCAGCTGCAAGTACAGATTGATAAATCGAGCCCGTCGTTGCATTGGAACTACGTGTGAGGTTCTCGTCAATGAAGCGCTCATAGTGTCCGAGGTCAAGGTCTGTTTCACCTCCGTCATCGGTAACAAACACTTCGCCGTGTTCAAACGGATTCATCGTGCCAGGATCGACATTGATGTACGGATCAAGCTTTTGCATAGTCACGCGCAATCCGCGCATCTTCAACAAACGACCAAGCGACGAGGCCGTCAGACCCTTACCAAGAGAACTTGCCACCCCACCTGTAACAAAGATGTGTTTTGGCATGAAGTCTCCCGTCATCAAACGACCAACGGGATTTCATCATAACCCAGTTCGTCGACGGGTCTTGCCTTTCGCAGAAGAAGTTCTTACAGATGCGTCTTTACCGGTCTCTGCCGACGCCACAGCGAGCATTTCACGCGCGTGATCTCGAGCACTTTCGTCTGCAAGACCACCTGACAACATGCGAGCCAATTCTTCGACGCGTTCGTCGCGAGACAGTTCTCTCGCCTGTCCGAAAGTATTACCATTGCGCACTTCCTTCGACACGTGTACGTGATGATGGGCGGTAGCTGCCATTTGGCCCAAGTGTGTTACCGCAAGCACTTGATGGCGACTGCCCAGCTGCGCGAGCGCGTCGGCGACCGCTACGGCTGCAGCCCCACCGATTCCTGCATCAACTTCATCGAAGATCATCGTGGCCGGCTCTGTGGACAAGGTGAGACGCAGGGACAGCATTGTGCGCGCTAATTCACCGCCGCTTGCAACCTTTGTGAGAGGCAGCAAAGGACTACCCGGATTTGCCGATAACAAAAACACCACCTGATCGCCGGCTGGGTCTTCAGGAGAATCTCCCACATTCACGACGAGGTGAGCATTTTCCATCGCCAGCGCAACTAACCGATGGGTAATTTCGCCACTCAATGCGCTCGCTGCGCCTCGACGAGCAGCACCCACAACCTCTTGTGCACCGCGCAACGCCCGAAGAGTGTGCTCTTTATCCTCTTCGAGTTCTCTGATTCTTGCCGAGTAACTGCTGAGTTCATCGAGACGTTGACGCGCCTCACGGCCAAAGACGACGACCTCACCCAGCGTGTCTCCATATTTCTTCATGATGTCGCGAAGAATACGGCGACGCTCACGAATCTCAGACAAACGTTCGGGGTTCTCTTCCACTGATTCGGCTACACCTCGAACCTCACTTGCAACATCGTCAAGATCGGCAAAAATCGCCTGCAAGCGTGAAGCAAGTTCCGGTGACAACTTGGCTGTTTCGATAGATGCCACCGCTGAGCCCACTCGATCAATTGCGCCGTCGTCGGCGCTCAACGCCTCTACACACCGCAACAACGCCTCGCGAATGTTAACTGCATCTGATAAGACGTCTTCCTCGTCTTGCAAGCGCTTATCTTCATCAGCACCCTCAATAGCGGTTCCTTCTATCTCGTTGCATTGGAACGTCAGCAAATCGATCTCGCGAGCGCGCATTCGTTCATCCCCACCAAGCGCTGCCATGTTTGCTTCGATCTCGACAAGTTGTTGTCGAATCGCATTGATAGGCGACAGATCGACATTTGCGAATTGGTCGAGGGCTTCGCGCTGGGCTTTCGCGGACAACAATTTTTGATGTGCGTGTTGACCGTGAATGTCGATGAGGTCTGCACCGACTTCTCCAAGGCTTGCAACAGTTACTGGTCGATTGTTGATATAGGCGCGACTGCGCCCATCAATTGGCACTATGCGGGTGAGGATGATTTCCTCCACCGTGTCTGCTGCGCTTGTGTCACTTCGTGGCACATGAAACAAGGCTTCAACACGAGCTTCAGAGGCACCGGTTCGTACCACTGCGGCGTCAGCACGTCCGCCCACTACCAGATTGATTGCCTCCACCAGCATGGTTTTGCCAGCACCGGTTTCACCTGTGAGCACTGTGAACCCATCGCGAATGGGTAGACGCAGTGACTCGATCACTCCAAGATTTTCTATGTGCAGCTCAACGAGCATGGTTTACCGATCTGATAATCCAAATTTCGATTTAAGTATCTGATGAAAATGACGATCCTCAAATGTGACGAAACGTGCTACTTGTGATGCTGCCCGCACGTCTACACAACCATTTTCTGATAACTCACCCACTGGTGTACCGTCAATTGCCACATTGACTCCGCGATAGCCAAGTACATCGACTCGAACTGGTTCGGCCGCATCGAGAACAAGAGACCGATCAAACAACATGTGTGGCGACACCGGCGCAAGCAGCACTGCCCGGAGACGTGGGGACAAAATGGGGCCTCGAACTGACATGGCATAAGCAGTAGATCCGGTGGGTGTGGCAATGATCAGTCCGTCGGCTGCGTACGTAGTGAATGGAGCGCCATCTATGTGCACCCCAAGTCGCACCGTGTGTCCTGGGCCCGACTTTTCAATCACAACTTCATTCAGCGCCAGATGGCGATTGGTGGTGGAACCATCGACAGACACCACTACCTCTAACAGCATGCGATCTTCATATGAATAATCGACATCACAGTTCCCCATGCACCACTTTTGGACAGCCAACAGGGCGTGGTCGGGTTCCACCGAAGTGAGATAACCCAATAATCCGATGTTCACCCCGATGATCGGAACTGGATGACCACCCACCAATTGCACCGCACGCAACATGGTCCCATCACCGCCTAATGCGACCAATAGATCGACGTCGGCAAATGTGTTGACAGTCTGCACGGGCACGCCCACTGTTGCAGCGTCATCGTTCAGCACACACACCGTGTGACCTGTCGACAATGCCCACTCAGCTATTGCTTTCGCGGTTGTCGCTGCATCGTCACGAAACCGATGTATCGCAAGCCCAATCCGACTCATGACTGTTCACACCCACCTGTGTCATGGCATGTCACGTACATAAGAAACTCCGTGTTTCCGTCGGCGCCTTTTATTGGTGACTCCGTCGTTCCCACGACACTACAGCCGAGGTCCCCAACGAAGTCTGCAATTTTGCTGACCACGCGAAGATGTGTTTCTGGGTCGGTGATGACGCCCCTTCCGCGAGACACCTCTTCGCGCCCTGCTTCAAACTGTGGCTTTACCAAAAGAACCATCTCAATGATCGGAAATCCCTCTTCAGAAGTGAGCACCTCGCATAACACTGGCAAGATTTTCTCTAGCGAAATAAATGACACATCTACAACGGCTAAGGAGCAGTCAAACGGAAGGTCGTCTTTTGTCACATATCGCAAGTTGACACCTTCATACACCGATACACGATCATCACGATGTAGTCGATCATGAAGTTGCGCTTTGCCAACATCAAACGCAGCAACCCGACGCGCGCCGTGTTGCAAGACACAGTCCGTGAATCCGCCCGTTGAAGACCCTGCATCCAAAACTGAACGCCGCGCAACATTGATATGAAAGTGCTCGAGTGCATGTAACAATTTGTCGCCACCACGGCTTACAAAACGTTTCGGCTGAACAACCACTATGTCTTCCGTACGAGACACCAGGCGCGACGATTTGTCGGCAATGACTCCAGCCACCCTCACAGTTCCGGCCTCGATCAATGCTGCAGCTTCACTGCGACTCCCACAGAGTCCTCGATCCACCATCGCAACGTCTAGACGGATGCGACTCATGACAATCCCATGATCTGGTCCACAATTCCAGATAGATCACTTGCCACCATGTCGCCGTCATGCATTTCAAAATCTCGTACGGCGTCCTGTGATGTCACTCCCGAGAGAACTAACCCGAATCGACACGACAACGAGCGTGCAAACGCTCCGTCGGTGTTTGGTCGGTCACCAATCATCATCAGCTCATGGCCGACCACATCCCCGCACATGTCTTGCACCAATGCGGCCATCGTGTGGTGTGGTTTTCCAGTAACAAGTGGCGTCGTATCTGCCGCCGTGGCGATCGCTGCCAGCACAGCGCCACCACCAGGTGTTGGCCCATGTGGAGTTGGGTACGTGGAATCTTCATTGGATCCAATCAACCGCGCTCCCGCACGCACCGCTCGCTGTGCATCGTCTAACACGTCGTATGAAAACTGTTTATGTAGCCCCACTACCACCGCATCAAAGGGGCCAGTCGCTCCGGGTTCTTCATGGGCGAGCACTACTTCCACTCCTTTGGCTTCAAGAGCCTCAACGAGCCCTCTACCGCCACACACGAGAGCACGTTGACCAGCGCGCATCGGAACGGCTGCCGACATTGCCGAAGAGATCACGTCTCCGGAGGCCTGGATGCCGATGTTTTTCAACGCCTGTTCGTGTTCTGACAACAATGAGAACGAGTTGTTCGTGACGAATAGAACCCGAATGCCCGCTTGCCGTAACCGAGCGACCGCTTCCACAGAACCCGCAATTGGGATGTGAGCAAGCCACACCACACCATCGAGGTCACACAGCACAATCTTTGGGCGTCCGCTTTTGCTCACAGTGCTACATCCTGCCACCCTGTATGACGTGCCACGATTCGAACCTTTCCCCGCTCTTCGCTATTTGACCTCATCCTCGGTCGACATCACCGCTGTCACCTCCCCGCCGTACGACGTTTTTGATGAGTCGGTGCGCGCCACATATGCAAAACACCATCCACACAACATTGTCGCTCTCGATTATCCGATCGAATCTGATGGTCCAGGTCGTTACCAAGAATGTGCAACCACGCTCGCCGACTGGGTGTCATCTGGTGTTCTGATTACTGACGATCAACCAAGTTTTTCCATCTATCGGATGACATTTACAGATGAAGCTGGCGATTCACGCACCACCATTGGCGTTGTTGGAGCACTGGAAGTAGTCGACGAAGGATCAGGTGGAGTTCTACCTCATGAACGCACCACACCAAAAGCAAAGACCGATCGCCTCGATCTCACCCGTGCCACACAAACAAATTTGAGCCCTGTGTGGGGCCTCTCTCTCAGTTCGGGTCTCACCGATCTTCTCCGTGATCCGGCAGAAACTATTGCCACATGCACCGATGAAGATGGAGTCTTTCACCACATCGAAAGGGTCACTGATCCGCTGCGAGTAGCGGCCATCTCTGAGTGTGTCTCTGCACAGCCTGTCCTCATTGCAGATGGGCACCATCGCTATGCAATCAGTCGCACGTATCGCGACGAACAGCGACAGAAAGGAACCGGTGGTCGACACAACGGTGCTGCTGATGCGGAGCTCACAATGACCTACGTGGGCGAACTCATTGACGAACAACTCAGTGTTGCCGCCATTCATCGTCTGTACAACAACATTTCTGCCGACGAACTCGTCAATGCTTTGTCTCTGCATTACGACACAAGTGATGCTGGCCAAGTGTCGCCGCGCACAATCTCACACATGTCGACACACGGTGTTCTCTGTGTTGTATTTCCCGATGGCACTGGTGTGTACCTACATCCAAAAGAAGATACTTTTACCGGCGTGCGAGCACTCGACAGTGCACGTCTCGAACATGCACTAGCGAACACGCCACACGACGTGAGCTATCAACACGGTGTTACTGATGTGATCACACGATTGACTACAAGCGATGCAGAGTGCGCAATTCTCATTCGTCCCGTGAGCCTTGAAGAAATCCGACGCACTGCACACACTGGCGAACTCATGCCACCGAAATCAACGTTCTTTACGCCGAAGTTGCGAACTGGTCTTGTCATGCGACAAATGCGCGCTTAGTGCGCCATTTCTGTTGTCCCTGTACGAATTATGTAGATCGAGAACGGAGCTATGCGATTGTGATCTTCGGATCGAGATACACATCTTGAATTGCTTGTAGCAATTCCACACCCTCTGTCATAGGTCGCTGGAAGGCCTTGCGACCAGAGATCAGACCCTGGCCACCAGCACGTTTGTTGATCACAGCGGTCTTGACAGCAGCAGCCATGTCGCCAGCACCTTTTGATTCGCCACCAGAGTTAATCAGACCAATGCGACCCATGTAGCAGTTCGCTACTTGCCAACGAGCCAAATCAATTGGATGGTCGGTGGTCAATGATTCATAGACCTTTGACGAAGTCTTGCCATAACCAGAAAAAGCATTGTAGCCACCGTTATTTTCAGGCAGTTTTTGCTTGATGATGTCGGCTTCGATAGTCACGCCGATGTGGTTGGCTTGTCCGGTCAAGTCGGCAGATACGTGATAATCAACCCCATCTTTTTTGAAATCGTTATTGCGCAAGTAGCACCACAACACAGTGAACATTCCAAGATCATGTGCTTCTTTGAATGCCGTCGCGACTTCTTGAATTTGGCGGGTGGATTCTGGTGAACCGAAATAAATAGTGGCGCCCACTCCTGCAGCGCCAAGGTCGTATGCCTGGCGTACTGAACCGAACATCACTTGATCAAAACGGTTGGGATATGTGAGTAGCTCATTGTGGTTGATCTTGACGATGAAGGGAATGCGGTGGGCGTACTTACGACTCACTGCACCTAAGACGCCAAACGTTGTTGCCACCGCATTGCAACCACCCTCGAGCGCGAGCTCCACGATGTTTGCGGGGTCAAAGTAGGCCGGGTTGGGAGCAAAGCTCGCTGCTCCAGAGTGTTCGATTCCTTGGTCAACAGGAAGAATCGATACGTACCCAGAGCCCGCAAGACGACCAGAGTTGTACAGTGCACCGAGGCTGCGCAGTACCTGTGGTGAACGATCGCTACCTGCAAATACTCGGTCAATAAAGTCCCCACCAGGGTGAGTCAGAGATGACGCGGGAATCCCCGAACACTTATGCGATAGCAATGAATCGGCTTCTGCTCCGAGCAATGACGATACGTCCATGATCAAACCTCCGGCCATGCGCCCGTGCGCATACCGTTCACCACAGTAGTCAGCGCTACCCCGCTGTCAGAAGGTCATCAGCGGTCTTTTCAAGAAGACGCTGCATCTGTGCCCTTTGTCGCACTTTGACACTCTTTTGAACAACTACCTCAGTACGGCTTTGTACCGACGAACCCGAGCGAAAAAATCGTTTTCTCACAAATCCAACCGCACAGATGTGATCCCCGACAGCCGGAATGATCGAAGCATCGACAAGGACAACTGGGACGGCCGAGCGACCCTCGTCGGTATAGGTAACGATGTCGAAGTTTGTGACCTGCTGCCCATCATGTAGTTCGGTTGAGATTGGCTCGCCGATGACCTCACCAATAAGTACACAGACATTTAAAGAACTATCGGATGCATGAGCAAGTGCTGTAGCGGTGGTTGTACGCGATGACATACAGCACGTGTGTGCGCAACATCAACCCATGTGGCATCTATACAACGCGAATTAGGCGCCCAAGTCGCTCATACGTTCTGCAACATCAGCAAAATTGGGATCCACGTCTGCAATGCGTTCGAAAACTTCGCGCGCCTTAATGATGTTGCCGAGTCGATCGTGAATATCTGCAAGCACATACCATTGCCTCAGGTGGTACTCCTGAATACGTTTGGGTGTTGTCAGCGTTTTCACCATTATCGACAATGCTTTCGTGAGATCGCCTTGGTCGACATTGGACATCGCATACACAATGCGCGCTTCTGCAAGTAGTTCGGGGTGAGGAGACGCCTCTCCTATTTCTTCCCACAGTTCATCAACTCGTGAGAAATTACCTAACGCTCGGTGACAGTCAGCAAGTACAGCATGATTGAAAATCCATCCGGGATTAAGCGCTAGCGATGCCTCAATGTGTTCGACAGCTTTTTTCCAATTGCTCTCACGGTAGTAGCACAGACCCAATAGCTCCCGAATTGCTGCGACATCTGCACATTCTCTGGCAAGTGGCACTAATACGATACGAGCCTCGCTATAACGGTGCGCTTCAAAACTTGCAAGCGCAGCTTCATAACGACGCAAAACGCGACCAGATGCACGAGCGCCTACCGCGCGCTCGATTTCTTCCACTACTGCATCCATCGCGCGTACTTCACGACGTCCACCACGAGCTGGTCGAGTACTAGTACGCGCGCGTGCGCCACCAGTCTTACGGATTACATGTTGACTAACGCCAGTACGAGGTTTTCCTTGCGGTCTCGCAGAGGAGCCACGGCGCGACTGGCCATCACGTATCGAACCTTCATCAATCCATTCCTCACGTGAGCGTTTCGGAGGCTGTGACATCGATAATTCTGTTTGCCGACCACCGGTTCGTTCACGTACTTCACGCGAACGCCGTCTTGCTTCTGTCATTGGTCGGTCGTCATCGCGACGTGGACCTCGTCTGTCATCATCGCGACGCGGACGCGACGGTCTGTCGTCTTCGCGACGCGAACGTGGTCTGTCATCTCTACGATCATCACGACGCGGGCGCGCTGGTCTGTCGTCATCACGTCGTTGACGCGGTCGATCGTCATCGCGACGCGGACCTCGTCTGTCGTCATCGCGACGCGGACGCGACGGTCTGTCATCATCGCGACGCGGCCGCGACGGTCGGTCGTCATCACGTCGTTGACGCGGTCGGGCGTCCTC
>JBIITN010000003.1:0-96059 GCA_044340485.1 Ilumatobacteraceae bacterium | reverse complement strand
ATTTCGCACCATCCCCGCCTTCGTGAGGCTGGTGCGAAATTCCAAACCTCAGTATTGATGGGGTAGCGGGCGGGGTTTCAGTAAACGTTTGGAACGCGAAACGCTGTTTTTTGGAACGCATGTGTGGCACCATTTTGTGGTGGACATCTTGAATCGAATATTGCCGTGGGATGGCTGGGGCGGCCGAATCATGGCGACGGTTATGGCTACTGGCAACGCGGACATGGAGAACGCGGCAGTCGAATTAGTGAATCCGCGACCTGATGCCAACGTTGTGATGATCGGTTGCGGACCTGGAGTAGGGGTAGTCGCATCTGCTCGTCGCGCATCTAACGGAATGGTGATTGGTCTTGACCCGTCAGAAGTGATGGTTGAGCGAACTCGTGCTCGGTGTCGCCGCGCGCGAGTAGAACACATCACAAGAGTTGAGCGCGCAGTGGCAGAGTTGCTTCCGTTGCCAGAACGTTCGCAAGATGCTGTTGTCAGTGTGAACAACATTCAACTGTGGAGTGACAGGGCGGTTGGTCTCGACGAGTGTGTTCGTGTTCTCGTTCCCAGAGGTGTGTTGGTGGTTCTGTTACACACGTGGGCCATGCCAGATGCGGTGTCTGCAGAAGAGTGGATCGCAGAGTTAACTGCTGATTTGTCTACTCGTGGAGTCGTTGTCGAATCATCCCAAATTCGACGTTTTCGGTCTGGTCCTGCCATGGTGCTGGTGGGAAGGCTTTCGTAGTCTTTCCACTCTGGGCACACTCCAGTAACCTCTACATAGATGACGCAAAGTGTGGCGGCGAATTTCGCACCACATTTCGCACCATCCCCCTCCCGTAGCTCAGTTGGATAGAGCAGCGGTTTCCTAAACTGCCGTTCTTTCGGGTTTTGGGACCTCAGCCATATGGCAAGAACCCCAGTAAATACTGGTGTTTTGCCTAGTTCTACTGCATTTTTGGATAGTTGATTAGATCGGCCAGATTCCCAGTTATTCCCAGCTATTCCCAGTGTTTCTTGCGTCCATGGTGCGCCGAGATGCCGTTAGTTCAAAATGGCCCGTAAGCAGTGGCTCTAAGGCGCCGGGCGGTCGCTGGCGGTTGGACCAACCCTTAGATAACCTGCAGTCGTTCGCCTCCGTAGCTCAGTGGATAGAGCGCCGGATTCCTAATCCGTCGGTCGCAAGTTCGATCCTTGCCGGGGGCGCTGAATGCATCCCATCTAAGCCGAGGTTGGCTAGTCGTGCGCTAACGGAGGAGTGCGAACGCTTGACGCTAGGTGTTCAGAACAAGAGCGAGTGCAATCTCAATCGTCTGTGTCGCGTCGTCTCCATCGACAAACAACATCGCGACAGTCTCTGAGTAACCACCTTGCGGCATGTCCTCACGACGCATCGCGATCGGTGCCCCGATGACTTTCCGCCAATGACTGAGGACGGCAGACTCGACAGCTTCAGCCAGTCCAGCATCAGGTACGGCCCACGTCTTGATAACTTCCCAACCGTTGTCAGTGTGTGACTTGATTCTGTTCTTGCGTGACGCCTCTGAGGACACTCCAACTTTGAGTATGCGGAACGGTTCGTTCTTCATTAGGTAGAGGATTCCTGGCGCAGCTCGTTGAAGGCCCGTGGGGGAGCAGTACTTGCAGCCACCTTGTCCGGACTTTAGAGAGTTGTACTGGGGTGAGACTTCGCGGTCGCATTTCATGCAGCGGCATAGGCGTCCGATAGCTGCACCCTTGTACTCCTCGAGCGGCTCGAGTTCTTTGGCTGCGAAGAGAGCGTCGACAAGTTCAGCGGGTAGAACCTTGCGGTCGCCCATCTTCCGATACGCACAGAAACGACAACCGGAGCGTTTGCGAGAGCCTGCAATGTCCTTGTACGCGGTGAATACTGTCTCTCCACATTCAAGACACCGACACTTACGCCGAACGTCTGTGCCTGGGTAGTCCTCAAGCGGTTCTAGGTTCGCTTCGCTAAAAGCAGCTTCAACAACTTCGGTAGGGTTTCTCTGAGCGAAGCCGCGCACTGCTGCAGCACAAGGCCGACGGCCACCCTGGCCGCTGTAGAGATTGCCGTAGGCGATTTTTGCTTCGTTGCCACACTTGTTGCAGCGAGACAGACGGGGAACATTCGCATTCACCCAAGGCTCAAGAACAGTGAGATCGGCGTTCGCATAAACCTTGTCAATGGCCTCGATGTCCGTTTTGAGTTCTTGCAGCTTTCGCCGTACAACTTCGTATCCGCATGGTTTGCAACCGCCATGCCCAGTTGAGAGTGTTGCGTATGTCGTGCGACCTTCGGTTCCACAAACCTGGCACAGTGCTCGACGAGGTTTGTTGGCACTGATGTACGGTTCGAGCGGTGTCATATTTGCAGCTGCAAAAACTGCATCGACCGTTGCTTGTGGCGTGCGTGTCTTAGTGGCTATGAGGTCAGTCCAGCACCGCTTGCAGCCGCGTTTACCTTGTCGAACACTTGAGTATGTGACACGGCATTCGTTGCCACAAACCTCGCACTTGCAGAGGCGGGGAGTGCCGGCACCCGCGTATGGTTCCAGTGGCGTGAACTGGACTGCACGAAATGCTGCATCAGCAGTTTCATCTGAAATCCGCTTTCTACTAGGAGCCATTGCAACAACCTATGTCAACGGCATGGTCTTTCGTTTTGATGCTTCCGTCACCAAACAGGCTGAGAGGCTCGCGAAAAAGACTGACGTTCGTTACAGTCCCAGCATGAGACGCATCGGTATCGCAACTGCACTAACAGTGTGCCTAGCAGCATGGGGAGGGTCCGTAGCGTTAGGCGACGACACCGAACCCGCACCAGCAGACACCACCATCTCATCACAGCCAACCACGTCAGAGTTCGGCACAGAAACCGAGATAGAGATAGCACTCGACGACAACGGAAACATCGTGCCCGCTGGAAACAGGGCAGAAGGCTAGAACCCCCGCAGACACTGGATACTGTAAGAAGGTGAGCAAACCGCCGTCCTGGAATGAAATCCGCACCAACGCTCAACAGTTCGCCACCCGATGGGAAGGAACCAGCGACGAGAACGCTGAATCCCAGTCATTCTGGAACGAGTTCCTAGGCATCTTCGGCATCGACCGCAAGCGTGTCGCCACCTTCGAAGCCCGAGCCAAACGAGAATCAACCGGCGGCCGCGGACGCATCGACCTTCTCTGGCCTATCACTTCTTTGTTCCCCCTTAACCCTAAAACTGGATTGATAGTAACAAGTACTAGAGGACAGAAAGACAAGGACTAGCCCTTGTCCTACTTGGGAACGGGCTAGGTGAGCAGGTACACCTCGACGCGGCGATTTGCACGCTGGTCCTTCTCGGTCTTTTTGGTGGTGACTGGTTGACGAGCGGCGACACCTTGGACATAGATCACCGAAGACTTCACCTTTTGGTTGACGAGATGGTTGCGCACGTAGGTAGCACGGGCAAGGCTCAACTTGACGTTGCCTGGGCTGTTACCGGTAACGGTGCCGGTGTGGCCCAGAATCACGATTCCCTCAGCGGATCTTGCTTCCTTAACGAGTGAGGCAGGAATTCTGTTTGGAAGAGCAGAGTATTTTTTGAAACGGATCGTTGTTGCTTTTGCAGCGGTCAATCCAGCTTGAGCCCCATCGGTCTTTATCGTGGTCGTGAAAGTGGATAACACTTTTCCACTCGAGGACTGTGCCGATACTGAGACTTTAGGAACTGACCGAATTTGTACTTTGCATTCACCTTCAGATAGTGCGATGACACGTCCATCTGCTGTGATGCATGTATCTGGAGTACGCGAGGTCAATGTCTTTGTTTTGTCGCCTTTTTCGATCAGGCGCACAGCGGTAAGAAGTTTCAATTCTTCGGGGAGTTCTTCCTGAAGTTCATCTTCTGTAGTGCCAGACGAGTTTGCAACGGCATCGGCGCCACCTGTTGGGGCAGCGCCAGGTACCGCGGATCCTGCAAAAAAGACACCGTAGGGGGTGCCCTGGGTCAAGGTGACGTCTTTGAAGTTGAAAGGAATCATTGCAAAGTCACTGGCAGAGAAAGTCTTTCCTTGCCATGACGTTGCAGTGGGGCAGGTTGACAGGTCAACTTTGGTACTGGCGATTGGAGAAGTTCCTTTGATCGCTGTTGCGGGGTTGGTGAGTTCATATAGCAAGGCGTAGAGCTCAATTTTTTGTCCAGTTGGCTGCAAACATGTCATTGACATTTTGAACGATGACAATGCCCCAGATGTCTTCGGAAAAAAGATCTGTCCAAAACTATTTGCATTGAAACAATCGTTGAGTGTTAATGGGATCTGTTGATTCACTCGCTGACCGTTGGAATCTTTTTGACAGCCTCCATTTTTTGGTGAGGTGGTCCCTTCGACAGTCTCGTACTCGGTTGGGTTAGACCACGTTACGAAGTTGCCTTTGCGCGTAGCAGCGGGTTGAGTGGTGCCACCGATGGTGTATTCGAATATGAATTGACAGCCTTTGTCGGTCGCAGTCGTGGCCCTCGAACAGGTATTTAAGGTGACACCGTCATTTTCTAAAAATGTTGTGGCGTGACCCGCAATGGCGTCTGGATCTGTTGGGCCGTTAGTCCATTGAAAATTAAAACCAACGTTGACGCCTGTTGGGCTTGCTCCCGACGCGCTTGCAGTGTGGGGGCTAGTTGATACCAGTACTAATGACGCGAGCGCTGCAGTGGCAACAGCTACGCGAACTGCTGAGGGCCTCGAGTTGTTCGGGCAAAAAAACATACAAAAATTGTAGTTCAGATCTGAAAACGTGACAAATCTGTTGCA
The DNA here is from genome assembly GCA_044340485.1 of Ilumatobacteraceae bacterium. Lineage (GTDB taxonomy): Bacteria > Actinomycetota > Acidimicrobiia > Acidimicrobiales > Ilumatobacteraceae > UBA2093. Next base: position 91,277 of record JBIITN010000003.1, on the reverse strand, counting down.
GGGCGAGGGGTCAGCCGCGGATGAGTTGTCCGGGCAATGCGCCGGTGAACTCATCGTTAGAAACTGTTTGCATACCGTTGACAAACGTGGCCACATATCCATCTGCATGTTGCACTAAACGCCTGCCATTAGCAGGGAAGTCATACACCATCTCTGGCATGTCAAAGCTCAATGCATCAAAGTCGATGATGTTCAAGTCCGCGCGCATTCCCGGTGCAATTAATCCACGGTCGCGTAGTCCGTACAGTTGTGCAGTTTTCAATGTTTGACGGTGCACCATGTGTTCAAGAGGAAGGCGCGGACCACGCTTGCGGTCGCGGACCCAGTGGGTGAGGAGAAACGTGGGCATGCCGCCGTCGCAGATTGCACCGCAATGTGCACCAGCATCTGATAATCCGTTGTGCGTGTATGGGTGTTGCATTAACTCATATGTCATCGACAAATCACCGTACGAATAGTTGAAAAATGGCATGTAGATCATGCCGCGCCCGTCACGTGCAAGAAGTTGGTCATACACAAGAGCCATTGGGTTGATGTTTCGCGTGCGTGCTTGTGCTTCGATACTGTCGGTTGTCGGGTCTGGTTCGTAATTGATGTTTGCATCAGTCACTGCAAACATCTTCCACAATCGTGTGGTCACAACACTGTCAAAGAAGCCGCCATCGTCGGGGTGTTCGTATACAAAGCGATATCGCAGTGATTCGTCTCGTAATGCCGCAACTTTTTGCTCATGTGGGAGATGCGCGATTGTTTGCCACGCAGGATGAAATGCGAGCGGATGAAAGGAACCTTCCAAACACATCAATACACCGATTGATCGCCCTGCTACTTGGGTAACGATGTTCAAGCCATCATTGACCGCGTCATCAAGTTGTGCGAGCACCTGTTTCCACACGTCGGGCGCTTCGTCTGCCTGATTCAAATTGACACTCACCGTTACGCCGGGATTTCGTCGAGCAAGCTCGCGCATCCACGGCCACTCATCTGTTGGCAGAATCTTGTGTTCGGGGGCAAATTGGAACACGCCGCGTCCGTGTTTGCCCATTGCTTTTGCAATGCCGAACAGCTCGTTTTCATCAGCGGTCGTGCCAGGCACAAGTTCACCGCTCTTGCTGCGGTGAATGGGTGTGCGACTAGTGGAAAATCCCAAAGCACCATGGTCAAATGCTTCATCTACCAGCTTTGCCATCATTGCGATGTCTTCTGCAGTGGCGGTTTCATTTGCGGCGCCGCGTTCACCCATGACATAGGCACGAAGTGGTCCATGAGCAATTTGTGTTCCGATGTCGATAACACGTTGTTGTGATGCAAGCACGTCCATGTATTCAGGAAATGAACGCCAGCCCCATGTCATGCCCTCTGTCATTGCTGAACCGGGGATGTCTTCAACACCTTCCATCAACTCGATAAGCCATTCATGACGATCTTCAGATGCAGGCGCAAAACCAACACCACAGTTGCCCATCACCACGGTTGTGGCACCATGCCAACTACTGGGGGTTAACCACGGATCCCACGTTGCCTGTGCGTCATAGTGGGTATGGATGTCGACCCAGCCTGGGGTGACAAGAAGACCGTCTGCGTTAATGACCCTGTGGGCATTTGACATGGATGCAGTGCCAGCGTCAGCAACATCGGCAATGACCCCGTTTTTAATGGAAATATCAGCCATCCGGGCGGGACCACCAGATCCATCAACCAACTTCGCATTCTGAATAACGGTTGAGTGATCATTCGCAGACTGTGACTCCATGTTTATGACTGTAGTTGTCCGGTTGCGGATAATGATTTTTTGAGTCGCTTATGCGTGTTCATCTTCGCGTGGGCTGTAGCCATATGGCGGAAATTTTTCGCCACGCGGGTATGGGAAATACTTATGATGCCATTGGCCAGTGATTTCATAAATGGCTGTCCCGACTGTGCCGTCGCTTGTGTGCACAGTCATCTCTGATAAGCCACCACCAAGAGTGTCGGGCAATCCATTTTGGTGTGGCCAGCTATAACGCTGAGCCCAGCGACCTTGTCCGGTGATCGTGACCCGCTTTCCACCCTCCAAAGTAAAGACCACAGTTCCATGTAGACCAGCGACATGTTCTCCATACCTCTCATACGAGGTTGGAGAATTGGTGTTGTCGAGCCAAGAAAGATCATGCTCAAAGCCAATGACAGGTATGGGCGTTGATCCATCAGCAGGTGCAAAACAGCCATCGGTGTAGACGCGCGCACCGTTTGGGTATTCCCAACACCACACTCCGTACATGCCCTCTGGCAGTTGGATCGCTAGCCACATCCACATCGGACAGCGAGCGTGATTGCGAATACCCCACGAATGATCACGTTGGCCCCACCAACGTTCGATAGTGCGAGTAACGCCGTTCATCGTGAACGTGCCGTCATACCAGCCGCTTTGAATCATGTGGCGTTGATCCCAAACGATGTCATCACCGGCAGTCATGGTTCCACGCCGCAGTCCATACGGAGATGTGCGTGCAGTAAATGTGATGTCCATCGAAAGTGGCGCGTTTTCAACTTCAGCAACTCTGAGTCGAATTTTTTCATGTGGCGTAACGATGTCTACTGTGACGGGTCCGACAACGAAATGATTGAAGTCACCGTCGACATGTCGCTCGTGTTTTGCAAGAACCGGAGTTGATCCCACTCGTCCTAATTGCAGCGAATCCATTGCGGCGCGGGCAGGGAAATAGGCCAATGTCAAGATTTCGATGTCGTCAGGACCCTCTGGCGACTGCATGATAAAGAACAAACTTTCACGCCAGTGCTGGTGGTGAACAGCAGTATGACGAAATGGTTCTGGTATCTGGTGTCCAAAAAATTCATCTGCAGGATCAAAGATTCCCATGTGGTCAGCCCTTTAGAAGCGAGAGAGTATTGAGGTCAGATGCTTGCTGTGCATGACGTTGTGCCATTGCAAGAAACATTTCATCGCCACGTGGTGTCTGTTTGACAAGCATTGATGCGATGACAGCCATGACGAATCCAGAGAGAGCATAACGACGATAAAGATTCCATGCATCATCAAATGAAAGAGTGATTTTGTATTCCTTGAGCCCGTCAACATAGGCCTGTATAAGACGATGTTCATGTTCTTGGCGATCAGTGGGCAACAATCCTGCACCAATAAAATACGACAAATCAGAAAGACCACAACCGACTGACATCGTCTGGAAATCAACAACGCCTGCTTGCAGACCAGCGGGTCGTGGCATAAACAAGATGTTGTCGAGTCGATAGTCGCCGTGTACTGCGGTGTGATGTGGCGGAACGAATTCGAAGTACGGCTCGGGGTGTGCAAGAAATGCGTCACCTATTTGACGTGTACCGACATCGAGTTGGTCGTTGTATCTGTCGACAAAGCCCGGATACAGCATCTTCAATAAGCCACAAAATTCACGTCGCTTGTCTGGAGTATTGCGATGAAGCCACTCCCATTCCAAAAGATCTGTGGCGTTCCATACTGGACCGTGAAGACGTGTGAGCTCCAAAACTGCAGTCAGCGCTTCTTCGGGTGAGCATCCAGTGATCTGGTCTCCTTGGTAACACGGGGCGAAGTCTTCCAAGAGCAACAAAAACTCATCACTTCCTTGGTGGTACTCACATGCGAAACATTGCGGCGCGTTTACATCTACTCGCGGGCGCAAGAATTGATAGAAGGCAGTTTCGATTTCGTAGGTGCGGGTGAGTTGGCTTGCCTGGCGACTTGACTCATTTGCAGACTCGTATTTAGCAATGAGAGTTGCAGGGAGACGAGTGGAACCCGAGTAGGTGAGATGTAATCGACGACTCTCTGACATCTGGCCCGTCCCTACTGGCTCCTCGCGAACATCGGTTACCGCAACGGAACCCAAATGTGGCGAAAGGGTCATAGTGAGTTTTTCGGGCGATACGGCCAGGTGGGGCACGCCTTGCACCGTAGTGGGCGTGACGTCGGTCTTAGTCATGTGTCTGTACAACCTGTGAAAAAATGTATGTACATATTGTATAAAAAATTTGATAGTCTTTTAGTGAAATTATTTCAACACCCCCGAGACGGTATTTGGTGCCGAAATCGCAGTGTTTCTAGAAAAGGTTGTTATGAAAAAAGTTATTCGTGTGTTGATGTCGATGTTGGTTCTCGCCACGGGTTTGACGATTGCGCTTACGCAAACAACCGAGAAGCGCGCTGACGCCGCAAACCCGAACAAGATCACGATCTGTCACCGCACTGCCGCAGTCAATAATCCGTACCGACGTATCACGGTGAACTTCAACTCAATTGCGACCGACATCACGAAGCCAGCCAACAATGGTCCATCAGCTAGCGGTCATGGGTAGTGGTCGCACAACTTATGGCCCACGCATGTTGCGGATAACGATGACGCAAGTCTCCGACCAGACCCGAACGTATTCAATCCCGATTGGAAATCCTCGTTCTATCAAACAGCAACCCAGAAACGTTGGGGCGACATTATTCCACCGACACTTGACAAAGATCGGGACGCAGGCACTCCACTTCTGAATCGCGCTGCAGCTGGATTGAATTACAAAGATGCTGGGCTGGCTATCTATAACGGCATAAGCTTTGGTGGTATTAATTACGGCGGTCTATGTAAACGTCAGTCTGCTGCACAGTTCTGCACTGCGCTCATTGCAGAAGGTGGCACGCTTGCTGAGTGCCAAGCTGAATTAGCAGAGATGGAAGCGCTTGAAGACGAAGAAGTCAAGAAGGCATGTAAAAACTCTTTCGTTGGTTGTTCGTTGGAAACAATGAACACAATTAATGTAAAAACTGTCGGTGTTACGTGCGCAGCAAACGTACCGACACTCAGCGGCACTGCATCCACAGGAACAGTGCTCAACAATGTGAGTTTTGAATATGGGACCGATGTGTTTCTGTCAACGGCAACATCTATTGCTGGTGCTCCCGGAACCGTCACTGGCACGGGATCATTTACCGCGACTCTTCCAGCATTAACTGACGGGACGTACTACTTCCGAGCGGTATCAATTGAGCCGGGCGCTGAGAGCCGTTTGGATGGATCTATCGGATCGTTCTCGGTCACAGCTACAGGATGTGTTGTGCTCAGTGGCGGCGACCCCGCACCAGAGGGTGGATACAAAGGGGCGCTAGAGGGCGTCGTGTGGATTGATCAAAATCGCAATGGTGTACAAGACGCCGATGAGCCTGGTCTTCCGTTCACGCCGCTGGTCGCAGACTTAGTGAAGGCTGCAGTTGGCACCCAGTCAGTTGATGATTCTGGCTCAACCGGTGGTGTACGCACTGCAGGTGTTCGACGAATGGCAATAGCAGCGACAACTGATGCAAATGGCTTCTATGACATTCCATCACTCGAACCTGGCGACTGGACAGTGACAGCAAAACTTCTAACAAGTGCGCTCGAACGAACATACGACACTGGTGGATTGTCCACCGATTGGTTGGCGAGCGCATTTGTCCCAATTAATGGAGTGGGAGAAGCTGACTTTGCAGCTGCCGGTAATGCACGTGTATCTCTTGTTGTTGAGCCAACTGCAACATGCACAAAAGCTAAGACTGTCGAAGTGCAGTGGGCGGGTGTTGATAACAAACTCAACACCAAAGACGATGTCACTTTTGTTGCGACGGTGACTCAATAAGAAGCTCTCCTGCGTGGTTTGCCATGGGGTAGTTACATCGTCACACCTATTTGTGCTGATGGAACGCGTCTCGCGTCACAAAAGTTCGTCATTACGAAAGCGCAATCAACAAAAATCACCAAGTTGTCAGTAGAACTCGCGCCTGCAGCATTGCCAGCAACTGGATCGTCGACGAACACGTCGATGATGGCATTGGCGACAATTCTGATCACCTTCGGTGCAGCATTGCTCATGACGCCGCGCCGCCGCCGTATTCGCGACTAGAGAAATACATTTTAAAAAAGGGCCGAGGTTAACGCCTCGGCCCTTTTTGTTTTACTGTTAATAATTTCAACTTCTATCTGTGCTCTATTGTGGAACTACTGACTGTGGGGAGAGCATGGCTACTGAATCAATTCGAGAGATGGCAGAGCGGCACTGGGCGGGCGAGGGCGACCTCGTGCACGAAGAGCACCCCGTGACAGTGGTATTGAATCGCGCTGCAGAAGAGATCGAACCCGGTCTGCTGACGTTTATCTCGATCGCATCGGTAAACGCAATCGATACAGGTGACGGGTTAGTACTACTTGATACTGGTGGTGCCTTTGACTCTGACCATCTTTACGACGAAGTGCGCAAGTGGCGACCTGATGCACCGTTACGTGCCGCGGTGTATTCGCACCATCACATCGATCACATTTTTGGAACAAAGCGTTTCGAGGCGGAGGCAACAGATCGTGGTTGGGAGCAACCCGTTGTGTATGCACACGAAGACCTGCCCGAAAATTTTCGACGATACGAGCGCACGCTGGGTTGGAACGCCGCAATCAATAAGCGCCAGTTTGCATTGCCGATAGAGGAGTTTGTGTGGCCTGCGGGATACCGCTATCCCGATGTCATGTACAAAGATCGACTGACTTTCACTCAAGGAGAGCTCACGTTCGAGTTGTATCACGGTCGCGGTGAGACAGATGATGCAACATGGACTTTCTGTCCTGAGAAAAAGATCTTGCATCCAGGTGACTTGTTTATTTGGGCGGTCCCCAATGCTGGTAACCCGCAAAAAGTGCAACGGTTTGTGAGTGATTGGGCGCACGCGCTGCGGCAAATGGCAGCAACAGGTGCCGAGACAATGCTGAGCGGACATGGTCTTCCTATCTTTGGAAAAGATCGTGTCGCGCGCGCGTTGCTTGATACGGCAGATTTGCTCGAATCACTCGAGCAGCAGACACTTGCACTGATGAACACCGGAAAGTCACTTGACCGTGTGTTGCACGAAGTAGAGGTGCCTGCACACTTGCGCGAGCTTCCGTATTTGCAACCGGTGTATGACCACCCCCAATTCATTGTGCGTAACGTGTGGCGTCGCTATGGCGGCTGGTGGGACGGCGAGCCGGACTCACTTCTTCCTGCTCCACGTGCACAGCAAGCGGCCGAATGGGTGCGTTTGTCTGGCGGATTAGAGAACGTGTTGGCGCGCGCGCGTCAGCTTGCCGCTGACGGCGACTTGCGTATGGCGTGTCACTTGGTGGAATTTGCCGTGTTATTTGATCCTGCATCGAAGGAAGCACACGAGACACGCACCAACGTCTATCGCACGCGCTCAGAACAGCAGACCAGTTCCATGGCACGCAACATCTTGAACCACGCCGCCTTCGCGAGCGAACAAGGCAAACGCGACCTGGCGGGCGATTTCTAAGCGATTTTCCCTCCACATGTGACGAATTAGGGCGTGACCTTGGTCGTTCGTCTTGCCATTGGCTGGCCTCTCGTACTTCTATATAGGTATGACGATGACTGAGCCACGTATACCAACACTCGAAGAGTTCCGTGCCGAGGCGCGCGAATGGCTCGCGACGCAATGGCCACAGCGCCCAGATGACATTGCAGCGATATGGGGTGAAGGGTCAGATTCGGTATCGGTGTTTCATGATGTGCCATTTGAAGAAGAGCTGGCACTCGATAAGGCAATTCGTGATTGGCATCAAAAGAAAATTGATGCAGGGTGGGCGCTGTTCACATGGCCCGAACGTTTTGGTGGACGTGATTTACCAAGTGCATATGAACGAGCATTCGTGGAAGAAGAAGCACGCTTTCTTGTGCCACGAGAACATGAAACATTCAACGTTACGGTGAACCTTGTTGGTCCAACTATCGCCGTGTATGGAACTGAAGAACAAAAAGATCGCTTTATTCCACCCTTTATTCGTACCGACATGTTGTGTTGTCAGTTGTTTTCCGAACCAAATGCTGGGTCGGATCTTGCATCGTTGTCGTGTTCAGCAAAACAAATGGGTGCCACTTGGATCATTGATGGCCAGAAAGTGTGGACATCTGGTGCGCGTTTGTCCGAATACGGATTGTTGATTGCCCGTTCTGACACGACGGGCGTAAAACACGCAGGCATGACCGCATTTTTGTTGCCGCTGAATCTCCCAGGAGTTGAGATTCGTCCCATCCGTCAAATGACAGGTGGCGCGTCATTCAACGAAGTGTTCATGACCAATGTTGAGTTGTCTGACGACTATCGCCTCGGCGCAGTGGGTGAGGGCTGGAAAGTGGCACTCACCACCTTGGGATTTGAGCGCAACAGTTCAGCAGACGGTGCTGGCGGCGCCGGTGGTACGCCGCAGCAACTGATTGCGTTGGCGCAACATCTTAGGAAGAACACAGATCCTGTGGCGCGCCAGATGCTTGCTGAGGTGTACTCGATGGGTCGTATTGCAGAATTGTCTGGTCTTCGTATGCGCGGCACATTGTCCGCCGGGCAAGATCCTGGCCCGCTTGGATCCTTGGGCAAATTGTTTTGGACGCAGCGCTTGAATCGCACATCAGATGTGGCGACGTATCTTCTCGGCGCTGATCTCATGGCGGACTCAGGTGAGTGGGGTAAGTACGCCTGGGCAGAACATGTTCTTGGCGCACCTGGGTATCGCATCGCGGGCGGTAGCGATGAGATTCAGCGCAACATCATTGGTGAGCGGGCTCTCGGGTTACCTCGAGAGCCACGCTAAATACCATTATTTTGCTGAGATTTTCAGTGTTCCTGATTTAAACGACTTCTTATTCAACGTGCATGTTGCGCGAACCGATGTTGCACCTTTATAGGCATTTGCTGCAGGACGAACAGTGGCTTTTCCGGCCTTATTCACCGTGGCGGAACCAACTGTCTTGCCAGTATTCGTGGCAACAACACACTTAGCTTTCGGAGTTCCCACGAGGGAGATCTTTGTCGTTGATTTCACTGCTGCTTTGGTTTTGCCCACAGCAGGTGTGGGTGCTGTAATGCGAACTTGACCAGCACCTTTTTTCAAGTTCAATGTCATCTTGCTCGCAGTTGCAGTTTTGCGAACCGATGCCGTACGAACACTCGCAGATTGCGGAGTGACCTGGATTGGGCATGTAATTGACAGATTCTGCACACAAAATTGAGTAATTTGTGTCATCACACATGGAGTGATGTTGTAGGTGGTACAGAATTGGCTGTAATCGGTGGTGCCACCTGACCCACCGCTGGATCCCCCACCAGAGGACACGTTTTTAAATTGCTCGTTCAAATCAATTGTCTGCGATTGTGCAAAGGTGCCAGAACCAACGTATCCGGTGAATGCTCCCGTGCCAGTTGTGATGAACACCTTTGCAGAAAATGACAGCGAGATGCTTTTGTTTGTCGCAAAGGTGGATGGATCACCCGTCACCGAACCGTTGAGTTCGATAGTTCCAGCCAATGTGCTCTTTGCTGCATCTTGAAATGAAAGCGTAAAGCTACACACCTGCAACACTGTTCCAGCAAGCGATGTCATTCCAATAGAGATGTTGGAAGATGAACCAGTGATTGACATTCCGCTGGTGAACTGTTGTTGCGCATTACAGGTTGCAGTGATAGAGCCGCTATTAAAACCAACGTCGGATGTTGCAAGACGTGTGTTTGCTGCTGTTCCCGTTAGTGACTGTGCAGAGTTTTTGATCGTGCATGTCAGGCTGACGCTGTTTTGTCCACCTAGAACCGCATTTTGGAAAAGGCTCGTGGGGTCCCCACAGTCCGGTGCCATTTCGGCTGCCGTTGGAGGGTTGATACTGATCGTGAAATCAAGTGCCTCGGCGGGAATATCGACAGCTGACGCCGACGGGCTGGGGGTAATGACTAATCCCAACACTGCAACGACGGGGACAAGAACGATTCGACGCAATTTCATCTGAGACTCCTTCATGAGATGAGGACGACGCGACATCGAACACATAGTAGACCTGATTTTGTCTTCGGCAAACAGCGGATGCCTGTGGCTATTTCAGGAAAACCCTGGCGATGTCTGCGATGACAGCTTCTTTTTCCTCAATCGGGGGAAGGATCACAAGTTGATCAAGTCCCGCTGCATACAGCTGATCCACACGAGTACGTAGTTGCTCGGGTGTTCCCACCATGCATGTGCGATCGATTAATTCAGGGGTGACGAATTGCTCTTCTTCTGGAATCACCCAACAGTTGTGTCCAAGATGGATCCGTTGGTGGCGACGCTCGGGTGGGGTGAGCTCTACTTGTCGCACGTAGTCGTCCCACATATCAGAGAGATCGGTCGGCGGTCGACGCCCAAACTGCACCATCTGTTCGTATGTGTAATGAAGACTCGCGATAGCAAAGGCACCTGCTTGACGCTTCACGCGTTCACTATTTAATGTCTCACCGTCGCGTAGCACCACCATTGTTGTGAGGTTCGCAATTGGGAACTTGGTGCGATTGATGCCCAGCATTTGTTCGCGAGCCGTTCGCCGGAGTCGTCCCCACAACGATTGCACTGCATCGGGAGTATTGGGCAGGGAAGTGATAAGTCCATCTCCATGACGCACAGCAACAGCAAGCGCTTTTGGTCCAAATGCCGACACATACATCGGTATGCGCGGGGAGAAACGAACAAATCCATCCTCTGGCATCACGTGACGAACTGAAGTTGATGTACCGCGAAACTCATATTCCACTTCGCGCCCGTCAAGAAATCCACGTAGGTCATAGAGGTACTGATCAAACTCGCCGACGCGCATTGGTGGATGCCCCATAATGCGCATCGCTGTGTTGCCGGTACCAACAGCACAAAACACACGACCCGGCGCCAATTGATTAATAGTTGCGTGAGCGGCCGCTGTCACTGGCGCAGTGCGTGTTGATGGAACGGCAACGCCAGTGCCGATACGAATGGTTGACGTACGGGCGGCAATGAGGGCCATGATCGCATACACGTCTGACCAAATCATTTGACTGTCTGCTGCCCATACGTGACTAAACCCCAGACGCTCGGCTTCTACGACGTAGTCAACATCTTCAGGACGCGACGCCAAGCAAATTCCAAACTTCATCATGGTGTTATGACCTCACCTGAATAACGTTGCGGTCTTTAACGATGGGAGCAAACACCTCTGCACGGATCTTGTTATGTAGATCGTCATGATGGTATGCATTCCAATCTTCTTCATTATCAAACGACGCGATAACGACGTAGTCATTGTTGCCCGCAAGACCAGCGTCAGGTCCGCATACATATGACTTGACGTATGGCATTGTTGCTCGCATGTCGTGAAGAGTTTTTGTGATGACCGCGATGTGATCAGGAGTTTGTGGCTCGGTAAATGTGAACATGGCAACGTGATGAATCATGTGGCTACCTTAGAATCTTCATGCGACGCACAAGAAAAAGTGAATAAAAAAAAGGACCCACCCGCAAAGGTGGGTCCTTTTTTACGGTTTAGTTACCGACGCTTGCTCTTCTTAGCGGTTGCTTTACGAGCAGTTGTCTTCTTTGTTGATTTCTTCACTGCCTTCTTAGGTGCAGCTTTCTTTACTGTTTTCTTCACTGCCTTTTTCGCAGCTGGCTTTGCAGCTGTTTTCTTGGCAGGTGCAGGAGCAGCCTTACGTACTGTGTTGACTTTTGGAGCAGGTGCTGCGCCAAGTGCAATGTCTTTGAATCCCTTCAACGCGGTGATCTTTGCAACAGTCTTTGCGGGGACTTTTACTTGAGCACCAGTTGCTGGGTTACGGGCCATGCGCGCTTTGCGCTTGATCTTTGCGAATTTCGCAAAGCCCGAGATATTCACGACCTCGCCTTTAGCGACATTTGCCAAAATGACGTCGATGGTTCCTTCGACCATCTTGGCAGCTGTCTTGTTGTCGACATCGGTATGGATGGCTACTGCTTGGATGAGTTCACGTTTCTTCACACCTTGAAACTTATTGCACGACAGGCAAAAAAGCGTGGATAGTAAGGGCTTTTTGAGGTACTAGAGTTCGGCCATGGGATACACCAATTATTCACTTGTTCAGGTCGTAGTCGAAGAGGGCGTCGCCCGGGTGGTCATCGATAACCCGCCGATCAACATCTTCACAGCCGAGTTGTATGCCGAAATGTTGCGCCTCTCAGACGAGTTAGCCCTCGATGACGAGGTGCGGGTCGTAGTGGTGAGTTCGGCAAATCCGGAGTTTTTCATCGCCCACTTTGACGTAGGGCTGATTTTGGAATTCCCCGAACGACAGGCGCCCACCGAATTGCACGAATACCACCGAATGTGCGAGCGGATGCGCACTATGGGCAAGGCCACAATTGCTGTGATCGAAGGCCGGGTCGGAGGCGGCGGCAGTGAATTCGCAGCCAGTTTCGACATGAGGTATGCCCTTCGCGGTGGCGCGGTGTTTAACCAGCCCGAGGTAGCGCTTGGCATCCTTCCGGGGGGAAGTGGCACGGTTCGTCTGTCTCGACTCATTGGACGCTCACGTGCAATGGAAGTAATCCTTGGATGTGACGACATTGATGCTGATACCGCCGAACGGTGGGGATGGGTGAATCGCACCTTGGATGCAGACCAACTATGGCCCTTTGTCGATCGCATGGCACGACGGATCTCATCTTTCCCACCGAACGCAGTTCGTGAGGCAAAGGCCTCGATTCTGAATAACGATCACAACGTGCCTCAAGATCTTCTTGCTGAGGCAGCCGGGTTCGCGCGACTCATTAAAGACCCTCGTGCGATTGCGGCGATGACCAATTTCATGAATCGTGGGGGACAAACGCGAGAAGGTGAGCTGCGTCTTGGAGCGCTGTGTGACGAAATCAATGACTGATATCTGCAGTTGAGGTATCTCCAGCGGTCACGCGAATGGGATTAGTACACTCGCCAAAGTGACAACGCCGTCTCCTGTCAAGGTTCTCATAGTTAACCAACACGGAGACAACAGGGGAGATGAAGCCGCACTTGACGGCATGTTGCGTGGGCTGACAGAACAGTTAGGTGACACCACATTTACGGTGGTGCACCAGTTTGCAAATGCATCGGCGGGTCCAGCCTTTCGATCTGACGTCACGTGGATCCCACACAAGATCAGCGCAATTGAAGCATTGAGACTGGTGGTGTATGCCGTTCTTCGCATGTTGCGTCTACGTCCGAAGTTCATATTGGGTCGGGTGGGCAAACAAACAATTGATGCCTACGAGAACGCAGATGTAGTGATTTCTGCACCGGGTGGACCGTATTTCGGTGACATTTACATCAACCATGAATTTGTTCACTGGTTTTATGTATGGATGGCGAAACTACATAAGAAACCATGTGGTCTCTATGCGACTTCTGCGGGGCCGTTTCGCAAGAGATGGGCAAATCCATTTCGACGTTTTACGTATCGCTGTTTTGACGCCGTTTATGTAAGGGAAGAGATTTCCGCAGGACACATCAAAAAACTGTTTGGATCGCGCCACATAGATGTACACGTGACTGTGGACGCAGCTTTACAGGTGATGGTGTCGCCTAGTGAGCGTGATGATCGGCGACTCATCGTGGTGTCGGCGATTAACTGGGCATATAAGGGCTCATCCAACGTTGCGGATCGCCAACGTATCTATGACTCTGCGATCGTGAGTGCAATTATCGAATTAGTCAGTGGTGAAAATACACGGGTTGTGTTTGTACCGCAGTTGCACGGTACAAAACACCGCGATACTCCGTACTTATTGCGACTTGCCGATCAATTGCGTTTGCAAGCCACAGATCGACGTATTGACATTGAAGTGTGGGACGAAGAACGTGACATGACGTCACAGCGCGCCTTGTTTGCGTCGGCAGATTTTGTGATTGCTGGTCGGTATCACCCCGCAGTGTTCGCATTGTCTGCTGGGGTCCCTCAGGTATGTATTCCTTATGAACATAAAGCAACAGGAGTGCTCGCGCTTGCGGAATTGTCCGATGTTGTGTTGCCTATTGAGCAAGTAACCGAAGAGAAGTTACGCGACGTAGCCCACTACGTTCGCCAAAATGCCGCAAGTATTCGTGAACGTTCCCATGCTGCTTCTGTGAGATTGAAGTCGCTATCTGCAGAGACTTCGCGAGCTATGGCTCAACTGGTGGACCAGCAATGACAAAGGTGCTGATTACTGGCACAGGCGACCCAGAGTTTGGACGTAATAGACAGATCATCCGTTTGTTGCACCACTGTGGTTGCGATGTGGCAGTGCGGACTCATTCGGTGTGGGCAGGCGACAAAGCGCGTTCAATTACTTCTGGGAAGTTGTCTCTTGCGTGTCGGGCCGCACTTCGCTATGTGAAAGTAATCGCCACGGTGGTGGGCGCGGGGCTTCGTCGTCGTCCCGATGTGGTGATGATTCTTCATCCCTCACAGATTGATGCAGTGGTTGTTGGGCTTGCCTGCAAAGTATTTCGGTTGCCACTGGTGATTGATTTTTTTGTATCGCTGCACGAGACGGTGGTGCAAGATCGTCGACTGCTCGGTGAGAGATCACTGGGTGCGCGATTCTTACGTTGGTGTGATCGTTGTGCGGCGCACATGGCAACCCAAGTCATGACTGACACCCCAGAAGATGCCGAGTATTTTGCAAGAGATACCCGTACACCGCCCACAAAATGGTCTCCAATTTGGGTAGGTGCTGATCAAAGTATTTATGCACCGCAACCTAACGAAGTAGTTGTGCTGCATTCAGTGTTGTTTTACGGCACCTACATTCCATTGCAAGGAATTGAACATATCGTTCGAGCATCCGCCCTATTGCCAGCACATGTTTCGCTCACACTGATTGGTGATGGCCAGGAACGCGAACGAATTGAAGCAATTATCAAAGACGAACAACTTCCTGTACACCTCATAGGGTCAGTATCAGAACACGAACTCGCAGATCACATTGCACGAGCATCGGTGTGTCTTGGGGTCTTTGGAGATGGTCCAAAGACATCGCGAGTGATTCCCAACAAGGTGTTTCAGTGTCTTGCAATGGGCAAGGCCATTGTCACCGGCGATACACCTGCTATCTCGCGGTTAGGAAATGCGGTCGCGGTGGTTCCAGTTGCAGACCCAACATCGATTGCTGCCGCGGTGCTTGATATCTTGAACAACGATGAGAAACGCCATGAGTTGGAACATCGTGCGCGCTCGGTGTTTGAGGATCGTTTCGATGAACGAGTTATCGCTGACGACATGGCGGCTGTGATGGGGCGCATCACTAGACAAAAGAATGCAATTGCGCCGCTCACCATTATGGGGCGTTTGCGTGAGCCCTACATTCGAAAGTGTGTACAACGTTGTGAACCCCGACGTATTTTGGAAATTGGTGCCGGGCAGGGTGCAATGGGGACGCGCCTGGCGCAACACGCTATGTACGTGGGACTCGAACCCGATACGTCGTCTGCGTCAGTAGCGCGACAGCGTCTGTCGGCCAATGAGAATGCTGACTTTCGCACGGGTGGGATTGAACGGCTAGCAGCGAATGAAGCTTTTGATGTGGTGTGTGCGTTCGAGGTGTTAGAGCACATTGAGGACGATGTTGCCGCTCTTCGTCAATGGTGCTCGCATGTGACCGATAACGGGATTGTCGTCATCAGCGTTCCTGCACACCAAAGTAGGTATGGAGTCTCTGATCGTGCGGTGGGTCATTTTCGCCGTTATGACGCAACAGACATATCTGATCTATGTGAACGCGCCGATTGTGAAGTGGTGGCACGCCATGCTTACGGTGCTATTGGTGGTCATGCATTGGAGACGGTACGAAATCTTGTTCTGCAGCGTCGCGGTGCAACAGAGTTTGGAGAGTCTGGTCATCACGATGTTGCAGCACGAACAGCAGCAAGCGGTCGTTTGTTTCAGCCGTCGTCACGATGGGGTGGAATATTGACCGCAGTTATCGCGGCACCGATGCGCGTTATTCAGGCACCATTTTCGCGCACATCAATGGGTGTTGGTTGGGTAGTTGCTCTGCGCAAACGCGGCACGGTGTAGGCATAGCCAAGCGATCCTAAGACCACTGCCGACACGAGCATGATGCCACGGTCAGTGGTGGCAGCTAATAAACCGGTATCAAAACTGGAACCCATCCCTAGTGCTGCTGCTGTGATGAAAAATTCGCGGATGCCAATGCCACCTGGTGTGAAGGCAATGATTCCCGCAATTGCGGCTGCCGGTGCGATCACCAAAAAGAACCACAGCGATTCATGAACACCAAGAAGCGCAAAGGCAAGTTGAAATCGCCATGCGGTGACGATGTATTTCACTACGTCGATAACGGTGACCGTGATCGACGTAGTTGGATTACTTCGAATGTCATTCCAACCACGAGCAAAGTTAGAAATGGCTTGTCGAATGCGACCAGACGGTTCCTCACTCGTGGGAAGTGGGATTGCAAGAAATACGACGCACATCACGCCAATGCCAACAAATGCGGCAAGCATGATCCATGCAAAATCCCCACCTGCTACTGCGTATGCAATAACGCCAACGATGCCGACAATTGCTGACGAGCCGAGGCTGATGATGAGATTGGCACCGTAGGTACTTCCGTTGCGGGCATACGACAAATCGTGAATTGACTTCATGTACTGAAATTTGTATATGGTGCCCACCTGCGCTGGCAGTAAGTTGCCGAGCAAGCCAGAACAAAACACCATCCAGTTCTCCCAGAACGACACTTTGACTCCGATGCTGCGATACACCACCCAGAATTCTGCTGAATTGAGGAAATGGCCAACGATGATCAGGACGGCAATGAGCGCAAGATCCCATGATGGGTCTTCCCACAGGGGTGCAAGATCATCGCGGCGATTCCATACCAAGGCAACCAGTGCGAAAACTACAAGTGCAGAAAGCACATAACGCACAGTCTTCTTATTCAACACAGAGGGGTCTATCCGATCATTCTGTTAAATGAGGCATACGATGACAGCAGTCCGATCGCCTGCAACGTGTGGTGTCCGATCGACACTTTGTTGCGATACCACTCTTCGGCACGCTTTGGCGACAGCAAAGAATCAACGTATTCCGGGTTCCAGTCAAACGGAAGATCAGCAAGTTGGGTGATGATGTTTGCCCGGATGTCGTTTATGTACCACGTGTCGATTGGTGAGTCGACGGGAGACTGTTTCGGTTGATCGATGATCGCATCGGGCAGTAACTCATATTTGCGCACCATTGCGACCAATAATTCTTTGCCGTTGGCAGCGGGAGACTCGTCTTGTTTCTTTAGGTAATCAATAGGCAGTGAGGTGACGTACGAGCGAAAGACGGGGTGGAGATACGGCGTGAAATGGGGGAGACCTGTTGCGGCCATAGCACCATCAACTTTCACTTTGCTTTGATTGGTGAGGCCATTTCCGTGAAATGCACGTCGTGGTCCGTCAAAGCCGGTCACAGCTGTGGCTAAGCGTGTACGTATCTGTTCAACAGTTTCTGTTTGTACCGGTGATGGCCCACGCCGTAATTGCGACAATGCGTAGTCGTCGAGATAGCGGGTGGGCAGGTGTCCACGTGCGGGCTCATCAAGCATCATGTTTCCGATCACACTGCGAGCAGTACGGGCGACGTGACCAAGATGTTTTTCTGCAAATGATGTGCGTAACGGTGCGCCCGAAGCGCTCAGTAGCCAGTCAGGTATTTTGGCGAGCCGTTTGTTGAGTGCCGCGCGACGGTTGACCGTTGGATAACTAAGAAATACCGCATCGCAACCGTCGCCATTAAAAATGGCGCTGTGTCCGTCATGTTGTGCGAGTTGTGATGCAACAAGCGTGTGGATTTGGTAGTGCGCTTGGGCGCCTGGCTGTGTGAAGTAGCGACCAAACTGTCGAAGATTTTCCTCAATGATGTCTGGAGTGAACGACACGTTGTGATGCGTAATGCCGAGTGAGTTCACAAAAGAATCGACGTTTCGTTGTTCGTATTTCGCATTTCCGAATGTAAATGTGTACGTGTGAACTTCGTGGCCCATACGCCGAAGTGAGGCTGCTACCAGCATTGAATCGAAACCACCGAGCAGTACCGCATGACGAGTGTTTCCCGCTGTGAGTTCTTCAAGTGCTCCAAAGAAGCGATCTCGTAACTCGGGAATAGCGGCGTCAAACGACGACGGCGCGGTGACTTCTGGGTGAATCACTGCGGTTGACGTTGTGGTGCTTGCAGATATGTTCCACCGCGTGCCTGCAGGTACGGCACTGATGCCTGAATAGGCAGTATGGGTGTCGGGATAAAAACCAAACCCCAACATGAAATCTTCGTAACCGCGATCGACGTGGGTCTCTGTAGCGCGAGCAAGGAGATGGAGAGAAGATGAGCACAAGACATCATTTCCGGCTGAGTGTGCGAAAATACGGTGATTTCCACGTCCGGTAGCAACGATTAAATCAGTGTTGTCGCATGCAGCAGCGATGACATCATCGGGTGCGCTCTCGAGCAGGGTGTTCGGTGTGGTGAAACCCGCGCAACTGACGCGAGCCCCAGAGCCGTAGAACGCAGCCTGATTGTTGTGCGCTGTGGCTGCACTATCTCCGAGAAGTGCTATCCGTACCGTGTCATTGTTCGCAACAATACGAATCTGCGCGCCGAGTTTGCGTGCTATGGCACACGCTGTATCGAAGCGATGTGAAGATGGTCCGGTGTGTGCAATAAGGCCGTACATGTCAACACGAATCTAGACCTTGACGCATCCATAGCGTGAGGTCTAACTGTGGCTCATCGCCTTGATTACTCCATCCAGTATCTGCTGGGGGTTCAGCGTCTGTACTGATCACACAATTCACGTCGGTAGGTACCACACTGTCATCATCAATGGGCACAATCTGAATGGGGTGCACCAGATATCGGTAATCAACGAAGGCATTTCCTGCGCGTGTGTCGATGTCGATAGCGATGTCGGTGTCATTGCGTTCCTTGTCGGGTGTAAAACTTTCGATGCGATTATCGAGTACGAGATCTTCACGAATCTCGCGGTAGGGAATGACTGTTTGAGTCGCAGTGTAAATAGTTGCTCCGGCACTAATGCATCCGAGAAGAACCAGGCCGGTCACTGCTGAGCGTTTCCACATCATGATCACCACCACACCGATTGCAGCAAAAACTGCGGTGAGGACCACGTATCCAATTGGTGCAAAGGCATCGCGAGCCCAGTCGAGGGCGATGGCATTTGGAGGTGAGAAGTACCGATGATCAATGAGCATTTCTCGCAGACGGTCACCATTTGTCGAGACGAGAAGGATTCCCATCAGAAGAACCATCGCTGATAACGCAATCCACCACATCTTCCAACGCCCAGATACAAGAAGTGCAGCACATGCAATTGCGACAAGTACTGGGCTCACCGCTTCGACGTATCGGCCGTATATCAAGTGATCTGGTCGAGTGATGTGGGCGAGTTGAACAGAAGATGTGAGTGCAACAGCAGCCACCATGGTGACTACATAGGCAACAGGCATGGCGTGGCGCCAGGACCGTTCAGAGATATGTCGCCACATCGCGGCTGCAACCGCAATGATTCCAACAAACGCCAAGCCGAATGAAGTGGAAATGAGATACCACATCTGACCGGTTGCCGAACGCAAGATGTGAGGCCATTCGTTCAGCGTTGTCATGCGTTCCACCATGCGGTCTTCTTTTCCAAGTGATGCAACATATAAGTCGTCACGTAAAGACGCATTGAGTTGATCAAACATGAAATACACCACCGCACAACTTGCGATGCCAGCGACAATTAATCCATAGCGACGTGGCCGAATTGTTACACCTGCAATAACAATGGCTGTAACTGTTAAGGGCAAGATCAAGACGAAACGTCCATGCACAATAGGTAAAAATCCGGCGACCGCGCCGGTTGCAATCATTTTGGCCACGCTTGGTGAAGTACTGATTTCAAACACCAATAACACGATCACCGCAATAAGAAGTCGGCTGAGTGACTCGGCGTATGCAAATAATGAGAAAGCAGCTACCGATGGAGCGATAGAGATTGTGGCTGCTACTAGGGCAGCCCATCTCATTGACAGGTTGAAATGACGCGTCATCAGTGCGTATAAAACAACTCCAGTTAAGAACACAAAAAAGATATTGAGAAACAGTGCCACTTGAAACTGCACATCTATTGATGCACCAAAGAGTGCACCTACTGCTGTCACCATGCTGTAGCCGGCTTGATAGAAAGCGCGAACTTCAGGTAACGGAGTTTCCTCATGTCCTGTCAGTACACGACCGTTTAACAAGTAACTGAGTTCGTCGGGCCGTGTTGATGGTCCGTGAATGAAAAATACCGATACGGCAAGAACAAGCGATGTGATTGCAGAGAGTGCAGTGACGTATGCGAGCGTCCAGCGTGGAGGCTCGGTCATGAAAGTGGTCTACTTGGGAGGCGGTTCTTTAGGTAATCCCAATGCACGCTCAGAGATCGTATTGCGTTGAATCTCATCTGTTCCACCGGCGATGCGCAATCCTGGAGCACCGGTGAGAAACCCACTCCATGCATAGGTGCCCCACTCGCCAGAGTCTGCTGTCATTGCTGGTCCGAGGATCTCACCGGCAACCTTGCCGATTCGGCGAAGTTGTGTGGTGTAGAGCAATTTGGTGATAGATCCCTCTGGGCCCAAGTCGTGCCCGGCAGCCACTGCTGCTTCTTGGCGAAGACGCAACATACGGATGATCTCGTCGTAGAGATACACCTCAGTGAGATGACTGCGCACGATGGGATCAGAGGTGACTCCACGATGTCGCGCTAGTTCAAAGAGTCGCTCTGATGGGCTCACTGTTGTAGAACCACCACGATTAGCAACAACATGTCGCTCGTTCATCAACGTGGTGAGAATCGCACGCCAACCCATGCCTGGTTCGCCAACACGATTGGCGTGTGGCACCCTTACGTCATTGAAGAACACTTCGTTGAATTCGGAGTGCCCGTTCATTTGTTTTAGTGGACGAACCTCAACACCGGGTGTGTCCAGCGGCAACATGAACATAGTGAGGCCTTGATGTTTTGGAACAGATGGGTCAGTGCGGGCCAACAACTGTCCGACATGGGCGATGTGGGCATAACTACTCCACACTTTTTGTCCGTTCACCACCCATTCATCACCGTCTCGCACTGCCGTTGTGCGAAGACCTGCGAGGTCTGAGCCGGCTTCCGGTTCACTGAGTAATTGGGAGCAGATGATGTCTCCGCGGTGAATGCCGGGTAAGAAACGTTGTTTCAAATCATCAGTGCCGTGTTCCACAATGGCAGGGCTCACCATGCCGCGACTGACTTGAAACAGTCCTTGATCAGGCACGTTAAATTCTGCGAGAACGTCAGCAAAGATTTCTTCATGTTGCAGTGACAATCCCATGCCGCCGTATTCGCTGGGTCCACTAATCCATCCATAGCCGTTGTCAAATAGCAAACGCCGAAACGCGATTACTTTCTCACGTGACTCAGGTCTGTCGTGTTCATTGCTGCCAACGGATACAACTTCATCTGCTCCTTCGCCCCATCCTCGCTTGGTTGAAGCAGGACGAATAGGTACATGTTGTAATAAAAACGAACGCGCCTGTTCGGCGAATTCCTTGGTACTGATCATGTACGTGACTAGTGAGCGTCGGTAAGGCCGGCCAAGGCCAATGCAGCTTGTTTTGCATTGTCCATGTCGTAGTGCTTACGCGTCACAATGCGCTGTGCATACAAACCACCACCGGATTGGATGTTGGTCACTTGCTGCCAGCCACCGAATGCATCGGCTGTGTAGTCGCGAATTGCGTGGAACAAACGAGTGCGATACTCGCCGCTTACGTCGCTACGAGTGCTCATGTACTTGCGAGCAAGTGCACCAACTTCTTCGTTTTCCAAGTCAGACGTTGACGGGGCGGTGACAACTGCACCACCGGCAATGTCGTGCAGGTGACGCACCATCATGTTGAAGTTTGCAGCGCCCGTGTATTTACCGGCGTTGGTGTACAACTCGCTCGGGAACATTGCACCAAATTCGCCCTGTCCAGCATTTGCAATTGCTGCTTCATAACATGCGCGCACGACAGTGGCGTGAATGATCATCTCGGAAATCTTTTCCTTGATGTGTGCCTCGCCGGCCAAGCCGTTTGCTTCGGCAATTAACTGTGCAAGACCAACGAGTGCGTCAGCACCGTCAGCCATGCCAGTGAGACCACCAAGGCGTTCCCACAAACCAAGTGAGTGCGCAAACAATCCGGCGCTTGATGTTTCACCGTCGAGGAAGATTCGTTCGTTTGGTACGAACACGTCATCAAAAATGACAAAGCCTTCCGGAGTGGATTCTTTCGATGTCACCGGGAAGTCACGCGGGTCTGCATGACGAGGTGCATACGAGGTGTTGATGATCTTGACGCCAGATGCATTGACGGGCACCATGCACGCAATGGCGTACTCTTCTTCGCCAGGTTTCATCGACTTGGTGGGAATGGTCATCAACTCGTGTCCAAGTGATGCAGCAGTGATGTGGAGTTTGGCTCCACGAAGCACAACTCCTTCAGGAGAGCGATCGACAACGTGGACGTATGCATCGGGATCGTCTTGACGTCCTGGTGGACGTGAACGGTCACCTTTTGCATCGGTGATGCATTGCGTAATACGCACGTCACGCTTTTGTGCATCTTCAATGAAGCCATGAATGCGTTCGATGTACTGCGGGGCAGTGTCTTTGAGACGACCTGCGACAGTTGCCAATGTCATGATCGAGGTGTAGGTGACATGGGCCATCATTCCTGCGGCGTGAACGAGGTCGACCTTGTCGCGAAGACCTTCTTTTGTCGTCGGAATATCCGAGATGGGACTCTTACCGTCAACGGCGCGTTCCAACAGCCAGTCGTACTGGTCTGCGATTTGCATCGCTGGTGGACCAAGCACCGGATGGCTTGGAATGTCGTGAACGCGTTCACCTTCAAAATATGTCGCACGTCCGTCAAACAACGATTTCTTGTATTCCTCACCTGTCATCATGGCGAGCCCCCCTTCAAGCTGTACGCCAAATCTACTGCAGCCTGTCAACAGGGCAGCGAGCGGAAGATCTCCAGAGTGGGAACAAGGTCTGCGGGCGCAAAATCTGTCGGACCAGCGGGTAAGTCGTTACAGGGCCACCATCGCCCATGATGATCGGCCGTCAGTGGGATGTCTTTTGACGCAATGAAGAACCATGACACATTCCAATGTCGATGTGGTCTGTCGCCAGGGACATCAGAGACGTGAACGATTGCCGGCGCATCAACAACTGGTGTGACATTGTGAGTTGACAGACCGGTTTCTTCTTCTAGTTCGCGTAACGCAGCATCTTTTGTGGATTCGTGTGGGTACATGTGTCCACCTGGCGCACTCCAACCAAGCAACGAATGATTGACGAGCAAGATGTGATCGCGTTCGGGGGTCATCACCCATGCCGTTGCGCACAAGTGTCCATGAGCAATATCGATTGTCGCATCAGCGAGACCGCGAACTAACTGTGTGGACAGGTCGTTGTGGTGCACAAGGAGTGCGAGTTCTTTCGATATCGCAGGATGTGAACCGGGGATATCAATGGTGTCGTGAGGGAAGCCCACCGAAAGACTCTCTGTGTCGCCGTATTTTTAGTGACTGTGAATAAATGACATCACTTCTGCTCGGGCAGAAGAGTCGGTGCGATAGATACCACGAACTGATGTGGTGACTGTTTTTGAACCGGGTTTGCGAATGCCACGAATCGACATGCACGAGTGTTCGGCTTCGAGCACTACTAATACTCCGACCGGATCAAGCATGTGTTGCATTGCATCGGCAATTTGACTGGTCATACGTTCTTGCACTTGCAGACGTCGCGCATAGCCTTCTACAAGACGCGCAACTTTCGAAAGCCCGGTGAATCGACCTGTTGTGCCGGGAAGATATGCAACGTGTGCGACCCCGGTGAACGGAAGCAAGTGGTGTTCACACATGGCAGTAAATGGAATGTCGCGAACCAGCACCATCTCGTCGTGTTCGATCTCGAATGTTTTAGTGAGATGCTGCTCAGGGTCGTCGCTCGCACCCTGAATGACTTCGGCCCACATACGTGCAACACGTGCGGGCGTATCGAGTAATCCCTCACGAGTGACGTCTTCTCCAATGGCGTCAAGAAGTTCGCGTACGGCTTTTTCTGCTCGTGCGTAATCAAATGATGTGCGATTGCTTCCGGTGTCAGGTGGTGCAGACGATGAAGCAATGGGCTGCTGTGATGTGGAACTCATGGCACCTCCAGGTTGGTCGCCGTAGATCAACCTACCGTTATTTATTGGTGCGGTAATCCCCGAATTCCTTGTCGCGGTCGGTGAGTGCACCGGTCACGCTTTCGGCAAGTTTTCCGAAGTATTCACGGCTAGAGCGCTGATGAAAACCAAGTGCATTCAAATCTGCGGTGGCGAGCATGCCGTCACGCATACCCATTGCTTCCATTGCACGATGAACGACACGTTTGTTAATTGCTTGTAGATCAGCTGGAACTTTTGCAACGCGTTGTGCAATTGATAGAACCTCAGCATCAAGCGCATCAGATGGGAAGGCACGGTTTGCAAATCCCGATGTAACCGCTTCATCTCCTGTCATTGAATCTCCAGTGAGCATTGCCTCCATTGCGCGTCGCATGCCCATCAACCACACGTGCCATGCCATGTCAGGCGAAGACATAGAACGCACTGGCGGATATCCGATTTGTGCATCGTGGGCGACATAGACAAGGTCGCATGCTGTGGCAAGTTCAGTGCCGCCTGCAAGGCAGTATCCGTGCACTTGGGCAATGATTGGTTTTGAAAGATCCATCATTTCAAACCAACCACGTAAAACGTGTCGTGCCCATGCGCCATCTGCAGGACTTAACGGCCACGGTGGAGTTTCGCTCGGGTCTTGCGCAAGGTCATATCCGGCGGAGAAACATGAACCAGCTCCGCGGATGATGACAACACGCACAGACGAATCGGCATCGGCTTCACGCAATGCGGTGAACAATTCGGAGCGGAGCCCGTGCGAGAGGGCATTTCTTTTATCGGGGCGATTGAGCGTGATGCGCGACACCTGGTTTGCGGGGGAGTCGACAATGATGAAGCGATACTCAGAACGGGGTACAGAAGCCATGTGTGACAGCGTATGAGGCGAGAGATTGGTCACAGGAATAGATGTTCTCGGGGTTCACGAAACCCTGTCATTGCTGGGTAGCCGTAAGATATCGACGGTGAAAAAATTTTGGAGACACGTACGTCTTGCGGTCGCGGTGACCGTGACGGGGGCTGGCGCGCTTGTCGTTGCGTCTCCATCTGTTTCTGGCGCGAGCGTTGTCGGCGATTACATCGTGCACTTGAAAAACAGTGATGTTGTTGCCGTTGTTGATTCAATTTCGTCGCTCGATGTACAAGACATCGACAATGTGTATGACGAAGTGTTTGACGGGTTTTCTGCCGAGTTGACCGGCCGAGAGGTGGAACTACTTCGTCGCCATCCTGATGTTTCTTTTGTCGAGCCGGACATGTCCGTGTCGATAGCAGCAGAACAGGCCTCGCCGCCGTGGGGTCTTGACCGCATTGATCAACGCAATAGGCCACGAGACGGGACATACACATACGACGCCACTGGTTCTGGCGTAACGGTGTATGTCTTTGATACAGGAGTTGATGCAACGCATCCAGATTTTGGAGGGCGAGTCACCACTGGGTACTCAGTCATTCCTGGCTATGCAGCAAATAAGGATTGTCATGGTCATGGAACCCACGTTGCTGGAACTGTTGGTGGCACAACATACGGTGTGGCCAAAGAGGTCACAATCGTGCCGATCAAAGTGTTGGCATGCGATGGCAGCGGATCAGTGCAAGGAATTATCAATGCAATCGACGATTGGGTACTTCCGCGACACGTTGCGGGAACGAAGGCGATCGCAAACTTCAGTCTCGGGGGTTCGTCAACCAGTGCATCGTTAGTTGCTGCCATTAATCGTTTGCACGCTGCCGGCATTCCTTCTGTGGTGGCTGCGGGAAACAGTAATAAAGATGCATGCGGATTTTCTCCGGCAAATGCCAGTGCAGCCGTGACAGTTGGTGCAACTGATTTAGAGGCTCAAGCTGTTACAGGTCGTGAACTTGAAGCAATGTATTCCAACTTTGGACCTTGTATCGATCTCTTTGCACCAGGTACGGGAATTGAATCTGCGCGTACCGGAGGTGGTTCACAAAGAATGAGCGGCACATCGATGGCTGCGCCTCACGTCGCTGGCGCAATTGCAGTTGCATGGGAATCACGATCCACCCTCACATCACAACAGGTGTCTGATCTTGTCATTGGGAATTCCTCGCTCGGAAAGATTGCATCACTTAGTGAGGGCAGTCCGAACACATTTTTGTTTGTTCCACGCAATGGTGAAACTCCGAGTGCTCCGTTGAACCCTGCGGTTTCATTGATTGAAGGCATCACGACGGTGTCATGGGAGGCCCCCGCAACTGAGGGTGATTCGTCAATTGACGAGTATTACGTTGTGTCGCTGGACAATGGTCAGGTGTGCACCACTGTGCCGACAGAAGAAAACCCCGAACTGTCATGTGCATTTACAGATACTTCGGTCATTGATCATTCATTTGTAGTGATTGCTAGTAACAATCACGGTTCCAGCCCTCGGTCAGTAGCAGTTTTTGTTCCTCTAGAACCAGCAGTGGTGGAGATTGCGCCAACGCCACAACCAGCGCCCACACCACAACCAGTGTCACAGCCTGCTCCCGCACCGCAGCCAACACCGCAAGAAGTTGTTGAACCCGCACCGCCACCTGTGCGCGAGACAGTGGTTGTTCGAAAGACCACAAGAGTACGAGCCTTGTTGCGCAAGCTCTCGATGACTGTGACGGAGTCACAAAAAGTGACTGCACGTATTCATCGTGATTCAAAAAAGGCCTGTGCACTTCGTGACGGCACGTTGCACATACGCAGTGCCAAGCGTTGCGTCGTTTCACTTCGTGTGACAGATAAAGCAACGCGTATGCATAGTGCGAACGTAGTTGTAAGTGTTGTTAGAAAATCATTAAAGAATTCCGACCAGAGATGATTTATTAAACCAATAAATCATCTGAACTACTGTTTGATGTGTCAGATGAAAAAGTCGCTCTGAAATTGTCACTACATTCTCGACATGGAGACAGAAAGTCAGAACCATTTATTGCCACGTCGTCCACCGCGACAACGAGCACAACAACAAAGAGCGAAAGACAAGATTGAATCCGTAGTGAACGCTGCAGTTGACGTGTTGGAACGTCAAGGAGAATCTGGTGTGCACATCACCGACATCAGTCGAAAGACGGGAGTGTCATACGGCGCGATTTATCACCATTTTGGTGATCGTGACGGATTAATTCGTGCAGCGCAATTCGCACGTCTCCAAGAGCAACCATTTGTAGAAATTGAGGCACTGCGAGAAGCGCTGCGTGAGATTGAAAGCGCTGAGAGTTTGTCAGCGTGCATCGATTCAATGTGTCAATCAATTGCGTCGTCCGAACACCGTCACGATCGGCTCGTGCGCGCTAGCGCTCTTGCAGCAGCCATTGATCGGCCGCAACTCCGAGCAGCATTAATTGATATTGAGTCGGAGTTAGCAGCACAGTGGGAGCAGGTGATGACATTGGCCCAACAGCATGGAGTTGCAGATGATGGATTGGATCCTCTTGCAATGGCTGTCTTTGTTGAGGCGCTTGCATTCGGTGTTGTTCTCATGGAGCTACTAGAGACAAAGCCAGAACCAGATCGTTTACGAGAGGTATTGCGTCGCGGTTTGACCGCCGTTCTGACGAAATCGCAATAGGCGAACATCTCGTGGTCTACTGTGTCGGTTGAAGCAGGTTTCAATCAGTAGGGGATCACATGCGAGTCTGTAAAGCAATGGGAATGCGTCGAGTAGTCGTAGTAACAGCGGCGGCAGGGCTTGCATGCTTGGTGCTGACCGGCTGTATCGAGTCTGAAGCAAATTTCTCGGTGAATAATGATGCGACAGTTGACGGCGTGATGAATGTGTCGATGTCGACAGAACTCGCTCAGATGTTTGGTATCACCGACAAAGAAGCTTTCGAGAAGCAGTTGCTCGACCCTGAGTCGGGCACCATCCCTGAAGGTCAAGGTTTCACAGTGACTGAGGAAGATGGCCAGTACAAGATGGAAATCACCTATGACAACACTCCGCTTGACGACGAAGACATGAAAATTGAAGTCACATCTGATGACCAGTTGAAATTCACCTACAAGAGCGAAGGCATGGGTGAAGGTGACACCGGAGTGGACGCCGGCAGCGTGGAAGGCATGGAGGGCTCCATCAAGTTCACGCTCGAATTTCCAGGTGACATCACCAAAACAGTTCCGGCTGATCTTCCCGATTCAGTCACAGTTGATGGAAACGTTGTGAACATCGACAGTGATCTCACGGAAACACTCGATATTCAGATGTTCAGCGAACGTGGCGGCGCCACCGGTGGTTCCGGTGAAGATGGCGAAGGTCTCGGATCAGGAAATGATGACGACGGTGGGTCTAACGTCCTCGGTATCGGCATCGTGATCGCAGTTGCGGTTGCCGCCCTCGTTGGTGTGGCGTACCTTGTGGTGCGACGTCGGTCCAACGACACTCCCACCATTGAGTAATTCGACTCACATACTGAGTAGTTACTTCACGAACACGTTCAGTAATTGTGCAAGCTCTAATGGTGTATCGCCTTGCACGCTGTGGCCAGCATCAGTGATTCGTTCAATCACTGCATGTGGGGCGCGACGGAGTAGTTCTTTTTCATCGTCGTCGCTCACAACGGATTGTGGTCGCATACCGCGTACCAACATGAGTGGAACTTTTGTGTCCGAGATGGTGTCCCACAGCGACGATGGATCAAGCGTTAATCGTTCGCCATCGATTTCTGGCAATGGAGGGGCATCTTCCCTGCGATGACGCCACACCCAAGTGCCGTCGTCTTGCTGCAGGGCATTGTGCAAGATGCCGCGCCGTAGAGACGACACACTGCGGGTGGGGTTGAATTCAATTGTTCGTTGTAGCAGTTCGTCAAATGAAGGAAATGTCGCTGGGCCGTTCACAAAATCTGTGATTGCTTTTGCTTTCTCGGCATTGACGCCCGGTGTGATGTCGACGAGTACCACTGATCGCACCAGTTGTGGGTGATCTCGCAATACTCCAAGTGTTGTGAGTCCCCCTAGGGACATACCAACTACAACCTTTGCGTTCGGAGCTAGCGCAGACACAACAGACGCAATATCGGCTGCGTTTGCAGCAAGCGGAAGGTCACGAGGCGTTGGTTGAGATCCTGAATCACTGTGTCCATGACCGGGTAAATCAATACAGATACCTGGGCGTTGCAATGCGAGCATGACCGTGTCCCATGTGTGCGCGTTTTGTGCACCACCATGTAAGAAGACGAATTCGGGTTCACTGTTTCCCCATACCAGCGCAGATAAGCGTCGAGTATCCGACACGGAGATGAATTCGCGTCGAACAATTGGCGGGGCGTCAAAGGGAAGACCATATTCTTCGGCGTTTTCGTGAAACATGCTGAATTCGTCATATGGAATTTTTTCTACCATAGGTCGAGCGTAGTTTTTCCGATAGACATGACACGTATGGCGCGCGATCACGTGTACATCAACGGTCTGCGTGTGATGGTTCTTATTGGTGTATTGCCCCATGAACGTCAAGCACCTCAGCCCATCCAGATCGATGTTGATGTGGAAGTAGACCTTGTACGGGCTGGCCGTTCAGACGATCTTCATGACACTGTGAACTATGGTGCCATGTGTGATGCGATCGCAGACTTGGCTCGAGGCTCTTCGGACTTGCTTCTCGAGCGACTTGCTCATCGAGTAGCCGAGTGTGCACTTGGTTTTCCTGGCGTCGAGTTGGCTCATGTAACCATCACCAAGCTGCACCCTCCAATCGACGAGGAACTTTCTTCAACAGCCGTGCGTATTACACGTCGTCAATCTGATGTGACGAACCGTGACAATGCTTCTCCTACACATCGCGCTGTCGTTGCTTTAGGAAGCAATTTGGGCGACCGGGTGAGTCATTTACAATTTGCAATGTCACAACTTGAAAACATCGGACACGTAGTTGCTGAGTCTCTCGTGTATGAAACCGGTCCCGTGGGTGGCCCCGATGATCAGGGTGCATATCTCAACATGGTCGCAGTTATTGAGACAGATCTCGATCCATACGCATTGCTGCGCCGCCTAAACATGATTGAAGCCGACGAGTTACGGGAACGTGTTGTTCATTGGGGTCCGCGAACCCTCGACCTCGACATTATTTTTTACGACGATATCTCCATCACAGATGACCATCTCACTATTCCACACCCGCGTTGGAACCAGCGCCGCTTTGTTCTTGCTCCGCTTGCAGACGTTGCACCTGATCGTTGTCCATCTGGGTGGGAAGACACTGCACCGACTGGTCAGGTGTATAAACGTGGAGCATTGTCGCATCTGACATGAGTCGATCCAATTTGGAAGTAGTGCTCTTTGTTCCCGCGCGAAACGAAAGCGCGGTGATTGCCCCGACGTTGAAAGTGATGAAAGACGCACTGCAACAACATGTTGTGTCGCGTGCATTGGTGTTGGACAGTGGATCTACTGATGGCACCGCTGCTGTCGTCAATGCCGCCAATGTTGAGTGTTGTATTTCATCAAACATTCGTAGTGATGCGGGAGAGGTGCTCGGCAAAGGTGACTCGTTGTGGCGAGGCTTGTGTGAAGTGAAAGCAGACATATACGTCTTTATGGATGCTGATCTTGGCAATGTCACTGCGGATCACCTGTCCTTATTAGTGGAACCACTGCGTCGCGATTCTCGTGTGATGTTCGTGAAATCGGGATTCGTTCGTGTTGATGAACATGGAGTTCCCCGCGACAAGACAGCAGGTCGAGTCACTGAGGAAGTAGGAAGGCCTCTAGCGGCACGAGAGAGCGCGAGACTCGCGGAGTTATCGCAACCACTGAGTGGTCAAGTTGCCGTGCGGGCGAATGCACTACAGGGCATGTTTATTGCAACTGGGTATGGAATAGAAATTGCAATGTTGATCGACATGTGGCGTGCATTTGGAGATGCAGGAATTGCAGAAGTTGATTGGGGCCCTTTGCATAATCGCTGGAAACCCGACGAAGCGTTAACGGAAGTTCGGAACCAAGTTTTGGCGGGTGCGACTCTTCGAGGTGTGACCCTTCCGAATTACGGCGACATTGTTGACGCGCAAGTTATCGACCGCCAGTTGCAGTAAACGCGTCAGGTTGCCCGCCACAGCGATCGATCAAGCAGTGCATTTTTATCGATCTCGCGATGTTCATGTAGCACGTCCCACACATCGATGAAGTTACGTACCTCAAGAACATCATGGACGCGATAGATCGTTGAACGAGAGATGGTGAGAGCGTGTCCGATAGCGGCAAGAGTTCCTGCCAGTCGTTCACGCGGGGGTCTCCCTGTGATTGCACCGATGAAATCTTTCCGTGATACCGGCAACAACATAGGGCGATCAAATGTTGCTAACTCGCCGAGTTCTCGAAGCACCTCCACCGTTTGGGCGGGAGTTTTAGAAAAATCTGGACCTGGGTCGACAATGACTTGGTCACGATTCACCCCGTGTGATTCCAAGGTTGCGAGTCGTTCCGTCATGAACGACATGACGTCAGAAACCACGTTGTCGTACAAATCTGCGTCAGTGAGGCGGACTTTTGGACGGCCACGATTGTGCATCAAGATGTAGCCAGCTCGCGTCGAGGCCACGATGTCGGCAATTTCTGGATACAGCAATCCACTGATGTCATTAATGATGTGCGCGCCCGCATCGAGTGCAGCCTGAGCTACGCGCGGGCGATATGTGTCAACTGATATCAATACGTTGGTGTTTTGTGCAATCCACTGAATCACTGGGCTGATGCGATCAATTTCTTCGTCTTCAGAAATCTCGGGAACTCCCGTGATCGCAGACTGTCCGCCCACATCGAGAATATCTGCGCCAGCTTCTACGACTTCTTGTGCGCGAGACATGCGCGCTTCGAGCGTTGCGTATTGGCCAGCATCACTGAACGAATCGGGGGTTGCATTGATCACTGCCATGATGAGCGGTTGGTTGATCACCATGGTCTTGCCATGGGCAGACAGTATGGGTGAAGAAAGATTTGTCATGACGAGGTGGTGCTAGTTGATAGATCCAGACGTTGTGCGTCGTCGTGGAAATTCATAGGTGTCTTGAGTGTTGGGCCGTGACAACGAAGAAGCATCAAACTGCGAAACGGCCTGCGAGGTGATGATCTCTTGCCAGGTTGATGATGTCTTTGATGATGTCATGAGCGATGTTGATGGAGACAGACGAAGAACAGTAAGCCAGGGTTCTGCTTCGGAGGAGCGCGACGGTGGCCCAAAACGTTCAGATGTGAGAACGAGCGACTGGGAATCGGAGCCGTAACTGATGTCTGACCCTCCGTATGTGGCAACCACATCGGGCAGACCACCGGGCCCCATCGCTATCACTTGTATGGCAGACCATGTTCTGTCGGTGGCTCGAACCTCGTCACCAGATGATGACCACTCCAAAACAACAATGTCGTCACCGGTCACGGAAAAAGTTGAAGCGCGTACAAGTGAGGAACTGGCAGTGTACGGAGAGGACACATTGCCATCGAGCACACTCATTGCTCGAGCTGGTCCGTTATCAGTGGTGTGTACATACACCATGAGGTTGAGTTCAATATCAGTTGACTCATCTGTAGCAACTTGAGAGTCCCGGAAAGCTTCGGTGGCCGTGACCATAAAATCACCACGTGATGTCTGAGCGACGACACACAATTCCAGTGTGAAGTACTGCTCCATCTCGTCGCAGCTGAGTTCGTCCATCGGGAAATCGAATTGTTCGACTGCGAAAGTATGTGAGAACCACGAGTCTGACGTATCTGCATCCCGGGTCAACCCTGACTTGGGATCTTTCCCGTTGTCGGTGTTGTTAGTTGGTGCGGAGGTAGTGACAGTGGTGTTCGCAACGTCGTCAATCGTGGGTGCGGAAGTGGGCGTACCGAACACTGCCACAACAAGGGTGATGACAAGAAGCAACGCGACGACGATGCCAATTGCAGTATTAGTGCGACGCGCTGAGATCATTGAACCGAGAGTATGTGAAGGAAGTCAGAACCAGTAAAAATGTAAAGACGCGTGCCTACTTGTGCCGGCGATAGGCCATGCCACCAAGCCAGTATCCGATGCCTGTTGTGGCGCCGGACGCGACAGCGAGGGCGAATGCATCTCCACCGGTGATGATTGCGAGAATTGCGGCAACGATCACAGCAGCAGCGGTGACGACGGCATGAAGTCGACGATGGGGTTGCAATGGCATGGCAATACCGTACCGCTTTACGCGTTGAGAATGGTGATGAGATCGTTGTGTAGGAGGCCATTGCTGGAAACAGCACACGTTCCTTGCCATGTTCGAGTGCCGTCTCTATCGCTGAGTATTCCGCCGGCCGCTTCCACAATGGGCATTAACGCTGCGATGTCGTAAGGCTCTAGCCCAATTGCATCAACGGCGAGGTCAATACTGCCTTCTGCCACCAGCATGTGTTGCCAGAAGTCGCCGAATCCGCGTGATCGCTTCACCGTGTTTTGCAGACGATGAATGTTTTGCGATCTACCTGCAACGTTCCATGCGGTATTTGCAGTGATGCTTGCATGCGCATCTAATAATTCATTGACAGTGCTCACATGAATGGGCGTTCCATTTCGAAATGCTCCGCCATCTCGCACACCCCACCAGCGCGTGTGCAGCGATGGTGCACTCACAACGCCAAGGACAGGTCCAATGTCGCGATGCACGAGAGCAATGAGAGTCGCCCATACAGGAACTCCGCGAACAAAATTGGAGGTTCCATCAATGGGGTCGATCACCCAGGTCCATTCGGCCTCATCGGAGCCACCGCTACCGTGTTCTTCGCCATACCAATTGTGGTGTGGGCGTTGCGCATGAATTATGCGTAACAGTTCGGTCTCGACGTTGCGGTCTACTTCAGTGACTTCGGTGAAGTTGTCTTTCAGTTCAACAACAAATGCCTGAGCATTGAATTTTGGCAACGTCAACGCATCCGCAACATCTGCTAATTGAAGCGCGAGATCGAGATCAGGTTGAAGGTCGTTGCTCACAGAACAGTTTTAGCGCACCAAGAGTGACGCAACGTGGGAAGTTATGCCGGCTGCGTCAAGACCCAGCTGGGCAAAGATCATGTCGGGCTTTGCATGGGAGATGAATTTGGTGGGAATGCCAAGAACTGAAACATGAGTCGCGTGGTGTACTTCGTCGATCTGGCTGGCAATACTCATGCCGACGCCACCGTCTCGCAGCCCGTCTTCAACAGTGATCACAAGGTCATGTCGAGCTGCGTCATTGATCATTTCGGGATCAAGATGGGAACAGCAGCGCACGTCCCATACCGTCGCGTCGATATTTTGTTCGCGCAACATCTCGGCAGCAGCCAATGCGTTGCCCACCATTTTTCCAACTGCGAGAATGCACACCTTGTCGCCGCCTTGAACGAGCTTGCGCGCATTCAGTCCGGAACCAACGTCGCCTTCTGAGACCTTGCGGGCGGTGCCTTTTGGATAACGGATGACAACAGGACCGTCGTCAGCAAGTGACATTGCATCAGCAAACATTTGTTGCAACTCTTGTACCGATGAGGGCGCCAACACGCGCATGCCCGGAACTTTGGTGAGAAGCGCCATGTCGTAGATGCCATGGTGACTTGGGCCGTCGTCACCAGTAATACCAGCACGATCCAAACAGAACACCACCGGCAGACGATGAAGTGCAACGTCGTACACCACTTGATCCCACGCACGTGACAAAAATGTTGAATACAGCGCAACTACTGGTCGCAGTCCACCCATTGCCATGCCGGCCGCAGTAGTGACCGCGTGTTGTTCGGCGATACCAACGTCGAGGAACCGCTCGGGGAATCGTTCTTGAAATTCGAGCAGACCTGTTGGGCCTGGCATTGCTGCGGTGATAGCCATCACGCGAGTATCGGTATCGGCGTGTTTGACAAGTGCATCAGCAAACGCTTGCGTGTAACCGGATGGTCCATTGAGTGCTGGTCCGGTGATGGGGTCGAATGTCGGCGTGTCATGAAGATGTTTTTCGTCGTCATCTTCTGCTGGTGAGTAGCCACGGCCCTTCTGCGTGAGGACATGCACAACAATGGGTCCTTCATCAACACGTGCGATTGCTGCTTCAAACGCATGTTCGAGTGCTTCTATGTCGTGACCATCAACCGGGCCTACGTAACGAACACCGAGAGCTTCAAAAAATGATGGAGGCTGTAAGAACTCTCGAACCGCGGCTTTGAATGCTTCAACGCCTTGTTCTGCTTGTTTGCCGACAACAGGAAGGTCGCGCATAAAGTTTTCGAACTTGCGTTGCCTGCGCACGTACGTGGGATTTAAACGAATGTTGGTGAGTGCGTTTGACAACTTGTCGGTAACGCGATCGGTCAATGATGGATGATCGGGCGAGATCGTGATGGACGATGTATCTCCGGCCGTGAGATTCGAAATGGTGGGTGCATAACTACGTCCGTTGTCGTTCAACACAATGATCACACGGCGCTTACTGTGTCCCAGATTGTTAAGCGCTTCGTACGCCATACCGCCCGTCATTGATCCGTCACCGATCACTGCGACAACATGTCGATGATTTGCTGCGCCGTTGTCGCGGGCAACTGCAAGCCCATGTGCGTAGCTCAAGACAGTTGACGCATGACTGTTTTCGATGAAGTCGTGACGACTTTCTTCACGACTCGGGTATCCCGACAGTCCACCTGATTGACGTAACTGAGAAAATCCACTTTTGCGTCCTGTGAGAATTTTGTGAACGTAGGCCTGATGCCCGGTGTCCCACAAGATTGCGTCACGTGGACTTTCAAAAACACGATGAAGTGCAAGTGTTAACTCAACTGCGCCAAGATTGCTACCGAGATGTCCACCTGTTTCGCTCACAGCATTCACGATGAAGTCGCGAATCTCTCCGGCAAGGGTGTACAACTCTTCTGTCGACAACGGTGACAGGTCTCGCGGTTCGCGGATATTGTCGAGCAGGCTCATTAAGACTTGAGGCTATCTGTGCCTATTGGCGTGGTAGCGCCGGGCGTTGACTATGGTCGATTTCTATGACTGGCATCTTTGATCTTTCCGGAACAGTGGCGCTCGTCACTGGCGGCAACAGTGGCATTGGTATTGGCATGGCGCGAGGCCTTGCGATGCACGGCGCCGACGTCGTTATCTGGGGGACTAACCCCGACAAGAACACACGTGCACGTGAAGAGTTGTCTGCTCACGGAACACGCGTCGTGGACTTCATTTGCGATGTGGGCGATCAGGAACAGGTGGAGAAAACTTTTGCTGCAACCATTGAGGCGCTTGGTCGAGTCGATTCCTGCTTTGTGAATGCCGGCGTGAGTGGCGCAGCCCCCAGTTTTTTGGAAATGTCATATGAAGAGTGGCGCCGCGTGATGCGGGTCAATCTTGATGGCGCATTTTTCACCGCACAAGTGGCAACTCGCTATATGGTCGAATCGGGTCGTGGGGGCTCAATCGTTTTTACATCGTCTGGTTCTGCGTTTTTCGGACAACAAAAGGGTCAGCATTACGGCGCTTCAAAAGCTGGACTTATCTCTATGTCGAAAGCGATAGCCGTTGAACATGCACGTCACGGGGTGCGATCAAATGCGATCATCGCGGGCTGGATCGAAAGTGAAATGACCGCGCCGGTTCTTGGTTGGGACAAATTCGTCGACAAAGTGTTGCCACGAGTTCCGCTACGTCGCTGGGGAACAGGTGATGACTTTGGTGGAATTGCGGTGTACTTCGCAAGTGACGCAAGTCGCTATCACACTGCCGACGTGGTCACAGTTGATGGTGGGTACTACTCGTTTTGATCGTGAACGTGGTGCCGCTCACCGTGTGGCAGGTGCAACTGATGTTGCAGAGCATGTCGACGGTCTAGCCACCGTTGGTTGAGCTCGTGCATTCCCCAACCAATGAGGAAACCAACACCTAGAGCAAGTTGTCCACCTACTCCGTCGATCCAAAAGTGATTGCCAGTCACCACGATGCACAGCAACGTAACTGCCGGATACAAAAGCACCGTGATCTTTAGCCATCTTCGTTTCAGAAGTGGCCATACTCCAAAGGCGCACCACGATGCCCACCCAATATGCAGACTTGGCATTGCCGCATATTGATTTGAGATAGACGCCATGGCGCTCGAGTTGAAATCCCATGGACCGCCATAAACGTCGAGCGTGTCAACGAAACCAAAATTTTCTGCCTCATTGAAGTTGCGTTGTTCATGATCGATGCATACACCGCCGTATGCATCGGGCGGACACGGGGCATCGAGCAGTCGTGGAGGCATGAGCGGGAAGAAAAAGAAGCCAATGATGGCGAGAGCAGTGGTAGCTGCAAGTGCATTACGAAACAGCGCGAACACGTCTTTGCGTTTGCGATACAAAATGACAAACACCGCAATGGTGATAACGAAGTGAGCAGTGCCGTAGTAGGTGTTCATCAATTGAATGAACCAACGATGCGGCAAGAACCATTCTTGAATTGTCTCTTCATGAAACAGACCCACAGCTCGTTCAATTTCGATGATCCTCATCGCGTTGTTGAACGCTTGTTCCGGAATATCGGTGTCGCCAATTTTCGCTGAACCGAAACGATTTCGTGTGGCGCTGTAGACCACGTAGAAGATGATCATGACGGCGGCTTCTTTCCACCATCTCGTCTTGTGCTCGCGGGCGGCGCCAGGAGGTGGAAGGCTGGCGGCTGACGTCATATCGAGTTCAACTCTAAACCTCGCCAATGTCTCTTGGATAGGCTCAACTGCGTGAGTGCTACAAGTTTGTCCACCGAATTTGACCCTGCGGTCCTCGAGCGTGTTCTTGTTGCCGGTCGGTCGACCGGTGCTGGTTTTGCTGAGGTTTTCATTGAAGACAAGCGGTCCATGTCTGCAGCCCTAGATGACGGACGGGTGGAGCAGGTCACGAGCGGTCGTGACCGTGGCGCGGGTATCCGCGTGATCCACGGCGACACCACTGGGTTTGCCCACACCTCAGACTTGAGTGAAGAGGGTTTGCTTCGCGCCGCACGCGCCGCAGCCGCAGCCGCATCGCATGGAGGAGGCGGTGTCAACTCAGTGTCATTGGGCGAGATGAAACGTCATCTGGTGAACACAGTGCAGATAGCTCCAAGTGATGTCACAAAGGTTCGAAAGATCGAACTTCTTTCTCAAGCAAATGATGCAGCGCGTGGGTACGACGGAGCAATTGTTCAGGTCTCTGCCGGATACTCCGACAGTACGCGCCGCATCTTGGTGGCGAACTCAGACGGTGTGTTTGCAACCGATGAACAAGTGCGCACATTGTTACGCGTGAGCGCCGTTGCAAATGGCGATACCGGTATGCAAACCGGCTACGACTCCATGGGGTACACCATCGGATTCGAGATGTTCGATGAGGAAAACATCGATGAACTTGCGCGTAACGCTGCACGTATCGCGGTGACTAAGTTGCATGCACGTCCTGCACCAAGCGGTGCAATGCCTGTCGTCATTCAGCGCGGTTCAGGTGGCGTGTTGTTTCACGAAGCATGTGGACACGGTCTTGAAGCTGATCTTGTGTCGCGTGGTGCGAGTGTGTACCGCGACAAGGTTGGCGAGTTAGTAGCTGCGCCAAATATCACCCTTGTTGATGATGGCACCATGAGTCGCGAATGGGGCGCCATTGGCATCGATGATGAGGGGCATGAAAGTCAACGCAATGTTCTCATCGAAAACGGCGTGCTCACGGATTACATGTGGGATTACATTCGTGCGCGAAATGACAAGCGTCCACAAAGTGGCAATGGTCGTCGTCAGTCCTATGCGGATTTGCCAATGGTGCGAATGACCAACACATTTGTGTTGAACGGAACCGAAGAACCAGACGACATCATTCGTAATACCGAAAAAGGTGTGTACGTCGCAAAGCTCGGCGGTGGAAGTGTCAACACCGCCACAGGCGATTTTGTGTTCGGAATGACAGAGGCGTACCTCATTGAAAATGGCGAGATCACAGCCCCGCTGCGCGAGGGCAACCTCATTGGCAATGGTCCACAGGTGTTGCGCGACATCGACATGTTGGGAAATGACTTTGCGATGGGCAATCCGGGAACGTGTGGCAAAGATGGCCAGGGCGTTCCTGTCGGCGATGGTCAGCCAACACTCCGGGTCACGTCAATGACCATTGGTGGTACGGCTGCGTGAGTACCGACAGCGCGTCATTAGATCAACTACAAGCACTTGCTGACCGCGTCATCGAACAGGCACGTCCTGGTGAGCAAATTGAAGTCAGTGTTTCCCGCGGTGGTCACACAGATGTCCGCGTCTATCAAGGTGAAGTCGAGCACTTCGTGTCTGCGCAAGACCAGGGAATCAGTGTTCGTGTTATCTCGAACGGCCGCACTGGGTCGTCGTATGCGGGCACCCTTCAAGAGTCCGCGATTCACGAAGTGTTAGCGGAAGCCCGCGAAAACGCAGAGTTAGGTGGCGTCGACGAGTGGGCCGGGCTCGCTGAAGCAGACGGTGTAGCGGTGACCCCACAACAGCTGTGGGATGAAACGCTTGTCGGTTATTCCACCGAGAAAAAAATCGACATTGCAAAACAACTAGAACGCTTGGCAGTAAGTGCTGACTCACGCGTACGAATTGATGATGCGAATTACAGCGACGGATATTCAGAAGCAGCCTTTGCTACGACGAATGGCATTCGCGGTACCCATCGTTCCAACTCCTGTTATGCATCCGTCAGCACGCTGGCAGAGGAAAATGGCGAAACCCAAACTGGATGGGCATACGCGATTGGGAAAAATCCAGACGAATTTGATCTCGATAAAGCCGGCAGGGAAGCCTCAGAACGAGCAACCCGGTTGTTAGGAGCGGTGAAGCCACAGAGCAAGAAAACAACCGTTGTGCTTGATCCTTTTGTGACAGCCCAGTTCCTCTCGATTATTGGCAGCACCCTGAACGGTGAAGCGGTAGTGAAAGGTCGCAGCTTGTTCGCCAACCGAGTAGGAGAAGAGGTAGCGCATCCAACAGTTGTCTTGATTGACGACCCCACCGACTCTCGTGCATACACCGCGAGCGAGCGTGATGGAGAAGGATTAGCAACACGACGCAATGTGTTGATTGAAAATGGCGTCTTGCGTGGATATGTACATTCCTCCTACAGCGCGCGACGTGCTGGTACTCGAAGCACTGGTAATGCGATTCGAAGCGGTACCGGCGCTACACCTGGCGTTGGATGCTTGGCGTTGCAAATCGTGCCAGGAAATAAATCGCAAGCCGAACTCATTGCAAACGTTGACGACGGTGTGTTGGTGCAAAGCGTGCAGGGTCTTCACAGCGGAGTCAACGCAATTTCTGGAGATTTCTCGACGGGTGCATCAGGATTAATGATCCGAAATGGAGTCACAGCCGAACCTGTTCGTGAATTCACTATTGCATCTACCTTGCAGCGCATGTTGCTCGACATCATCGAAATCGGTGGAGACATCGAGTGGTTGCCGATGCGTTCTACCGGCGTCAGTCTTGTGATCTCCGATGTCATGTTGAGCGGGGCATAACAGTCCATGTCGACAGCAACTGCGACCGCGATTGCTCGTCATCCTCATCTTGCTACTTCGTGCCCTAAGGGATGGGTGCGAGTAGACATGCACTCACAC
Source organism: Ilumatobacteraceae bacterium (assembly GCA_044340485.1). Classification (GTDB taxonomy): domain Bacteria; phylum Actinomycetota; class Acidimicrobiia; order Acidimicrobiales; family Ilumatobacteraceae; genus UBA2093. The sequence goes on along the minus strand of JBIITN010000003.1, from coordinate 50,612 downwards.
ACGTTGCATAGTGGCGATAGCACTACAACTATTGATGAAGTTGTAGAGGCGGTGAGTGAAGCTGGCATCGATGTTCTTTGTGTGACCGACCACAATTCAATCGCTGGTGTTGCACAGCTAGCCCAAGTATTAGAACGCGAAGGTATCTGCAGAGTGATTGTCGGAGAAGAAGTGCGCACGCATGCTGGCGAGATCATCGGTTTGTTCTTGTCTCAGCGCATTCCTTTTGGAGAAAATGCCCTGCATACGGCGCGTGTAGTTCGTGATCAAGGCGGACTTGTCTACATTCCACATCCGTTTGACCCGATGCGCCGCAACATTTCAGAACATGCCTTGCACGACTTGACTACACACAGACTTGTTGATGCGATTGAAGTATTTAATGCAAAAACATCGTTGCAGTCACTAAATACAAAAGCTCTGCGATTTGCATCGGAACATGATCTTGCGGCAGGTGCGGGCAGTGATGCGCATGTTCCTCTTGCTCTGGGCAGCGCATTTATTGACATGCCTGATTTTGATGGGCCGCAAGATTTTCTGGAATCGTTACGCAGTGGCCGTGTTGTGGGTCATCACTGGGATGAACCACGCCCGTGGACACCACGCATTGTGCCGTCCACTCCTATTGATCAATTCAATGGTGACTGAGAACTAAGAATTTGTAAGTACACAAATGACACCACAGCACAGGTTGTCAAAGTAACCCACAGCTGGATGCGGCGATGACGTATCAGTAGGTGAGGCAAGGTGCGGACAAATTTTCTCGCAGCAATCAGTTGACGAATGGCGGGCACAGCAACTCCTTTATGCATGTGAATGACACAGATGGTGATCACATGTGTGCGGTGTGGTCGTGACGGCGACTCTTACTTTGCTGAAGAATTGTTTGCAGAAGAATTGCTAGATGAAGAATTAGTTGACGAAGAACTCGTCGTTGTAGAACCGGTTGATGATGAACCGGAGTCACCAGATGATGAACTAGATGACGAACCTGACGATGAACCTGATGACGAACCTGATGACGAACCTGATTTGTTATCGGTCTTGTAGAAACCGCCACCTTTAAATGTCACACCAACCGGAGTGAACACCTTCTTCACCTTGCGCATGGTGCCGTCTGATGGGTGGGCAAATTCAGTGAGGGATGGCTCATCAAATGACTGCTGTACTTCGATGGTTTCGCCAGTATCAACGAATTTGTAGACGTAGGTTGGCATCGGTCTCTCCGGATTCAGATGGTGAAAGGTCAGATGTTGAGTTGGCACTCTGATAGATCGAGTGCTAACAGGGTATCTCGCTAGCGTGATAATTCGTGAAAGTGCGCACCGCTGTGATTCCCGCCGCTGGGTTAGGGACCCGTTTTCTACCGGTGACAAAGGCCGTGCCGAAGGAGTTATTGCCGATCGTCGATGTCCCCGCGCTTCAGCTGGTGATGGACGAGGCGGTAGCGGCTGGCTTGGAGCACATTGTCATCGTCTCAAACATTTCCAAGCCCGCGGTAGCTGCATACACAACCCCGGATGCAGCTGTCGTAGAGCGCGTGCGCGCTAGCGGTCGCACCGAATTAGCCGACCGCCTTGCCGCCATTGGCACTGATGTGAAAGTGACGATCGTGTACCAAGATGCTCCGCGCGGGCTGGGACATGCGGTGGGGTGTGCGCAATCTGCAGTTGGAGACGAACCATTTGCGGTGATGTTGCCCGACGAAATTATGGGAGATGCCATACACCTATCCCATCTCGTGTCGTTGGTGGACACGCGCGGTGTCGGGAGCGTCGGTTTGATGCGAGTACCACGCGAGAACGTCAGCGCATACGGAGTGATCACTCCGTCAGATGATTCACCGGTTGATGGACCATTTTCAATTATCGATGTGGTGGAGAAACCAAAAGTTGAAGACGCACCGTCTGACTTAATCATCATCGGTCGCTATGTGTTGACTCCAGATGTGTTCGCTGCACTTGAACGCATATCCCCGCACGCAAATGGTGAGCTGCAGCTCACTGATGCATTGCGACTGCAGACATTGGACTCACCGTTAACTGGTGTGATCAACACCAGTGCGCGTTATGACACGGGAACTGCGTTTGGTTGGTTAACAGCGGTCATCGATATCGCATTGCAGCGACCCGACACAGCAGACGCGCTACACGCCTGGCTGCGTAACCGGCTGCAATAGAACCACCTTGAACAGATCAGCTGTTAGGCGTTCGCACAAAAGTGTGGGGTTCGTCGATGACGAAGCCAAATTCATCAACATTTACAGTGACGACCTGACCAGATGACAGCGAATGGTATTGCCACGTATGTTCACTCACACGGTGATAGCGCTGCGGTTCGTTGATAACTGACAAAGTCTCAACATCGATCGTGATGACAGGAATGTCGGTGATATCGCCAACATGTAAAGGGAGTCTGTGAATAACAGCGCTGTTGGTGAACGGTGTACCGGCAAAGTCAACGTCGACACATCCATCGAGCTCAGTGCGATGCGCACCGTTCATTTCGCCCCACCTGCCACGTCCGTCGGTGGCCAACCACAGATCGGGTTCTGTCATGTCGCGGAACAGAAGCATCTGTTGTACTTGCCACTGCGCCGACAGGCGAAAGACCGCAACGGCATCGTCGCGGTGTAGTGCCACCTCGGCAGTCCAGCCTTCGTTTTCCCATCGCAACACAGCTGAACTGGCCAGTTGGTTGTCGGGCGAGCACCATTCGAAGCGGTACCCCGATGCTGGCAACGCCTTGTAGTGAGACATACATACGGTTTACACCACATTGTTGCGTTGGCGGTACCGTCATGTGTCATGACGCCGTTAGAGGATGCCCGCAACATTGTGTTGGCACGGTGTTCGGTGCTCGCAACAGTTGAAGTGTTCTTTCGCGACGCGCTTGGGAAGATTCTCGCTACTGATGTTGTCGCTCGAGAGAACGTGCCGCATTTTGCCAATACTGCGGTCGATGGGTATGCAGTGAGGTCAGTAGATGTGGCACAGGCGCCAGTCGAATTGTCCGTGATTGGCGAGCTGGCTGCAGGTGCGCGCCCCGCACAATCTGTCGAACCTGGCACTGCAATTCGCATTATGACTGGCGCACCGATTCCGTCGGGTTGCGACGCTATTGTGATGGTGGAAGATACCCAACGTGTGGGTGACCACGCCGTACGCATCAACGCTGCGGTATCTCAAGGTGCATCAATTCGTGATGCCGGAAGCGATGTTTCCAAAGGCACCGTGGTGTTCTGTCATGGAACTCTTGTCACCCCCGCTGTACTTGGCACTCTCGCCAGTATCAACGCGCGAACCGTATCGGTGTATCGCACCGCACGTGTCGGGGTGTTGTCGACAGGCGATGAGTTAGTCGAAGATGGAAGTGATCTCGAGATTGGTCAAATTCGTGAAAGCAATCGCGTGATGTTGTTGCGGCTTGTTGAACAAGCCGGTCTCGATGCAGTAGATCTTGGCAACGTTGTTGATGACGAGTCTCTTCTCGAGGCTCGCCTACGTCAAGCGGTTGGCGAATTGTCGTGCGATGCAATTGTGTCAAGTGGTGGTGTGAGTATGGGCGACTACGACGTGGTGAAAGCAGTGTTATCAAAGATCGCCGACATGTCGTGGATGCAAATTGCAATGAAGCCCGCAAAACCTTTTGCTTTTGGAACCCTGCGAAACGCAACCGGTGTTGACGTGCCAATTTTTGGTTTACCGGGCAACCCTGTGTCGTCACTTGTGAGCTTTGAGCTTCTCGCTCGTCCCGCATTGCGGATTATGAGCGGATTCGGTGATACCGCATGGCGACCACGAGTACGGGCGGTGCTTGACGAGGAAATTGTGCGTAAACCAGACGGAAAGATGCACTTTGATCGCGGGTTTGCTCGTTTTTCAGATGATGGGCACGTACATGTCACTCGCACGGGCCCGCAAGGCAGTCATCAACTTGCCGCTACGGCACTTGCGAACGCCTTAATCGAGGTCCCAGACGGCAGCGGATTACAAGCAGGTGACCCCGTGACGGTGACCTTCCTTGGACCCTAGACTGGCACCGTGGACCTCATTGACCCATTTGGCCGCGTCGTACGAGACCTTCGTATCTCGGTGACCGATAGGTGCAATTTTCGCTGCACATATTGCATGCCAGAAGAGGGACTCGTGTGGCTGCCTCGATCAGAAATCCTCACGTTTGAAGAAATCGAACGCATTGCGCGCATTTGTGTTGAGCGTTTCTGGGTCGACGGTATTCGCCTCACAGGCGGTGAGCCCACCATGCGTGCACATCTCAGTCGCCTGATTGAAATGTTGAACGATCTTCGGGTACCCAGTGATGCCTCAAGTGATTACGCGGGGAAAGCCCCCGATATCGCACTCACTACTAATGGTGCAACGCTTCGCAACATTGCTCATGACTTGCGCGCGGCGGGTTTGCATCGCATCAACATCAGCCTCGATTCACTGAAGAAAAAGCGCTTCTTGGAAATGACACGCCGCGACGAGCTTGACAATGTGTTGGCAGGTATCGCGGCGGCAAAAGAAACGGGTTTTCATCCAATCAAGATCAATGCAGTTATTGAGCGCGGTGTTAACGATGATGAGATTCTTGATCTCGCAACATTTGGTCGTGATGAAGGACTCGAAGTTCGTTTTATCGAATTCATGCCTCTTGATGCGTCAAATGAGTGGGAACGCAACAAGGTGGTAAGCCAAGACGAAATCGTGACCATCATCAGCAAGGTGTACCCGTTGGAACAAATGCCAGCACGTGGTGCTGCACCTGCTGATCGCTGGCGTTATCTAGACGGTAAGGGAACTGTTGGGGTTATTCCATCGGTCACCAAACCATTCTGTGGCGACTGTGATCGCGTCCGCATTACAGCAGACGGACAGTTCCGAACATGTCTATTTGCCACCGACGAATCAGATCTCCGTGCATTGTTGCGCGACGGATCATCTGATGATGTCATTGCCGATTCGATCATTCGCGCGGTTGGCAAAAAATGGGCGGGCCATCAAATTGGCCAGGTGCAGTTTGTGAAGCCACGTCGTTCGATGAGCCAGATCGGCGGCTAGCAGCCCATGACAATCGATGCGCTTCACGTGCAAGTGCACGAACATGTTGCCACTCTGACGCTAAATCGGGCCGATAAACGAAATGCAATAACGTTTGACATGTGGCGTGAGATTGCAGAGATTGTCTCTCAATTGTCGGTGAATCCGTCGGCGAAAATTCTCGTGATCACGGGGGAAGGCGCTCACTTTTGTGCCGGCGCCGACATTTCGGGTCTTACGGAAGGAAACGGCGGTCGCTATGGCGAGGCCAATCGTGACGCAGAGGAAGCCATTGCGGCTTTCCCTGGTCCGTCAGTTGCGATGATTCGAGGTAGTTGTGTTGGCGGGGGAGTGCAAATCATCAACGCATGCGACATCCGCATTGCTGACACGACGGCGCAGTTTGGAATTACACCTGCAAAATTAGGAATTATCTACCCCACATACGCTTTACGACGCGCTGTTCAGAATATTGGTCCCACTGCCACAAAGCATTTGCTGTTTTCTGGCGAGCTCATTGATGCTCAACGCGCTGTGCGAATTGGTCTTGTCGATGAAGTTGTGCAGCCAGAGGAACTGGAACAACGTGTGAAGCAGCTCGTGCATGTGATGGCGATGGAACGCTCTCATCTCACGCAAGTTGCAACGAAGCAGATGGTGAACGAGATCATCACAGATGGCGATGTATCCATGGCCTTGTCACAACATTGGGCTAACGAAGTGACGCGAACGGGCGAAGATAAAGAAGGCGTGACCGCATTTTTGGAAAAGCGAACTCCACATTTTCCGTATCGCCGCGACGTGTGATTGTTGCTACATGTGATTATTGCAATGTGCAGTTCAGTTTTGCGACTGCACCATTGCTTCAAAACCACCGAGCACGTCGGAGACATCTGAAAAGCCCACCGAACGCAACACACTCGCCGCAATCGACGAACGGTATCCACCGGCGCAGTACACAACGGTAGGACGCGATGGGTCAAGTTCCGAGAGACGGGCATTGAGTTGGGAAACAGGAATATTTGTAGCGCCGTCGTAATGGTTGACTTTGTATTCGCCTTCTCCGCGGACGTCGACAATCTGAAGATTGGAAACGCTCGCAGTGCGGTCTGCAAATTGGCGTGGTGTTAATCGTGATGCTTTGTCAACAAGGTCGGGGTGCTCGACCAGTTCGTCAACTGATGCCCACCCGACAACACGGTCATAGCCAATACGTCCCAAACGAATTTTTGCTTCAAGCTCATATCCGGGTTCTGTGATGAGGACAATTTCTTCATCAGGACGAATCACTGAGCCCGCGTATTCGGCGTATCGGCCTTGCAATCCGACGTTGACCGATCCACGTAAGTGGCCGGTGGCAAAAAACTGCGAATCGCGCGTATCGACTAACTGAACACCTCGGCCATGAGCAGCAACTGCATCGGGCACACTCATCTGTGTGGGCGCAGTGTGTTCGTCGAGCAGAGCTCGATCTTGCTTGTTTCGTTGTGCGTCGTAGGCGAAGTACCCCGGTGCCGGGGGCTGACCTTCTGTTACCGCAGCTACAAATGACTCGACGTCGTTGAACTGCAATGCATAGTTGTCGCGACGCTGTTCACCAATTGTTGATTGTGTTTCGGTGGACAAGTTTTTGCCGCATGCAGAGCCCGCACCGTGAGCAGGGAATACCCGTGTTTCATCGGGGAGGGTGAGCAGCTTCGTGCGCAGTGACGAGTACAGGTCTTTAGCCAAATCTTCCGCTGTGCGACCAATCGACACCAACAGATCGGGACGTCCGACGTCACCGATAAACATCGTGTCGCCGGTGAGAACACCGTATGGAGTTGTCGAGGTTGCGGTTTCAAACACCACGATCGAGATGGACTCTGGAGTGTGCCCAGGAGTATGGCGGATCTCGAGGGTGACATCGCCTAGTGAATAACGCTCGCCGTCGGCAAAAAGACGTGCGGAAAACTCTGGTTGAGCAACCGAGCCGAAACCAACGACGCCACCGGTGGCGTTTGCGAGTTCAAGATGCCCGGACAGAAAGTCGGCATGGAAGTGTGTTTCCAGGACCAACTCAATGGTGAGGCCATGTTGTTTTGCGCTGTCGAGGTATTGCTGAACATCGCGGGTGGGGTCAACAACTACCGCACGACCTGACGAGGTATCGCCGATGAGGTAGGAGGCCTGGGAGAGACAATCCAAATAAAACTGCTCAAAAATCATGCTCATGAAGCTGAGTATACCCAGAAATTTGGATACCCCAAAGGGTATTCGTGGTACGCTGTGAGGCATGGATCTAGAGCCCGAGCTCACAAAGAATCTCACGACACGTCTGGCACGAATCGAAGGTCAGGTGCGCGCTATTCGCACCATGATCGAAGAAGGGCGTGAATGTCGTGAAGTCATAACGCAATTGTCAGCGGCAAGCACCGCACTTGACCAAGTTGGTTTCAAGTTGTTGTCATCGGGAATGCAACGTTGTTTACAGGACCCGAAAAAAGCCGGAAAAGAAGGCTTTACTATGGAAGAAGTTGAAAAACTCTTCTTGAAGTTGAAGTAACGCGAATTCGCTACGCTGACGTTCGTGTCAGAACCCACATTTAGCCATCTCACATCTGAGGGCAACGCTCACATGGTTGATGTGGGAGGCAAGGATGTCAGCAACCGACGTGCGGTTGCGAGATGTCGCGTGTCGATGGATCCGGCTACCGCTGCGGCCATTCGTGATGGTGGCATGAAAAAAGGCGACGTCATTGGTGTGGCCCGAGTGGCAGGAATTCAAGCGGCCAAAAAGACCAGTGACCTCATCCCGCTATGTCATCCGCTCATGATTTCCTCGGTGACGGTGGATTTTGAGATCGGAACCGACGGGATCGATGTCGTTGCCACTGTGGGAACGGTGGATCGCACTGGTGTCGAGATGGAAGCTCTCACTGCCTGTTCAATTGCGGCGCTCACGATTTACGACATGTGCAAGAGCGCAGATAAGAACATGACCATTTCGGATTTGGCGTTGTGGGAAAAAGACGGGGGCCGCTCCGGCTCGTACCGTCGCCCTTGAGTCGGGTCTGAGACGTTCGTCTCAAGGGGCTCAAAATTGGCCATTTTTTGACATTTTTTGCCATCAAATGCCCTTTCTGAGACACATTCCTGCGAATTCAGGGCTCATATCGTGGTCTTGAGAAACCTAGTTCCGTAGAATTATCCAAGTGCCTTTCGGGCAGTGGCTCTATCGCCAATAGAGCTACGGGTTACGGCCCCAACGTACGAGTAGATCCGTCGTGCCACTTCGTAGCGCGACCCAGTTCATGGTGGGACTGATAGATGAGCAAGTTGATCCTCCTTCTTGTGGGAGCCGCGTGGCTGGCAGTGTTATTGCCGCCGTTGTTGCGCGCCCGCTTTGATGTTGGTTCTTCCTCGTCGGTATCTGATTTCCGACGTCAACTCAACACGTTGCAACGCACTCAGGGCCCTCGCGCTCAAGCTCCCATGCGGGCTATGTCTCGCCCGTTGGTGTCCTCACCACGCGTACAACCAGTTCGTCGCCCTGTCCCGGCTCCGTACATGGACGATCGGTACTATGACGCTCCCCGTGAGGATGTCTATTACGGTGACAACACAGTGGCTTCAATGCATGAAGCAGACGGCACCGGGCGTCATCGCCGTGCACATCATCAAGATCTCACCCGTTCCCATTACGCGCGCGAAGAAGTGTTTTTGTCACCGCGAGAAGTCTTGCGTCGTCGTCGTACCAATGCATTATTTGGCCTTCTGGCTGTCAATGCAGCGACGCTGTTTTTGTCGCTCACAACGGGCAGCACACTCATGATTGTTTTGTTTGCTGTCGCAGTCGTGGTTTTGATGGGGTACTGCTACACGTTGGTGCAACTGCGTCAACAGCAGTACTTGCGCCGCTCGTATCACTATCGTCGCGCCGCCTAGTACTTCTCTGCGAAGAACTCTTCATGCGAGGGGCTGAATCTATGTGAGCATGCTCTGTGACAGTGCCTCAGATTCGCGCTGTCGTAATGCCAGGTTCACGCGCTGACGTTCGAGGATCTGCTCCAGTACCTTCACTGCTTGTGGTATTGGGTGACTGGTAAAAAACGCCGGTACGTCGCGCGCTGCTTCGTCTGTGGTGAGCATCTTTACTGAATCAACCATCCGCACAATTGTGTTGACAGGGAATCTGTCGTTCGCATCGCTCCAATTATCGCGAACGGCAGTCCACGCAATTTCTCCATGGTTTCTGTTTGCGATACAACGATTGAGTAGAAACGGTGCATTTTGTGTTTTGACGTCGTTTGAAAACGCAAATTGACATGTGCGTTTCATCAAGTCAGCGTCGTCGAAGTCTGCGAGTGCATACAACATCCGGATCTGTTCTTGTGGCGTGCGTGGGTTCTTCACGCGATCGATAAAGAACTCATAATCATTTCCATCACCAATTGACGCAACAACCGATGTGGCAGCCGCGACAAGTTCAGGATGAATGTTGTCGGTGTCTGCGCGGGAAAAGATGTCGCGGCAACGTAGCTGCGCATCTTGGTCTTGCCCCAAGATGGCGAGCGCACCTACAAGCACTCCTCGCAGTTTCGACGTGAGTTCATCTTCGTCATGACGCGGATCCCATGTGAGATCCGCCAACACTGGTACGACAAGCGCACGGATACGTACACGTAATTCATCAAGTGGTTTGCCCTCGATAAGACGAGATAATCCACGTAGGCCAATTGTTAATGCCTGCCATACAGCTAAATCACGCTCGTGCGCAAAACCTTCAGCGAACAACAAGAAATCTGAAGCTGGTAATGCTCCTGCAACGACCGCGTTCCACGCGTCATCGACAAGGTTGTAGCGCTCGAGCACATTACGTTCGCGCAAGGTATCGCCCGTAATTCTCTGTAGCAAGGCAGGCGAGTAGGAAACGCGATAGAAGCCATGGCCACCACTGTTTACAACGACAACTGCGTCTGGTCGTGGTAGGGGAATGCGCACGGATTCAGAATCGAGGAGCACTTTATGCTCCGCGCCGTCGATAGTGACATGAATGGGAACTACCCAGTGTGTTGAATCTGATTTGCCATCAAACAGAAAACGACGTTGTGTGAGCACCACGTCGGAGCCGTTTGTCTCGGCGGAGATGAGTGGATAGCCAGGTTGCCAGATCCAACTGTCCATCAAGCGCCGCACCGGTACCTTGTCACCACCATCGCTATTGACGGTGTCTTCAATTGCATCCCAGAGGTCGTTGGTTTCGGTATTGGAGTAACTATGGCGTTTGAGATACGTGCTCACTCCTGCACGGAAGCGTTCGGGTCCAAGATATTGCTCGAGCATCCGCAGTAACGCGCCACCTTTTTGATATGTGAGGACGTCAAACATTCCTTCACTATCATTTGGTGAGTTCACCTCGTACTCTACGGCTCGTGTCGAATGCAGCGAGTCGGTTTCGAAGGCGACACTGCGTTCGAGTCCAAATGTGGTCCAGCGTTGCCAGTGCGGAGCAAATGCATCACACGCAGCAATCTCCATAAATGTCGCAAATGCTTCGTTGAGCCAAATGCCATTCCACCAACGCATCGTGACCAAATCACCAAACCACATGTGAGCAAGTTCGTGGGCCACGACATCTGCCACTAACTGCTGTTCAATCTGAGTGGAAGTGGCGGGATCGACAAGAAGTAGTACTTCACGGAAGGTGATGCAACCCAAGTTCTCCATCGCACCAGCTGCGAAGTCGGGCAGGGCAATGAGGTCGACTTTTTCGCTTGGATACGGAATGCCGTAGTACGTCTGAAACCAATCCAGCGAAAATGCCGCCACGCGTAATCCAAATTCGGTGAGATGTGCTTTGCCGGGAACATGAACCACGCGCACGGGTACACCGTTGACATCAACGGGATCAGTTGCTTCAAGTGGACCCACTACAAAAGCCACCAGATATGTAGACATCGCCATTGTGTCAGCGAATGTGATGCGCACCCGGTTGTCGTCTGTGATGTCGCGGGCAATTTCCGGTCCATTTGAAATCGCCATCAGGGCCGGGTCCACAATAAGGCGAATTCCAAACACTGCTTTCATGTCGGGTTCATCAAAACAAGGGAAGGCTTGACGACAGTCGGTGGATTGCATCTGGGTTGTAGCAATGACGTGTTCGATTCCGTTGTCGTCAGTGAATGTTGAGCGATAAAAGCCACGCAGTTTGTCGTTCAATATCCCAGTGAATTTAATGGTGATAGTGCAGGGTCCTTGTTGAACGTCGGAAGAGATGACGAGTCGCTCGGTCTCTTCATGCAAAGAGAAGGACGAATCCACACCGTTCACTGACACAGATGACACGGTGAGTTCTTTGGCATTCATTACCACTTCGCGAGTCGGGTTCACGACCTCGGCTTCAATGGTGACTGATCCAGAGAAAGCTGCAGTACTGAGGTTCGGATCAAGTGTGACGTCGTAGCGACGTGGCAAGACCGTACGTGGAAGTCGGTATGGATTATTGAGATGCGACACGATGCGAAGGCTACTGCTACATCTGCAGGGGTACTACGGTGGAGAACCGTGGCTCGCACAACACCTTTCACCGCAGCAGTTCCCGGACTAGAAAACACCGACGGCATTTCATATGACGTTGTTGGAATCGGCAATGCTCTTGTTGACATCATCGCTCAGGTCGAAAATGACTTTCTTCATGATCAAAATTTAGTGAAGGGGTCAATGGCTCTGATCGATACAGATCGCGCGATTGCTTTATACGAGGTGATCGGCCGACACGGCATGCAGACAAGCGGAGGGTCTGCTGCTAACACCATCGCGGGTCTTGCCTCCCTGGGAGCAGATGTCGCATTCATTGGCAAAGTATCAGATGATGATTTAGGTCGGGTCTTTGCCCATGATCTCGAACGTCTGGGAGTGGAATTTCATAGTGGAGGTCCAGGTGTTGATCTGCCCACTGGTCGTTGCATTATCGCGGTGACACCAGACGCAGAGCGCACAATGAACACATACCTTGGCGTCTCTACCCATCTTGCATTTGATGACGTTGATGCGGAACTGGTGGAAACTGGTGCGGTGTTGTACATGGAGGGTTACCTCTTTGACCGCGATGAAGCGAAGTCTGCGTTTCGACGTGCCGCAGAACGAGCTCATACAAAAGGACGTGTGGTGTCCCTCACGTTGTCAGATAGTTTTTGTGTTGACCGACATCGCGATGATTTTCGTGCCCTCGTACGGGACGAGATTGATCTCTTGTTCGCAAACGAAGACGAATTACTTTCCCTCTACCAAACTGATGTGTTTGACGATGCAGTCGCACAATTACGCAAAGAGTGCCACATCGCGTGTGTTACAAGAAGTGAAAAAGGTTCGGTCATTGTTACCCCGATTGATGTGCACTCGGTTCCGGCAAAAAAAGTTGCGCGCGTTGTTGACACCACCGGAGCAGGAGATCTCTTTGCTGCAGGCTTCTTACGGGGTTTCACGCGCGGATTTGATCTCACGCATTGTGCGCAGATGGGTGCCATCGCTGCAGCAGAGGTGATTTCTCATGTGGGGCCACGGCCAGAAGTGTCTCTCGTTGACTTGCTTCCCCCCGAACTGCGCTGACAGATTCAGGTAGTTATTAGCTGCTCACAACTACGATGGTGACCATGAGCACGGAACATAACCTCACGATTCTCGGACAAACAGTTCGTCACCCTATTGATCACGTAGAAGTGTTTCCTGCTCCTGCGAGTGTGACCACGGTGCGATTCACTACTGATGAATTGTCATCAATGTGTCCGGTGACAAAACAGCCCGATATCTCGCATCTCGTGATCGAATTTGAACCAGATCAGTTGTGCATAGAGTCGAAGTCATTGAAGTTGTATCTGTGGCGTTTCCGCGATCAAGCTGTTTTTGCAGAAGCATTGTCGGCCGAAATTGCACAGGAAGTGATGACAACAGCATCGCCAAAGTGGGTCAGAGTAACGTTGACGCAACGCCCTCGAGGCGGCATTGATCTGTGTGCGGTCTCAGAACTTCGTAAATAAGCCAGAAGTTCTTATTGGATACACGTTATTGCTGACGACCGCGTTCCATGATTTTCGCGCGGCGTTGAGCAACAAGTTCAGGATCAAAGTTGCGTTTGCGCCATTCACGACTACTTGCAGACTCGTTTTCCCAGTTATCGACTTCGGCTGAATTCAATGCATATGTGTTACGTAATTCGCGTACACCTTCTTGCACGTTGCCGATGATGTCTAGTGCAATCTTGCGTGTGAAGGTCATGAGTTGGTCATGCGGCACAACATGATTCACCAAACGAAATGTGAGTGCCTCGTGAGCATCCATGAAATTGCCAGTAAAGCTCATCTCGCGCGCGCGACGTACGCCAACAGCCTGTGGTAGCAAGACCGACAAACCCCAACCAGGCATCACACCAACACGAGAGTGTGTGTCGCCAAACTTCGCGTTTTCAGAGGCAATCAAGAAATCGCAGTTCAACGCCAACTCAATGCCGCCAGTGACTGCGACACCGTTGACAGCACCGATCAGTGGCTTGCTGAGTTTGGGGAATGGTCCACGTATCCCATCTGCGTTGACTGAACCATCAGCACCAGTGTTTAAAAGTTTTCCGTCTTGGCTTCCGAGTTCTTTGAGATCAAGGCCAGCGCAAAACGCTGGATCAGTGCCAGTGAGAATGACGACATCAACGTTGTCATCGGACTCTGCTTGGCGCATGCGCTCTGGCAATAGACGCAACACTTCGCTGCTTAAGGCGTTTCGGGCATCGGGACGGTTCAAGGTAATGGTGGCGATTCGCTCGCTCACCTCATACAGCACTACTTCGGAACTCATGTGTCACACCGTAGGCGACGGACAAAAGCGAGCCAGTATTGGTGTGACAAACTGGCGTCTTATGAGTCTTGTTGAAGTATCAATCCGTGACGGTGTCGCCACTCTGACCCTCAATAATCCAAGTGAGCGCAACACCCTCACCTCGCCAATGGTGGACGAAATCATTGCTGCAATGGATGCAATTGAAGCCGACCGCTCTGTTGGTGCAGTCGTGGTGACAGGAGCGGCACCGGCATTCTGTGCGGGAGCCAACCTTGGCAATCTCGCTGAAGCGACCGGAGAAAGCCTTGGCAAGGTCTATGAAGGATTCTTGCGCATTGCCCGTAGTCCATTGCCAACCCTGGCAGCAGTAAATGGCGCTGCAGTTGGCGCGGGTATGAATCTGGCACTCGGTTGTGATGTGCGAATCGCTGCACAACGTGCTCGTTTTGACACTCGATTTTTGAACATTGGTATTCACCCAGGTGGTGGACATACATGGATGCTTCGTCGTATCACCGGACCACAGACAGCTTTTGCAACAGTGATTTTTGGTGAGATCTTGAGTGGGGAAGAAGCAGAACGGGTTGGTCTCGTGTGGAAGTGCGTTCCAGATGATCAACTCATGGACGAAGCACAGCGTCTCGCTGCACAAGCAGCATCTGTTCCGCGCGAGTTGCTCGAAGCCACGAAAAAGACAATCAATGACATGGCCGACGTGCGCACACATCCGAATGCCGTGGCAAGAGAACTAGATCCGCAGGTGTGGAGCACTCGTCAGCCGTGGTTTGCTGAGCGACTTGCTGCCCTGCAGGCAAAGATTTCTAAGAAGTAGAATTGAGTACATGACACTTCGACGATGGCGGACGTTTATCTTCGCCGGTGTAGTCGGAGTATTTGCACTTGTTCTTGCCTCCCCGTCGCCGTCATCTGGTATCTCCAAGGTGACAGACACGTGGCATCTTGATCGCATCAACCAACGAACATTGCCACTAGACAATGTGTCGACACCATCTGCCACTTTGAACGGTGCTGGGATCGACGTGTACATCGTTGATACGGGCACAAATTATTCACACGAACAATTTGGCGGACGTGCGGTGTACGGAATCGACATCGCGCGCAGTGCAAGTGGATCAATTGTTGATCCACGAGGGAGTGACTGTGACGGACACGGAACGCACGTTGCGAGTTCGGCCGCCGGTACAACCACCGGTGTTGCGCCTGGGTCGCGTGTATTTTCTGTCCGTGTTCTTGACTGCAATGGTCTTGGTGAAGTAGCCGATGTGGTGAAGGGATTGCGATGGATTGCAGATCACCACACAGCCGGACGACTTGCTATTGCAAATCTCAGTCTCGGTGTAGATCTCGGTGATGATGGCGGACCATTAGATAAAGCGGTTCGTAGGTTGGTGGCAGATGGTGTCGTTGTGGTTGTAGCGGCAGGAAACGGAGATAATTCGGGTCGACCAATAGATGCATGTCGCATCTCTCCTGCAGACGAACCCATCGCATTAACCGTTGGTGCTGTCACCGTAGACGATGCATTGTCGTCTTTTTCAAATTTTGGACCCTGTGTTGATGTATTTGCACCTGGTGGAAGCAATCAACGTCCGGTGGTAGGTGCGTGGTACACCTCGCCAACTGCTTATAACAATGAAAAAGGTACGTCAATGGCGTCGCCACTGGTTGCCGGTTATGCAGCGCTCTTAGCCCAACAACAACCTCATCTGTGTCCGTCACAGGTTCATGATGCGGTGGTAGCACGTGCGACTCCGAACCTGATTAGTGGACTCGATGCGACCACACCAAATCGCTTGCTGTTTCTTGATACCACTCCGATTGTGGGAACTGTTTCACCAGGACGATCAGATGGTCTTGTCGTGTCAGCACACAACGGTGCATTGAGAGTGTCATGGGATCGCCCATGTAGCGGTGGATCGATTTTCAAACGAACCACCATCTCGGTGTATCGCGATGGGCAATTGGTGAAATCAGTAACATCACGCCCGGGTGCAACGCAAGCAATCGTGAGCAATCTTCGAAATAATGTGTCGTACGGAGTGTCCGTACGTACTGCCACTGAAGTAGCTCGCTCTCGTGGATCAGTGCGGGTGGCATCACCGCAGTTACGTTCCTTACGTGTTGGCAACACAGTGCGAGTGTCTCAGTTGGTAAAAACACAACAAGGAGATGAACCAAAAGTATCGGTGGTATCTACATCAAAATCAGTGTGTTCGTTGCAACGTAATCCACAGCGTCTTGTTGCGAAATCGCGTGGCACATGCAAAGTAAAGATTTCGCCAAAGTACGCCGAAAAGACAGTGACTCATACATTTACTGTCCAGTAATTGCAGTTTTCTTTATGATTGCAGACGTACTGTCGATGTTGTAGAAAGTGTTCGCACAATCCTGAAAAAAGGTGTACGGTGCTGAAAAGGGCCCAAACAAGGAGTCCGGCACCGGGCTCCGGAAGGGAAAGCCATGAGTGCACGCCATCGAAACAACGATGTTGCGCCACCACCGCGCGCCGATCTGAGAGCTCACGCTCACAATGAACGGCACCGTATCAAGAGCCAATTGCATCTTGTTGTAGAGGCGGTGGATCACGGGACAGAACCACTTGATGTGGAAGAGCCGGGCATTGGATGGAAGCCATTGCACCACAAAGATGCGCAACGCGCAATGGAAAAGAGCCGTCGTAAGCCGTTTAAGCACTGGAAGACAAAAGACTGGAAACGTCGCAAAGTGACGAGACAGAACCGCGCTAGAGCGTGGGATCAGTTAGCAGGCTAAGACTGCAACCAGTGCGTCAAAAACTCGCTGCGGCGTTCGTCCCATTCTTCAATGGTGATGCCAAAGCGAGCGTGGTCTTCCCACACGCCATTGATCTCAAGGAAACGTTGGGCAATACCTTCGTTTCGCATGTCTAACTTTTCCATCACGCGCAAACTGTTCTGGTTGCGGGGGATGATGCATATTTCAAGACGATGTAGATGAAGTTCTTCAAACGCGAACTTCATTAGAACGACAACAGACTCGGCCACGTACGCGTTTCCTGCGCGGGAACGATCAATCCAGTATCCGATTGTTCCAGTCTGAAGTGCTCCGCGCATCACGTTGTTGAGATTGATTTCACCAGCTAAAGAGCCATCAACAAAAAACCCAAACGCATAGCTAGTGCCAGCATGACGTTCGCGATCTCGTGCAGCGCAACGCGCTGCAAAAATGTCGCGGTTACTTGATGGGTCTGGGTGATGAATTGGTCGTAGTGGTTCCCATTGGGTGAGCCACTCGCCATTTCTTTGTCGGACCTCGCTCCAGGCGGCAAAATCCTGAGCAACGAGAGGACGAAGCACCACTCGTTTGCCATACAGCCGCAGTCCTACTGAGGTTGAAGAGCCCGGGTGGGTTGCCGTCATGGTTCTATTGTGCCATTTTCCATGGGATATGGCGCGCGACACCATCGAGGAGCCCACCCGTAGAAATCACAATTTCAGAGAGATGTAGACGACGCATGATCGCCACCACAATGCAGCAGCCTGCAACAATGATGTCGGCACGGTCGTAGGGCAGACCGGGGTTGAGAATGCGCTCTTCAAATTTCTCTGTAGCGAGAGTGCGAAAGACGTCTTCAGCAGATTCACGTGTCAGCACCATGGAGTGAAGAGCGTCGCGGTCAAATTCCATCAGCCCAAGTTCAACTGCTGCAACCGTGACAAAGGTTCCTGCTGTGCCAACAAATCGCGGGGAACTGAGAAGTGCCGGCATCGATCGAGTCAACTCCTCAATATCATCGGTCACTGCACCAATGGCATTCGTGAGTTCTTCGGGGAGGGGAGGGTCGGCAGTGAAATCTCGTTGGGTGATGGCAACTGCACCGTGATCGATACTTGCGACTTGATCTGGTTCATGAACTCCAACGGTGAATTCAGTCGAACCACCACCAATGTCGACAACAACAGTGAGTCCGTCGTGGGGCACAAGGCCAACTAGCGCACCTTCAAATGACAATCGCGCTTCGTCGCTTGCTTTTAATACATGTAATTCGCATCGAGTGGTTTCTTTAATGCGTTGCGCCAATTGGTCAGTGTTCGAAGCTGTGCGACATGCAGCTGTTCCCACGATACGAATGTCTGACACGTTGTTCTCGCGACAACGAGATACATAATCAACGACCGTCTGCAATGTTCTATTGATCGCGTCCTCTTGCAGGACTCCGGTAGAAAAAACTCCATCCCCGAGTCGGGTTGTGGTGATGGCACGATCAATGTCGTTTCCATCGGAATCAACTATCAATAGATTTGTGGTGTTGCTTCCGATATCGATAACGCCCACCGGATGACCTGTCATGACAATCTCTCTGCAAATGTGATACCACGTGAACTGAGCTGTCGTGCTGTCCATTCGCCAACTGCGTCGGTGCCGCCAGCAAGCCACCATGCAAAATGTGCATGCAAACATTTCACGCCAGTGCGTGTCCCTCCCACTCCGCCAAATGGTTTTGGTCCAACGTGATCGGAAGGAAGGTTCGCATCTCGTTCGCGCGCATATCGAGAGTGGATATCTGCAAGTTGTTCCAGTCCGAGAATTTCTTCTACTTCGTTGACGCCACCATCGGCTTCAATGCGGCTGACTTCACGCACTTCGTGTGGGCCGATGAGCCAATACAGCGTGGGCATAGGAGTTCTGTCATGGAGCAATGGAGCGTTACGTAACACAACAGGGTCGCCAGTGTGGGTGCGGACAACGATCGTGTAATCACCACGTGGTTCACGACCGATCAACTCGCATACGCGAGCATGGTCTGAAGATGAGGGAGTATCGTCACGGGCCATCGGTGCCCGCGAATTCATCGAGCAATCAGCCAGATGACAACTGCAACGATGACAACAACTGGAATGGCGCGCTTCAAGATCGGAAGTCCGGCTGCGCCCACCAAGTTCAGCGGTTGTGCTTCTGGACCGTCAATCTTGCGTACACCCTCAGTTGATGCGGCAGGTGATTCGGCTGCAATTTCTGGTTGCTGAGCGATTAACTCATTCAAGTTCTCAACGAATTGACCAAGCAATTTGTCACTGATGTCGGCCATTGCACCACGTCCGAACTGTGCAACTTTGCCAGTGATGGTGAGATCGGTGGTGACGTCAACCTTGGTGGACGTTGGTGATACAGCAGTCATTGCGGCGGTGATGTTTGCAGAAGCATTTCCTTTTCCACCGGTATCGCGACCTTCGCCCTTCAGCACGGCGCGGTAGTTCGCATCATCGCGTTCAACGAAACTGGCTTGACCTTTGAAAGCAGCGGAAATGGGGCCCACTTTGACCTTCACCATTCCGCGGTATGTGTCGCCTTCAACTTCTTCAAGCTGTGCACCTGGCAAGCAAGGGGCAATGAGCTCAACATTTGTGAGGATGTTCCATGCCTCGTCGATTGGCTTTTCCACGGTGAATTCGTGCTTCAGGTCCATCGTTGTAGATCCTCCGTTGTGTCAATGTCTGCTCCAGACCCTTTGCAGGCTACTTCCGAAACCAGTTCGGGACGCAGGTGCATGAGAGAACGTGCTCCGGCGTCGGGGTCACCCTGGATGGCACGAAAGTCGTCCCAGACGCTCTTGTGCAGTCGTACCGGGGTTGCACGCTGGCCGTCGTAGGTGGCAACAGCAACGGGGCTCGGATCTGCGGCCACGGCTTGCCAATCTTCGGGGGAAACAAAGGGCTGGTCGCCCGCTGCGATTACGACGACGTCACATCCCCGACGTTGCGCCTCGTCAATGGCACACAGCACGGAACTGCGCTGACCGGTCTGCCATGCGCTGTTGTGGACAGTGGTGACGGTTGGCAATAAGTCATCAAATGTTTCAGCACCCGTGACCACCACAACATCGCCGATCCCAGATTGTGTGGCGTTCGCAACTGCTCGGGACAATATTGCAACACCGTGAACTTTCGCACGCAGTTTGTGAGTGGCGTGTGCAAAACGAGTGCCTGCACCGGCAGCAAGCACTACAGCTAGGGCTGTCATTACACGTGAATGGGACCAGATGTCGCACTAAGTGATGCGGCAGCACGGCCTGTACGTGTGGCGATGATTTCACCAACGATCGAAATCGCGGTTTCTTCTGGAGTACGACCGCCGAGGTCAAGACCGATGGGGGAATGAAGTCGTGCGAGATCCTTGGGATCGTTGATTCCTACTTCTGCGAGACGTTCCAAACGCTTTGCGTGAGTCTTGCGACTACCCATGACGCCGATGTAGCCAACGTTTGTGTTCAATGCACCCTGAATGGCGGGAACATCAAACTTTGGATCGTGAGTGAGAATGCACACCGCGTCACGTGCACTGAGCAAATGTCCATCGGCTTCAAAAACAGGCGTCGGCCATGTGACTTTTACTTCGTCTGCCATCGGGAATCGACGGCGTGTTGCGAAGATTTCACGTGCATCACACACAGTGACGTGGTATCCCAAGACTTTGGCCACGCGAGCAAGGGCTGCTGTGAAATCGACCGCACCAAAGATCCACATTCGCGGTGGTGGAGAAAAGCTTTCGATGAAGATGCGAAGTGTTGGTGTGTCGACAAGATCTTCAGGTGTTGTCTGACCAGCTGGACCATAGTTGCGAACAATGGTGCGACCTGCTTCAAGTTCACCGATTGCATCACGAGATACAACGCGATCAAGGTCGGCGTTACCGAGCGAACCTTCCAAGATTCCCTCGGGGGTGACAGCCAATGTGAGACCAACATCTGGTCCGTCAATGATTGTTGCAAGAGCAACAGGAAGATTCTTGCGAACTCGCTCTGAGAAAGATTGATACGTAGCCATGCGTGTTACCAAGTAAGTGGCTGAATGAAAAGATGAATGATGCCACCGCAGGTGAGGCCGACGGCAAAAGCCTCGTCATCGGAATAACCAAAAGTAACGACGCGGCTGGGTTGTTCGCCACTCAATATGGCAAGTGCTTCAGACACAACAGCGCCCTCCACACAACCGCCACTGACAGAGCCGATCACTTCGCCGTCTTCATTGACGGCCATTGCAGCTCCCGCTTCGCGAGGTCCTGATCCTTCGATGTCGACAACGCGCGCAAGCGCAACACGCTTGCCCGCTTTTTGCCAGCGATCAATGTCATCTAATAAGTCACGCATGGTTAATCACCTTTGTGAGTTGTTCGAGGGCATCGAGTGAATGACCCTCTACGAATTCATCAACATAGGGCAGAGCAGCAGCCATTCCTCGGGCGAGAGGCGCATAACCCGGTGTGACCTTCAGCGGGTTCACCCAGATCAGGCGAAAAGCTGCGCGCTGTAGCCGTTGCATCTGCTCGGCAAGCAACTCTGGCTCTCCACGGTCCCATCCGTCAGACAAAATCACGACAATTGCACCACGGGCCATTCCGCGAATACCCCATTCATCATTGAAGAGTCGCAACGTTTCACCAAGGCGTGTGCCGCCGCTCCAATCCTGAACGCGTTCGCTTGCTGACCGTAGTGCCTTATCGGGGTCACGGGATCCGAGTTCGCGCGTGACTCGAGTGAGACGAGTTCCCAATGTGAACGCTTCCACTCGCTGTCGGCCTACAACTCCTGCATAGACGTACCGCACTAGTGCACGCGCGTACGGCTCCATAGAGCCGCTGACGTCTAAGAGAAACACAATGCGTCGTGATCGGTCGCCGGGATGTTGCCAGTGGCGACGCACTGGCTCGCCGCCTGCAGCAATTGATGCACGGACGGTGCGACGAACATCTGGTCGTACGCCTCGTCGGCGCGATTGGACGGTGCGAAATGATCGACGAGGAGGGCCTGCCATGCGCAACATTGACATGAACTTTTGTGACAAACGCATTTCATCGTCGGTGTATGCCGCAAAGTCTTTCGACCCGAGTGTTTCTACGCCAGAAAAGCGCAATGTGATGGTGGGATCATCTGACTTATCTGCCGTTCCATCTGCCTCGCCCTCTTCCTCTTCTGCGTCGGTGACGAGTTGGATGCGCAATAACTCTTCTTCTTCAAGTGGAGGAGATTCACGGTGTTCCCAAAACACTTTGAAGGCTTTGTTGAACTCTGGAATGTCTTCAGGACGGCGCACCAACGTTGCACGAGCAGCCCAATACACGCGGTCACGATCGGTGATACCAACGGCCTCTAAGGAGCTCACAAACGTCAGCACTGAATCGAGCGGGGTTTGTATTTCTAATTTGCGCAAAAGGCGCGCAAAACTCACAGCTAACCGCTCTGGACCAGAGACGTAGGTGAGTTGATTCATTGCGTTGATCCGGTCTTAGCCGTGAAATGCGCCGCGTTCCATCGCGTTCTTTACGATGGCGGCAACACCATGCTCACGCAGGCGATCTTGATCTTCGCGGTATTTCAACACTGTTCCAAGAGTTGACTCAATGACCGACTCGTTCAATTGAGTGACACCAAGACGACCTAATGCTGTTGCCCAGTCGATGGTTTCTGCAACTCCCGGTGGCTTGTACAACTGCAAACCGCGTAGTGCTTCAACCGCACCTGCAACTTGAGATGCCAACTCACGTGACACGTTGGGACAACGTAGGCACACGATCTCGACTTCACGTTCAAATGTTGGATGCTCTACCCAGTGATATAGACAGCGACGCTTTAACGCATCGTGTACATCACGTGTACGGTTTGAGGTGAGGATCACTACTGGTGGTACAGCTGCCGTAAAAGTGCCAATTTCAGGAACGGTGATTTGGTAGTCGGAGAGCACTTCAAGCAAGTACGCCTCGAACTCATCGTCGGCGCGGTCGATTTCATCAATGAGCAACACCGGCTGAATAGAAGAAGAGCTATCAATTGCGCGAAGCAGTGCTCGCTTTAACAAGAACTTCTCGTCGTACAACTGCTTTTCCAGGGTGTCGGAGTCGAGCCCAGACGCTTCACCAGTGGCTTCGGTGGCACGAATGTGGAGAAGTTGTCGTGAGTAATCCCAGTCGTACACCGCTTGTGCGGCATCGATGCCCTCATAACACTGCAATCGAATGAGTTCGCTTCCGAGCCACGCAGCAATTGTTTTTGCCAGCGATGTTTTGCCAACGCCAGCCTCTCCCTCGAGGAACAAAGGACGTTGAAGAGCAAGAGACAAGAACACAGCAGTGACAAGTCCGTCATCGGGGAGATACCCATGCTCAGACAGTCCGGCGCGAACCTCGTCGACAGAGGACACAGTAAAAGACATCACATTCAGCCTACGACAGAGAGTTAGCGTTTCAGAAAGGCTGTGTTTTTGGGAAGCAGCTTTAGGAATCGAACCCTAAGCCTGAGCGGTCTAATGCGCGTAACCACAGGTTTCGCTTGCCAGTTTTGTCCTCACGATTGAGCGACCAGCGGGTGGCTTGTATGCCGAGAAAACGAAACGGCTCTGGGGGAAATGGCAGAGGTTTCTTCTTGACGAAATCTGTTGAGACCGCCCGTGTTCGACGCCCGTCAATGAGATCGAGCATCACCTCCGCACCAAATCGGGATGCTGCAACACCAAGGCCCGTGTAGCCAAGCGCATACGACACGCGGCCACCCATCGAGCGACCCCAAAACACGGAGAACCTGCTGCAGACATCGATTGCTCCGCCCCACGCGTGAGAAAAGCGAACGTCTTCTAACTGTGGGAAGGTTTCAAAGAAATGCTTGGACAACAACGCCCATGACTCTGGTCGTGATTCAAGCTCTTGGCGCATGCGTCCGCGGAAGAAGTACACCGCGTCGTACCCGCCCCACAAAATGCGATTGTCTGCTGTGAGACGGTAATAGTGAAATTGATTCGGAATATCAGATAGACCTTGTCGCCGTTGCCAACCAATGGATGCAAGTTGCTCTGGCGTAAGAGGTTCTGTGACCATGCAGTAGTCATAAACGGGAATCATATAATTCTGAAGGCGACGCAGAACGGGACGAAATGCGCCACTAGCAAGAGCAACTTTTCCAGCACGAATGCGTCCAAGTGGGGTAGATACCAAGACTCCTACACCGTCTCGTTCTATCGATAACGCTTTGGTGTCTTCGTAGATGCGAACGCCAAGTGATTCCGCGGCTGCCTTTAGGCCCCACGCAAGACGTGCAGGGTCAACAAGCGCGGCACGGTCTTTGCGCCATAAACCACCCACGTATGTGGGGGAGTTCACTTCGTTGCGCATTCCCGACGCATCGAGCCATTCGACACGCTGACCAAGATCACGTAATTGGCGATAGTCCTCGCGCAGTTCTTCAACGTAGTTCCCGACATGTGATTGTGTTGCGACGTCAATAACGCCAGTGCGTTCATAATCACAGTCGATGTTGTAACGCTTAATAGCGGCTTCAATGTCGTTGAGATTATTGAGACCAAGTTCTTCCAGTGTTGCAATTTCGTCCGGGAAACGTTGCTGCGCGTTTGCAACACCATGTGTGAGAGATGATTCCATGAAACCACCGTTACGACCACTTGCAGCCGAGCCCACTTCTCCCGCATCAATGACGACAACGTCACGTGATGGATCGCGTTCTTTTGCGATGATTGCGGTCCATAGACCGGTGTATCCGCCACCAATAATGCACAGGTCGCAACCTTCAGTGCGCACCAATGTGGGGTTTGAATCGGGTGCGTCAGTGTCTTCGTACCAGTATGGATACGGGTCTGCGTCAGCAATTGCGTCGAGATGGCGCGAATCGGGCCTCTGCTCGTCCATGATGTTTTCACCACCTTGTAGTGCTTGAGGCTATCGGACGCATCGCTACAGTGTCGTTCAATGGATTTTGGTATTCGTGGCAAAACAGCAGCAATTGCGGCAGGTACGGCAGGATTGGGCTTTGCAACTGCGCAAGCACTTGTTAATGAAGGCGTGCGTGTTGCAATTTGTGGACGTGATGAAACTCGCTTAGGAAATGCAATTTCTGAATTGGGCGATAACGCGGTTGGTGTCATGTGCGATGTGTCGACTGCCGACGGTGCTCGTTCTTTTGTGACGAGTGCACGTCAGGCACTTGGACCTATCGATATTTTGATCACCAATGGTGGAGGGCCACCACCGGGTGACTTTGCACATACGCCTGAACATGAATATGCAGCTGCGGTGGAAAAGAACCTGTTGTCTGTTGTTGCGATGTGTTATGCGGCAGTACCAGAAATGTGTGAACGAAAATGGGGAAGAGTTGTAGCCATCACATCGGTGGCAGTACGACAACCCATCGCCAATTTGATTTTGTCGAATACAGCGCGCGCAGGCGCAACCGGATTTTTAAAGACTCTCGCTCGCGAAGTTGCAGTACATGGAGTAACGGTGAATTCGGTGCAACCAGGTATCCACCGCACTGATCGCATCACGCAGTTGTACGGGGATAACTTGGCTGTGGCGGCTACTGGCGTTCCAGCTGGTGTGATTGGTGAAGCCGCAGACTTTGGCGCGGTTGCTGCGTTCTTGTGCAGTGACCAGGCAAAGTTTCTTACTGGAGCACAGATTCCGGTTGACGGCGGCGCATACGCGGGGCTTCTTTAGATTCCCACCAGTCGGCAATTTTCCAGGCGCCCCATACTGTGAGCCAACCTGCAAGCCCATCAACGATGTAGTGCTCGCCAAAGTACACAAGGGTGAGAAGCATTGAGATGGGAAATGCCATCGCGATGATTTTCACGATAGGTGTGGCATTTTGCACGGCCCACAAAGTGACAAGTAGAGCCAGTCCAGCATGAAGCGATGGCATTGCCGCAACAGGATTGAGAACTGCGACTCCACGATCAAATGTTTTCGAGACAGTTTCTAGGTCGAGGTGCACCCAACCACGTCCAGTAATGCGCCACACAGTGTCCATGTGTCCTTGTTTGGCGGCCATCCATGGTGGGGCAGCGGGGTACAAGATAAAACAGGTGACAGCAAGTGCAAACGTGAGTGAGAGTCGCCGCACATACCGCATCCATTGCACACGATTTCGCATGCGCAAGTAGACAAGTGGAATTACTGGTAACACAAAGTGCGACATGTAAATGAGGGATCCGAGAATGTCGTACCAGCGCACTGATGTTGGTTCATAAAAGCGGTCTTGCATCCAGACACTTGCATCGACACCACCTGTGAGGAATCGGTCGAGGTCTCGCAATTCGGTGACGTGCACTGGCATGCCAATTTGATCTGCCATTCCGCGGCTGTAGTCATAAAACAAATAAATAGCAACAAGCAGTAGCCAGTCTTTGGCAAGAAGAGTGGCATCGTGTTTTGGACGGCCGATCATTGCGATGACAAAACCAGCAAGCACCCATGTCAACACTGCCAATCGATCAACGGGAAGACCGTGGGTATTAGAGCTCCAAATGAAGACAAGAAAATACCCGCCGAGCATTGCCCGGCGGGTATTAAGTAGAGCGGGTGTCTTCTCGAACATGTCGAGGCGACACTACTGAAAGTTTTAGGCTGATGCCTCTTCAAGTGCGCGACGAACGAGCACTTTTGAGAGGTGCTTGCGATAGTCAACGCTTGCGTTTGAGTCTGCCTGTGGGTCGGCGTTGTCGGAGGCGAGCTGAGCTGCATCGGCAACTGACGCGCCACCTGCAATTGCCTGAGCAACAGCTGATGCCAAGATCGGCGTGGATCCCATGTTGACAAGGCCAACACCGGATTCATTGCCACGGCGCCATGCGGCGACGCCAACAATTGCCCAGTCCTGAGCGCGACGGTTGAACTTCAGGAAGCTCCACTTTGCGCCGTTCATCTTGGGAACACGGATCTCTGTGAGAATCTCGTCTGCTGCAAGTGCCGACTCAAGGAAACCGGTGTAGAAGTCGCTTGCCTTGATTTCGCGCGTGCCGTTTGGCCCCTGAGCAACATAGGTTGCACCGAGCGCCAATGTGGTTGCAGGCAAGTCGCTTGCTGGGTCGGCGTGTGCGATGCTGCCGCCGAGTGTTCCGCGGTGGCGAACCTGTGGGTCACCCACGTGGCTTGCTGCCTCTGCAAGAAGTGGAACATGCTGCTTCAAGACGTCTGAGTTCTCCACTTCGGTATGGCGCGTGAGTGCGCCAATTGCGATGTGGTCGCCTGCGTCTTTGATGTAGGACATGTCTTTGATGCGAGCAATGTCAACAAGAACTGCTGGCGCTGCGAGACGCAATTTCATGAGTGGCAACAAACTGTGGCCACCAGCAAGAAACTTTGCATCATCGCCGTACTGGCCAACAAGCGAAATTGCTTCTGCTGTTGAGCTGGCACGCTTGTAATCAAATGGTGAAGGAATCATTGGTGCGCTCCGCTTACTTCTTGCCCGCGCATGCGAGTACTGACTGGACGATGTTGTGATAGCCGGTGCAACGACAGAGATTGCCCTCAAGTCCGATGCGAATGTCATCTTCGCTCGGGTTGGGGTTCTCATCAAGCAGGCCAATTGCTGCCATCACCATTCCTGGAGTGCAGTAACCACACTGCAGACCATGGTTTTCCATGAAGGCCTGCTGCATTGGGTGCATGGTGTCGCCCTTTGCGAGGCCTTCAATGGTGGTGACGGTACTGCCGTCTGCTTGAGCTGCGAGCAATGTGCAACTCTTTACTGACTCACCATCAACGTGAACGGTGCATGCACCGCAGCTCGATGTATCACAGCCAATGTTTGTTCCGGTAAGACCAAGAGACTCACGGATGTAGTGCACCAACAGTGTGCGTGGCTCGACGTCACTTTCGTGCTTCGCGCCGTTAACGGTTACAGAAATTTTCATTGTTTCCCCCTCGGAAAATCGATCGATTGACTTGTTTGACTTACTTCTTGGCGTTCTGGATTGCGGTCCACACACGCTCTGCGGTTGTTGGCATGTTGATGTGGTTCACACCGAGGTGTGAAACAGCATCAATTACTGCTGACTGCACTGCAGGTGTTGATCCGATTGTTCCGGACTCGCCGATTCCCTTTGCGCCAAGTGCGTTCACAAAGGTTGGTGTCTCCATGTGAATAACTTCGATGCTTGGCAGTTCGGCCGCAGAGATGAATGCATAGTCAGCCAAGTTCGAGGTGATGGGGTTGCCATCGCCGTCGTAGCGAACTTCTTCAAGGAGTGCTTGTGCAGTTCCTTGTGCAACGCCACCGTGAATCTGGCCTTCAAGAAGTAGTGGGTTCAGAACCTTGCCGGCATCGTCACATGCAACGTGGCGCAAGTGACGTACCTTTCCAGTTTCGGTGTCGACTTCTACGACTGCGATGTGAGCACCGAATGGGAAGGTTGGCATTTCAACGGTCAATGTGCCGCCGTGCACCAAACCACCGTCTGGCTTCGAAGCTACTGCCAACTCAGCCCAGGTCTTTGCTACTGCAGGAGTACCTGCAACGTGGAACGCGGCGTTGTCTTTATCGAGAACGATGTCTGCCTCGTTTGCTTCAAGCAATTTGGCAGCCACTTTCTTTGCTTTCTCTACAAGTTGTGCTGACATCTCATAGACGGCTGCACCACCTTGCTGTAGTGAACGAGAACCCATGGTTCCGCCACCGACAGGAACAAGGTCGGTGTCACCCCAGACAAGATCGATCTTGTCCATTGGGATACCGGTTTGTTCTGATGCAAGCATTGCCCACGCTGTTTCGTGACCTTGGCCGTGTGGAGACGTTCCGGTGTAGACGACCGCACGACCATCTTCCAAGACTTCAACTTTTGCTTCTTCTCCCATTGGTGGAACTCCGCCGGTGATTTCTACATACACACTTACGCCGATGCCAAGTTGCTTGGAGTCGCCACTTGCGCGACGCTTTGCCTGCTCTTCACGCAACTTCTTGTAGTTGGCTGCGTCGAGAACTTTGTCGAGTGACTTTTCGTAATCGCCCACGTCATATGTCTGACCAATCACCGTTGTATGTGGCTGATCAAATTTTGGAATGAGGTTCTTACGACGCACCTCTACTGGGTCCATGCCCAACTTGAGTGCGAACAAGTCCATCGCGCGCTCGATGGCGGCGGTTGCTTCCGGACGACCAGCACCACGGTATGCAACCGTTGGTGTTGTGTTCGTAACGATTGATGTGGTGCGACACTCAATTGCTGGAATCGCATACACACCTGATGACATCGGACGGGTCATGAATGGAGCAAGAATCGTTCCGAAGTCAAGCCATCCACCGCAGTCCTGCAAGACGTGTAGGCGGTAGGCGAGTACTTTTCCGTCTTTGGTTCCACCGATTGTGACTGTTTGAACTTGTGCACGACCGTGACCAAGAGCCACCATTGATTCACTGCGCGTTTCGCGCCAGCGCAATGGACGGCCAACTTTCTTTGCCAAGATGCCGAGCAATTGCTCTTCTGGGTAAGTGCCGATCTTTGCACCAAAACCACCACCAACGTCTGGGGTGATGACGCGAAGCTGTCCTGGCTCGAGACCATTGACACCTGCAAGAACGTCACGGCAACCTTGTGCGTGCTGTGTTGACAACCACTGGTACAAGCGACCATCAACCCACGCGACTGCACTGCCACGCACTTCGAGTGGACACGGAGCAACGCGCTGGTTGTTGATCTTTTCGCTGACAACAACTTCACAATCTTTGAAGAACTCATCCCCAGTCAGGTCTGGTGCACCAAGTGCGGTCGAATCAAACACTGCGTTACTGCCGGCTTCTTCGTAAATCAAAGTGCTGCTTGCGAGTGCTTCTTCCATGTCGATTAACGCAGGAAGTACGTCATAGTCAACAATGACGGTTTCCGCTGCATCTTCACCTTGTTCGCGAGTTTCGCTCACGATTGCAACAATTGGTTCACCGACGTAGCGCACCTTTGTTGAAGCAAGCATTGTGCGAGCTACTGCAGGATTAAATCCGTTGGGTGTTGCTTCAAGTCCGAGATCTGCTGCGGTGTACACGGCGATAACACCGGGCATGTTCTTTGCATCAGAAACATCAATTGACAAAACTTTTGCGTGAGCAACGGTGCTACGTGCGTATGTCACGTGCGCCGATCCTTTCAACAACGGTTCATCAAGCAAGTCGTCGACGTACTTTCCGCCAACGGTGAGAAACCGTGGATCTTCTTTGCGTAGTACACGGTTGCCTAGAATGCTGCCGCCCATAGTGACCCCCATTAAGTCGTTTGGTAGTACACGTGAGACTACTGCCCAAACCCGCCAGGGTGAAAAAGAGGAGATTTAGCGCGACAACGGGGTGAGAGCGCCAGAACCAGTTGAGCTGTGGGTGGCTCGTACTTCAAGAATCTGGGTGACGATGGTGTAGGGCCAACGGTCGGGAAGATCGGTGGGAAGTGCCGGGGCGGGCACAAATGTCATGCGCTCTTCACCGGGTGCAACATAACCCAGTTGCTCTCTGGCCGCAGCGCGAATACCAGCGGGGGTTTTGAGACGATCGACCTCGTTTTGCAGTGCTTCGGTGGCATCTGCAAGTAATTCAAAGTCTTGGGTCTTTTGCGCAATTGCGTTGCGCTGATTGAAATAGTCACGAAGTGGCAACACGAAAAGTGAAAGTCCTAACAAGGCAATGATGACAAGTCCTACGCCGTTGACGACCCAGCGAATAGCGGGTCGAGACATATGTTCGCGCGGTGTACGGGGAATCGGGCGAGCAGGCACCTCTCTATTGTGGCTGAGAGTTATCCACAAACCGTGACACACGAACAGACGTTCGTAATCATGTTGATCTCACATGTGTTGGTGGTGCGCGTGAGCACGTGTCAGTGAAGAGGCGCTAGTGCGCTCGCGCCGCGATAGCGGGCGGTGTCGCCCAGTAATTCTTCAATACGTAGCAACTGGTTGTACTTGGCAACACGGTCGCTACGCGCTGGAGCACCCGTCTTGATCTGTCCGCAGTTAGTGGCTACTGCAAGGTCAGCGATGGTCGCATCTTCTGTTTCTCCAGAGCGGTGGCTCATCACAGATGTATACGAATGTCGCGTCGCCAACTCAACAGTGTCGAGAGTTTCAGATAGTGAGCCGATCTGGTTCACCTTCACGAGGACACTGTTGCCAACTTTTCGATCAATTCCCATTTGCAGGCGACGAGCATTAGTGACAAACAAGTCATCGCCAACCAATTGGATGCGACGACCAAGAGCTTCGGTTAGCGCGGACCAGCCATCCCAGTCGTCTTCTGCCATGCCGTCTTCGATGCTGACAATGGGGTATCGATCAACAATTGAAACCCACCACGCAACCATTTCTTCTCGACTAAGAGTCTTGCCCTCACCGCTGAGGTGGTATTTGCCGTCGCGGAAAAGTTCGCTCATTGCAGGGTCTAGCGCGATCGCGATGTCTGTACCAGGAGTGTGTCCAGCACGTTCAATAGCTTCAACCAATACTGCTATCGCTGCTTCATTGCTCTCGAGGTTTGGTGCAAATCCACCTTCATCACCGACAGCTGTTGCAAGACCGCGATCATGCAGAACTTTTTTCAGTGTGTGGTATGTCTCAACGCCCCAACGCAGTGCCTCGCGAAAACTTGGCGCACCAATTGGCATGATCATGAATTCTTGAAGATCGACATTGTTATCTGCGTGCGCACCACCATTAATAACGTTCATCATTGGTACGGGTAGTACGTGTGCATTTGGTCCACCGATGCTGCGAAACAGTGGGAGTTCTAATTCGTCAGCCACAGCACGTGCGACAGCAAGACTCGTACCAAGAATGGCATTTGCGCCGAGACGTGATTTGTTTTCGGTGCCGTCAAGGTCGATGAGTGCAAAGTCGACACTGCGTTGTTCCGTCGCGTCCATGCCCACAATTGCTGGTGCAATGATGCTGTTGACGTTGTCGACGGCTTTTGTGACACCCTTACCGAGATAACGAGAACCACCATCGCGAAGCTCTACGGCTTCGTGTTCTCCTGTTGAAGCACCAGACGGAACTATTGCGCGACCCGTTGCACCACTATCGAGTGACACTTCCACTTCGACAGTGGGGTTTCCTCTTGAGTCAAGTACTTCACGACCAGTGACTTCGACAATTTCGCTCATGCACTGAACGCTAGTGACTTGAACCTTTTTTCACCATGTTCCACAACTCATCAAGTTCAGACAGCGTCATGTTGGCGATTTCGCGACCCTGCTGATGGGCTAGAACTTGTACTTCCTCCACGCGACCACGGAATTTTTGAGTGGCTGCCCGTAGGGCTGACTCGGCGTCAATGTCGAGATGCCGGGCAACGTTTACCACCGCAAACAAAAGATCGCCCACCTCGGCGAAGGTCTCGTCGGGGTTTCCCGCAGAGATTGCCCGTTGCACTTCTTGCAATTCTTCCTGGATTTTCTCGAGGGGGCCGTCGATGGAGGGCCAATCAAATCCGATGCGTTTGGCTTTGCTTTGGACTTTCTGGGCATATGTGAGGCCAGGCGCACCTTCGATAACGCCATCAAATGGTCCGGTTCGTTCTGGCTTCTCTGCCTTTTTGATCTCTTCCCAGTTGGTGACAACCTCACCGCTTGAGTTTGCGACAACATGCCCGAAAATGTGTGGGTGACGTCGTGTGAGTTTTTCGCGAACGTTACGCGCAACATCGGTCATAGTGAATCGACCATCTTGTTCAGCGATAGTTGCATGAAATTCAATTTGATAGAGCAAGTCACCGAGTTCTTCGATGAGTGCATCGTCAGTTGATGGGTCTTCAGGATTGAGATTCATTAATGCATCGACAACTTCGTATGTTTCTTCAATGAGATAACGCACGAGGCTTTGATGTGTTTGTTCTTTGTCCCACGGGCACTGTTCGCGAAGCACACGGGCAAATTCGTGAAACGCCACAAGCTCACGTCCGATGGGTTGGGCGAGGTGAGGAATGTATAGCGAAGTGAGATGGTCTGCTTCGATAATTCGATCGATCTCAGACCAGTGAGTGCGCACAATTTGTTCGTCGGGAAGACCTAAATGATGAAGAAGTACGACGGGCGTACCCGGATCGATGTCATCTGCTGCAAGTTTGATGTCAGACAACACCCAATTGGCATGGGTATGAGCAACTACGAGGGGTCCAGTGTCGTTTGCTGCTGCGGTCGCGAAAGTGTGTCCATCGATTAATCGAATCGCGTTGTCAATCGGGTCGAGTGACAGCGCCCGCCACACTTCATCGAGAAACGACACCGCTGGCAACACATCGAGTTGAACCTTGTTGTATTCACGGCTGTATTGACGCAAGAGTGAAACCGTGCGCTCTAGAACAAGTGGTGAACCCGGAACAGCGTAGAGAATGTGTTCGTATTTGTGAGCCGCGTCTATGAGATCAGTCACAATGGCGTTGTAGACATCATCGAATGAATACCCAGATTCGTAGTGATGGTCGAAAGACGATGCATCTTCTACGAGATGTGCACTGGGGTGATTGACGGTGCGTAGGTAGCGATGAGGAATTGATGCGATGGCATCAAGGGTTTCGGTCGTGACGCGAGAAGGATGTCCGGGTCCAAGCCCAACAATGGTGATGCGCGGTATCACTCGAGTCGACCGTTGACGGCACTCCATGTACCAATGGAAGACGACACGGCGATGTCAGTTGAAACAAGGAATCCTTCATTCAAAACGGTTCCTGGTGATTGTTCTACTAATACGGTGACCGCATCGGATACGTCATTCCAAGGAGCGTTCACGATTACGTGGTAACCGAACGAGGATTTGATAGGACCTGTTGGAATGCCAGCGCGAGCTGACATAGCACCGGCAACAAACAGCGGGTCGAAACCTTCTTGACGAATGCCCTCCAACGTGAAGCAGGGATTATTGTCTGCAGGGTTTGCAAGTGCCCCACCTGTTTGTATCGCTGCTGGTTCGATAGACATGTCTTTTGCAACCGCTGCAAACTCTTCACCATTTTTAATACGACGCAAACCACGAAGAGCCTCATCGCGCGTTTCTACAACGAGGTGCGAAATGCACAAGACGCCAGCATGCGCAGGCAACGTGTTGTATAGCGACTTCAGTGCATCTGAAGAAGGCATCTTTACTCGCGATAGTGCACTTCGTGAGGCGTTGATTTGGAGTAACACATTTTGCAATGTTTCGGAATAGCTGTTGAACGGGTCGTCCTCGGTGACGTCGGCGAGTAGTGTGGCACGGTCGGCATCAGTGATCGACTCACCTTGAGATTCGAGAAACACGTTGGTTGCTTCTTGGCGAATGAGAACGGTGGCAACGCCGCGCGCGTCTTCGCCACTTACGCCTCCACCAAACGCGGCGATCTGTTCAGCTTTGATGAGCTCCGACAAAAACGCATTGAACTTTTCTCGGGACCATGACTCATCGCCAACAGAGAATGCATCTTTTGCTGATGGAACAACCCCACATGATGCAAGTGCCATAACGGCGACAACGGATACAGCAAGTCGTCGAAAAATCACGACAAAACACTACTGGTCGTCTGTGCCAAATAGCTCGTTGATCAGCATTGCAAGGTGTTCAACGATGTTTCCTTTGCGGGGAACAGGCACTGATAATTGGCGTGTTGCACTGCGATGGGCGTATCCGGGTGCCAAACGTCGCAATGTCATTTCCTGGCTTGCACGAAGATCAACTGGGGCAATTCGAATATCTCGACCGGAACTGACTATTTCGCGTATTGCATGTTGGTGGCACAAAGCGCGCAACGATCCGATGTGCAACAACGCTTGCGCGGGTTCAGGAAGCGGGCCAAATCGGTCGATCCATTCCTGGGAGATGTCGGCAACTTGAGCAAGCGATGTAACGGAGCCAAGACGTCTGTATGCCTCGAGCCGCAGTTCGGCGGTAGGGACGTATGTCTCTGGCAAGAAAGCATCAAC
Organism: Ilumatobacteraceae bacterium; assembly: GCA_044340485.1. Classification (GTDB taxonomy): domain Bacteria; phylum Actinomycetota; class Acidimicrobiia; order Acidimicrobiales; family Ilumatobacteraceae; genus UBA2093. The sequence continues at coordinate 16,051 of JBIITN010000003.1, read as the reverse complement.
TGGGATGTCAATCTTTATTTCTTCTGGCGTTTGCGATTCCTCGCCTTTCATTTCTGCGACCGCTTCGGTGACCATTTGGCAATACAGGTCATATCCAACAGCTGCGATATGACCGCTTTGCGATTCACCGAGCAAGTTGCCGGCACCACGTATTTCCAAATCACGCATCGCGATCTTGAAACCGCTACCAAGTTCGGTTGCTTCTCCGATTGTGCGTAGACGTTCGTATGCCTCTTCGGTGAGTGTCTGGTCGGCGGGATGAAACAGGTAGGCGTATGCGCGGTGGTCACTTCGGCCAACACGCCCGCGCAGCTGATGCAACTGTCCCAGTCCAAGGAGGTCGGCGCGTTCAACTACAAGAGTGTTGACCGTAGGCATGTCGATGCCACTTTCGATAATGGTTGTGCACACCAACACGTCGTAGTTGCGCTCCCAGAAGTCGACCACAACTTGTTCGAGTGCTGCCTCGTCCATCTGACCATGGGCCACTGCAACTCGAGCTTCAGGCACCAGTTCACGAATGTATTGTGCGCGGTCGTCGATGGAAGCGACGCGATTGTGTACCCAAAACACTTGACCTTCGCGGAGTAGTTCTCGGCGGATTGCTTCGGCGGCAACTTTGTCGTTGTCCTCGCCGACGTAGGTGAGAATCGGCTGGCGATCTGCTGGTGGAGTCTGCAACAGCGACATGTCACGAATGCCGACAAGGCTCATCTCCAGTGTGCGCGGAATAGGAGTCGCAGACATTGTGAGGACATCCACGTTGGTGCGCATACGTTTCATTGCTTCTTTGTGTTGCACACCGAATCGTTGCTCTTCATCGACAATCAGTAGACCTAGATCTTTGAATTTGACATTGTCTTGTAACAGTCGATGCGTACCAATAACGCAATCAACCTCTCCACTTGTAATACCGGCGATTACTTTCTTCGCCTCACTTGCAGTCAGAAAGCGAGACAGCACTTCAACCCGTATGGGATAACCGGCAAATCGATCTGTGAAAGTGTTGCCATGTTGAGTGGCGAGCAGTGTTGTGGGCACAAGTACAGCCACTTGCTTTCCCTCTTGGATTGCTTTGAAGGCGGATCGAATCGCAACTTCTGTTTTTCCAAATCCCACATCTCCACACAACAAACGATCCATCGGTACTTCTTGTTCCATGTCATGTTTGATGTCTCGTATTGCGCGAAGTTGATCAGCAGTTTCAATAAATGGAAACCGCTGTTCCATTTCCTGCTGCCACGGCGTGTCAGGTGCAAACACGTGACCTTTCACATTCACACGTTTTTGATACAGCACGACGAGTTCTTGGGCAACTTCACGAACAGCAGAACGCACTCGCGATTTAGTGCGGGCGAAATCGCTTCCGCCGAGTCGATGCAACGTGGGGGTTTCACCACCGATGTATTGACGGACCGTGTCAATTTGATCGGTGGGCACATACAGCTTGTCGCCACCTTTGTATGAGAGCAATAAGTAATCACGCTCAACTCCACCAATTGAACGTTTCACCATCCCCTCATATAGGCCTACTCCGTGATGAGCGTGAACGATGAAGTTGCCCGGTTGAAGATTTTCAAAGAGAGCTGCTGATGACCGCGAGCTGCGACGTCTAAATGATCGAGTCCGACGACGTCCGCTGATGTCACCTTCAGTAACAATTGCGACTTTGGCACTTGGAAGTGACATGCCGTGAGCGAGTGGCGCAATCGTTGCGCGTGCTCCGGGGCGACTCAATGTGTGAGAGCTGTCCGGTGGCAGGGGAGAAAGCCCGGAAGTGTCAACAATGGGAATATCAAGTCCACGATCGCTGAAAAGAGATGTAATACGAGAAAGCGCTTCGGGAGTTTCTGCGGTAACGAGAACACTCCAATCGTCTGCCAGAAGTTGCGAAACATTTCGCGTGAGCGCATCAGGGTCAGAGACCATTGGCCCCCAACTGCTCGCAGCAACAGCGGGAGCAGCATCGTTGTCGGCTGTTGAGGTAATCGACACAGTGGTAATTGACGAGGCATCGCTCAACAATCGTTCCGGTTCGGTGTGCAGACGTGGAAACTCTACGGATTGATCACGCGCCCACGTCGTTGCAAGAGCACGAGCAAGGTCATCTTCTTCGGCCAAGATGTCGCGTGCACGATCCATCATGCGTCGAGGTTCCACGAATATAAGCAATGCGTCTTTTGGCAACACATCGGTTAACAGGTCATCTTTTTCGACGAGCCAGGGGAGCCAACTCTCCATGCCATCAAATAATTGACCCTCTGCGAGACGTTCCCATTGCTCGCGCCCCCATGGTTCACTTTCAATCAGCGCTCGAGCTCGGTGTTGAATTCTTTCGTCTATCAATACCTCGCGCACGGGAAAGACAGTGACATCAGATAATTCAGTTGTACTGCGTTGGTCGTCAATATTGAATGTAGTGAGGCGATCTACTTCATCACCCCACATGTCGATACGTATGGGCTCATCGGCATTGCCAGGGAATACATCGATAATCGATCCGCGTCGAGCAAATTCACCACGATGTTCAACAATTGTTTCGCGTCGATACCCGAACGCGGCAAGTTGTTGCGTGATTTTTTCGATGTCGATTGCCGACGAGACAGAAATAGAGATCGGAGTGAATGAGTGAAGTGATGGTGAGAGTTTCTGCGACAGTGCGCGCACTGGGGTTACTACTATCTGTGGCGCATGATCATCGTTGATGAGACGCCACATGGTCTCAACGCGACGGCTCATTGTCTCAATGCCGGGGCTCACTCTTTCAAATGGGAGTGTTTCCCACGCTGGGAAAAACGCAATTTCACGGGCATCGAAAAAACTTGAGAGATCATCAAATAATTGTTGAGCAACCGTGCCGGTAGGCGTGGCGATGATGATTGGTCGTCGCTCTTGAACATGAGCCAAGGCGCTCACTGCCACAGCGCGCGCAATCTCGGGTATAGCTACAACCGCATTGTGTTTGCCAGCAATGCGAGCAAACGCACTGTCAGCGCTCAACGCAACGGCGACATCAAGTAGTGGCGCAGTGGCGACATCAGGCAACGGCGCAACAGGTGACGTAGTCATATTCGCACCTACGGTTTTTGTTGCGAATGAATACGCAGCATCGCGTCAGAGATACCAACTGACAAAATCTCTTCCACGGCGGTGGCAGCTAATTCAATTGCTTCAACAAGCACTTGTCGATCAGAAGTGCTTACTTTTGCAAGCACGTGGTCGGCACCGTGTTCTTTTGACTGCGGCTTTCCTACGCCAATGCGTACACGCACGTAGTCATCTGTTTTCAAATGTTGTGAAATGGAACGTAATCCATTGTGTCCGGCAAGCCCACCACCGACTTTTATTTTCACAATTCCCGGTTCTAGGTCTAATTCATCGTGCAGAACAATGATGCGAGATGGGTCTGACACTTTGTATCGGCGTGCAAGCGGGCCAACTGCTTCACCTGAATCATTCATGTATGTAGTGGGCACGGCAAGAACGACTGACACCTCTTTGATGCGACACTCTGCAACAAGCGCTTTGTCTCGTCCAATTTTTAATGACACGTTATGACGGGCGGCAAGAACATCGATTGCTTCCTGTCCAACATTGTGGCGAGTTCGCTCGTACTTTTTCCCAGGATTACCAAGACCAACAACAATGATTCGTTGCATGTCACGATGCGACTCTTGAGCCGACGCGGAAGAAGAGTTGCGACGAAACGCCATCACCGCACGACGCTAATGGAGCGTCAGCTTGCGGATTCGTCAGATGCTGCAGGTGCCTCTTCGGCTCCGGCTGCGGTTGCGGCTTCGCCTTCGCCAGCAGGTGCTGCAGTGTCCTGACGCAAGGTGAGGACGGTAACAATAAGAAGATCGGGGTCACCAACTGCGGTGGTTCCTGCCGGCAACGCAACGTCTTTCAAGTGAATCACCGTTTCAACCGTCATATCGGTGATGTCAATAACAATTTCGTTTGGCATGTTTGCAGGCGTACAACGCAACTCAATGCTGTCAACGGCTGGGTCGACGAGTCCGCCGTTTGCAACAACTGCCTTTGCTGTTCCTTCGAGGCGAACAGGAACTGACACAGTGATTTCCTCTGAGAGGTCAATCTGTAAGAAGTCGACGTGGCTGACGGTGCGACGCACTGGATGACGTTGCAACTCTTTCACGATGGCGGGGTAGCTCTTGCCTGCAACGTCGAGGGTCAAGATGGTGTTCACACCAGCAGGTCCAGAGAGTGCAACGCGAAGATCTCGCCGTGCAACAGAAACAGTGACAGGTTCCATTCCATGGCCGTACAAGACAGCTGGAATGTGGTCCTGTGCGCGAAGACGACGCGACGCGCCGCTACCGGTGGCGCGGCCTAAAGAGACAGAAAGAGAAGCGGTGCTGGACACGGCTTTCGAGTCTAGGGGGACAAGTTCGTATCTCCCACCAGAGACTTTTTGGTGATTGCCCGCCAATACATTTGGCCATGAGGTAGGGCTTTAGGACTGGTTTTCTCCGCCAAACAACTCACTGACGCTGGTTTCGTCAAACACCGCTGACAAGGCATCGGCAATAATTTTGGCGACCGAGAGAACCTCGATGCGGTCAATTTTTTGGGCCGCAGTCAGCGGCAACGTGTTGGTCAAAACGATGCGCGTGAACGGCGAATTATTGAGTCGTTCAATCGCGGGCCCAGACAACACGCCATGGGTTGCCATTGCCCACACTTCTTTGGCGCCACGTTGGAGGAGCAACTCAGCCGCAGAGACCATGGTTCCACCTGTATCGATCATGTCGTCGGTGATGATACAGAGACGACCTTCAACGTCACCGATCACTTCTTTTGCCTCAGCAACGTTTGCCGTGCCTTTCGGTCGACGCTTATTAATAAATGCAACGTCGGCATTGCGGTCAGCAAGGTGCTGTGCAAATCGTTCGGCAACTTTGACTCGGCCAGCATCTGGCGACACGATCACAATGTCATTGGTGGTGTGTTGGCGCACGTACTCTTCAAGAACGGGAAGAGCGGTGAGGTGATCAACCGGACCATCGAAAAACCCCTGAATCTGTCCGCTGTGCAAGTCGATCGAGACCATGCGCGTTGCGCCGGCCGCTTTGAACATGTCGGCAATGAGGCGAGCAGTGATCGGTTCGCGTCCTTCGGCTTTACGGTCTTGGCGTGCGTATCCATAAAACGGACACACCGCCGTAATGCGTTTTGCAGATGCACGGTGTGCAGCGTCGATCATGATGAGTTGTTCCATGATCGAGTCATTAATTGACTGACCGTTGAAGCCATGATGTGTTTGCATGACAAACACATCGCCACCACGAATGCTGTCGGCGAAGCGCGGACGAATTTCTCCGTTAGCAAACTCGACAAGGTTTGCGTCACCAAGTTCTATTCCGAGGTGGTCGGCAACTTCTTTTGCTAACTGTGGGTGAGTGCGTCCTGAAAAAAGGGAGAGTCGCTTTGTTGTGACCTTCTCCATTGACGCTTTGCTCATGAGCGTCCAGTGTAGAACGCGCCGGTTCTCTGGCCATTGGCGACAGACGCTCCAGGCTCAAGAGATGCAAAAGGTCCGACAACTGCGTCGGCCCCAATCTCAGCATCTTCCACCCGAGACGAGTGAATGGTGGCACGATCTCCCACGACTGAGTCGACAATGTGACAACCCGGACCAATCTCACAGCTATCACCAATCACAGTGTCTCCTTGGAGAATGACCCCAGGAAACAGCGTGACATCTTGTCCGATGCGAACCGTCACATCGATGAATGCCTGGGCGGGATCGAGCATTGTGACACCAGAGAGCAACCACTGCTGGTTGACGCGGGCGCGTAGTTCACGTTCTGCAAGAGCCAATTGCAACCTGTCGTTGACGCCTGCAGTTTCACTGTATGGCGCTTCAAGTGATTGAACAGTGTGGCCCATTTCAGCGAGAACTTCGATGACATCTGTGAGGTAGTACTCGGCTTGGGAATTGTTATTGCCGATGCGCCGTAGTGCTGGCCCGAGCACGTCACGTCGAATTGCGTAAATACCAGTGTTGATCTCAGTGATCATTTGCTCGTCGTCACTTGCATCTTTGTGTTCGACGATGCGCGTAACACGCCCATCTTTGGCGTGAAGGATTCGTCCGTAGCCCGTGGGGTCTGCAACATGGGTGGACAACACAGTGGCAGCGTTGCCCGATGATTCATGAAGATTCACTAATTGGCGAATGGTCTCGGCACGGATCAGAGGCGTGTCACCCGGAAGGATAAGAACTGTTGATGCGTCATCGAGTCGTTCTTCTCCGCATGCGCGAAGTCCGACCATTGCGGCATCTCCGGTTCCACGTTGCACGAGTTGTTCGGTGAATGTCACTGCGGCCCACGTGGGTGCTTCTTCTTGCACGCTTTTTGTGACGCGTTCAGCACCATGGCCCACGACCACAACTGTTTGTTGCAATGTGAGGCCTTCAAGTGCGTGTATGACATGCATAACCATTGAGCGACCACAAATACGATGAAGTGGCTTAGGTCGTGTGGAACGCATCCGGGTTCCTTCGCCTGCGGCAAGGACAATTGCGTTCACGTGCATGGAGTATGTCTACCAATCATGTGGTTCCGGGGAGAGGACTCGAACCCCTATTAACGGGACCAAAACCCGCTGTCCTGCCAATTGAACGACCCCGGAGCGTCTTCCACACGATATCTCGTTTTCGCAATTTTGCTCCCATGACGATAGGTTCTTCTGTCTTATGGGTTCGTTGGTCAAAAAGCGTCGCAAGCGCATGCGGAAGAAGAAGCACAAAAAGATGCTCCGTCGCACGCGTCATCAGCGTCGCAAGTAGAGATGCGGTTACGGCTCAACCGAAATAGAGCCCGCATCTTCTCGAGTTGATGTGAACACAACAGTGGCGTTTTTCAGCGTGTTTTCAGCAGTTTCTGTAATCAGACTCTGTTGATGACCTGCGACGAACCATGTCGCGCCAGAGCCGGCGAGAATCGGTGTCTGGCCACATGTCGTGGTGATGATCTGCTTCCATTTTCCCAGTTGAGGCTCGACTTCGAGGGCAGCAGGTTCGAGATCATTGCCCGATTCTCCGCGTGGACCGCCCATCTCGTCCCACTTGCGATACACCGCTGGCGTTGAAACATGGATGGGCGGAATGATCAACGTGATGTCACGATGTTGATGCGGCAACGCCGTGATCGTTTCCCCGATACCAGCGACTTGTGCTCGTCCGCCAACCATGCAAAACGGAATGTCGGCGCCAATAGTGGCAGCGCGGGCAAGGTCATTGAACTTGGCCCAACGCAAAATTGCAGCCGCATCTGTGGAACCGCCACCGAGACCACCACCAGCAGGAATGTTTTTTTCGATCTCCACTTGTGCCGTTCGAGACGCAAGAGAGAGAGCGCGCATCACCAAGTTGTCGGGGCCTGTCGAGATGCCCGCTGCGTGTGGTCCTGTGATCGTGAGTGAGGAAGTGTCAGATGGGGTGACAGTGATGATGTCGCATAGATGTAGCGAGACCATCTCCGCGTCGATCAGATGAAATCCATCGTCTCGTACACCTGTGATTCGAAGAGACAGCGTCAACTTTGCGGGAGCCTCAATTTGAAAACTCATCACTGGTGAACCTCGCGCGTCAGTCGAATCCAAGCATGAACATCTAATTCTTCTGCTCGTGCAGTTGGTTGAATATTTGCGCGCTCGAATTGTTCAGGTGTCACAGCACCTTTGAGAGAGCTGCGCAACATTTTGCGGCGCTTGCCAAACCCCGCTTGCACGAGACGAAATAGGTCGTTTGGCACCACGTCAGTTGCAAGTGATTCTGCGTGGCGCGTGATTGACACAAGTGCTGAATCGACATTTGGTCGAGGCATAAAGACTGTGGGTGGAACGACGCCTTCAATTGTGGCTACACCCCAAAATGCGATCTTGACACTGACAGCGCCGTAGGCAGATGTTGATGGCGATGCAGCCATGCGTTCGCCAACTTCTTTTTGCACCATTACAAGCATGTGAGAGATGGCGGGAACATCATCCAAAATGTCGGCGACTAATGGCGTTGCAACGTTGTACGGAAGATTGGCAACGAGATGCCACTTGGTGTTTGGGTCACCGTGACTTTGGAGTAGTTCATTCCAGTTCACTGTCATTGCATCCGCGTGAATAACAGTGACGTTCTCACACTCTGAAATGTTTTCATTTAGTAACGGAATAATGCTGTCGTCTACTTCAATAGCGATAATGCGCGCACCGGTTTCAGCTAGTGCGCGCGTTAATGAGCCAAGACCTGCACCAATCTCAATGACACTGTCTCCTGGGCCAACTCCTGCGATACGTGCAATGCGCCGAACAGTGTTTGGGTCGACAACGAAATTCTGACCAAGGGATCTCTTTGGTGTGAGCCCCGAAGCGCCCATTTGGGCTAATGCATGTGTTCGCGAAAGCGTCACCAGGTCAACTCGACAGGTAGTGGGGCTTCTTTCAACTCAGCGACATCTTCAAACAGCTCTGTGTGTAGCACAAGATCGACATTTGGGGGCACGTATCCGATATTTAAGTTTGTGCATTCAACTTTTCGTCCATTGTTGAGATTGCGTACGGTGATAATTGCACCGAGAGGCGCCAAGTTTGTTGCACATCCAGTTTTCACTACATCGGGAAAACGTTTATAGGTGGCGATACCACGACGCATTTGACCATTGTTGTCGGCGGGGTATGCGATTTGTCCGGTTCCTGTCGGACTTTCAATGCTCGGCCCGTCGAGATTCACAGGAGAATCAGCTGTGATATCTGTTGCAAGCCCCAGTTCGAGAGTTGTCGTAGTGACTACCGCTGCCGTATCGACCGTGGTCTCGGTGCCTGATTGTGAACCCGCACTTGCAATCCATAGCAAGGGAACCGCAACGATCGTCACAATGGTGACGGCCGTGATCCTGTTGCGGTCGATGCGCGAGAGGTTCATTGCTTCAACCTAAACGAGGGAATGCCCGCCGAGCATTCGCTGTTGTTGCAGCTGCTACATCTGGGACAGCAACTCCTTTGAGATCTGCAATGGCAGTTCCGACGATGACAACATGCGCTGGCTCATTTGGTCTGCCTCGATGTGGCACAGGTGCAAGAAATGGGCTGTCGGTTTCAACGAGCAGTCGATCGAGGGGGCACAGCTTTGCGGCTTCTTGAACGTCGACAGCATTTTTGAATGTGACGATGCCACTGAATGACAGATACGCACCGCGATCAAGACATTCACGCGCTTCGTTGGGGCCACCAGTGAAGCAGTGGATGATGGTGTTCTCGGGCATTCCCACAGAATCAAAAACGTCGATGGTGTCATTCCATGCATCGCGAGTGTGAACAACGAGAGTGAGGTCGTGCTGTTTGGCAAGTGCTATCTGTTCTTCAAATGCTCGCCGCTGTATATCACGTGGCGAGTGCTCGTAGTAATAGTCAAGACCGCATTCGCCAATCGCGACGACACGTGGAGAGTCGATAAGCGAGATGATGGATTCAACACCATTGATTGCATCATGAGGATGTAGGCCAACTGTGGCCCACACGTCATCATTGGTTGATGCAACGTTGATGGCTGCTGTGCTCGTCGCAGCATCAGTTCCAATGACAACGAATGCTTCCACCCCGTGATCGCGGGCAGATTGCAGCGAATCCGCTGGGGGTTTCGCCATCTTTTCGTCGTGAATGTGCGCGTGAGTATCGATCCATCGAATGTTGTTTAGTGACATGGCGCTAATGATTTTATGTGGCGCTACGACGTGGAAAGAGCGGGTCGCCTTTTTCCACGGGCGAGCCGGGTAGATACTGGCCCCATTCAACATCGCGAGGAATTCGTTGGTTCTCGATTGACGATGTCATACCAATGCGACGCCAAATCTCACGAGCGGTGTCGGGCATGGCGGGGTATGCCAGCAATGTGACAATACGAAGAGCTTCAAGCGCATCACCCATCACTGAGTCGACGTGTTCGCCAGGTTCTGCCTTCCAGGGCTCATGTGTTTCCAAGTACGCATTCGTTGCGCGAATGAGTGACCACGTTGCCTCTAGCGCGCGACTTGGTGCGACATGTTCCCACTGTTTGATGGTTTCTTTCACTGCTTCTTTTGCGTGTGTGGCTAATTCACTGTTTACATTTGGAGCGGTACCAAGACCACCACATTTTTTTGTGACCACCGTTGCAACGCGGGCAGCGAGGTTGCCCAAGTTGTTCGCAAGATCAGAGTTGTAACGCGCAACAAGGCCCTCGTATGTGAAGTCGCCGTCACTTCCGTACGTGGTGTCGGATAACACGTAGTAACGAAAACCATCAACACCAAATTCATCAACAAGATCTAATGGATTCACAACGTTGCCCGTTGATTTGCTCATTTTCTCCCCGCCAACAAGGAGCCATCCGCCAACTGCCCAGCCCTGTGGCGGTTCAAGACCTGCTGACATCAGCATTGCTGGCCAATACACACAGTGAAAACGAATGATGTCTTTACCAATGAGGTGGTGATTCACCGGCCACCATTGCGCAAAGTTGTCGTCGTCAGTGCCGTATCCAATCGCGGTGATGTAGTTAGCCAATGCATCAAACCAGACATACGCAACATGGGATTCATCAAAGGGAAGAGGAATTCCCCATTTCAATGTTTTACGACTGACCGAAAAATCATGCAGTCCCTGTTTGATAAAACCCAATACTTCATTGGTGCGATGGTCGGGAACGATCGCATTCGGATGATCTGAGTACCACTTCAACAACCGGTCTTCAAAGCGTGACAAACGAAAAAAGTAGTTCTCCTCTTGTACGTGTTCGACGGGCTTTTTGTGAATGGGGCAGTTGTCGCCGTCGAGATCGTCTTCGACGTAGTAGGCCTCGCACGCCACGCAATACAGACCGCTGTATGTATCGAGTTCGATGTCGCCGGCGTCGTAACAGGCCTGGAGCAATTTCTGTACGCCTACCTTGTGGCGAGTTTCGGTGGTGCGAATGAAGTCGTCGTTGCTGATGTTTAATTTTGTCCACGCATCAGAAAAAAGCGGTGCGATATGGTCGGCAAAGGCCTGCGGGTCGACGCCTTCAGCGTCAGCGGCTTGTTGAATCTTGAGACCGTGTTCGTCGGTTCCGGTAAGAAAGTGCACATCATCACCGAGGAGGCGATGCCAGCGCGCAAGCGTGTCTGCGACAATCGTGGTGTATGCGTGGCCGAGATGGGGGCGTGCATTGACGTAATAAATGGGTGTCGTCAGGTAATACCGGCTCACTTGGTACAGGCTAGGCGGTATTGCTGGTTCCACGGCGTTTGAATGTGGGCACTGTGTTTGTAGCAGCCATGTATTTGAGTAACACGCGGCTATTTGAGTAACAAGTGGAGAAGGGCTAGTTCGTACAGTATTTCGAATGCCATTTGACTTCGACTCTGCGATAACCGTGCGACCACTTGGTGATGGCGTCTATGACACGGCAATACGACGTGGCTGGGACATTGTCGGTAATGCAAATGGCGGCTATTTGCTCGCCTTAGTTGCAGAGGCAATGAAAGCCGAATCTGGTCGTCGTGACCCAATCACCATCACCGCGCACTATTTATCGCCAGGTCTTGTCGGAGATGCAACAACCACTGTGCAGGTGGTGAAACAGGGACGACGCTTTGCAACTGTTCAAGCTGCATTGCAACGTGATGGCAAAGACATCATGCGCGTTATCGGCACATTCGGAGATGTGGATACAGATCCTCTTGCGCCTCGACGTGAACGTGTGCAGCCCGACATGCCGCCATATGACGAGTGTCCACGACGAGATTCAGGTGATGGAGCGCCAGCAATCATGGACAAGGTGCCGGTGCGACTTCACCCAGACGATGTGGGATTTGCAATTGGTACTCCGTCTGGCAATGGAACGATGCGGGGCTGGGTGAAGTTTGCAGATGACCGACCACATGACACTGTGTCGTTGTTGCTTGCATCTGATTCACTGCCGCCCCCCATTTTTAATGTCGACGGAGAAACTGGTTGGGTGCCAACGGTGGAGCTCACCGTGCACGTGTTTGCCCGACCAGCACCAGGACCCTTGTTGTGTTCATTTACATCCGACGTCATTCAGGCCGGAATGTTGGAAGAAGACGGTGTGATGTGGGATTCGGGCGGTGTCTGTGTAGCAACAAGTCGACAGATTGCACTTCAACCACGAATGTGAATAACTGGAATATTATTCACATTACGAAACAGTTTTTACTGCAACGAAATTCGATATACGCGATTACGTGCAATTCCTAGTTGTTGTGACACTTCATCGACTGCCGATTTTTTACTTTTGCCCCGAGCGATCGATTCTTTAATTGCTTCTGCAATGTGATCATCAGAAATGTCGGTAAATGATTCTTCAAATGGTGCGATCACAATGACGTATTCACCACGTGGTTCTTGTACTGCGAGCATGCCTTTTGCTTCACTCAGTGTGCCGCGCCACGTTTCTTCGTGCATCTTGGTGATTTCGCGGGACAAAGAAATGCAACGATCGCTTCCACACGTTGTAATGAGATCGTCAATTGTGCGTACGAGCCGATGAGGCGCCTCGTAGAGCACCACTGTGCGTGTGTCGTTGGCAATCTGGGAAAGATGTTGGGCGCGTTCAGACCCGCTACGTGGAAGAAACCCGTCAAACGCGATCCGCGACGTGGGGAGTCCACTGACAATCACCGCTGATACAAACGCCGTTGCACCCGGGGCAGACCAGACTGGAAAATCGTTATCAATTGCAGCCCGCACTAGTAACGCTCCCGGATCGCTGATCCCTGGAGTTCCTGCATCAGTGACAATGGCGACAACTTCATTTTGACTCAGTGCCTCAAGCACATCTGGAACCACGTCATACTCGGTGTGTTCGTTTGTGATGAGAAGTCGAGTGTGTGACTGTGCGCGATCGATGCCAAGAAGTGTTAACAAACGACCCGTACGCCGAGTGTCTTCACAGCAAATGATTGAAGCGGCACGCAAGACATCAGTTGCGCGAGTCGTGATGTCACCAAGGTTGCCGATAGGTGTTGCGACTAACCACAAACCGGGTGCGGTGCGATCATTATTGAGAGACACGTCGCACTTCCACAATATCTCCGGTGCGAAGTGGCCATCGTTCGAAAGATCCTGCCTGAGCTTCAATAATGCGTACTGCGTCTTTTACGGGGCGATCGATACGCCACGGCGCAACACGATGTATTGCAATAACACTGTTATTTGCATCAAGGAATGCAACATCAAGCGAGTATGACATGCCAATGCTGTGGATCCATCGACATTTCTCAATGACGATGGGTTCGTGAGAGTCGTCAGTCCCACGCAATCCTTTGCGTTTGTGTTTGCGTCGTGATGCAAGTTGAGCCGAGCACAGCACGTGACCATTGCTCACTAGCCAAATTGGCGCGGGATCTGAAGAGGTGTTCATGTGCATGGAATGTGTAACCGGATACAGAGATCGGGTGGGCGAGACTATCTATACGTTAAATCGGAACTCAGTGACGTCGCCGTCGACGAACTCATATTCCTTGCCTTCTGCTCGGATCTTGCCCAATTCTTTTGCTTTATTCCACGACCCAATTTCCAGCAACTCATCCCAGTGGATGACCTCGGCGCGAATGAACCCGCGCTGGATGTCTGAGTGAATCTTTCCTGCACACACCGGTGCCTTGTCGCCCGCGTGAAATGTCCACGCACGTGTCTCTTTGTCGCCGGTGGTGAAATACGTACGCAGACCGAGGAGGTGATAGGCAGAGCGCACCATCTTGGTGAGAGCACCTTCGCCCAACCCGAGCGCTTCTAACATCTCGGCGCGGTCTTCATCAGGTAGTTGTGCAGCTTCTGCCTCTATTTGGACACTCATCCCCAACACTTCAACATCGTGTTCTTGAGGAGAGCCCGGGGGAGCAAGTTCGCTTCGTACTCGGTCTTCCATTGCAGGAATTTTATCTAGTTCATTCTCGCCCACATTTACAACTGCAAGCACCCGACGATTGGTGAGAAGAAAATGCGGCGCAAGCATGTCGCGTTCATCGGAAGTGAGTCCCGCGCGATACAGCGGCAACCCTTCACTTAATGCATCGTATGCACGTTGCAAAATTTCAGCTTCTTCAGCGACGTTTTTATCGACACGCGCAGCTTTTTGTACTTTCTGCAATCGCGACTCGACTGTTTCCAAGTCGGCGAGTGCAAGTTCTAATTCGACAACACGTAAGTGTTCGAGAGGATCGTCTGGTCCTGGCACATCGGGATCTGAGAACGCGCGCAAAACAAACACGATGGCGTCTACTTCACGAATGTTTGCGAGGAATTTGTTTCCCAAGCCTTCACCCTTGCTCGCACCTTCCACGAGGCCACCGATGTCAACCACCTGCACAGATGCGTGAACCACATTTTTTGAGTGTGACATTTCGGCAAGCGCATCAAGGCGGGAGTCAGGAACCTTGGCGACCCCGATGTTTGGATCCTTGGTGGCGAACGCGTATGGAGCAGCAAGCGCGCCTCCGCCCGTGAGTGCGTTGTACAAAGAGGATTTTCCTGCGTTAGGCAATCCGACGAGACCGAAGCGTTCCATAAGTCGGCTCACGCTATCGGTCGGTGCTCTCAGGCGATGTGACCAGAGTGGGGCTCAAATTCAGAAATCGCCTGTGGTGTTTGGGTTTTCGAATTGTTACTATGGCGGTAGTGGAAATCCCCTTGGGGGCTATCTGCCGAAAATGCAACAAGATGCATCGCATCTATACACAAAAAGAGGCAACCGTCGTGACATCTTTCGACTTGGATCTCAGCAAGTACAACTTGGGCTGGAGTGACGAGGTGGAATACGCATTCACCCCGGAAAAGGGTCTCAGTGACCGCGTTGTCGACCAGATTTCGTGGTGGAAGGGTGAACCAAAGTGGATGCGTGACCTTCGTCTGCGCAGCTTGAACACCTTTGATCGAAAGCCGATGGCACCTTGGTTCTCGGTAAACATGCCCGATCTTGATTTCCAAGACATTTATTACTACCTAAAGCCTGCGACCGACCAGGTAGATGAATGGGATGACCTTCCCGAACAAATGAAACTCACTTACGAGAAGTTGGGTATTCCTGAAGCAGAACGTAAGTACTTGGCTGGCGTTACCGCTCAATACGAGTCAGAAGTGGTATTTCACCGCAACCGCGAAGATCTTGAAGCACAAGGAATTTTGTTTTGCGACATGGACACTGCGCTGCGCGAGTACCCGGACCTCGTCAAAAAGTATTTTGGAACAGTTATTCCTCCTGGTGATAACAAATTCTCAGCGTTAAACACCGCTGTGTGGTCGGGTGGATCATTCATTTACATACCACCAGGTGTCGAGTGTGACATGCCGTTGCAAGCGTATTTCCGCATTAACTCTGAAAACGCTGGACAATTCGAGCGCACCTTGATCATCGCTGACGAAGGCTCAAAAGTGCACTACATCGAAGGTTGTTCGGCACCTGTGTACACCAGTGATTCTTTGCATAGTGCTGTGGTGGAAATTGTGGTGAAGCCATCTGCTCACGTCACATACACCACCATTCAGAACTGGTCACCAAACGTCTACAACTTGGTCACCAAGCGCGCGCGTGTTGAAGCCGAGGGACACATGGAATGGATCGATGGCAACATCGGATCGAAGTTGACCATGAAGTATCCAAGCGTGTACTTAGTTGGCCCGAAGGCAACTGGCGAAGTGTTGTCAGTTGCGTACGCAGGAGCAGGTCAGCATCAAGATGCTGGCGCAAAGATGGTGCACGCAGCGCCTGAAACCAGTTCAAAAATTGTCTCGAAATCAATCAGCAAAGACGGTGGTATCACCACGTATCGCGGACTGGTACGAGTCGATGAAGGTGCCTACGGATGTAAGAGTCACGTGCAATGTGACGCGTTGATTCTTGATGAACACAGCGAGAGTCGCACATTTCCGTACATCGAAGTGGGCGAGCGCGACGCAGAGATTGGTCACGAAGCAACCGTGTCAAAGATTGCTGATGAGCAGCTCTTTTATTTGATGAGCCGTGGTCTGTCGCAAGAACAAGCAATGAGCATGG